>JBMORL010000001.1:0-4268 GCA_049322335.1 Bacteroidota bacterium
GAGATTTGAGTATTGAGATTGGAGTATTGGGATGAGTTATGGGAGAGATGGAATGAGATAACATATAAAGAAAAAAAAATATTTTTTGAAATGAAAACAAAAACAATATATCTAACGCTGATGGCATTATCGCTGTTTGTTTTTTCCTGCGAGCGGGATGCGGATATTGAGATTCCGGGTGGTGATCCGAAGCTGGTAGTGGAGGGATGGATTGAGCCGGGAAATCCGCCTATTGTTTTACTGAAAAAATCACAGCCATACTTTGGCACTTCCAACTTTACAGACCTGTCGCAGATATTTGTTCACGGGGCAACCATTACTGTTTCTGATGGTTCGTATTCTGCCACATTATTCGAAATATGCACCAGCTCGGTTCCCGATTCGCTGCTTCCGTTTGTGAGTGCTTTTCTAGGGGTGGATACGGCTACTCTTTCCGAACTTGATTTTTGTGCGTATACCAGTTTTGATACTAATATTTACGGAGTAATCGGGAAAAATTATTCATTGAGTATAAATTCAGGGGGCACCATTCTTACTTCTTTCACCTCACTTCCGCAGCCGGTTGCTTTGGACAGCGCCTGGTTTAAATTAAACGAAACATCAGACAGTCTCGGCCATGCATGGGCAAGAATGACAGATCCTGATACGTTGGGAAATGCTTATCGGTGGTATGCCATGAGGCAAAACGAAGATCTTAGTTTTATTGCACCCATAGGCTCGGCTTTTGAAGATAAGTTTATCAACGGAACCTCCTTCGATTTTGCCTACAATCGCGGAGATAACGATTTTGCCGCCACACCGGAAGATCCGGCCGAGCGGGGCTACTTTAAAAAAGGCGACACTATTATTGTTAAATTTTGCACAATGGACCGTGATCATTATATGTTTTGGAGAACCTATGAAACGCAGATCGTAAATAACGGAAATCCTTTTGCCGCCCCGGCACCCGTTAAGTCAAATATCAATGGAGGATTGGGCGTTTGGGGAGGATTATCCCCCTCCTATGACACAATAATTGCCCAGTAAACCGGCCGCCTGATTCGATTTAGGTAATAAATACAATCATTAATATTTTAACTTTTTGGTTTTTCAATGAATTTTATTTAACGCAACTTGAGAAACATTCTGGCGTCTTTCCGATGTATTTTTAAACCAAAATCACGGTTAAATGAAGCAAATCTTCACGGCATTTCTTTTCATTGTTTTTGCCACTTCCGGTTTTTCCCAGGGAAATACCGACCCCTACCAAAACAGGCTCATTCTTAAAAAATATAAAGTAGCTGATCTGCAAACCATGCAGTCGGGCTATTATGAAAAATTTAAACAGGTAAAGTATTATTATATCTATTCGTTTTTTATCACCGACCTTAGTTGCGAATCCTGTCCTGACTATGTAGCAGAATTAATTGATGTGGATGATTACAACCATTTGCGTCAACCCAACACCCGCGTTACAATAACCGACAACACCTACGGTTTCAGTATTACACTTCTTTCGCAACGTGAACTGGATATACTGATAATGAATGACGGCCCTATTCCTCCAGCAAATACCGGGGACAGATGAGAAAAAATCACCAACATATTCTGAAAGGGATAGCAATAACGGGTTTATTGTTTTTCTCAGGTGAGTTGTTTTCACAAACCAATCTTCCCTGTTCTGCCGGGTCTCCCACTGCTCCTGTATTAACTCCAGGTGCAGGTTGTACATGGACGGCCGGAAATACTACCGGGTTGAACTGGGGAACCAATGCCGCAAACGGAGGTACTCCCACTTGCGCAACCGGAACAGCAGACGGTTGGTATCAATTTACAGCTCCGGCCAGCGGATCGGTTACCATCAATACTCTTGCCGGCACAATGACAGACGGAGTAATGGCACTTTACCAGGGAAGTTGCGGAGCATGGGTGGAAATTGCCTGTAATGATAACGGAGCCGGAATGCCCAGTATAACGGCCACCACACTTACGCCAGGTGCTGTTTATATGATAAGAATATGGCAATGGTCATCGGGTGCCGGAAGTTTCAGTATTTGCGTACAGGCCAACCCTGCCGCAGTTAACCCATGTACAAGTATTACCAATATCGGAGCCTGTGGAACTGCAGTTACCACCACCTTGAGCGGAAACGGATCATGGAATGTAACGGCCTGCGGATTTACTACGAGTGGTACTGAAATGATCTATAGCTTTACTCCCACCACAACGGGAACCTATTCTTTAAATGTTACTTCTGCCACCGGAGGATTTATTGATTATTTCTGGATGCCGGCTTCTTCAGGGTGTGCATCAACCGGGTGGACTTGCATTGATGATATCATCGGCCCCGGGGTTTACGGAGCTATGAGCTGGACGGCCGGAGTTACCTATTATATTTTACTGGATCCCGAACCCACCACCAGCGTAACCCAAACATTTACTATTCCCTGCCCAAGCTCTACCAATCCTTGTTTGGGAGTAACCAATATTCCTTCTTGTGGCAGTTCTGTAAATAATACGCTTACAGGAACAGGCGCATGGCTGGCTAATCCCTGCGGATTTACCACTTCAGGACAGGAATTGGTGTATAGTTTTACTCCCACAACGTCTGGTGTACATAGCATCAACGTAAATGCCATCACCGGTGGTTTTATAGATTTTGCCTGGAGCACAACCTGTGCCAGCACCGGGTGGACTTGTATTGACGATGTTATTTCTACCGGTAATTATGGTGCGATGAACTGGACAGCCGGAACAACTTATTATATTCTTGTGGATGCTGAATCTACAGCGGGAAATACTTTTGGTTTCAGTATAAACTGCCCGGGTTCTTCGGTTACTGCCAGTGATTGTTCCAATGCAGTGAATGTTTGTACCAATCTTAACTTTTCAGTTTCTCCCAGCGGATTTGGAATGATCAATGAATTAACATCCTGTTCGGTTTCCAATCCCTGTACCAATCCGGCCAGCGCCAACTCGGGTTGTTTGAATAGCGGTGAATTGAACAGCACCTGGATGGTTGTAAATATTGCAACTTCCGGAACGCTGGAATTTAGTTTCGGGACAGCAGGCGGGCCTGTTGTATGTTACGACTGGATCATGTGGCCCTATAGCGGAACAGTATGCGGAAGTATAGTTTCCAATTCTGTTTCTCCTGTAAGATGCAACTGGAATGTTCCATGCGCAGGATATACCGGAATAGCTACTCCTGTTCCTGCAGGAGGTGCAGCAGGAAATTTTGAACCCGAATTAAATGTATTGGCAGGACAACAATATCTTATTTGTTTTTCCAATTATAGCAGCACAACCACAACAGTTCCGCTCCAGTTTTTCGGAACAGCGCAGGTAAGCTGCACACCGTTAGCTGCCGACTTACTTGAGTTTAACGGTGAAAAACAAAATGCCGATGTAAAACTTAACTGGGCGGCTGCAACAGAAACTGCCGTTAAAGAATATGTAGTTCAGCATTCACTGAACGCGATCGATTTTAATGACATAGGAAAAGTTCATGCCAATGATGGAATGAATATCATTTCTGAATACGATTTCACTCACTCCAACCCGGTTGAAGGTGAAAATTTTTACCGCATCTTCCAGGTAGACATCAATAACGATGTGAAAATTTCCAATACCATTAAAATTGATTTTATTGCCGGTGGACTTTCACTCGAGCAGGTATTTCCCAATCCTTCGGCAACGGGAGAATTTAATGTGGTGATCAATTCATCCGAAGAAAAACAACTGAATGTGATCATTACCGATATTACCGGTAAAGAAGTGAAAAGAATTCCGCTGACCGTTACCAAAGGCGTGAATACATCTGTTATTTCCTGCGAAATGCTGGCGCGTGGTATTTATACCCTCAAGGTAGCTGACCTCACCGGTGTTCAATACGGAACCTCCAAGCTGATGAGAGAGTGATCAGAAAAGCCTTAACTGGCTGTCACCTGCATTCCTGTCGAATAATTCTGCAGTAAGTGACGGAAATTTTCTTCCTGTAAAATATTTTTTGCGTGTGATGCGGAAAAGGTCGCTGATCTGTTCCGAAATAACACCTTCTCCTCTCATGCGGATTCCGGGACGTGAATCATTTAGTTTTCCTCCGTGGCATTCGGCTACCTGGTGAAGTACTTTTTCTGCCCGATCGGGAAAATTCTTTTTCACCCAGTCGGTAAAAAGCGTGGCAATTTCTCCGTTTAATCTCACCATGGTGTAATTGAACGCCAGTGCACCGGCTTCCGAAACTTTTTCACCCACGGTTGGTATTTCAGAGCTGTTCAACGCGGGAA
>JBMORL010000002.1:0-28654 GCA_049322335.1 Bacteroidota bacterium
GGGGGGGGCAACTATCTGACTATTAGTAAAAAACTGATTTTCTATATTTCTATTAAAAATAAAGGGCTTCTCAAATTTAACCTGCTGTTATTTTGCCAAACCCAAGTATTTTTTACTTTTGGGGGTTGTTTTTGTAGGAAATAGGTAATGTTCTTTAGGGTTTGGGGTGGCATTGGTTTAAAACCTGCCGGAGTTCCTCCTGATTATGTATACAGAACTCGTAGGTTTTGTGTAAATCATCAAGGAACTGGTCAGAAGGTTTGAAATCTGTGCCCGCAGAATAAATCAAAACAGGTCCCGCAAAGCGGGACTTTTTGTTTTTCTGAAAGGCCGGAAAACTTGTTTTCAAGGATTTTCGGGAAAATAAAAATAAGCGGGGCGTTTGTTTTGATTTTGACTTCCGGTGAACAGGGATCATAAAATAATCCCTCTCTCTCCGCTCCTGACACTTTTTTGAATCAACTTTAACCGGATTGCTGTTGTTTTAACGGGGGCAGTCTTTTTTTACCTTTTCCGGGTCTATTTGGTTCGAATCCCTCTCTATTTCAGTAGCTTCTATTCCCGTCCGCTTTCTAATGAATTTCTAATTTTTTACTGAATCATTTGCGTACTCTTTTCTGAATATTGCGCAACAAATTTCATCTTATGTACGCCCTCATAATCATTGTTTTTGTTCTCGGATACGCGGCCATAGCATTTGAACACAGTATTAAAATCAATAAAGCGGCAACGGCATTACTCACCGGGGTTTTGTGTTGGGCTATCTATATTATGACCGCTTCAGGAGAAATGGAAACGGAACACATATTAGGTGAATTAATGCACCATTTTGGCGGTATATCAGGTATTTTATTCTTTTTACTTGGCGCAATGACCATTGTAGAGCTTATTGATGCTCACGATGGATTTAATGCAGTCACAGATCTTATCCGGACAACTGACAAACGAAAACTCTTATGGATAATTAGCTTCATAGCTTTTTTTCTTTCATCGGTTCTTGATAATCTTACTACCACCATTGTTATGGTTTCTTTAATCAGAAAGCTGATTTCCGCAAAAAATGACCGTTTGCTTTTTGTGGGTATGATCATCATTGCAGCCAATGCGGGTGGAGCCTGGTCTCCGATCGGTGACGTTACAACTACCATGCTCTGGATTGGCGGACAAATTACAACGGCACACATTATCCCTTCACTGATTCTCCCTTGTTTGGTTTGCTTAACAGTACCGTTAATCGTTCTTTCTTTTTCGATGAAAGGTAAGATCGAACAAATAAACATAAAGTCCGAACCGAAAAGTGCGTCAAAATTTGACAGAAACCTGATTTTATTTACCGGGATTGGGGCTTTGGTCTTTGTTCCGGTTTTTAAAGTAATTACACATTTACCGCCCTTTATGGGTGTTCTGTTTGGATTAGGAATACTTTGGATTGTTTCTGAAATTATTCATAAAGACAAAGACGATGCTGATAAAGACAGTTATTCCATTGTGCATGCTTTACGTAAAATTGATGCGTCCAGTATTCTCTTCTTTTTGGGAATTCTTATTGCTATTTCTGCTCTTGAATCTACCAAACAATTAAGTGAATTGGCAGCCTACATGGATAATAAAATCGGTAACGAGAGTATTATCGTATTGTCCATCGGGTTATTTTCAGCTGTCATAGATAATGTTCCGTTAGTTGCAGCTTCAATGGGTATGTATGATCTTTCTGTTTATCCAACCGATCATTTTTTCTGGGAATTTCTTGCTTACTGTGCAGGGACAGGTGGTAGTATTCTTATAATTGGTTCGGCAGCCGGGGTTGCCGCAATGGGAATGGAAAAAATTGAATTTTTCTGGTACCTGAAAAAAATTGGCTGGTTGGCTTTGTTAGGTTATGTCGGTGGTTCGCTGGTTTATATCCTTCAAAGCCATCTTGTTTGAAATAGGTACTTTTGTATAGTGAAATATAAAATCCTGATAATAGAAGATGAGATAAAAACCGCTCAATCACTTAAAAAAGGATTGGAAGAACACCATTATGCAGTCGATTTAGCGCATGAAGGAAAAGAGGGCTTAAAACTTGCAGTCACCAGAGCGTACGATCTTATTATCTCAGACATTATTATGCCTGAACTTAACGGTGTGGAACTTTGTGTAAGAATGAGGGAACAGGGCGTTTCGTGTCCTTTATTAATGCTGACTGCATTGGGTACTGTTGATGATAAGGTTATCGGTTTTAATGCAGGTGCAGATGATTACCTCGTTAAACCATTTGAATTCAAAGAACTTTTAGTAAGAATAAAAGCACTCTTAAAACGGCCGGCAGTAAAAGACGATAAAAAAAATGTGCTTTCGTTTTCCGACCTGGAGTTGAATCTTGATTCAAAATCAGTTCATCGTGGTGGTGAGTACATTGAATTAACCGCAAGAGAGTTTGCTTTAATGGAATATCTTATCAGAAATCCTGAAAAAGTCATTTCCAAAAACGAAATAGCTGAAAGAGTCTGGGATATTACCTTTGATACCGGAACAAATATTATCGAGGTGTATGTAAATTACCTGCGAAATAAAGTAGATAAAAAATTCTCAAAAAAATTAATTCATACCGTGCATGGATTAGGATATATTCTAAAAGAAAAATAAATGCAGATCAGGACAAAACTTACTCTCCTGTTTTTTTTCATTGCGGCAACTTTACTGTTGTTTTCTCTTTTTGCTATTTATTATTTTTCTGCGAAACATCAAAAGGATGAGTTTTATTCGAGGCTTTCTGCACGCGCCAATACCACTGCGGATTTACTGATAAGGGTAGAACAAATAGACTCTGCCATGTTAAAACTATTTGACAGTAATAAAAAAGACAATCTGTACTACGAAAACATTTCTGTTTATAATAGCAGGAACAAGGAACTTTACACTAATAATGACAGTATTCACTTTCATAAAATTTTGCCGGATCTGAATTCGTTTCTTGAAGAAGTACGTATTTATGGAGAAAAAAGAACTTCGATAGGCGACATAGAAATTATCGGAATCCAATACCAAAATGAAAATACAAAATTTGTCGTACTGGCCTGTGCCATAGACAAATATGGTTTGGAGAATTTGCAAAATTTAAAGCAAATTTTGGTCATAGTTTTTGTCGTTGTATTAGTCGTTTTTCTCATTGTAGGCTGGATATATTCAGGCAGGGCATTAAAACCTATTTCGCGGATAGTTACACAGGTTAATACAATTACTGCAAATAATTTAAACAAACGGCTTGATGAAGGAAATCAAAAAGATGAAATTGCACGGCTATCGGCTACTTTCAACAAAATGCTGGATAGAATTGAACTGGCCTTTAAAACACAGAAAACATTTGTCACCAATGCTTCTCATGAATTACGAAATCCGCTTACATCAATAACCGCACAACTGGAAGTTACTTTATTAAAAGAACGAAACACAACGGAATATAAAAATATTATATCCTCCGTTCTCGAAGATATAAAGCGACTGAATGAAATGTCACATCAATTATTGCAGCTCACAAAAATTGATGCTGAGAATATAAATCTCAAAATGGAAGTAATAAAAATTGATGACCTGATCTGGGAAACGAAAAATGAGTTTTTAGCCAATAATTCCGGTTGTATTGTGAAGTTAATTGTACATGAATCAGCAGGCAACGAGAATAGTTTAAGTATTCCCGGTAATAAGCAATATTTAAAAACGTGTTTTTTGAATCTGATGGATAATGCCTGCAAATTTTCTCTTGATCGCACGGCAATCGTAGAAATAATATCGGATTATGAGAATTTGTATGTTCGATTCAGAGATAAAGGAATTGGAATTTCAGAAAATGAAATTCCTCATATTTTCGAACCTTTTTACCGAGGAAAATACACCACTCACGTAAAGGGTTATGGTATTGGATTGTCCATCGTAGATAAAGTTGTTCGCGCTCATAAAGCCGGTATTGATGTTTCTTCAACTATAAATGACGGAACTAAAATTACTATCTCTTTCCCTCTGAAATTCTAAGCATTTTCTAATTTTTTTAAACCAACATTGCTTTTGGTTTTACCGACCTTTGTATTCTGAAATGCAAAGACTAAAAAATGGAAAATCAGACTAAAAAGCATAAAACCTCTGAACCAAACCCAAAAATGGCAATCGCTTTTGCGCTTGTTCTTGTATTAGGAATAATTATAGTGATTTTAAAACTTTCGGGCGTATTTTAGGTCGTGAATGTCAACAAGCGCATTGATAATGATGATTTGCTGGATGAGTTTGGTAACCATTATGGCCGGATATTTTTTTTATAGAGTATTAACCGGTAAACCTAAAAATAATTCGGACGATAAATCTGAAAATTTATAAGGAATATTTTTTTTTTAGAAAACCCTCAATTCTAAATATTTTCTAATGTCGGTTTTATTATTTGAATTTAATTTTTACTTTTCTTTGTTTCCGTTAATACGGTGGTGAATGGGGGTTTTTAATAAACCATAAAGTTATTGAACCTACCTGCCATCACGTTATCTTATAACTAATGGGTCTTTTTGGTGGCCTTTAAGATGGTTAAAACTTCATATTTTAACGTTTCTGGCCCAGGATTAAAAAGATAATGTGGTGTCAGGTGGGTTCCTTACTTTATGTGATAATGAATACGCGGATTTCACAAATACTAATCTTATTTCTCCTTAATCCATTTATACTGGAAAGAATAGTTTTTATATTCATCAGCGATCCAGATATAGGTAGTGGATATTTTAGAGGAAACCCACTTCTCAACCGTTTTTTCTTCTTTATCAGCCTGTGCGGCTTCTGAAATCATCTGGTAATCATCAGTTAAATTGGCACGGTGGGGGTCACTTCGTTTCAGCAGTTTGATGATGCGCATTCCCGGTTTACCGTCACGGGTAGAATAAGGAATGATCCCTGAAATTTCTCCCGGTTTCATTTTATCAACGGTCATAAACATTTCCGGGTCGAGTGATGATATTTCAAAACGCGTATCTCCATTTTGCGGATTGACAATTTTTCCTCCGCTTTCTCTTCCTTCTTCATCATCCGAAAATTTCTTTACAGCGTCTTCAAAAGAAATAGCATTTTCATTTAGCATATTCATTACACTATCCAGCTGTTGAGAAGCTTTCAGTAACTCTTCATCATCGGGTTGGATGGTAAAAAGGATATGTGCGCCAATATATTCTTCACCTCTTCTGTCGTCCAGCCGCATAAAGTGATAGCCATAAGGTGTTTCAAATATTTCTGAGATCGTTTTGGGTTTCATTTTACGCGCCATGGCATCAAATTCGGGAACGAATGCAGCGCCCATTGTAACATATTCACCCCACTCACCGCATTTGGTTCTTGTGCCGGGGTCGTCTGATTTAAGAGCGGCACGGCACCAGCTGATTTCGCCTTTTAGTAATCGTTGTCTCAATTCCTCGAGTTCGGTTCTTCTTGCAGTTTTGGTTTCCTCTGTTATTTTAGGAAGCTTTACGATTTGTGCCATTTCCAGCATAGAACTGATGAGGGGTAAACTATCTTTTGGAATCTTATTAAAAAACTCACGAATTTCTGCCGGGGTAACTTTGATGCCGGAAGTAACCTGTCGTTCCATTTGTTTGGCCAGCAGGTTTTCTTTTATGTTGTCATAGAATTCTTCTTTGATCTGTGCAATAGGTTTCCCATAAAATTCTTCGAGTCCTTTTCTTCCACCGGGAATCATTTGTTCGTAATAACGGATACGGGCTTCCAGTTCGTTCTGCACCTGGTCTTCCGAAACTTCCAGGCTGTCTATTTCTGCATTATGCAATAATAATTTCTGGTAAAGCAACTGGTCGAGAATCAAGGCATAGGGATTATCTCCCATTGGCACGCCCTGGTTTTTGGCCTGAAGGTATTGTGCTTCCATTTCGCTATACAGAATGGGCTTATCTCCCACCACGGCAATCACACGGTCAAGCATAACATTCTGCGCACATAGTACAGAAGCGGCCGAAAAAAACAGTGCAACAAACAGTTTACTCTTCATTTTCGAGGTAGTTTTTTATTTCTCCTGATGATTCATTCATTATATCAGTTCGCATTTTCTTTATCAGTTCGGTGGTTCTTGCATTAAGTATTCTTGCTTTTATATTGTCTTTTTCAAGGCTTAATGGCGACAATGCGTCTTTCAGTTTATATTCGTAAATAGTAAGATAGTATTTAAACTCTTCATCCTCAAAGGTAACGTGTTTATTGTTTTTCAGAAATTCGTCCTTGTTATTAATTGTTAACGGTACTTCCTTTAAAAGTTCATTAAAATAGATCCAGCTTTCGGTATCGTTGTAATAATTAACGGCATTGGCGGCAGAATATTTTTCAAGACTAAGCAAATCTTCCTGCCTGGTGGATTTGAACCAGCGGGCTACTTTATCCTGCGCAGGGGCCTCTTTCATCACTTTTACATATAACACTTTAACGATATAATCGGGAAGCTTAAAATCCTGCTGGTTGTCGAGATAGTGTTTTTCTATTTCCTGGTCGCTGACGTTGGTATCGAGTTTTTGCCGGGCATATTCTTTTTCATATTCATAAATAAGCAGCGACCTGCGGTATTTTTCGAGCCGCGCTTCCACGTTCTTTTTGGTTTCGGGAAGTTCTGTTTCGGCTTTATTGAGAATCACTGTTTCACGGATCCAGTCGTCTGTAATGGCTTTTACGCGGGCGATACTGTCATCCGGTGTCAATCCTTCGGGAATCATTCCCTGCAGGTCGGAAAGAAAAAGTTCTTTATCTCCCACTTTAGCCAGTAATTTTCCTTTGGCTGATTGTTCATCATTTCCGCACGAAAAGCAGAGCAATACGATTACCGCTATGAAAATACGGTTCGCCAAATAGTTTATTTTATACTATACAATACATCACGGTTTACAGTAACCGGGTATTTTTTCTTTAGTGACTCCAGCCATTCTTTTTCCAGCCATCCCTGGTAGTCGTTGGTGATAATGCCTTTTGCTTCGGTGATGGTTTTGGGAGTGGGCTCAAGAATATTTTTCGTACGGATAATTAAAACCTGTCCGTTTTCGCTGTAGTTGGGGGATAATCCTTTGGCGGAAGGAGCATGTTTTTTTATCATATCTTTTTCATCGGTAAACACACCGCTTTCAATTTTAAGATTCAGTTGCGAATCCTTATTGTATTTTTCCAACAGTTGTTTTTCGTCCAGTTTTCCTTTTTTCAGGTCTTTGCGCACCTTTTTTGCCAGTTTTGCATTGGCACACCAAACAAAGTCTACATCATAACGTTTGGGCCACATATAGTTTTGCTTGTTTTTTTCGTAATACTGAGCGAGTCCCGCGCTGTCTTTAACCGCTTTCGACCATACTTTCTGGTCGGTGATCTCAAACAACAAAATACCGTCACGGTATTCTTTCATCAGCATTTTAAATTCGGGATATTTTACTTCCAGTTTGGCATCTTCATAGTCCATAATACTGTTGTTTTGCCAGCGGTCGTAGGTAGTATTGATGAAAGATATCATCTCTTCTTTCTGCATTCCTTTGCGCTGGAGGGAAGCAAGGTGTTCGGTAAAATCTTTTTGGGTAAACACTTTATCGGCAAAGCGAAACATTTCGGTATTGAGGTGAGAAGCTTTTTCCTTGTTCCATTCGCCCATAAAAATACTGGTGTCTACCAGCGAATAGAAAGGTTTAAGAGCAGAAGGATTTTCCCTGAAACCATACTCACTTTTAAGTTTGGTAATAAATGCCTTGCGGGGAAGATGGGCTCTTGAATCGCGGGTAAGGCGTGTTTTGATATTTCCTTTCAGTTCATCAAACGATTCGAGCGGTTTGTATTCAAGGCGCTTGATGATATGGAAACCATATTGGGTTTGAACTATGGGAGAAATGTCACCGTCTTTGGCTAATGCAAATGCAGCATTTTCAAAATCCAGCACCATCTTTCCGGTAGAAAACGGAGGTAATTCTCCTCCTTTTTTCGAAGAGCTTTCATCATCAGAATATTGACGCGCAAGAGTAGCAAAATCTTCACCTTTTACGGCTTTTTCATAAATCTCACCGGCTTTTTTACGTGCATTTTCTTTTGCTTCAGGGGTATCTTCTTCTTTTGTAGCAATAAGTATATGTGCTGTTTTAATAGTTCCTCTTGCCGGCCTTCTGTCGGTTACTTTCAGAATATGATATCCAAACCTGGTACGTACCGGCATAGAAACTTCTCCCACTTTTGATTTATATGCTGCCGACTCAAACGGATAAACCAGCATCATAGCAGAAAAATAACCGATATCGCCTTTGTTTTTTTTCACTGACGGATCCTCTGACATTTCCATAGCAGTTTTTTCGAAACCGTTTTTTACTGCCATTTCTCTTGCCTTTGTTGCTTTTTTCCAGGCCGCCAGCGTATCTTTTGGATCGGCATCAAGGTCGCACTTGATAAGAATATGGCTGGCGCGCACTTCTTCTTTCATTCTTTCATACGCTTCTTTAATCAGGTCTTCGTTCAGCTGGTTATCCACGAGGTAAGGTTTTGCCAGCTGTTTGCGGTAACCAAACAATTCGTCTTTAAATTTACGGTTGGTATCCAGGCCCATTTCTTCTGCTTCCGTTACTTTCAGTTTAAAGTTGGTGAATAATACCAGGTATTCATCCAGCGCTTCTTTGGTAATAACCGACTCTTTAAGATTTTTCCTGAAAATGTTCTCAAACTCCGATTGATATACCGGGACTTTATTCACGGTCATAAGCACGGGGTCGTTGGTAACGGGTTGGGCATTTAAGCTGTTGAGAAAAACAGCGGTGGAAAAAAGTAATCCGAAAAAATGTTTTGTTTTCATATGATGTATTGAAACGTTAAGGTTAAACTGCGCTGTAATTGGGTGCTTCGCGGGTAATGGTAATGTTATGCGGATGGCTTTCGCGTATTCCGGACTGGGTGATGCGTACGAACTTTGATTTTTTCTGCAGGGTTTCTATATCTTTTGCACCGCAATATCCCATTCCTGCACGTAAACCTCCAACTAACTGGTAGGTAACTTCAGCCAAATGGCCTTTGTAGGGAACTCTTCCTGAAATTCCTTCGGGAACCAGTTTTTTGATATCGTCTTCCATATCCTGGAAATAGCGGTCTTTTGAGCCTTGTTGCATAGCTTCAATGGAACCCATTCCGCGATAGGCTTTGAATTTTCTTCCTTCGTAAATAATTGTTTCTCCGGGAGACTCTTCCACCCCGGCAAACATCGATCCCACCATTACAGTTGATGCGCCTCCGGCAATGGCTTTTACCACATCTCCGGTATATCTTACTCCTCCGTCAGCAATCAGCGGAACTCCTGTGCCTTTTAATGCTTCGGCAACCATCATTACAGCAGATAACTGTGGCACTCCCACTCCGGCAATAATTCTTGTAGTACAAATAGAGCCGGGCCCGATTCCTACTTTCACGGCATCTGCACCAGCGGCAACAAGTGCTTTTGCTGCTTCTCCGGTAGCAATATTTCCAACCACTACTTCAAGATCGGGATAAATGGTTTTTACTTTTTTCAGAATTTCAATAACTCCCTTTGTGTGGCCGTGTGCGGTATCGATAATGATGGCATCTACCCCGGCATTTACCAGTGCAGATACGCGGTCAAGGGTATCGGATGTAATTCCAACTGCTGCAGCCACTCTTAATCTTCCGAAATTGTCTTTGCAGGAATTGGGATGTTCTTTCAGTTTGATAATATCACGGTAAGTGATCAGGCCAACCAGTTTGTTGTCTTTATCAACAACGGGAAGCTTTTCTATTTTATGTTGTTGAAGAATAGCTTCTGCTTTAAATAAATCGATGCCCGTTTCACCGGTAATCAACCCTTGTGAGGTCATGATATCGGCCACCGGTTTATCCATTTTCTTTTCGAAACGAAGGTCGCGGTTGGTAACAATTCCTACCAGTTTACGATTTCCATCCACCACCGGAATACCACCGATTTTATTTTCCGACATCAGCTTCAGTGCATCTCCAACAGAGGCGTTTACCTGAAGGGTAACGGGGTCCTGGATCATTCCGCTTTCCGAACGTTTTACTTTTCTCACTTTGTTGGCCTGCGCTTCGATGCTCATGTTTTTATGCACCACACCTATTCCACCCTGTTGAGCCAAAGCAATAGCAAGGCGTGATTCGGTAACGGTGTCCATAGCGGCAGAAACAACGGGAAGCTGGATAGTAATATTGCGGGTAAATTTGGAACGGATATCAACTTCACGGGGCAGTACTTCAGAATAATCGGGGACGAGGAGCACGTCATCGTAGGTTAAACCTTCACCAATGAATTTATCAGAAGCCATACCCATAATTAAACCTTTTAAGAAAATTGGGCGAAGTTAAGAAAAAAACCGGGTCAAATCCGATTAAATTTCCCTTTGAAAACGGCTTTAACAACTATTTAACTTCCAGCAGCTCTAAGCTGTAAATGAGGGTGGCATTGGCGGGTACCAGTTCAGGAATTCCCGTTTCGCCATAACCAAGCGAAGAAGGCACTACAACAAAGGCTTTTTCACCGGGACTCATCATTTTCAGGCATTCTTTCCAGCCTTTTATTGCTCTTCCGGAAGACATATGAAAAGTATAGGGTTTTCCGTTCATATGCGAAGAATCGAATAATTTCCCTCCCTTTACCCAGCCATAGTAATGAATAGTGACCATGCTGGAATCATTGGGAGAAGTGCCTTTTTTTTCCAGCGTTTTGTAGAATTCGAGTCCTGATGCAGTGATTTTAGGCTTCATTTTCTCCACTATTTCCATATCAAACGTAAGATCGGTGTCGGGTGGAATGAGTTTTCCATATCCCTTTTTTCCATAAGCCAGTTTGGAGGGCACTTTTATTCTTGCTTTTTCACCGGCTTTTATCAGGGGAAGCGCTTCATCCCAGCCTTTTACCGACATGCCCACGCCTACAAAAAAAGGAAGAGGCATACCAATCAGTTCATTCGAATCGAAAGGTTTTCCATCTGGCAGGTAACCTTTGTAATTGATTTTAACTACACTTCCGTATTCTATTGAAGAACCGGTGGGATTGGCATGAATCACATCCACTATCACTCCTCCTGCCGATTTATATTGCTGAACGGTTTGTATTTCGGGTTTTGTCCCGGTTAAGGAATCTGAAAAAACAGAATCGTTCTTTATTTTTCCCGAATCGCTGCTAACGGTTTGCGGATGTGGGTTTCGGGTAAGTGTTTTTTTCTTTTTCTCACCTCCGCCACAGGCCGACAACAGCAACAGGACTACTGCTGATATGTATAACCCGTTATTCATCCGCTATTTTTAACAGATGTATATCATAAACCAGCGGTGACTGCATAGGTATTTTATCGAGGTCGCCAATCAGGCCGAAAGCCAGCCATGAAGGCAGAATAATTTTAGCCTGGTCGCCTTCCCTGAGGTAGGTCATGGCTTCGTGTAAACCGCTCTCCACATTATCCATTTTTACTTTAAATGATTCGGGTATTCCTTCTGAGGCATAGCACAATGAATCATCTTCGAGCAGGTAAATTTCGTAATCAACGGTTACAATTTGTCCGTCTTTGGCAGTAGGCTTCAGTGTGTCGCCCTGCTTATAAATGATATAGCGAAGTCCGGTTCCGGTGGTGGTAACGTTCCATTGTTTTCTGCGAACATAATCATCAATTACTGCTTTTTCCTGTATGGTCCATTCCTGGTTGCGGACAATGAGTGAATCTTTCGGAACTCTTACTTCTTTTTTTCCCTGGGGTGCATGGTCTCCTGAACAGGAAATCAGCAGGAAAACAAGAGACAGGAAAAGAAGAAAACGGTTACACATATTTTTTCATAAATAAAGGTAAAACCTGCAAAAACCTGTTTAGAGTTTCTTCAAGAGAGTCATTACTTCTTCCCCCGGCTGCGTTTACATGTCCCCCGCCATTAAAATGGGCTGATGAAAGTTCATTTACGGCAACTTTTCCTTTTGAGCGGAACGATATCTTAATGATACCATCCTGCTCAACAAAAATGGCAGAAGCCACTATTCCTTTTATTGTTAATCCGTAGTTCACCATACCTTCGGTATCGCCTTTCTGGTAATTATAACGGTTCAATTCGTCTTTGGTTAAAACAAAATAGGCTGTTTTCAGATCTTTTAACACCGTCATTTTATTACTGATGGCATAACCGAGCAAACGGAGCCGGTCTTCTGTGGAAGTTTCGAAAACATGAGTATATATTTCATCGTGCCTGGCTCCTTTTTCCAGCAAGGCAGCTACCGCTTTGTGGGTTTCAGCAGTTGTATTGGGGAACCTGAAGTTACCACTGTCGGTCATTATTCCTGCATACAGGCAGGCAGCACAACCTGCATTGATTTTATTTTCTTTTCCATTTACTGAAATCAACCGGTAAATCATTTCGCTGGTGGCGCAGGAAGAAGTATCTGAATACAGCACATCAAAATTTCCTTCCGGGTGCGGGTGATGGTCGATGAGAATTTTTTTTGCGGGACTGCTTACTATTGAATTTTCCATATCACCTGTACGATCGGTGCGGTTATAATCGAGGCAAAAGATGATAGTGGCTGAAGAGAAGAGCATGTCTGCTTCTTTCTTGTTTTTATCATATAGAATAATTTCATCAGCTCCCGGCATCCAGGCCAGGAAATCGGGAAAACTATCCGGAAGTACAACACAAACGTTTTTTCCTTCTGATTTTAAATAATGAAAAAGGCCAAGTGTTGACCCCACTGCATCGCCATCCGGATTTTTATGGGCTGTAATAACTATCATTCCCGGATTTTCCTCCAGGAGCTGATAAACTTTTTTTATTTTTTCGGTCATAGTCCCCTCTTAAAATACGAATCCCCCTTCCGTAATGCGGAAGAGGGACTCAAGTCACAAAAAATTATTTCCATCCGGTAGTACCGGGGCCTTTCTGGTGTTCGATAAGCATTCCCACACAGGTAAATCCTGTTGGTGCAAGGCTGTTTTTGCTTTTTTCTCCAACAGTAGGAACAAAAACCTGGATAGTAAGTTTACGTGTTTTATCGGTAGTAAACTCTACGTACTGTTTTAACTGGTCGGTGGAATTATCATAGAGCAAAAGTGGTTTTTTGTTGTACACACGCTTCTGCACTTTTTCCGAATAGGTTTCGGTAGCGGGAACAGAATCAGTTCCATTCCAGGTCATGATTACGTTTCCGTTTGCATCGGTTTTTTCGCGGGTTTTGGTAACGTATTCCACCTTGGTTTCACCGCTTATTTCTTTTTCGGTTACTTTAAAAGCTATCTTATCTTTAATTTGTTCATCGAGGCTACAGAAAGAAATTCTGTAGTTTACTCCTTTATAAACTATGATATTTATTTCAGTAGTATCACCATAGGCAAAATTTCCGTAACGCGACTGGTTATTGTATTGCCAGGCATAGGCACTTTTTTCCTTGCTTTTGCTTTTATCTCTTGCAGCAGCATCGCATTCATATTGAATGCCCTTACATCCCTGTGTCCATCCCGAAAGCGGAGATAATGCCAGACACACTAATAATAATTTGAACTTCATTCGTTTGCTTTTTTAATTTTTATGAATTCGCTTTTGCATTTACTATATCTGTCCTGAACTGTTTAATCTTATTAAAAAGGTCGGTGTAGGTTTCTTTTGTAAACTTCAGCTCTCCACCACCCGACAACACCAATTGTCCATCGCTGTTGTTGCTGGTTTGCACATCCGACTGTACAAGGTCTAATGCATCATACAAAATCTGTACCTCTTCCAGTTGAGCGATAACTGACTTTACGTGTTCATCGCTTTCATATTTATACATGAAGGCAAGAATATTATCGAGTGTATATTTCTGGTCGGCCAAACGGGCAACAATAGGATTATTGTCTTTGTAGTCGCCAGCCAGGTTCATTACTATATACATACTTTCCACCCAACCTCCGGCAACCACCAATGCAAGAACATTGCCACGTTCGTTTTCTTCGAGGTAGGAATAAGCATCAAAGTAAGTTTCGTTGGAAATAGAAAGAAGTGAATCGCTTGAATTCAGGTTATCTTCAATTCTTTTGAACACTGATTCATCGAAAGCAGCTGAAATATCGAGTTCATCACCCATTTTTTCAACAGCTTTAAAATATTCCAGTGAGAGAGTCCCCATATCATAGCAGCTGGCATAGGCCAGGTCGGCAGAATAGATACCAAAATTTAATGCCTTGAATTTTGCATCCAGGTACTTTTCGGTGTTTTCTATGGGATTCATCAGGTCTTTTTTACCGGTCCCCCCGATTTCTTTAATTACTGTAAAAAGCTCGTTTGGGGTGGGAATCTGATAAAATACCTGGTCTTCAACGGGTTCAACGGTTGTTGTATCTTCCGGTTTCACCTTGTTGGTAGTGTCTTTTTCTTCTCCTCCGCATGACGCCAGGGTGCAGGTTATCACTGTGGCTGCCAGGAAGATCTTTGCCTTATTATTCATACTGGTTTTATTGTATCAAACAAAAATAGAAATATTTTGATTGATTTGAGCTTTTAACGTTCATTTTGCTGATAAGGTTTTTTTATTTTTGCCCCCCGTTATAAAAACAGAACAAAAATGGCAACCAACAGAACCTTTACTATGATTAAGCCGGATGGAGTGGAAAACAACAATACCGGCAAGATAATGGATCACATTATTAATGGTGGATTTAAGATCATTGCAATGAAATACACCCGGCTAAGCAAAGAGCAGGCATCAAAATTCTATGCGATTCACAAAGAGCGCCCCTTTTTCGGGGAACTGGTCGATTACATGACATCAGGCCCCATTGTAGCAGCTATTCTTGAAAAAGAAAATGCAGTGGCCGATTTCAGGAAACTGATCGGAGCTACCGATCCGGCACAGGCCGAACCCGGAACTATCCGTAAGCTGTATGCGGAGTCGAAAGCAAAAAATGCGGTTCATGGATCGGATAGTGATGAAAATGCTGAAATAGAAGGAAACTTTTTCTTTTCGGGATTCGAGCGATTCTGAAAACACAATTTATTCTCCCATCCCCTTGCCTGCCGAAGGGGATTTTTTATTTATAAAAGGTAAATCATCTACCTTTGCATCAATATGAAAAAGATTATATGTATTCTGCTGGCTTCAGTGGTTTTAATCTCCTGTTCGCGGGAAAAGAAACCGGAAGATCGCATAAAAGAATTCCATCAATCGCTGATAAACGGAGATTTTGAAGGTTTGCGCGACCAATGTACATCCGAAGGCAAAGATCATCTGGATGATTATATAGCGGCATGGGAATATTTCGGGCCCCATTCAAAAACCAACATCACTTCTGTAAAATGCAGCGAAGGAAAAGAAGAAATAACCTGCTGGTGCGAGGAGGAAAAAGGGTATGCGGTTCAATACACTCTTGTGAAACATGAAAACGAATGGAAAATAAATTACAGGAACTATCGTCCCGAAATTGCCGCAGCATTGTTTTTTGTTTTTTTTGAAGAAAAGAACTGGGAAGAGGCTGAAAAGTTTACTACCGAAACCGGAATACAAAATTTACAGACGGTGAAAGCCATGGGAAATATGGGTTCGAATGAAAAAAACCGGAAACTGGTAAAAGTTACCTGCGATACTAAAAATGAAGCCACGATCTGTGAATGTGAAAGCCGTGACGGGCACGTTACCCGTTATGAAATGCAAAAATCAGGCGATCAATGGCTGGTAGATTACAAAAAAGAATTGTTGCAACCGGACGAAGCCTTTACCGATTCGGTTCCTGTTGAGCCGGAAGAAGAGATAGTTGAGACAGAAGCAGAGTATGAAGAGTAATCTGATATACATTTTTCTGGTTTTCTTACTATGTTCATGCGAAGATTCCATCATCCGCAGCAGGAAAAAGAAAAAGGAACGATTGGTTCCTGAAAAAGTGTTGAATGAAATCCATGAAGGTGATGTTTTACTTCGTTATGCTGAAGGACCTTTTAGCGAAAAGATCGTGGAATTTATGGCGGAAAAAAATCCTATTTCTCATTGCGGACTGGCCGTGAAGATGAATGGAAAAATTATTGTAGTGCATTCGGTGAGTGAAGAAATGTCGGGGCATGACGGGGTTCAAATACAGGAATTGCCGGTTTTTTCAAGTGATATTGCTGATAGTATGTTTATTGTTCTTCGCCCGAAAATAAGCGACAGTCTTAAAGCTGAAATTGCAGGACGTGCCCGTTATTATCTTTCTCAAAAAACTCCGTTCGACCATGAATACAACACGCTTGATTCTTCCAAACTTTATTGCGGGGAATTATTGTATTATACCGTGGGTTCGGTGATGGGAAAAAACCTGGTGCGTACGCAGGTATTTGACGATACGGTGCAGTTGGTGATGTTTAACAGCTTTCTGGAAAGCGATCGTTTTGACCTGATCTGGTCGCTGAAGCCGCTGAAAAAATAATTTTATTTTACTTTTCCTATATGAAATAAAGCATCTCCCTGGTGAACTACGGGATTGTTGTTATGCCCGATAATGTGGCCATCTGTTTTAGCCAACACTTTTACCTCATATTGGCCGAAAGGATCGTTAATGACACCTACCGGCTGATTTTTCACTACCGGTTCGCCAGAAACCACAAAAGGTTTAAATAACCCAGCGCGGTTGGCTCTTGTCCATGTACTGTCGTGCAACAAAACACTTTCGCGTTCTACATAGGATTCATTTACCATTCCGAAATAACGGAGCAGGCGTTTGGTTCCTTCTATGGCTTCCCCGATAGCGAATTCATCAAAACGTATGGATTCGCCACCTTCATAAACAATAATAGGTTTTCCCATTTTGGAACCCTGGTGGCGTATAGATTTTGGAATTAATCCCGAATTGAGTGTATAAGGTGCAGCAAAAGCTTTTGCAATCAGCTCGCTGTTTTTATCTTCGAGTGAATACCGGATTTGCGGATAGTTGGTGCGGCAGGCTCCACCGGTATGAAAATCCACCCCGTAATCAATAACAGGAAGTATGTATTTGGTAAGATGATTGGCCACACGGCTGGCCAGTGAACCATTGGGATCACCGGGAAAGCTGCGGTTTACATCTTTCCCGTCAGGAACTTCACGGGAGTAATTGAGAAAACCAAACACATTTAAAACGGGCACGGCTAAAACTGTTCCTGAAATAAGATTTTCAAAAACACCTTCGGAGATCATCCTTCTGATAATTTCAATTCCGTTTACTTCATCGCCATGTAATCCGCCTGAAAGAAGAATAACCGGCCCATCCAGTTTGGCGCGAAAAACGAAAATGGGCATATTGATCATCATACCCGATGGAAGCCGGGCGATATCATAGTTAATGACTTTTTTTTCTCCTTTTTTTACTACTTCGTCTTTTATCTTTATCTCTTCGGGCATAGCAATGATTTGATGCTAATGTATAATTCCTTTTCGGTTTTATCGCAGGTTAATTAACAATATGTTCATATTTATTTTTCCCTTGTTTCTGCGGTGAACTCAAATTAAGAATACTTTTATTGCCCATCAAAAGATGCATAGAAATTTTATCCGATGATCCATCCTGATTCTGAGTTAAGGCGGGTAAATCCCGAAGTAGGTTACGGAGTTTTTGCCACTAAATTTATTCCCAAAGGCACTATTGTTTATATAAAAGATCAGCTCGAACTGGTTTTTTCTACCACCGATCCCCGGCTCAGCGACCCGGTGTATAAAGACCTCATTGAGAAATACTCTTACACCGAACCCAACGGCCAACTTATTCTCAGCTGGGATATTGCCAAGTATGTAAATCATTGCTGTAATTGTAATATCATCAGTACAGGTTATGGTTTTGAAATCGCCCTCCGCGATATTCATCCGGGAGAAGAAATTACAGATGAATACGGTTTGTTTAATCCTGATTTTGAAATGGATCTTCATTGCGAAAAAGAAGGATGCCGGAAAAAACTAAGTCCGCAGGATATCGACCACCATTATAAAGAATGGGACACGAAAATTATTTCTGCCCTGGGTGAGTTTAAAAAAGTGAGTCAACCGCTTTTAAAATATATGGATACAGAAACCCGCAAACGGCTGACAGAGTTTCTTGATACAGGGAAAAACTATATTTCGGTTATAACATTAAAGCGCGAGCCGGTTAAACACTGATTATTTTCTTCTGCCAAGATAAGATTGCAGGATAATAGCCGCACTCACTTTATCAATATTACTTTTATCAGCTCTTGTTTTCTTTTTGGCACCGGCTGCCAGAAGAGCATCTGTTGCCATTACAGAACTGAACCGTTCGTCTGTTTTCTCGATGGCGATACCTGGAAATTTTTCTTTCAGGCGCCTGCAAAATGATTCTATTTCGGATGAAACAGATGAAGCCGTTCCGTCCCATCGTTTGGGATCACCGAGAACAAAGAGTTCAACCGTATATTTTTTATGATAGTTTTCGAGAAAGGGAAATAATTCACCGGGTGAAAGGGTTTGCAAGGGAGAAGCGATCATTTTAAGGTCATCGCTTTCTGCCAGGCCACAACGTTTTGTTCCGTAATCGATAGCAATTATCCGGCTCATTGTGCTTTTAATACATTGATAATTTTTTCAGCAGTAATTTGTGGTGTATTGCCGGATGAAACGATATGATCAGCCTGTTCATAGAATTTTTTTCTTTTTTCAAGCAACGTATATATAAACAGCTTTAATTCATCCTGTGTTTTGCCTTTCAGCAGCGGCCTGTTTTCCTTTTCGTTTTGCAAACGCGTAAACAGCTCTTCGGAGGAAGCATGAAGATAAATGATTTTACCGGCATTTTTCATTTTCACAAGGTTATCATAAAAACAAGGAGTCCCGCCACCGCACGACATTACAAAATCATTTTCGCCCAGCCATTTTTCCAGTTCAGTTTTTTCGGCCAGGCGAAAGGGTTCTTCTCCTTTTTCCTCAAAAAGGGAAAAAACAGGAAGTCCCGATGACTTTTCAATTTCGCTGTCAAGGTCTATCCACCGGCAATCCATCGCCCCTGCCACCAGTTGTGCTACGGTAGATTTACCAGAACCCATAAAACCAATAATGAAAATGCGCATTGTATAGCTAATTCCTTTCAAAGATAAGGTAATAATACGGTTGAAAACTCAACCTTCTCCGGTCACTAATGTCTTCATTAGTAGACTTGTCTGATACGTTTATTGAATTTATAAACATGGTTTTGGAAAACAAAAATTACTTTTATATTTGCAGCCGCTTTGAAAAAGCGAATGTCCTCCTGTGCTAAAAGCTTCAGAGGGCGAGGATTCCGTAGCTCAGCCGGTAGAGCAATACACTTTTAATGTATGGGTCCTGGGTTCGAGTCCCAGCGGGATCACTCCTGAAACAGAAAAAGCCTCACCTGACCGGTGGGGCTTTTTCTATTTAGGGGCATGAACGTTTTATATTGCTTTTGGTTTTTTTTTACCAAAAAACTCAGTCCGGCCAATGGGTGTTTTTTTATTTATTAAAAAAAAACAGAAATCATCCCGTAATTTTTTTTGCCAAAAAAATTACGGAAACAAAAAATGGATCAGTCTCTCCACCTGTTCATTAAGAAGTGTGAGTAAAACGGCCCACACAAATACAGAAAGATAAAGTGCGGTTAACGTTTTTTGTTTGTTTTTATAGAATCGTGCAGCGATTACCGACCCTATTGGAATAGAAATTATGCAAGGTGTAACAGCTGCTATTCCGAATAAACCGAACCGTTGTTTGATGCGGATGATCCTTCTTTTTCGTGCGGAGTGAAATTTTGCAGGGACAAAAGTTCCGGCT
This sequence comes from Bacteroidota bacterium, assembly GCA_049322335.1. GTDB lineage: Bacteria > Bacteroidota > Bacteroidia > Flavobacteriales_D > UBA2798 > JBMORL01. The sequence continues at coordinate 19,736 of JBMORL010000002.1, forward strand.
TCCTTCATTCTTTTTTCTTGTTCCTGTTTCTTTTTTCTCGAACGATCCATCAGGAAATCGGCAAAGAGATAGAAAACCGTAACACCCGTTACCCCACCGGCTGAACAAATGAGAATAGTTTCCCATAAAGGAAATTCAAAACCATGCAATCCAATAGAAGGAGCGAATAAAAACTTGATGGAAGCCGCAAAGAAAACAGTTATGATGCCACCCCAGTTCATCACACTTTTTCCCCGAATGAAAGATCGCCTGCATCACCCAACCCGGGGACAATATATGCCTGGGCCGTTAGTTCTTCATCAACAGCACCCAGCCAGATGGTGGTAGTAAGAGGCATGTGTTTTTTTACAAAATTTACTCCTTCAGAGCTTGCAATAACGGAAACAATATGAACATGTGAGGGGATGCCTCTTTGCAACATGGCTTTATACGCCAGTACCATCGAACTGCCGGTAGCCAGCATAGGATCGCAGAGGATCAAGGTTTTTCCATCAATAGAAGGAGAGGAAAGATATTCAATCTCAATATCGAATGTTTCGTCTTTGTGGTGTTTTCGGTAAGCCGAAATAAAAGCGCTGTCAGCACCATCGAAATAATTCATCATTCCCTGGTGAAGGGGAAGCCCGGCCCGAAGGATAGTGGCTAAAACCGGCTGTTGTTCCAATTCCACACACTGGGCCATACCCAGGGGAGTTTCCGTTTCAAGCGGACGATAAGAAAGTGTTTTACTTATTTCATAAGCAATTATTTCTCCTGTTCTTTCCATATTTCTTCTGAACCGCATCCTGTCTTTTTGTATAGTTTGGTCGCGCAGTTCATTGATAAAAACACTCAGTACTGAATTTTGTTTGGAAAGATGGTGAACAGGAATCATGCAATTGGTAATTTTCCGGAAAGATAGAAAAAAGAAAGCATCCGGCATTCTGTGGTAAAAGTGTATTTTAGCTGCTATAAATCATTTTGTCTGCCGCAATAAATATAAATCCGGGCCAGTGGGTTGACCGTTACAGTGATGAACTGTATGGTTATGCCTTGTCAAGAGTGAACGATGCTGATACCGCCAAAGACCTGGTGCAGGAAACTTTTTTGTCGGCTCTTAATAATTTGCAGGGATTCAGGGGAGAAAGTGCTGAAAAAACATGGTTATATTCCATTTTGAAAAACAAAATAGTAGATCATTTCCGGAAAAAAAGAAACACACAATCCATTGAGAATACGATGGTAGCCGAATCATGGTTTTTTGAAGAAAGCGGCCACTGGAGTGAACACCGTCCGGCCTTCGATTGGGAATATACTTCCACTGACAGGATGGGAGAGCAGGAATTTTTAAAAATACTGGAACAGTGCAAGCAAAAAATGTCATCGCTCCAGCAGGCTGTTTTTACCCTTAAAGTGCAGGAGGAACTGGAAAGTGAAATGATTTGTAAGGAGCTGAACATTACTTCGTCCAACTACTGGGTCATCCTTCACCGTGCGAAATTGCAGCTGAGGGAATGCCTGGAAAAAAACTGGTTAAAAGGAAAATGATTCATTGCAGGGAAAATACCGCAAGAATTGAAAAAGCCCGTCACGGAAAACTCAGCGCATGGGAACGGCTGGGCATGTTTATTCATTTATTGTATTGCAAAGCCTGCCGGTTATTTAAAAAACAATCTGCCTTTATTGACGGGCGCGCCAGGAAACATGCTGAACATACGCTCACAGAAGAAGAAAAGAATAAGATGAAAGATTGGATTGTGGGATCAGGGAATGGCGGACAATAGAAGGACGAATGCTGACGCTTCGGTCAGCATCCCGATCGAAGTATAGGGATAACGCATTTTGAGGTTATTGCAGACGAATTTTCCTCATTTCACTTCACGCATCACTATCCATTTGTTTTATTTTTCGTAATCCGGTATTTCTTTCTTACTTCGTTACCCGTCATTCGTAATTCTTCATTCGCATTTCACTCTTCGTTTCTCTCCCGGAAGTTTAACTCCATGATTTTTGATATTTATTCAAACATCAGGTTATCCAGGTAAAAAACAGCGGGTGATCCTGTATCGGCAAATCCGACAGCTGTTACTTTTTCTTTTGTAATTTTTTCTGAAGCTTTGCCTCCATCCTGAGAAAAATGAGAAAATATAATTTCAGTCAATTCACTAATGCCAACTTCATACTTTTTCCAGGTAGTTCCTATGGTAATAGTTTTACCGAATATTTCCATTTCGTTGTGGTAAGCACCCTGGTAAGATGTAATTTTTATAGTGCATTCTTTTTCTGCTCTTGCCCAGAAAGTAATTTTATTTTTACCGGCAGGAAAAGTTGTTTTGCATTGCAGGTTTGTCCAGCTACCCGGGCTTTTTGTTCCGGTGAAACTTATTTTCGCACTTTTTTTCCCGGATTGTGCCGAGTCAGACAGATCAATTGACGATTTCATTGTTCCGCTTTCCATGGGATTACTCCATTTTTTATAGGTTACTTCAGCAGATTCGAAATCATCAATTACAACGGGAACACTTGCAGCAGTTTTATCAGCAGCAGGATGGAGATAGGGACACTCGCTTTGATTGCCCGTGTATGTATTGTTTGTTTGTGCAGAAGCATCCTCAAACAAAATAATTACGGAAAATATACTCATAAGCAGATTTTTTTTGGTCATGGTTAGTTAGTTTTTTGATGAGATTATTAATTTTTTACTTGTGGAAATATTGTTTGATACCATACGTATAAAGTAGATACCATCCGGTAAATCTATATTCAGTGTTTCTTTGTGAGAGCTTATAGTTGTAGTAAAAACACTTTCACCGGTTAAATTATAAATTTCCAGCAGAAACCGACTCTCTTCATTGACAACGGAGATATAAAACTTTCCGTTATTGGGATTCGGAAATATTTCAAAATCACTTTTTTTTTCTGAAGGGATGCTGATGCCAAGCGGAGGCTGACAATATTTTATTACTCCCATATCGGAAAAACTTGGCGCGCCCATATTGCCACCTGTATAAATACATCCTGAGGAGTGTAAACGAATAGCAAACGGCCAATCGTAGCCGCTGTTGGTGTATCGTGTTTCCCAGGATTGGTTTCCTGACGAAGAATATTTTATGGTTACAAAGTCTGCCATTGTTCCTGCTCCCGGGCTTCTTCCGGTTATATAAACATTAAGTGAATCATCGGTTACCACACCATACGCTTCATCCCAGTCGCTTGCCGTACCATTATAAAAAGAAACCCACTGCTGAACTCCCTGGGGGTTATATTTTACAGTGGCAAAATCATAATTATTTGGTGCTTTGAAGCTTCCTCCTGTTACGTATACATTCAGCGAATTGTCTACATAAATTGCATCGGCATAGTCAGTTCCTGCCGAATCGGTGGAATAACGCGAAACCCACAACTGATTTCCGAGTGAATCATATTTTATTGTTGCATAATCGAGCGAAGAATCCAAACCGGTGCTATAGCCGGTTATGTAAATATTTCCGAGGGTATCAGCAATTACTGATCCCTGGTAATAAACCATGTCGTATGCATTATTTGGCCCATTGTATCGCGCTACCCATTTTTGGGTTCCTGATGAATCATATTTTACGGTGACGTAGTCATAATCGCTTCCTGTACCGGTGCTTCCACCCGAAACATACACATTGCCCCATTTGTCTGCAGTGATGGTTCGGGCGTCATCAATATCGCTGGCAGTACCATCGTATCGTGCTACCCAAAGTTGAATTCCGTTTGGAGAATATTTTACAGTTGCGTAATCGTCAAATGTTCCGTTTCCTTTACTTGGGCCTGTAACTATTACATTTCCCCATGGGTCAATGGCTATATGATTGGCTGCATCATCCAGGTTTGCGGGACCATTGTATTGCCTTGCCCACAGAAAAACACCTGATGAGTCGAACTTTACTGTAACGAAATCTTTTCCTGAAGTGGTTGTAGAGGTAAAACCTGTTGCATAAGAATTTCCGTCAGAATCTATAACCAAACCATAACCCCAGTCATCGGTATTGGCGATGCCATTGTATGCAGCAACCCATTGCTGAATTCCCTGTGAATTATATTTTATCACCGCAATATCTTTTGCTGTTCCGGAGTTGCTTACTGTTCCTGCAATCCAGGAATTTCCTGCTGCATCTATTCTTAACGCTCTGCCATAATCAATATTATTGGAAGTTCCGTTGTAAACACTTGCCCATTGTTGAAAAGGCTGGGAAAAGGAAAAAAACGGCAACAGACATTCCGCAACAGTCAAAAAAATAAACAGAAATTGTTTTTTCATACTTGCAGAATTAAGAATAGTGCCGGATTACTTATTGAATGATTATTTTTCCTGAAAAACTTGTTTTATTGTTTTGATGTTCACTTTCGAGGCGATAGAAGTATATTCCGCTTTTAAGGCCGGCTCTTGAGATAGTTGTTTGCTGGGTTGTAATATTTCCAATTCGTAAGACTTCTTTTCCATTATTATCATATATGATGAGCGCAAAAGATTGTCCTTTTTCAATTTCTGTATTAATGCGGATGGTAGCCGTATTGCTGAACGGATTGGGAAATAGGGTTACTTTATCTTGTTGCTGATTGTTTTCTGCTGTGCCGGAAAGATCGGGTGTTGTTTTAATAACCCAAAAATCAAACTCTCCCCGGGGAGATTCTGTTTTATCGCCACTTATTCCAGAAAGCGACCAGCCGGCAATAAGATAACCGCCATCGGATGTTTGAAGAGAAGAGTATAAAAATTCTGTTGAGTCTCCGCCCCACGTTTTATCCCATTGAATATTGCCGTTTCCGTCTGTTTTTACAAGCCAAAAATCATCCATGCCCCTTGATGATTCTGATTTTTCTCCACTGATTCCTGATTGGGAAAATCCCACATGCAGGTACCCGCCATCAAAAGCAGAAAGCATTCCTCCCCTGTTTTCTTCGGCACCGCTTCCTCCGAATGCTTTTTGCCACAGAATATTTCCGTTTGCATCAGTGCGAATAGTCCAGTAGTCATACATTCCCCTGCCGGGCTCTGTTTTATTTCCGCTTATTCCCGATTGAGAAAATCCGGTCATTATAAAGCCATTGTCTGGTGTTTGTTTTATAGACATAAGATGTTCAAATGAACTGCCTCCGTACTCTTTCTGCCATTGAATATTTCGCAAAGAATCTAATTTCACTACCCAGTAGTCAAATCCTCCGAAACTGGCGGTGGTTTTATCGCCACCAATTCCCGACCATGAAAATCCTCCAATAACATAGCCTCCGTCAAGTGTTTCATCAACAGATAAAATATGATCAATGCCGCTGCCTCCGATAGTTTTTTGCCACACTATATTTCCAATTGAATCTGTTTTTACAAACCAATAATCGGAAGCTCCGCGGCTTGAATCTGTTTTTATATTATTTATTCCACCTGCTGAAACTATCCACATCAAATATCCTCCATCAGTCGTTTGCCTGATTGAAACAATGCCATCAGTATTCCATCCGCTGCCTCCGTATGTTCTGTCCCATAATTTACTACCACTTGCATTTGTTTTTATTATCCATGTATCAAAATAACCATAGGTTGTGTCGGTTAAATCGCCTCCCATATCCGACTGGGTATATCCCGCAAGCATATAGCCACCATCGGATGTTTGAATAACTGACTGAAGATAATCTGTAGAATCGCCACCGTAGGTTTTATCCCATTGCAAAATACCGGAAGCGTCAATTTTTACCACCCAATAATCTTCCTTTCCGCGATTGGGCTCTGATTTTTCACCGCTGATTCCGGAGGTTGAAAATCCTCCCAAAAGGTATCCGCCATCATTTGTTTTGATAGCACTTATCAATCCATCGCTGCCACTGCCTCCATACGCTTTTTGCCACTGAACAGACGGGGCTTGTGCATAAACAGTTGCTGTTTGAGCGATGAAGAAGAAGCCGCATAGAATTTTTTTCATTATGCCTTTTGTTATTTTACCTGAGCAGGATTGTTTGCTCTCTCTTTTTTTTGAAATCAACTTTTAGTGAATTATCAGCTTCCCGGTGCCAATAATCGTTTTTAGTGTGTCTGACTGCAGGCTGAAGTTATAGATTCCGGGAGCCAGAAACTCTTTCGGTAAAACAATTTGTGATCCCGAAATGCCTGCAATGGTTTTAACTATCTTTCCGGTCATATCACATATAATTAAAGACGATGACTTGTTGTTTAAAGGATTTTCGAAAGAAATAGTTGTATGATCGCTGAATGGATTAGGAAAAACATACACATTATTGTAAGATTTTTCCTGTTCCTGTATTCCGGTAATAGCAAGGGTACGTTTAATTACTTTCCCGCTATCTCCTACAGCCCATGCCGTTGTTGTGTCAAGTGCATAAATACCATTTAAATTTTGTGTTGTTCCCGATGTTTCACCAGTCCAGTTGTTTCCACCGTTGATGGTTCTTCTGATCGTTCCGGTAAATCCACAAGTTAAACCTACGGATGTGGAAACGAATGAAACATCCTGCAGCGTATCCGTTGTTCCGGATGTTTGTGTTGTCCAGTTGGTGCCACCATTTACAGTAGTCATAATAAATCCTGCATCACCTACAACAAAACCATTGGAAGTATTTACCATATCTATTCCATTCATAAAAGGAATAGTTCCGGTATTTAGCTGCGACCATGATGATCCTCCATTGGTTGTTTTAATAATAAAGCCTGTTACAGAGGGAAAAAATGCACCGCCAATAGAAAATGCTGTGGTAGTAGAAAGCGCATCTATTTTATATAACCATCCGAAAATATTTGAGTCAGATTGATTCATCCAGGCTGTTGCACCGCCATTCGTTGTAGCATCAATATTAATGGGTCCGTTTTTTGAGCCTACCTGCCACCCTACAGCAGAAGAAGCAAACGAAACACCGAATCTTGCTTCAGTTGAACTGGGCGTTTGTTGCGACCATGATGTGCCGCCATTAGTAGTGTGCCAGATTTGACCGCTGGAGGAAGAATTATTCTCATCACCAACGGCAGCCCATCCTTCGCTTGTACTTACAAAATAAATATCACAAACCGGAATGGTAGTGTTGATGTTTGCCGGTGTCCAGGTAGTGCCTCCATCGGTTGTTTTAATAACCGTTCCGTTATCACCACAGGCGTATCCGTTATTTGCATCAAGAAACTGAACAGCATGTAATTTTACACTCGTACCGCTAACCTGCGGAACCCATGTTACCTGGCCCGTTAAAGCAGTTGGTAACAACATTACAAGTAAAACTTTAGAAAAAAGGAGTTTTAAATTTTTCATATCCTGTTTTGTTTTTTTGTTAATTAGTTTGTGACGGGACAAAAGTGAATGCAATATTGAATTTGGGCAAACCAAACTGACTGATTTCATATAAAGTCCGATGGGAATATTCCGGATAAATTGCTATTTTTGACCAGAAAATCAGATACTTGCGATTAATATAGTATAAAAGTCCGATGAAAAAACCTTCTGATTCATTATTCCAGCTGATCAAATCGTTGAGCGGGCAGGAAAAGCGGTATTTTAAGATTTTTGCTTCGAGACATACCATCGGAGAAAAAAATAATTACCTCAAACTTTTTGATGCGATAGACAAGCAGGAAGAATATGACGAGGAGGCAATAAGATTATTTTTTAAAAAGGATAAATTTATCAGGCAACTTTTCGTTGTGAAAAGTTACTTATATGAAATGATATTAAAAAGCCAGGATGCTTATTATGCCGGGAGTTCAATACAAATTCAATTAAGGCACCTTGTTCATTACATAGAAATACTTTACAACAAAGCACTATATGATCAATGCCTGAGGATGATTGAAAAGGCTGAGAAATTAGCCGTTAAGCACGAAATTTTTTTAACTCAGCTGGAAATTATTAACTGGAAACTAAAAGTCCGCGGAACTACTTTGTTTCAAAAAACTCTTGACGAAGATCTGTATCTTTTTCAGCAGGAAAGGAAAACTATTACACAAAAAATATCTAACTATCACCAATACCAGTTTCTTAACACCAAATTGTTTTCGAAGGCGGTGAAAAAAGGGTGGTTTCCCCGGAGCCCCGAAGAAATAATGCAGGAATATGAACCGATTATTTCTGACTCTGTTTTCGAAAGTCCTGAAAAGGCTATTTCATTACAGGCAAAAATATTATTTCACAACACCATTTCGGCATATTATCACCTGAAAGGCGACCACAAAAAAAGTTATTTCCATTCCAAAGAAGCAGAAAAAATATTCCTGGAGAATACTTTGTTAATTGAAAACAACCAGGAAGACTATCTTTCCTGCCTGAGTAACCTGATTTTTACTTCCATGTTTCTGGGGAATTACGAAGAGTCTTTCCGGCATATTAATGTGTTAAAAAAATTAACCCCGCCTTCAAAAGCGTTACAGGCAAAAATTATTATTTCGGCTTATTTACCTGAACTTATATCTTATAACATTAACGGATACGTTGATGCCGGATTGAAGTTAATTCCTGAAATAGAAAACAAACTTCGCTCATTTCAGAATATATTACCCCGAAGGGATGTTCTTTATATACAATATAATTTTTCCTGTCTTTATTTCAAGGCAAATGAGTTTAAAAAATCGGCTCAATGGGTTTTTCAAATTCTGAACGAGAGTGAAACCGGTTTTTTGCCTGATTTACATGCCAAAACCAAAATTCTGAATCTTATGATTCAAACTGAGATGAACAATACAGATTTACTTCCCTATATCATCCGCTCCACCTACCGCTTCCTGCTTAAACAACAACGCCTCTACGGGTTTGAAAAATTAATTATCGGTTTTATCCGCAGGCTTCCTGATGTTTCGGCAAATGAATTAAAATATCAATATGGAAAATTAAAATCAGATCTGGAAGAGCTTGGCAAAAACCCATATGAGAAAAAAGCGATGGAGCATCTTGGCTTTTCTCAATGGGTGGAAAAAAAAGTAAAAGA
>JBMORL010000002.1:28754-38650 GCA_049322335.1 Bacteroidota bacterium
CAAATGAATTAAAATATCAATATGGAAAATTAAAATCAGATCTGGAAGAGCTTGGCAAAAACCCATATGAGAAAAAAGCGATGGAGCATCTTGGCTTTTCTCAATGGGTGGAAAAAAAAGTAAAAGAAAATAACTGACAATTAATCAAATGTTCAGGTAGCAACGCTTCGATTAACGTATATGGTATCATAACCTTATTTTATAAATCCGTTGCCGGGTGTTTGGCTGCTATTCCCGGGCCGAGGAGGCCGATTTTTTTCGTATCAGCAAATCTAAAACTTACTATTATGCGTAAAAAGTACGGGCGGTCCGGACGAGACTCGAACCCGCGACCCTTTTTTCCTGGTATAAATCGTTTGCATTGAATATTTTCATTTGAGAAATTCATTCAAAGATACATTTTTCTCTGCGTTTTAAGTACCTGCCGTCCTCTGGCGGAAGTAAATCTACGTTGTATCGCAGGTGAGCTGCACTTACTCAATATTCTTAATAGCTCAATATCTTTTCATCAGTTGGTAATGGCAGTAAGTGGAGAGCAGGGATACCTTTCCCTATCTGCTTTATATCTGTTTCCCTCACAAAATCCCCTTCAACTCAATCAATGATGTAATTTCCCATGTCGTATTAAACGAAGCAGGTTCGTTTTCGGCATTGAAGTATACCTGGTCGATACCTACATCCCGGGCGCCAATAAGGTCAACATCCGGTTCATCGCCTATCATAATACACTCCTGCGGATTTGCTGCTGAAGCCCGCAGACCGTAATGGTAAATCCCGGCATGTGGCTTTTTTACTCCCGCCTGTTCTGATGTAATAACACTTTTGAAAAAACGGCTGATGTTGCAATTGTGTAATTTTTTATGCTGTATTTCTTCAAAACCATTGGTTATAATATGCATGCTGTATTTTTCATGCAGGTATTCCAGCACTTCTTGTGTATGCGGGAACAAATGTGTTTTTTCGGGACTAATGCGCACATATCCTTCGGCAAAATGATGTACCACATTGTCGTCATCCATTCCGTGTACGCGAAATGCTTCACGAAACCGTTCGGTGCGCAGAATTTCTTTTGAAATTTCTCCTTTACGGTAAGCCTCCCAATAGCGGAAGTTTATTTTTTTGTAGCCATCAATAAATGTGGCGGCATCCATTCCCAGCCTTCGCTGCAAATCAATTTCATTATATAATTCTTCGAGAGTTTCTGATGAATTGCGTTCAAAATCCCACAAAGTGTGGTCAAGGTCAAAAAAAACGGTAGTATACTTTTTCATGTCCCGGTTCTACTTCCTTTTGGTGGCGATTTTAAAATCTTCGTAGCGGTCTTTTACATATACAATAAGGTCGTATTGCGTGGAACTGCGTATAAAATCGATATTAAAACGGCAATAGGCAATAAACGAATCAAAGTCTTTTTCTTCGAGAGAGATAAGGCCTCCGTCAACGTATTTCGACATCAGCTCGTGTAACAATTCTTTCTCACGGTCTTTGTATTCCAGTTCGGCTACCTTGGCTTTTTCCCGGCCTATTTTGCTGAATCGTTCGTAAAGAGCCGTAACTACATTCTCTGCCGGATTTACATTTTCGTAATCAGAAGGATTTTCTTTTTTCAGTGTTTTTATATCGGTTTCAATTTCTTTGAACGTACGGTCGGGCTTTACTTCTACTGTGCGTAACTCAATCGGTTTTTTTTCCATAGCAACGGTAAGCGACCATTCTTTTTTCCACACCGAATCGCGAAAGCATAATCTTTTTTCGTAATAGCCTTTGGATTGAATAATAACGGTGTCGTTTTTATGAATCTTCATAAAGAAAATGCCGTCACGGTTGCCAAATGAACCTTGTCCGCCTGCTTTATTCACTGCCATATAGTTCACCCAAACAAAAGGATTGTCTTTATCAGTAACTTTTACTTTTATTTTAAGGCTGTCGTTATTGGCCACAACCGCAGGTGAGGCACAAAAGAAAGCAACTATGAGGTAAAAATATTTCAGAAAATTAATTTTCACTATAACGTACAAATATCCTGCCTATTTTGTTTCGGCTTCTTTTTCATTTTTTTCTTCTTTTTCAGCCTTTACGTTTTCCGACTCTTCTACGGTAAGCGTAAGGAGGTTTTCAATTCCTATTTTTTTCGCTTCTTTCGATTTAAGCAATTTACGGAGAGCGATGAGCCCCACCGATCCACCGGGAAGTAAAAAAATACCGGTCATTCCCGCTGCTTTTACACTATCCATCAGTGTATTTTTAAGGTTTTTGGCAGCTTCGTCATCGGTGAATATTTTTCCTGATTGCAGGTCGTGCAAAGCCTGTTGCGCATTGTGACCCAGTTCGACTGCCACTTCCTTATTCTTTTTGAATTCGGTGCGCATTTTCGACTTGGCGCTTTTCAGTCTTGCGCCTATTTTTTTATAATCGGGATGCAGGAATTTCTCCATGTCCATTGTGCAAATTTACGCCAAAAACCGGGTTTTTCCCAATGAAAAGTGCCAATAATGAACAAACAGGGTTTCATAAGTGAAGTCCGAAACGGGCAGCTTAACCATAAGTAAACCTTAGTTTTATGCTGTGAAAATCAGTTTTGCTTCATTTTTCCTGCAGTTCAGGCATCCGTTCGGGCTTTCATCGGGAGTAAGAACCGGAACAGATAGTGTTTTTGTGAAACTGGAAGAAGAAGGAAAGACGGGATTCGGAGAAGCGACCCTCCCACCCTATTTACCTGAAAAACCGTCTTCGGTAACTGAGTTCTTAAAAATAGTTAAAGAAAGCGGAATTTCACATCAACTGACCCTCGAAGAGAATCTGGGCTTACTGCATTCGCTTTCTGAAACTGATTTTGCAGCCCGCTGCGCTGTGGAATGTGCGTTGGTTCATTTGTATTCGCAACTGGAAAACAAAAGTGTTTTTGAGCTGATGAAACTACCATCCACAGGTTTGCCGGAATGTACCTTTACCATTGGTGTAAGCACTCCGAAGGAAATGGAAGAAAAAATAAAAGAAGGAAATGATTTTAGTGTACTGAAACTAAAACTGGATGGGAAAAACGATAAACAAATTGTGACATCGGCCCGCACGTATACCCGTAAACCGTTATGTGTGGATGCAAACCAGGGCTGGCATTCGCTTGACTATGCTGTGGAAATGAGTCATTGGCTAAAGGAACAAAATGTTTTATTGATAGAGCAACCTTTCTCTAAAACTGATTACGATTTGCATTCCCGGTTTACGACTCTAAGTTCGTTGCCTGTTATAGCAGATGAATCTATACAAGATTTGTCGGGCCTGGAAAAATACGGAGACGCATTTTCGGGTATTAATATCAAATTACTGAAGTGCGGGGGACTGTCTTTTGCCCGGCAAATGGGCGAATGGGCAACGAAAAACAGAAAAGCAGTGCTTATTGGTTGTATGTCCGAATCTTCCTGCGGAGTTTTTCACGCTTCTCATTTGCAGGGATATGCTCAATGGCTTGACCTTGACGGGCCTTATCTGATCAAAAACGATCCCTTTTCAGGGTTTACGATTACCGGAGGAAAATGCGAAAGATCAGTTTTGAAGGAAAAAAATATACTGAACTTTACTGAAGTTTAGCTGTTATACTAAATATGGAAACAACATTAGTGATAGGCGCCAGCGAAAAAACCGACAGGTATTCGAATAAAGCCGTTCGCCTTTTGCAATACAAAAACAAACCGGTAGTGGCGCTCGGTAAAAGAGCCGGCAAAATAAACGAAACTGAAATTCTTGCCGGTTTTCCCCTGTTGAAAAATATTCATACTGTATCGTTGTATCTCAATCCCGCCAACCAAAGGGAATATTACGACTATATTCTCAGCTTAAATCCGAAACGCGTTATATTTAACCCGGGAACGGAGAATCCTGAGTTGTATGAAAAACTGGCCGGAAAAAAAATAGAGTTTGAAGAAGCCTGTACGCTGGTATTACTGAACACAGGGATGTTCTGATTATTTTACCAGTAATTTACGTGTAATTGTTTTTTCTGTGCCGGTAAACTGAACAAAATAAATTCCGGCCGGGAGAGATGATGTCTCTACTTTCACAGATGAACCTGTTACAGGAATATTAATTACCTGTTGTCCCATTTCATTCATTATTCGCAGCGTTCCGTTTTCTTTCAGTCCGCTGATAAAAAAAGATTCATTGGCGGGGTTGGGAAACAATGCCGGTTCACTGATTTCACTTTCATTCACCTTTGCGGGAGCAGCAGTACTTCTGAAACTAAACGCCTCCAGCATTACTCCCGAATCAAATACCTGGTCGCCCACATCAGCTATTGCAATTTTAAAGTGGTAAGCGGAAGCGGGAACAACAACTGTTTCCACGAGAATATTGGTTGTAAATCCATCGAACATGATGTATTGTCCCGGGATGGTTTCGTTATCAATATAATACTGCGAGTTAACGACATGATTTACATTATTAATCGTAACGATAGTATCATTGGGCAATAAAGCAATATTAGTGGGTTGGGCAAATCCGGGGCCTGAAATAAAAATAGCAAACACGTCATTAAAACCGGAAAAAACATATTCAATATATTCTTCCGATCCAAAGGCAAAATTAAAATAAAGCGTATCCCCGGAAGGCACAGCATCAAATTCAAGTACACAGGCATCAAATGTTCCGTAGGGAGATACCATCATATCCAGGTCTGAATCACCGGCTGCATTGTTAATATAGGAAGTACTGCCATCCGTATTTGCATTTCCCATGGCACCGGCATCGCCTGTTGACAACAAAATTCCGTTATAAATAGGAATTTCACTGGTGCCGGAAAACTGTCCATACGAAACAGAGGGGCAATTGATTACTACATTGGAAATATCCACACCCAAACCTTCCAGCAAGCCCGACATTTGAAGAGAATCGAGGCCGGTGGTAATGGTTAACTGTGCATTTGCCTGAAGTGCTACAGCAAGCGGGAATACAAGTAAAAATTTTTTCATAGCCGGTTTTTTATTTAGACGCAGGTTATTTATTTCGGTTGCTTAAAAACGAATGCCTATTACGCACACATCATCGGTTTGTTCGTTATTGCCTTTCCAGTTATTGAATGCAGATGATAGTTGCTGATGCAATGCTGAAGGTGATTGATGAGTGTGGTCTCCTATTACTTTCTTTACTCCCGAATATTTCAGTTTTTTCAGTTTTTCTCCACCAAACTGGTCGGCAAATCCATCGGTAAACATAAACAGGTACTCTCCTTTTTTAATTTCAATGTGATGCGTGGTAAAAGGTTTCGGATTTTCTGTCCTGCCAATCGATTGTTTATCGCCCGCAATTTCCCTGATGATCCCGTTTTCGGTATACCAAAGCGGATTGTGGGCACCGGAGAAAGAAAGTTGAAGGTTCAGGTCTGAATGTTGGTTATTGGCTTCTGTACCTGCCATCAACTCCTGTCCTGATCGTAGCATCAGGATTAAACTTTCAACCTTTAACACACACAGGGCAATATCCATCCCATCCTTTACCTCTGTTCCGCTTTTTTCGAAGGTTTCGATTACGAGTTCGCGTGTTTTGGTAAGTATTTCTCCCGGGTCGGTTAATCCGAATTCCTTTACACAACGCGTAAGCGCATTCGAACAAACAACACTCACCAGCGCACCCGGAACACCGTGGCCGGTACAATCGGCAGCGGCATAAAACACATGCGTGGGTGTGGTTTCGAAAAAATAAAAATCACCGGCTACAATGTCTTTGGGCAGATAGAGTAAAAAACTTTCCGGAAAATACTTTTTGATATCTTCTTCACGTGCAAGTATGGCACTTTGTATTCTTTTTGCGTAATTTATACTATCGGTAATCTCTTTATTTTTCTCCTCGATTATTTTTTTCTGCCGGTTGGTAATTCTAAACCGGGTAAATAATACAAAAGCAAAAACCAATACCAGTAATAACCCAAAAAGGGTGGCATACAGAATAAGGTCCTGTTTTTTCCGGTCGGCTTCGGCCTCGATGTCTTTTTTCTGTTGTTCTTTTTCTATCTGCAACTTTTCCATTTCAAACTTGTAGGCCATTTCCTGCTGGTCGATCTGTTTCCTGGCTTCAGCATTTTCGAGGGTTTCTTTGGCAGCTACAAATTTTTTATAATATTCAAGCGCCATCAGCCCGTCACCCGTTAGTTTATACAGGTCACTTAGATTGGAAGATATCTCTTTTATTCCTTCCAGGTCAGAAATCTCTTCAGAAATGGCCAGCGCATTCTCAAGATAGGATTTTGCCTCCGCGTAATTTTTCATTTCCAGGTAAAGAGAACCAATATTGCCCAGCGAGGTAGTAATTCCTATTTTGTCATTTATTTCCTGCCTTAGCGCCAGAGATTGTTTGTAAAAGTCGAGCGCTTTTTCAAAATCACTTTCATAGTGATATACAATTCCGATATTGTTAAGCACATTGGCCAGCCCGTCTTTTTTTCCGAATTTCCTGCACAAATCTGCCGATTCATTATAACATTCCAGCGCTTTATCATAATCTCCTTTTTTACGGTGCACCAGCCCGATATTGTTCAGGTGTCCCGACATAGCTTCAAAATCTCCTTCCGTTTCACTGATAGCATACGCTTCTTCATAATATTGAAGGGCTTTGTCCATATCGCCTTCATACCAATAAATAATTCCTAACTGGTCGAGGATATCTGCTTCTTTCAGGCGATCTTCCCCTTTTTTTGCCAGTGACAGTGCATCCAGAAATGATTTCTGTGATTTGGCATATTCACCCTGCTGAAGATAGATATCTCCTTCTGCGCGCAACACTTCCAGCCGGTGTGTATCATCCAGCCTGTTTGAAATTGCAATGGCCCGCTGGCAATAATCGTGAGCAATACTGTAATTCCCCAGATTTTTATAATGAAAAGCCAGTGAAAGCAAGCGGTTAAACGAAAGGGTGTCGTGGCGTGAATGTTCAAGGTCGTTTTTCAATGAATCGGCATAGGCATCTTTAGAAATACAGTAAACTTTAGTGTTGCAAAAAAACAACAGAGAAAGAAAAATTATTTTCCGTATGCTGAACATACGTCAAATCTAAAAAAATAAGTGTTATCAGGTGATTGCCCTTATGAGTTTAAGGTATATTTGTGGCATGGAAGCGCTTTTTAATGACGAAGTAAACGCAGCGGTAACTATCCTTAAATCGGGAGGCGCTATTTTATATCCAACGGATACCATCTGGGGGCTTGGTGCAGATGCCACCAATGAAAAAGCCGTTCAGAAAGTATTTGAAATAAAAGGGCGGCCGGCTGAGAAAAGTATGATATTGTTGCTGGATGATGGTGCCAAACTGAACCGGTATGTAAAACAGGTGCCTGATGTGGCCTGGGATATTATGGATGCAGCGACAGATCCGATAACGATAATTTATCCCGGAGCTATAAATCTGCCTCCTTCTGTTATTGCTGCTGATGGCTCAATAGCTTTCCGCGTCACTTCCGACCCTTTTTGCCGATTGCTGATCCGCAAACTGAACAAACCATTGGTTTCTACTTCAGCCAATATTTCTGGAAAACCTTCGCCTTCCTGTTATAACGAAATAGATCCTGCCGTTATCAAAGCAACCGATTATGTCGTAAATTTGAGGCACAACGAAAATGGCTGCAATAAACCCTCTTCCATCATTCAACTGGGCATAAATGGCGAAGTACGAATTATCCGTAAATGAATCCGGCATCCGGCAGGCCCTGCAGCATCCTGCCCTTAAAATAATTGCCGGTATCGCCCAGAAAAATAACCATCCGGCTTATGCTATCGGGGGATTTGTACGCGACCTGTTGCTGAATCGTCCCTGCAAAGATATTGACATTGTTACTGTGGGAAGCGGAATTTTACTGGCAGAAAAAATAGCAGATGAATTGAAAGTAAAAGTAAACGTATTTAAAAATTTTGGCACCGCCATGCTGAAGTATGGCGATTACGACCTGGAGTTTGTTGGGGCACGCAAGGAATCGTATGACCGTAATTCAAGAAAACCGGTAGTGGAAGAAGGAACGCTGAAAGATGACCAGGACAGGCGCGACTTTACCATCAATGCGCTGGCCGTTAGTTTAAATGCAACCGATTTCGGACAGCTGGTAGATCCGTTTAACGGAATAGACGATCTCAAAAAGGGAATCATCAGAACTCCGCTCGATCCCGACATTACTTATTCGGACGATCCGCTTCGCATGATGAGGGCTATACGATTTGCCACACAACTTGGATTTACTATTGAGAAAAGTTCACTGGAGGCTATTTCAAAAAATAAAGAGAGGATAACTATTATTTCGAAAGAACGCATTACTGAAGAACTGAATAAAATCATTTTATCTCCCGTTCCTTCTGTTGGGTTTAACCTTTTGTTTGATACCGGCCTGCTGGAATTGATCTTTCCTGAGATGTATGCGCTTCACGGAGTAGAAGAAAAAAACGGCCAGCGGCATAAAGATAATTTTTATCATACCATACAGGTACTCGACCAATTGTGTGAGAAAAGTGATGACCTTTGGTTGCGCTGGGCCGCTGTTTTGCACGATATCGCCAAACCACCGACAAAGCGGTATTCATCTGAACACGGATGGACTTTTCATGGCCATGAAGATATGGGCTCCCGAATGGTACCCGGAATTTTTAAAAAGCTTAAGCTTCCGCTCGATCATAAAATGAAGTTCGTACAGAAAATGGTTTTGCTGCATCTTCGTCCTATTGCATTAACCAATGGAAATATTACCGATTCGGCCGTGAGGAGGTTGATTTTTGAAGCCGGTGACGACCTGGAAAGCCTGATGTTGCTTTGCGAATCGGATATTACTACCAAAAACATGGCAAAACTTGAAAGGTTTTTGCAGAATTTTGCCCATGTGCGAAAGATTGTAAAAGAAGTGGAAGAACGCGACCGCATAAGAAACTGGCAACCACCGGTGACCGGGGAAATGATCATGGAGGAATTTGGACTGGGGCAATGCCGCGAGGTAGGAATTATTAAAAATGCCATACGCGAAGCCATCCTGGAAGGAGAAATAAAAAACGATTATGATGAGGCTTTTCAATTTATGATTAATTTAGGGGTGAAAATGGGATTGAAAAGGATAAAAGAATAAACGGATGAAGAATGTTTTCAAATACAGGGTAGTTATCGACACTACCGATGATGTTTTCAGGGATATTGAAATTGAAGCGGACAATACGTTTGAAGAATTGTATGATATGATCCTGAAAGCATTTGATTTCAAAGGACGGGTGATGTCGTCATTTTATATGAGCAACGATCAGTGGGACAAAGGACATGAAATCACTCTGTCAGACATGAGCGAATCAGGTGATGGAAAAAACATGATGAAGAATTGTATCCTGAACGACTATATGGAAGACGAGAAACAAAAAATGATTCTTGTTTACGATTTTATGCGAATGTGGATTTTTTACGTGGAATTAATAGAAGAGTTTACTGCGCATGCCGGGATAAGTTATCCCAAAATATCCATGAAATTCGGTGAAACTCCTGACGAAGAATCAAAAGAAATGAGTGATCTTATTTTTGAAGGAACGGAAGGGGCTTCCAATGGCAGTGAACTACATGACGAAAATACAGAGGATGAAGATGAAACCGACCCTACACTGGAAGATGAAATCGGTGATATGTTTAATGATTATGAGGAGGAGAAGTAGGTCATAGGTCAATAATTTTCGTTAATAGTTAATAGTTATTGAGGGATGGAGTTATTGGTTAGTAGTTATGTGTTTTGTGTGGTTGCAGGAATCAGCAATTATTAAATTTCAAAATATCAAATTTCAAATCCCATGCCTGTTCTCGCTATCCTGTTTTGTATACTACTGACAGCTGCCGTAGTGTCGGGGATATTTCTTTTTCTTCAATACAGAAAAGAAAAAAATAAAAAAGAAGAAATAGAC
>JBMORL010000003.1:0-38172 GCA_049322335.1 Bacteroidota bacterium
TTTAAAAGAAAGCATTACTTTCGGAAATTATAAAAATACGCACAATGAAAAATTATCATGCCCTTTTGCTTTTTGGTTTTATTTCTTTGCAATTATCCGCACAGGTAACGGAAAAGAATTATAAAATCTATTCCGTAAAACTCGGGAAAGAAGTAACGCTGAATGATATTGCAGAGGACATGAAAAATGCGGACGTTCTTTTTTTCGGGGAAGAACACAATGATTCTGTCGGGCACTACCTCGAGGCAAAAATGTTTGAAGCGTTGTTTGCTAAATTCAACTCCGGCCTTGCCCTGTCGATGGAAATGTTTGACCGTGATGTGCAACATGTAATGAATGAATACCTCAAAGGGTTTATCAGGGAGAAAAATTTTAATAAAGATGCCCGTGTATGGAGCAACTACAGGGATTATCGTCCCATGGTGGAATTTGCAAAAGCAAATAAACTGGATGTGATTTGTGCCAATGCTCCTTCCCGCTATACCAATCTTGCGGGGAGAAAAGGGCAAAAAGCACTGATGGAATTACCTGCCGAATCAAAAAAATTCTTTGCCCCTCTTCCCTACGACACAGCCAGTGGAAAATATTACGATAAATTAATGGCGCTTTCCGGGCATACTCCGGTAAATCCGAAAGATACTGCAGCTAAAAAAGTACAGCCAATGAACATGGGTGGATTTAGCCTGGTAACCGGACAATCTTTGTGGGATGCTACTATGGCCTATTCCATTTCAGAATACCTGAAAAAGAATAAAGGGAAAAAAGTTTTCCAGGTGAACGGAAGGTTTCACAGCGACCAGGGATTTGCCGTGGTTACCCAATTAAAAAAATACAGCCCAAAAGTAAGAACACTGGTTATTTCCACCGGCAGCGATGAATCGTTCCCCAATATTGATTGGGAAAAATTTAAACACGAAGGAGATTATATTATCATTACCGATCCGGAAGTGCCGAAGACGTATAAAGAGTGATAGTTTTTACTGTCTTAAATCTTTAAGTCCCTGGTGATCTCATTCATTATCTCCACTTTTTCCTTAAAACTGCCTTTTAATTCTTTTCGTATTTCGTGAATGTTACGGATAAGTTCATCTATATCATCAGGAATCACATCATTAAAAAATTCTTTCAGCCTTCGTGCCAGTATGGGCGATTTTCCATTGGTAGAGAATGCAATTTTAAGGTCGCCTTTTTGTATAACAGAGGATAAATAAAAGTCGCATAACTCAGGCATGTCGGCTGCGTTGACGAGGATATTATTTTTTCGGGCCAGATTCGAAACATACAAATTCAATTCCCGGTTTCTTGTAGCTGCAATTACCAGTTGTTTATCAAAAAGATCACTTTCTTCAAATTCTTTCTGTATAAATTCCACGTTCTTAAAACGTAAAACATTTTTCGAAAAATTCCGTGCCACTACTGTAATTCCGGCACCGGGAGAATTGGCAGTAACCGAAACCAATTTTTCTTCAGCTACTTCCTTTCCACCCACTATCAGCAGGTTTAACTGTTCAGCTTTAAGATATATCGGATATAAGTGATTCATGACAATTTTTGGTTTTGAGATGTTAGACAGGAAGATATTAGATGTTAGACAAATGCAGATGGGAAGATGTTAGATATATGATGTGGAAATTGTATTTGTTTTTTCTGACGAAGTCAGAAAAAACATCTAACATCTAACACCACGCCAGTGCGCGTGGCAAGTCTAACATCTCAATTCAGCGCTATCTGACTTTTGAAATAGAAACGATCCAGCATTTGTTTTCTGAATTTTTCGTGTTCACGTACCACTTCTCCTATCACAATAATGGCAGGTGCGCCCAGTGATTCATTTTCTGCAATTTTTTCCATTTCTTCTACAGTGCCCACACCAATTTTTTCTTCAGGCAGCGAACCATTTTGAATAATGGCAAACGGAGTTTCTTTTTTTCCGTAAAAGGAAAAAACTTCACGAATCTCTTTCAGTTT
The DNA here is from genome assembly GCA_049322335.1 of Bacteroidota bacterium. Lineage (GTDB taxonomy): Bacteria > Bacteroidota > Bacteroidia > Flavobacteriales_D > UBA2798 > JBMORL01. The sequence continues at coordinate 1,969 of JBMORL010000003.1, forward strand.
TTTCATTCCCATCAATATCACAACGGTGGCGCTGGATTGTGCAGCCAGCTTAACGTCTTCTGAAAGTTTTCCGTTTCGCGTAGTGCCTGTAATTACCCAAAAGCTTTCATTGGTGCCTCTTTTTGTAAGTGGAATTTTTTGTAATTCAGGAACAGCAACCGAACTGCTTATTCCCGGCACAAGTGTGGTTTCAATGCCGAGAGATTCGGCAAATACCAGTTCTTCATGCCCCCGTCCGAAAACAAAAGGATCACCACCTTTCAGGCGCACCACATGTCCGTAGGAAAAGGCATATTTTGCAATCAGTGAATGAATTTCATATTGTTTGTAGGTGTGATGGTCTGCCCTTTTTCCTACATAAATTATTTTGGCATCACGTTTTGCGTATTTCAGCAGTTCGCGGTTCACCAATGCATCATACAGAATGGCGTCAGCTTCTTCAATAGCTTTAATTCCTTTTAGAGTTATCAGTTCTGCATCACCCGGCCCGGCCCCGACAAGTGACAGTTTGGGTTGTATGTTTTTTTTAGTGAGTGTTGACATGGTTGTTTTCTTTTTTTCGTATAACACTTATTATCTTATAAAATTCTTCTGCTTCCCTGTAGTATTCAAAAGCAAATTCGGGAGAAGGCTCGTTTTTGTGAATGGCATATACCTTTTCAGAAAAATTTTTGGCCCCGGAATAAAAATCACCCTTTTCGGTTATTTCTTTTTCAAAATCAGAAATAATTCCTGCCTGTGAATTGGTTTTTATTCCATTATTCACCAATACGGCTTTTGCACCGCTGATAAACGTGCTGTAGCTGTAATAAATACTGTCGGAATATTTTTCTTCCTTCAGTGCATTTTTTGCATTGTCGAGTTTTTCTTCTGTTTCAAACAGCATGGTTCCCACCAGGTCAATTACTACTCCGGCACATTCTCCCACACCAATAGCCTGGCGGTAATTTTCAGTATGCCCCCAGTCGATGAATTCATCCTCCGTTACTTCTTTTTCGGCTACCGGTTTCAGCAAATCGTAAAAAAATATTTTCCCCTTTCGTTGGTAATAGCTGTTAAATGTTTCATTTTTTTCTGACTGTTTGCTGAAATCATCCAGCAGAATCCTCAGCGCATCCGGCCCTCTTCGGGAAGGAAATTTTATCACTTTATCTGCTATAATCCCTTCACCGTTACCCAGGCTTCCGCCTCCCAGCAATAGCTGAAGGGCAGGGGCAACACGGTTTCCGCTTTTAATTGTACTTCCGTGAAAACCGATCTGCGCGAGTCCGTGTTGTCCGCATGAATTCATGCAACCACTTATTTTTATTTTAATATTTTTTTCATACAAAAAATCATGATATTCTTCCGCAATTACTTTTTCCAACTCACGTGTTATGCCATAACTGCTGGCAATTCCGAGGTTACAGGTATCGGTTCCCGGGCATGCAGTAATGTCTCCCGTACTGTTGGCGCCCGGCCGGGCAAATCCGATAGTATCCAGTTCATGAAACAATGCGGGAAGATTTTCTGCCGTTACAAATTTCAACAGGATATTTTGCTCAATGGTAAAACGGATGTCATCGGCAGCAAAACGATGGATAATTTCTGCGAGTACCCTGGCCTGTTTTGAATTGAAATTTCCTGTTTGCAGCTTTATAAATACACCATAATATCCTTTTTTCTTTTGTTCAAATACATTCGATTTTAGCCAACGGTCATATTTTTCAATATCCAGATCGCCACTATAAAAAACAGAAGATTTTTTCGCATAATTCTGTGAAACGGGTTTCAAATTCAGCTGAAAGGTTTTTTCAGGAAGAGTGATCTCTTCTTTCTTCGCGAGGTCAAGAATTTTTTCCAAACCAAATTCTTCCAAAAGATACTTAAACCGGGCTTTGTTTCTTTTGGATCTTTCTCCGTAACGGTCAAAAACGCGGAGAAGACTTTCGGTAAACGGAATTATTTTTTCTGCTTCCAGGAATTCAAAAGCGGTTTGTGCAGGATAGGGTTGCGCACCCAGTCCGCCACCGATCACCACTTTAAAACCACGGATTTCTTTTCCGCTTATGATTTTAATTTTCGGAATAAACCCTGCATCATGAATAAAAGTATAAGCCGAATCTTTTTCTGAGGAAGAAAAAGAAATTTTAAATTTTCTTCCCAGTTCCTGTCCCACAGGGTTGCGTAAAAAATATTCGAACATGGCTTGTGCGTAAGGCGAAACATCAAATGGCTCTTCCGGGTCGATTCCTGCCAGCGGAGAAGCGGTGATGTTCCTTACCGTATTTCCGCAGGCTTCCCGTAATGTAATTCCGTCTTTTTCCAGTTCAGCCCATAGTTGCGGAGTTCTTTCCAGTGCAACATAATGTATTTGTACGTCCTGCCGGGTAGTTACATGCAGATTCCCGTTGGAGTACTCATCACTTACCGAGGCTATGCGCAGTAATTGTTTGACAGATAATTTTCCATAGGGAATCTTTATCCGTATCATCTGAACTCCCTGTTGTCGTTGACCATAAACGCCACGAGCCAGCCGCAATGCGCGGAATTTTTCATCCGGAATTTTTCCTTCTTTATAAAGATGGATTTTTTCGGCCAGGTGAAGTATGTCTTTTTCCACCACCGGGTTGTCAAGGTCTTCCAGTTCGTGTCGGAACGATTTCATGCAGCAATTTTTTCAGAGGGTTTATACAGTCGTTGTTTTTTCGGAACGCGTTTTTCGTTTTTCACCTTTTCGGCAATAACAGCTGTAGACATTCTTAATGAAATGGCCAGGAAAAGCTGGCGTTGTGTTTCTGTGAGTATCATGGCTTTTGTTTTTTTAAGTTTAAGTTTTACTAAAATGAAAAAGGGGCCGATCCTTTCCGGAAAAGCCCCTTTAAATGGTAAATGCTGAATAGTATCAACACGGCTCTTTCCGGTGTGTGGTGAGATGCCACATCATCATGCAACAGCACATGCAATACATTTTTATGATTCCTGTTTTTGTCATTGGTTCAAAAAAAAACGCCTCCTGTTTTCGGGAGGCGTGGATTATTTAAAATTAAATTAACCGGTTTGAATTCTCTCCCTTTTATGCAATGGTATACCAGCAGCACATCATGCTGTGGTTCATCATATAAAAGTGGCTGATCAATTTCATGGGGGCAAATATAGAAAAGATTTTATTGCTGTCCATAAAAAATAGATCATCTTGTTAAGATTTGCCCTATCCCTTTTGTTGTGCATTGTAAAATTTAACACGTTGGTCAAAATCATTTCCATTCCTGCTCAAAAATCCTTATCTTGCACTGTTAACCATAAACCCATACCACATGAAGAAATCTCTACTTTTAGTAAGCGCTGTACTGTTCAGCATTGGTTTTTCTTCGGCCCAAACCATGGATGTGCTGCCTTTTTCATCCATAGAAAACCTGGCTGAATTTGAAAAGGGGCTTCCCCATATTGCTCTTCCTCCCATCAATCTTGAGCAAGCTGCTCTGGAAGATGCAGAAGGAGATAAAACCGGAGGGGTTACCAAATTTGCCCGATCCATTTATACCAACATTACCCTGCAAACTGCCGGGATATGGTCGGTATTGCCAAATGGCGACCGTGTGTGGCGTATCCGTGTGAGTTCACCGGGCGCACATGCACTAATTCCATATTTCAACGATTTTTATATCCCCGAAGGCGGAAGACTGCATATTTATAATGATGATAAAACAGATATGCTGGGAGCATTTACCAGTATAAATAACAGCGATTCAAGATTGTTTGCTACCTGGTTTATTCATGGTGAAAGCATGATTCTTGAATATTACGAACCGGTTGATGTAGCCGGCCAGGGAGTTATCAGTCTGAATGAAGTGGGGTATTGTTATCGTTATGTAGACAATGAATTGTCTGAAATTCCCCAGAGAGGGCTTTCGGATGTTTGTGAAGTGGATGTAAATTGTCCCGAAGGGGCCAGCTGGGTGGATCAAAGAGATGGGGCCTGCCGTATTGTTGTGAAAGTTGGTGCCTCTACAGGATACTGCTCTGGTTCATTGATCAATAATACAGCACAGGATTGCAAGAATTATATTCTCACTGCACTTCACTGTGCACTTGGAACCCAGGGAAATAATGCCTCTATTGCTTCCACCAGTGATTTCAACCAATGGGTTTTCCGATTTAACTTCCAGCGTTCAGGATGTTTAACAGGAACCAATTCAGGAAACCAGGGGCTTACCGGGTGTACGCTCCGTGCTCATAGTAATGATGGAGGTGGTGATACAGGATCGGATTTCCTTTTGGTAGAACTTAATTCTGTTACAGGAATTCCTGCATCCTATAATGTATACTATAGTGGTTGGGACAGGAATTCATCACCCAGTCCATCAACAGGCGTAGGAATTCACCATCCGGCCGGGGACTATAAAAAAATATCTACTTATAACACTACCAGTTCTTCAACCTGGGGCGGTACTCCGGGAACTCACTGGAGAGTAGTTTGGGTAGCCACCGTAACTGAACATGGAGTAACTGAAGGAGGATCTTCAGGCTCCCCCTTGTTTAATTCTGCAAAAAGAATTTGCGGAACATTAACCGGTGGAGGATCTTTCTGTTCTACTCCAAGTTCCCCCGACTATTACGGAAAACTTTCCTATCACTGGGCTTCCAATGGAACAGGGGCGAACAGAAGGCTGGAATCATGGCTGGATCCGGGTACTACCGGGGCAACTACATTAGATGGAAGAAGAGCCTGTACAGCAGATGTTCCCGAAATGGCGCTGGAAGATATTTTTAATCTTTTCCCCAACCCAACAGAAGGCCAGGTAACACTGGATATTACATCTTCCAATAATCAAACATTGTATGTAACGGTGTATAATACGTTCGGACAATTAGTGAAATCAGAACGAATTCTGCCGGGAACCTATCGCCATACCATCGATCTTTCCACCGAATCGGCCGGTGTGTATGTGGTGAATGTGAAATCAGGAAACCAGTTTACTTCCAAAAAAGTAATCCTTGAAAAATAAAATTTGATGTATTACAGAAAAGGGCTGAAATTATTTCAGCCCTTTTTTTTAATTATTTGTCCACAATAATTCCGCTCCCCCGGTTTTTTCGTAATTTTGAACCCCGTAGTTACAATGCAACGTTTTATGTCGAGTCCAGCCAAGTACATTTTTGTAACCGGGGGTGTTACATCATCATTAGGAAAAGGAATCATTTCCGCTTCTTTAGCCAAATTACTTCAATCGAGAGGATATTCAGTGACGATCCAGAAACTGGATCCCTATATCAATGTCGATCCGGGAACACTTAATCCCTATGAACATGGCGAATGTTATGTAACCGAAGATGGGGCCGAAACCGATCTCGACCTTGGGCATTACGAGCGATTTCTCAATGTTCCTACTTCACAAGCCAATAATGTTACCACCGGAAGAATTTACCAGTCGGTGATTGATAAAGAAAGAAAAGGAGAATACTTAGGAAAAACAGTACAGATTATTCCGCACATCACCGATGAAATAAAAAACAGGATAAAAATCCTTGGAAATAAAGGAACGTATGAATTTGTGATTACTGAAATTGGCGGCACGGTAGGTGATATCGAATCACTTCCTTATGTGGAAGCTGTCCGACAGATGAAATGGGAACTGGAAGACGATTGCCTGGTGATTCATCTCACATTAATACCTTATTTATCTGCTGCCGGAGAATTAAAAACAAAGCCCACGCAACACTCGGTAAAGCAATTACTCGAACTGGGAGTTCAGCCTGATGTTTTGGTGTGCCGCACTGAAAAACATCTTACACGTGAGATAAAAGAAAAAGTGGCGAAATTTTGTAACGTTTCCAAAAACGCAGTAATCGAATCTATAGATGCTTCTTCCATTTATGATGTGCCGATGCTGATGCAGGAAGAAGAATTGGATAAAGTAGTATTGGAAAAACTGGGTATGCCCAATCGCAACGAACCAGACCTGGCGCAGTGGTCGGATTTTTTGTATCGTTTGAAAAATCCCACAAGGCGGGTGCGAATCGGCCTGGTAGGAAAATATATTGAACTGAAAGATTCCTATAAATCCATTGTGGAATCATTTATTCATGCAGGTGTGGCCAATGATTGTAAAGTGGATTTGGTGTGGATACATTCCGAACAATTAAATGAAGACAATATTGTTTCAAAGATGGAAGGCCTGCGGGGAATCCTGGTAGCACCCGGATTTGGTTCACGCGGTATTGAAGGAAAAATTCTTGCCATTCATCATGCAAGGGTAAACAACATTCCTTTCCTGGGAATCTGTCTCGGTATGCAGTGTGCCGTAATTGAATTTGCCAGGAATGTAATTGGGCTGAAAGATGCACATACAATGGAAATTGATCCGCATACCAAGCATCCTGTTATTCACCTGATGCCATCGCAGAAAAAAATAACTTCCAAAGGCGGAACCATGAGGCTGGGGGCCTATCCGTGTAAGGTGGATAAAAATTCGCATGCCTTTGAGGTGTATGGAAGGGAAATGATCTCTGAGCGCCATCGCCACCGGTATGAATTTAATAATGAATACCTGCAACAGTTTGAACAGTCGGGTATGATAGCTACCGGTATGAATCCGGATGCAGGGCTGGTAGAGATTATCGAAATAAAAGAACACCCGTGGTTTGTTGGTGTGCAGTTTCACCCTGAATACAAAAGCACTGTGGCAAACCCTCACCCGTTATTTTCAGGATTTGTTAAAGCCTCCATTGCAGTACCCGAGCTGATATAGCTCAATGAATAAAAGTATATTCTACATGATGATTTCCACGGCCGGTTTTGCTGTGGCCAATTTTTTTGTAAAGTATCTTGAAAACATTCCCACTTCCGAAATTGTTTTTTTCCGTTCGGTTATTACATTGGTAATTACTGTTTCAATGGTAGTTCATTTAAAATTGCCGTTATTGGGGAATAATCACAAATGGCTGCTGGTAAGGGGAATTGCCGGGGCCTCATCCCTCATTCTCTTTTTTTATACGTTACGCGAAATTCCGATGGCTTCTGCCACAACTATTCAATATTTGTCTCCGTTTTTTACCGTGGTAATTGCCATTTTTTTGCTGGGCGAAAAAGTAAAGCCGGTTAGATGGTTGTGGTTTATGGTGGCTTTTGCAGGGGTGGTATTTATTAAAGGATTTGACGACCGGGTTTCATGGGAATGGCTGGGGCTGGGAATACTTTCAGCATTTCTCTCGGCTGTTGCCTATAATGCTATTATGAAATGCCGCCATACCGATCACCCCTATACTGTAGAAATGGCTTTCCCGTTAGTAGCTGCGCCTGTTACGGGAATATGGGCTTCGACAGAATGGGTAAACCCGGTGGGACAGGAGTGGTGGATTTTGCTGGTGATAGGTTTGTTTACCCAGGTGGCCCAGGTATTTATGACAAAGGCTTTACATACCGGAAAAGCAGCAGTGGTTACACCTTTCAAATACCTGGGTGTGATCTATGCCCTGTTGCTGGGTTATTTTTTCTTTGAGGAAACATTTACCCTGTTGAGCTTGCTGGGGATGTTGTTGGTTATTACAGGAGTATTATTGAATTCTTTTACCAAAACATAAGCTTTCGTTTATTATATTTGGAACAATGACCGAAGCAGCGGGCATATTACTTACTGTGTTTTATGTGGGAATTTTTGTTCTCATTATTCATAAACATGCTTTTTTCCGTTCACCGTTTATTTCCGGTAAATTCATTACCGGTATTTTTCTGCTTAAAATTCTTGCCGGCACTATTATGTATTTTATTTATACCTATTACTACACCAACCGCATGGAGGCCGATATTTTTAAATATTTTGACGACAGTAAACATTTTCATGATGTATTTTATAAAAACCCGAAAGATTTTTTTTGTATGCTGTTTGGGATAGATAGTTCCAATCCTTATTACGATATCACCTATTATTCCAAAATGAATTTCTGGCACCGTACCATAGAAAGTAATTTCTATAACGATACCCATACAGCTATAAGGTTTAATGCGGTGGTAAGATTTTTTTCATTCGGGTATTATCATGTGCATACGGTTTTTGTATGTTTCCTTTCGCTTATCGGATTAATGGCTGTTTTTAAAACACTGGCAGCTTTTGTGAAAGGAAAAGAAGTGCTGCTGGCTTTCGCGGTTTTTCTTTTGCCTTCAGTGGTGTTTTGGGGATCGGGTGTGTTGAAAGACGGATTGTTGTTGTTTGCGCTGGGACTGATGATCTGGCAGTTTTTCTTATTACTGGAAGGCAAAAGCAGTTTCTGGGGCGTAACCGTATTGGGATTTTCACTTTTTATCCTGCTCTACCTTAAAATTTATATTCTTATGGCTATCACCCCGGGAGTTTTGGCAATGATTGTGGTAAAACGCTCAGGCCATAAATTCCTGTTTCTGAAATATTTTGTTGTTTTATTATTTTGTGTGTTGTGCATGCTTAATTTTCATCTGCTGTTTCCCAACTACCCGGTTTTGGAAACACTGGCATTAAGGCAACAAATTTTTTCCAATCTCGCTGAGGTAACAAAGCCCGGAAGCGCCATTTACATAATGCCTCTGGAAGACAATGTATGGGTATTTCTGAAAGCGGCTCCCCTGGCTATCTTTAATGTATTGTTTCGGCCCTTTTTCTTTGAAGCAAATTCACTTTTCGTTTTTATGGCAGGAATGGAGAACTTATTGATACTGCTGATGGGTGTTGTTGCATTCCGGTATTCGAAAAAATGGAAAGAACTGGATATGAATATTATTTTATTCTGCTGTTTTTTTATTGTCCTGCTATTTCTTCTTATTGGATGGCTCACCCCGGTATTGGGTGCTATTGCCCGGTATAAAATTCCAGCGCTTCCGTTCCTTGGATTTGTATTTATCTATGTTCTCGACAATAAAAAATTAATGCAAAACCGCTTCATCAAATCCTATAAAGGAAATAAATGGGTGGATTGGGTGGTTGGGCAATAATCACTGGTCATTAGTCATTGGAGAAATACATTCTGCACTTACTAATGACCACTGACCAACTAATTATCCGTATTATGAAAATCCTGTTTTTTAAACATTCTTTCCCTTGGAGCGGGACCCTGGTTGCCTTTCCAGAAGAAGATAGCATAGATGGCGATGAAAAATAAAAGAGAAACGCCCAATACAATAAATGTCAGCACCATTTTTCCGGCAAAGATCCAGCTCACCACATGAATTCCCCAGATTTCGAGGATGATGATGGTGGTAATAGCAAGCGCTATAACGGTAAATATAATTCCAACTGCATTTTTCATGGCTCTGGTTTTATTTGGTTTATACGAATTTAGAAAAAAATCTGATAACTCCCAATTCCTTCTAAACAGGCTGAGATTTTATTTATAATGGCCATAATAATTAGGATCATCCCATAACTTTCGCTGCTCTTCTTCATATTGTTCAGCCTTTTTCCGGTCTGTTTCGGCCAGTTCGGGTTTTCCAGCTGCCAGGTAGAGTTTTTGTCTGAGATGCAGTCCGGAAACAGATAAAATTTGCGGATCAAGGTTTTCCCCATGCAGCAGATCAAGCGCTTTTGCATGGTTTCCCATTTTCGAATAGGCATCGGCAATCAATATTTTTATCCTGGTATCGGGATTTTGATTACAATCTTCCAGCATATCATGGATGTACTCTTCATATCGTCCAAGAGCAAAATAACATTGTGCGCGGTTAAATATCGCTGACTTGTATTTCGGATCCATCTCAATTACCTGCGAAAATAATTCTGCCGCCCGCTGCCGGTTAAATTTCGGAGAGGTTGTATAAGTACACTCGTTGGCTTCGTTGTATAGTTGGTCAATAGTCATTGATTGAATAGTTAAATGGGACAAGGGGACATGGGACAAAGGGACAAGTGAATTTCAAACCACAAACAAAAAAGGGACAAGGGGCAAGTGAATTTCAAATTTCAAATCACAAACATAGAATGTATCAGGGTCTAATAACTCTTCATCTTCTATCTCATTTATTCAACCATCTGTCCACTCCCCAAACCAAAAAGCCGCTACCCACACCAATAACAATTCCTCCCAACAAGTCAGAAGGGTAGTGGACACCGAGATGCATCCTGGAATAAGCTACTGTTCCTGCCCACAAATAAGCAGGAACAGCTACATACCATTTTGGAAAAGTGAGCGTGAGTGATGTGGCCGTTGCAAAAGCGGTGGAAGTATGTCCTGATGGAAACGACCATGTTCCGGCATCCACTTTGTTTACAATTATCCCGGGATAGGCATTAAACGGGCGTTCGCGTTTGATACTGTATTTTAATCCCATCGTTAACCCGGTGGTAGTTAGAAACGTAATTCCGCTAAGGATGCCGTTTTTTTTCAGGGTTTCATCTTTATTGATTAATCCAACGGTAAAGAGAGTAACCGGTGTAGCCAGTGAAACAGGGGCGTCTGAAGCAGAGGTTATTTTCCAATAGGTGTCAGAAGGCCGGGTTTCCGGTGAGTTGATTTTATTCAGCAGGTCGACATCCGTATTCTGGGAAAAAGAACAGGCGCTTCCTTTCAGAAAAATGAAAATCAGAATTAATCCTTTTCCTGTAAGTTTGCGCATGTCCTGTAACCGTTATTTACGGAGTTAGTTTTTTAAAACCAATTTGTGTTCCGTCTGCTGTCAGCACTTTTTCGAAGAAATCTTTTAATTCCTGGAATTTTTCAGGAGCCACCACATCTTCCAGTACTTTAAACTCACGCACTACCGAAAGTTTATTGTCTTTGAAAGAGAACAACAGGTTGTATTCGGCAAATGAGGTTTTAAGTTTTACGGATTTGGGTACTTCCATCAGTTTTTTTCCGGTTGGTACATGAATGGTAAGCTCTTCACGGGCCATGTCAAAGTCAAAAACAGCCCAGAGTTCAACGGGATATTTTCTTTTTTCCACGGCCAGGAAATCCAGCGGGCTCATCACATCAGAAAGCGGAAGTTTAATGATGTTCATGTCGCTGATGGTTGTAAATGGATTGTTCACTTCATATTTGTAGGAATACGAAACGGAATCAGACATGGAATTAAGATTATCACTGAATTTCACTTCCATGAGTTTCATGTTTTGGTATTCGCTGCTGAGGGCGGTGGTCATATCTTTTTCCTGTTGCTCTTTTCCTTTGTTCTTATATGTTTCACGCATATCGGCAGCATCACCTCCCGTTTTGTGGCTTTTCTTTTCAATCATCATTTTGGTGTTATCGAATTTTACTTCCGAATAACGGGTTATAGCATTGGTAATTCGTGTAGATGGATTAAGCAGTTTGGGTTCATTCACCACTCCTTCGGCATCGCTGATGTCGAGTGAAAAAGAATTTTTAAGCAACCCGCTTACAGTGGAGAAAGGCACAAGGTCGGAAGTGAGTTCAACATAATAATCTTTATTGTTGAGCTTTACTTTTCCGATACAATGATTGAATTCGATGGAGGGAAGCGCCATATCTTCACGGCCATTTTCCCTTGTATTGATAAGCACCAGCTGTGCTTCTATTCCTGCTTCACGGCACAGGGCAACAAACAAAGTGGAAACGTCTTTGCAGTCACCGATTTTTGTTGTGATCACATCCGAAGCTTTTTGCGGAATAAGCCCCGACTGGCGGAAAGGAATGGAGCTGTAGCGGATATTATTTACAATATAATTATAGATCAGGCGAACTTTTTCTTCTACCGGTGCACTTTCTTTTCCTTTCAGGATTTCTTTGGTCAGTTCTTTGGTTTCGTAAGATGACTTTGATTTTGTTTTGGCAAGATCAGAATACCATTCAGAAATATAATCCCACGATGGGAAAGAAGAAATATGCAGGATTTCGCCAAAATCGTTGAGCGTTGACATATATCGTTCTGATTTCACAGAAGGCTGGTTGGTTTTTTCCCACGAGTAAAGTTTGAAATCTTCTTTATTGGTGATCTCCGGAAGCATTTCAGAATGTGTTACCTTATATTTAAAATCCTGTGAAGACGGAACAAGAATTGAATATTTGGATTTCAGGTAAGGATAGTAAATGGTGAAATAGTGTTTGTCCCAAAAGTGTTCGGATAATTTTCCGGAATAATAATTTTCTACTTTATATATCACCAGGATACAATCACCGGGTTCAAGTCCTGTAAAAACAATCTGGCTGTAATTTACTTCTGCTTTTATTTTGTTTCCGTCTTTTTTGATGATCTCGGCTTTTTCCACCAGCAGGTTTTGGTTTCCGGATACACTGGCATAATATTCTTTCCAGATATCCACACCTTCAACGTTAAACAGTTTTACTGCAAAATAATACTTGGTTTCAGAACCGCCACCGGGATAGATCACACGCTGAATTTCATCCAGCAGAATCACGCTGTTGTCTTCGGGGTAGGCTGATTGATCAGGAGTGTTTTCAAAAAGTTTGTCTACATCCGGCTCTCCGAAAATTTTCCACACTTCATCCTCGCCTTTTAATCTTCTCAGGTTGGCTCTTGATTCATAATCTTTGGGATTATAACGGATTGCATCTTTGTAGCTTTTTTCTGCTTTGTCTGAGAATCCTTTCATCTGTTCATAGCAAAGAGCAAGTTTGGAGTGGAACGAACTGATATAAGGCGCAATATTTAATGCTTTGTGATAATACGATTCGGCTGTTGTGTAGTCACGTAACTGGAAGTAAATATCACCCAGGGTGATAAAGTCCTGTGCACCGTTTACTTCATTTTCGGCCAGTTTTTTTAATATTTCCATGGCGTCATTAAATGCGTCTGCTGTACCCAATGAAAGATAGGTGGAAGCGAGATTTTCCCATGCACCTTTTACATAATTATTTTTGGTATAATTCTTCATCACTTTAATGGCTGATGCAGAGTTTTTCTTGTAGCTTTTTTCGAGTTCATATTTGTAAAGAACGAATGTATAGTTGTCGGGATATTTGGAATAAGCCATATCTACCAGGTCAAGTAATTCATCAATTTTGTTTTCATTGGCTAATAATTCTATTTTTTTCTGAATGGTATTTTCATTCACACCAAAGCGCTTTTCCATTTTGGCAAGAATATTATTACAGGTGGGATAATCTTCCTTTTCATTGGCTTCGCTGTATTCGAATTCAAGGCTGAGAGGATTTTCGGGGTCTATTTTTCTCATTTTTTCAATAGCTGCACTTAAAGCAGTTCGGTTTTCATCCTTCAGGTAAACAAGCATCAGTTGCCACATCAGCATAGAACAATCGGGAGAAATTTTCAGCGCTTCATTGGTAACACGCTGCGATTCCAGTGTTTTTTCGTTATTGGAATACGCTTTTGCCAGTAAAAGATAATTCAGCAGGTGATCGGGTTTTGCTTTGATATTATCCTCAAAGAATTTTTCCTGGGGCAGTGGAATTGCGCTCACTTTCGCCTGCGATTTTTTTACATAATTGGTATGGTCGTTGGAATAGGTAAGGCCACTGATAGCTTCACCGCTTTTATCAGTGATGCGCAACATAAAATTGGAGCGGTTGATTTCACTGGCTCCGATTTGCAAAAGAATCCTGTTTTTTCCTGAAAACAATTTTGCGGGAATGCGATAGGTGTCCATATCATTGTTGCGTTCGGTTTCTTCCGCAAATACCAGTACATCATTGATCCACAGTTTAAGAGAACCGGATGTTCCGATATTCAATACCACATCTCTGTCACTGTCGGAATTACAAAAAGTTTGTGCAAAAATGATGGTTCCGGAAGTGAAAAAATGTTTGTTGAAATCAATCCAGTGACCGGTTGGATAGCTTATCTCAAACCAGCCTACTTCAGCATGGTTTTTATTTTTAAACATTTTATCCATTCCCGGAGACGAGATGGGCTCGTGTACTTTGTCGTATCCGCTGGCCGAGATGTTTTCAAATGTGCCGGTAACCATAAACGTACCTACAGAATTCACCTTATCGAAATAGGTTTTTGCTTTTTTAAAATCACCAATCGACTGGTAATGCTCACCCAGCGTATAGTTGGCGCGGGCTTTCATATAAGCCGATAGTTTGGGATTGCTTAAAACAGAATTCAGTAATGATAGTCTTTCAGGAGTTTGCTTTCCATAACCATTGAAAAGTACTTCTCCCCACAAAACCGACATAAATGGCTCGGGATTATCACTTGCCTTTATGAATTCGGTAATATTTTTAAACGAGTTTTTCGGGTCATAATATTCTTTCTGGATCATGGCCAGCACCACGTGTGCTTCTGCTTTTGTGGCAGGATTTTTTGTAGCGGCCTGGAATTTTTCAATGGCGCCATCCATGTCGTTTTTCCTGAAGAGGTCCCAGCCTTCATTCAGTTCATTTTGCGAAAACACAAGAGCCGGAAGTAAAAATGCTACCCCTGCAGCGAAATTTTTCAATAGGTTCATATAGGTTTGATTTTGGATAAATATAGAAATATTAATCGATTAATAATGTCGGGACAATTAAATTTTAAAACGATTTAAATTATTGAAAATCAATTCGTAATGACTGGCTAAAAAGAATAAGGTTGCGGGAAGCCTTTATTTTTTTCTGTTAAATACACATCAGCAGTGCAGTTTTTGGTTGAATTTTATGGAAATAAATCGCGGCAGAAAGCAACTAAAAAACTTTTATCAACATCATTTCACAGGGTGTTGAAAATTCAATTTTTCTAATCAAATTCATCACTCTATTTTTAGTGCCCAACCAAAAAATTTATGAGTGTAAAACAAATGATGTTGGCTGTTGTATTCAGCCTGCCCGGTGGATTCGTCTTCGCCCAGCCCGATCCGCTAACCGAAAAAGAACGGCAGTATAAGGATTCTATTGATGCGGTAAATGCTGCTTCAGCAATGACAGCAGAATTCCAGGAAGCCTATAACGCAGGTAATAATTCATTCGCGCAGAAAAATTATGCGGGTGCCATTTCGTCCTACGAAAAGGCATTGGCTATTGCTCCCGATTTTAAAGAAGCATGGTATAATAAAGGTGTAGCCGAACTGGAAAGCAAAAAATACGATGCCGCTATCGAAAGTTTTTCCAAACTGCTGAAACTGGGTGACCCCAACGGAAAAGCTTATTTCCAGCGTTCGCGCGCCTACCAGGAAAAACGCGACTATAAAAATGCTGAACTTGATTTATTACAGGCGATAAAACTTTCTCCCAAAAATGAGAAGGTGTTTTATAACCTGGGAACTGTTTATTTTTTGATGAAAGATTATAATAAAGCCATTGAGCAATTCAACACCGCAATTAAACTTAAACCTGATTTTGTTAATGCCTATAATGACAAAGGCTCGTGTTACCGGATGCTTGATAAATACCAGGATGCCATTAACGCTTACGATCTTGCTATTAAATACAACCCTAATCTTCCGTTTGTGCTGAATAACCTTGGGACAGCCAAAAAGAAAATGAAAGATTATAACGGAGCCACCGAAGCTTATAACAGGGCTATCAGTGTTGACGGAAAGTATTACCTGGCCTATAACAACCGCGGCTCAGTGAATTTTGAGCAGGGAAAACTTGATGAGGCACTGAAAGATTTCAATAAAGCCATTGAACTTAATCCGAATTACGCACCGGCCTATAATAACCGGGGAAGCATAAAATTTAAAAAAGAAGATTATAAAGGAGCTATTGCTGATTTTGACAAAGCCATTCAACTGGATCCTGATTACGCCAGCGCTTATGTCAACCGCGGAACCGCCAGGGAAATGAACCGGGATGCTTCTGGTGCCTGTGCCGACTGGAAAAAAGCCCGTGAACTGGGAGCTGACCTTGGAAAAAAATATTTTGTTAACGACTGTAACGAGTAACCATCATGAAAAAATCTATATACATTTTCTTTTTAAGCGTTGGCATGATCAACGGCTTAAATGCGCAAAACGTTGAGTTTAAATCAGCGAATTTTAAAGACAAAAAGGAAGAACTGAAAGCCGCACAGGATAATATTGATAAAGGCGATGCATTCCTGAAAAAAGGAAATGAACTGGTGATCAATACCGAAAGTCCCGGTGATAATTTCAACCTCGCTGTTTTTCATTACCTCAAAGCGCAGGCGTTCAATCCCAATAATGCCGAATTGAATTTTAAACTCGGTAATTGCTATTTGTATACCAATGAAAAATACAAGGCAAAAGACCATATTCTGAAAGCACAGAAACTGGATCCGGAAGTAGATAAAAAACTGGAATTATTTTTGGGAATGGTCTACCAGCTCGATGGACAATATGATGAAGCCACCAAACATTTTAAAGTGTTTGAAGACAGCCGTAAGGCCGAAGATTACAATAAGTTTATTGCCAAATACATTGATGAATGTAAAAACGGAAAACAAATGACAGTTAAACCCGAGCGCGTGTGGGTGGATAATATCAGCGACCTGAATTCCGACCAGGATGATTACAGCCCGTGTATTTCTACAGACGGAGAACAAATTCTTTTTACTTCCCGCAGAAACAACGGGCATATCGCCAATGCCTTTGGCGGATATGATGCTGATGTTTATACAGCCGAATACAATAATGGAAAATGGTCGGCAGTAAAACCGGCAGGAGCTACGATCAATACAGACAAAGACGAAACGTCCAGTATGCTTTCCTATAACGGAATCAAAATGCTGGTATTCCGTAATGAAACAGGAAATTTTGATATTCTTGAATCCTTTCTGAAAGGAGCCAATTGGTCTGCTCCTGTTAGTTTTTCACGCAATATCAATACCGTTGCCAATCAAACCTATGCATCATATGATTTTGATGACGTGAAACTTTATTTTGTATCCGATAAAGAAGGAGGAATTTCACAAAGCGGTACCGATATTTATTTCAGCGGGCCGATGGATAAGGAAAAAAGAATCTACGGCAATGCGATGTCCGTTGGTACGGTCATCAATACGCGTTTCAACGAAGGATCACTTTATCTGCATCCCGATGGAGAAACCATGTATTTCTGTTCACAGGGGCACAATTCCATGGGTGGATATGATATTTTTGTTTCCTATAAAAAGCAAGGGCAGTGGACAGAGCCCAAAAACATGGGTTATCCTGTCAACACGCCTTACGATGATTTGTTTTTTGCAGCTACTGCCAATGGAAAACACGCTTTTATTGCCTCCAATCGCCCCGGTGGAAAAGGAGGATTGGATCTGTATAAAGTTACTTTCTGGGGGCCGGAGAAAAAACTGGTTGTGGATACAGAAGATATGCTTTTGGCCAGTATCGCTAATCCCATCCAGGATAATGCTATCGAAGCATCAGTTCAGGTGCAGAAAAAAAGCCTCACTGTTTTCAAGGGAAGAACCATTGATGCCATGACCAAAAATGCAGTGGAAGCCGACATAGAAATTGTAGACAATAGCAATGGTTCGGTAATTTCTACTTTTAAAACCAACAGTGCTACAGGAAAATTCCTGTTGTCGCTTAATTCCGGAAAAAATTATGGGATTGCCGTAAAGGCAGCCGGTTATCTTTTTCATTCCGAAAATTTTGATATTCCGCTTTACAGCGACTATAATCTTGTTGACAAGGAAATTGAACTGAAAAATATTGCTATAGGAAGTAAAATTGCATTGCGCAATATTTTCTTCGATACGGGAAGCTCTACTTTAAAACCGGCTTCCAATTCAGAACTCGACCGCCTGGTGAAACTGCTGAAAGATGTACCCAAACTAAAAGTGGAAATTTCAGGGCATACTGATAATGTAGGAAGCGAAAGCATGAACCAGAAACTTTCTGAAGACCGTGCTAATTCGGTGGTGAATTATCTCGCATCAAAAGGCATCGATCGCTCAAGATTAACGGCCAAAGGATACGGTTCTACACGCCCCGTTGCTACTAACAATAATGATGAGGGCCGCCAGCAAAACCGCAGAACAGAGTTTGAGATTATTGCGAATTGAATGAATAGGGTCATTGGTTAGTGGGAAATTCAACAATGACTGATAACCACTGACCAAACCGCAACTTATTTTAAAAATTCCGGTATAAACCTGTTATGAAAAGTCCGTTAACCTTATACCTGTTGCTGTTGCCCTTGTTGTTGCTGATCTCTGCCGACTGTAATTCTCAAACCTATACCAGCGGAAGTAAAAATATTGGGTTTGGGCTGGGATACGGATATTCTTTTCTTAATTCTCATCCCGGTGCATGGACAGGGCAAAATCCCGGACATACTTTTTCTTTCAGGGCAACAAGAAAAACGTTATCTGTTTTTTATCCTTCGGTGAATTATTATTTTAATAAACGAAACTACCTTTTGATGAGTGGCGACACATTATCAAAAGAATTTAAACTTGACCATCATTCTGCTTCTCCTTCCATTGGTTTGCAGATTCCGGCATTTAGTTTTTTTATTGGTAAGTCAAGTAAATATGAGTGCACCTATTTTCAAACTTTTGTCAATGCCGGAGCAGAATATATGTTTCATTTTGGTTATAAGGGAGACAGCACAGCAGTTTTAAAAAATAATTTTGCTTACCAGTTTGGGTTGGGTTTCATTGTTTCTAAATCAGGGGGAAGCAAGAGCGTACAGGGACGGGATGTGTTTATTAACCTCTTTAATAAACGAATGGCGGGTGAAAAATTTATTCTTTCCCCTGGTAACCAAAAAATATACGATTCATTCTGGGGTGTTGAACTGCTGGTGATACTTAATAAAACGTATAAGTTTTCGAATATGTGAGGTGGTTTGTCTAAAATCTTTAGTCTCTTCATCTGATATCCCACACCTGTCCCCAAATTCCTTATTTTTGTTCCATGCTCACCCGCCTTACCATACAGAATTATGCCCTGATTGATCAGCTGGAAGTGGCGTTCGATAAAGGAATGAATACTATTACCGGGGAAACCGGATCGGGTAAATCCATTATCATCGATGCACTTTCCATGTTGCTGGGCGAACGTGCCGATACCAAAGTGCTGAAAAATAAAAGCGAAAAATGTGTGATAGAAGGAGAATTTTCCATCAAAGCGTATGGGCTGAAAGATTTTTTTGAGCAACAGGAAATGGAATATGCCGATATTTCCATCCTTCGCAGGGAAATCAGTGCGCAGGGTAAGAGCAGGGCTTTTGTAAATGATTCTCCCGTAAATCTTTCACAACTGAAAGAATTGAGCGAATTATTGGTGGATATTCATTCGCAGCACGAAACATTGCAAATTGGTAAGGCAGTTAACCAGTTTGAGATGCTCGACTCCTTTTCAGGCATTGAATCAAAAGTAGAAATTTATGATACTTTGTATAAAAATGTAAAAAAACTCGAAGCAGAACTTTTTTCACTTGAAGAACAGGAAAAAAAATCGAAACTCGACCTTGATTATTTTTTGTTTCAGCTTAATGAACTGTCTGATGCGCATCTGAAAGAAGGAGAAAATGAATCGCTGGAAAAAGAATTGCAGATGCTCAACAATGCCGAAGATATTAAACTGGCTTTGTCGCAGTCTGCAACTCTCACAGATAATGAGCAATCCGGAATTCTCCGTCAGCTGAAAGAGGTAAAAAACCTTTTATCCAAAATTTCATCATTCAATTCTTCCATAGAAAAACTGGTGCACCGTATGGATGCCGTTATTGCCGAGATAAAGGATATTTCTGCTGAACTGGATGACTTTAACGAAAAAGTAAATTACGACCCCAAAAGAGTGGAAATGCTGAATGAACGGCTGGATATTTTAAACCGGTTGCTTTTTAAGCACAGGGTGAAATCGGCTTCAGAACTAATCGCCCTGCAAAGCGAACTGCAGGAAAAAGTAAACGGAATTTCTTCCCTCGAAGATAAAGTAACCGCTGTGCGTAAATCGCTGGAAGAAGAGAAAAGAAAAGCTTTAAATAGTGCCGGTGAAATTTCATCGCTGCGCAAAAAAAATACAGAACCGCTGCAAAAAGAAGTGGCAACTATACTATCTCAGCTGGCCATGCCCTACGCTGAAATAAAAGTTGTTCTCGAAGAAACAGGCGAGCTCACACCACACGGAACCGACAGGGTAAGTTTATTGTTCAGGGCCAACAAGGGTGGTGAACTGAAAGAACTTTCAAAAGTTGCATCAGGCGGAGAATTTTCAAGGCTCATGCTGGCACTTAAATCCATTACTGCGGCTAAAAAAACACTGCCCACCATTATTTTTGATGAAATTGATACAGGCGTTTCCGGTGAAGTGGCGCACAAAATGGGATCTATTATGCAACAAATGGGAAAAAAAATGCAGGTATTTTGCATTACTCATTTACCACAGGTGGCCGTTAAAGGAAATTCGCATTACAAAGTTTTCAAACAAACCACCCGGTCCAATACCATTACCGGGATTGAAAAACTGGGAGAAAAAGAAAGAGTGGAAGAGATTGCCAAAATGCTGAGTGGTGACAAATTAACCACTGCTGCACTGGCCAACGCCAAATCATTGCTCGGGTCAAATGCCTGACCTTCTGAATTATTTTACCCTGCGTTTTCCTGTTTTCGAAACTCATTCCTAAATCCTACCTTTGGGGCAAAACCGAATAAATGAAAGTTTGTAATAACATTCTCGAAGCCATTGGCCATACTCCGCTGGTAAAATTGAATCGTGTTGTAAAAGGTGTTGAGGCGGATGTATATGCCAAAGTAGAAACATTCAATCCCGGGAACTCTATTAAAGACCGTATGGCTTTGAAAATGGTAGAAGATGCCGAGAAAAAAGGATTGCTGAAACCCGGAGGTACTATTATTGAAGGCACCAGCGGAAATACAGGAATGGGACTCGCTATTGCAGCCATCATAAAGGGATATAAATGTGTTTTTACCACTACCGATAAACAATCGAAAGAAAAAGTGGATGCATTGCGTGCATTCGGAGCCGAGGTAATTGTTTGTCCAACTGATGTTGATCCCGAAGATCCGCGATCGTATTATTCTGTTTCATCGCGGCTGGTAAATGAAATTCCCAATTCGTGGAAAGCCAATCAATATGATAATCTTTCCAACTCACAGGCACACTATGAAAGTACCGGGCCTGAAATATGGGAGCAAACCAAAGGAAAAATAACTCATCTTGTAGTGGGCGTGGGAACTGGCGGAACTATTTGCGGAACAGGGAAATTTCTGAAAGAAAAAAATCCCGGAATCAAAGTGCTGGGAATAGATACCTATGGTTCGGTGTTTAAAAAATATAAAGAGACGGGTGTTTTTGATAAGAATGAAATTTATCCCTATATCACCGAAGGAATCGGAGAAGATTTTCTTCCTGAAAATGTTGACTTTAAAATCATAGACCATTTTGAGAAAGTAACGGATAAGGATGCCTGCATTTACACACGTGAAATTGTAAAACAGGAGGGAATCTGGGCAGGTAATTCAGCGGGTTCGGCTATTGCGGGAATTTTACAAATGAAAGACCTGTTTAAAAAAGGTGACCTCGTGGTAGTCATTTTTCATGATCATGGTTCACGTTATGTAGGTAAAATGTTTAATGACGACTGGATGCGCGAGAAAGGATTTCTTGATCATTCCGGGCTTACGGCAAAAGACCTGGTAGCCGGACAGAAGGGTGATTTGATTTCAGTTGAAAAATCGGCTAAAATAAGCAAGGCGATATCCGTTATGAGTGAGAATAATTTTTCACAGATACCGGTTACAGCCGATAAGCGTATTATAGGTTCGCTCAGCGAAAACCACCTGTATGACCAGCTCATAAAAAATCCATCGCTCAAAAGCGGGGTAGTAGAGCAGGTTATGAAGCCGGCTTTCCCTTTCGTGGATATTTCCACATCTGTCGACCAGCTTTCTTCCATGTTATCGGCCGAAAATCCTGCTGTGCTGGTAAAAGATTTTAAGTCGGACAAAGTGTTTATCATTACCCAATACGATATTATCAAAGCTCTCGGATGATTTTCACCGACCAGACGGGAAAAAAAATTGAGCTTTCAAATAAGCCCGGAAAAATTATTTCACTGGTTCCCTCACAATCAGAATTTCTTTGGGATATCGGCCTGCAAAATGAACTGGCCGGAATAACTAAATTTTGCATTCACCCGCGCGAAATGTTTCAATCGGTAACGCGTGTCGGGGGCACTAAAAAACTCCATCTTGAAAAAATACATTCCATTCATCCCGGCCTTATTATCGGAAATAAGGAAGAAAACGAAAAAGAACAGATTGAACAGCTGCAGAAAGAATATAAAGTGTGGATGAGCGATATTTTTACTCTTGAAGATGCTTTTGACATGATGAAACAACTGGGTGAGATTACCCAAAGGGAGGAACAGGCCAACACAATAGCAGAAAAAATCCGGAATAATTTTTCACTTCTTCCGCATGCGGAATTTGGTTCAGCGCTTTATCTTATCTGGAAAAATCCTTACATGGCAGCCGGGAAAAATACATTTATTGATGAGATGATGGCACGTTGCGGGTTTTTAAATGTTCTTAAGGAAAAAAGATATCCTGAAATTTCAGAAGAGTATATTTCAGAATTAAAACCGGAATTTATTCTCCTTTCATCCGAACCTTATCCGTTTGCCGAAAAACATATTTCTGGTCTTCAAAAAATTTCACCCGCATCAAAAATTATAGTGGTGGATGGAGAAATGTTTTCGTGGTATGGCTCAAGATTGTTATACGCGGCAGATTATTTTATCAGCCTCAGGAAACAGCTATAACACCGTTCCCATCATTCGCGGAATATACCGGATGAATTCGATCAGCGAATGGTTTTCCTGCGATTTAAAAAAGATTTTTCCCCTGAAATTTGCTTTCCCGTTTTCTTCACCGGTAGAATAAAAATGCATATTCGAAAAAGGAATACCGTCTGCCATCACTTCGGCTCCGCCCGAAATAATGGTTTGGAAAATAACATTTC
This sequence comes from Bacteroidota bacterium, assembly GCA_049322335.1. Taxonomy (GTDB): domain Bacteria; phylum Bacteroidota; class Bacteroidia; order Flavobacteriales_D; family UBA2798; genus JBMORL01. The sequence goes on from JBMORL010000003.1 coordinate 24,732, forward strand.
CTTCGGGAGTAAGCGATTCCAGCGCACCATCCAGGTCATACCATATCCAGTTGGAATAATCGGAAAATTGTTCGTCCAGGTCGATTCCTTTTTTTCTTGTATGCGAAATAGTGAGGGCCTTATCGTCAAGGTGAAAATAATAGGTAACATTAAAATCCGAATTAAAAACATAAAACTCCCCATCCTTTTCCATAGGCAGTGAATCGCCTGTAAAGTGTTCGAGCAACTGCCGGATAAAAAACTTATCGTTTATTTCTGCTACAATATCTACCAGGGGAATAAAAACAGCAATATCGGTTTTCAGCGGCCAGTTATCGAATTTTCCGGTGGTATCAGTATTGGGAATTGCTTTTACTCCTTCGGCACGTATCATCAAACGTGTCCCCAGGTTATCCGAAAGCTCTTTAAAAATAGCCCGGTTGAGCGAACGTTCCCTGCCGATGATGGTTTTTTCAATGATAATTCTGAATATTTTTTTAGTATGAACATCAAAATGCATATTCAGAAAACCTTCTTTCAGATAATCCGGAACTTCGCCCGAGTGCTTGTGCTCATTGAAAAAATTCCCTTTGGTTTCTATATCGTGATTCAATGTGGAAACGCCATTCACTTCCAGGTAATCTTCCATAAAATCACCGGTAAGTTTGATATCGGTTAAAAATGCAGCCAGCGTTTTTTCGGGATCGCTTACCTTCGAGTAGACCGAAAAATCATGAAAATCGCCAACCAGCCCGTTTGCAAATTCGTTTTCTGCTTTGGCTCCGTTTTTCAATAACTGGGCAATAGCCGGTAGAACATGTATGCCCGAATCCAGTGAAATGACAGCCACTTCATTATTGAAAACAATAGGTGTTTCATTCCATGCCGAAACAGAAATTCCTTCTTCTGCTTTTTCCACTTCGTTCTCCTGTTCCTGTAAAAATTCTGAAAAACGGGTTTCATCGTTTACATCCACCAGAAAGCAGGATATGTCTTTTCCGCTGGATGAATCGGTAAAATTCACCATGGTCATTCGCCCCAGCATGGCCAGTCCGTTATCCAGTTTATCTGCAAAAAAAGATTCTTCCCCGTCTTCTTTTTCCAGCAGTTTCATAAACTGCTTTTTTTCAAACAAAGCAGCATGGGCCAGTTCACTGGAAAGCTGTTTGGTATTAACAGAAAAAACAAGATTGGCGTTTTTTGGAATATATTTAAGATGATGAGGGTTATTAGGCAGCCAGAATATATAGAGAACCCATGCATTGACAAACAGCAGGGCGGCAATAAATACGAGTTTTAAGAGTTTAAAAACCATGTTAACAACTAACAACCGGGCTAAGTTAATGAAAATAGCCCATGATGTAAATTTAGGTTAAATTTGTTCTGTTGTTTTGAACCGGTATTTTATACATATCATTTTTCTTTGTTTTTTCTTTTTTCCGGCAGGGAAAGCCTTCTCTCAAAAAACAGGGTTGGTACTGAGCGGGGGAGGCGCAGCCGGGCTATCGCATATTGGTGTGCTCAAAGCCCTTGAAGAAAACGGTATTCCTGTTGATTATATCACCGGAACCTCATCGGGCGCTCTCGTTGGAGGGATGTATGCAGCGGGCTATTCCCCCGAAGAAATTGAAGCGCTGGTAACATCCGAAAAGTTTCTCCTGATGTCGGAAGGGAAAGTAGAACCGAAATATATTTTTTATTTCAAGGAACCCTTACCCAACCCGGCCATGATTTCTTTGAGGGTTTCCAAAGATTCTATTCGTCAAACCGCACTTCCCACCAATTTGGTTTCACCGATTCTCCTGGATTATGAAATGATGTCGGGTTTGTCGGGCGCTGCTGCAAAAGCCGGTTATGATTTCGACAGCCTTTTTGTTCCTTTCCGGTGTGTTGCTTCTGATATAGCGGATAAAAAATCGGTGGTGTTTTCAGAAGGGCAGTTGCATGAAGCGGTCAGGGCTTCCATGTCATATCCGTTTTATATCAAGCCGCTCACTGTTGACGGTAAACTGCTTTTTGACGGGGGATTGTATAATAATTTTCCGTCTAACGTGATGTATGATGAATTTTTACCGGATGTAATGATTGGCAGCAACGTGTCGGGAACTGTTTTGCCTCCTACAGAAGATAATATCATGTCGCAGATAAAAAATATGATCATCACGCGGCAGGATTATGCCATCCGGTGTGAAAACGGAATTATTATTCAGCCTCAAACTTCGGTAGGGACTTTCGAATTTACTTCTCTCAAAGAAGTGATTGATGCCGGTTACAATGAAGCGATGAAAAATATGGATTCGATAAAAACACTGGTGGGCGACAGGAGAGTGACAAAGGAAGTGATAGAGGCAAAAAGAAAAAAATTCAGGGAGAGTTGTCCGCCACTTGTCATCAATAAAATTGAGATTACAGGGTTGAAAAAAAATGAGCAGTTGTTTGTAAAGAAGACACTGGTAAAGAAAAAAGAAAAATTTATTACCGAAGAAGAACTGAAACCGCGTTATTTCAGAATATACAATGACGAAAAAATCGGTTTTATGTATCCCAAAATGTATTATAACGACAGCCTGAAATACTATAAACTAAAGCTCGAAATAAAAAAAGAAAAGGAAATCAATGCCGAGTTCGGGGGAAATTTTTCGTCACGGCCGATAAATACCGGCTATGTAGGTGTTAATTTTCACCTTCTCCGGAAATCGGCCTGGACTTTTTCCGCCAATTCTCATTTCGGAAAATTTTATGCCGCTGCACATGCCGCGGTAAAATATGAGCCCCCGTCAAAAGTGCCGGTTTATTTTGAACCGGAATTTACCATGCACAGATGGGATTACTTCAAAAGTTTTGCCACATTTTTTGAGGACATAAAGCCATCCTATATTATTCAATACGAACAATATGCAGGTTTTAATATCGGAATACCGGTTAAAAACAAGGGACGGCTGATATCCCAAACCCGTTATACCGAACAATATGATGATTATTACCAAACCGATCAGTTCACATCACTTGATACAGCCGATCAAACCAATATGTTTTCTGTAAGCTCCGGACTTGTGTATGAGCGAAGCACACTTAATAAAAAAGTATATGCCAACGAAGGTACTTATCTGTATATCGGTGGACGGTTTGTCAATGCCCTTGAGATATCTACACCGGGTTCCACTTCACTGGTACGCGATACTACACGAAAATTCCACAATTGGGGAATAATAAAAATAGAATACCAGAATTATTTCAAACGCAGAGGTATTTTCAGATTCGGTGGACATCTCGAAGGGGTGTATTCCATTCAGCCTTTTTTAAACAACTATACCGCCACCGTTCTTTCCATTCCGGCCTATCAACCTATCCCTGAAAGCAGGACTTTGTTTATGACCGATTATCGTGCGAATCAATATATCAGCGGTGGTTTGCAAACCATTATTCACTTTGTGAAAAATTTCGACTGGAGAATAGAAGGGTATGCCTTTCAGCCGTTAAGTGTGTTGTATGCCGATCCGGATAATAAACCCTATTATGGAGAACCACTGCAAAAAAGATATTTTATCGGGTCTACTTCGCTCGTTTATCATAGTCCCGTTGGCCCGCTAAGTGTTTCCTTAAATTATTATCCTAACCAGGAAAGAGAATATAGCCTGCTCTTTAATTTCGGGTATATTATTTTTAACCGTTACGCGTTGAAATAAAAAATTTATTATTTTATGTCTTACGTTTTATGTTGGAAATTAAAACCTAAAACCTCTCAGACATTAAACCTGAAATGCATCACATCTCCGTCATGAACAACATATTCTTTTCCTTCAATGGCTAATTTTCCGTTGTCGCGGCAGGCAGATTCTGAGCCGAATTTTATAAAATCAGCAAAGTGAATCACTTCTGCTTTGATAAATCCTTTTTCAAAATCTGTATGGATAACGCTGGCAGCCTGTGGAGCGGTCATTCCCTGCAGAATGGTCCAGGCCCGTACTTCTTTTACTCCCGCAGTGAAATAGGTTTGCAGTTTTAAAAGCCTGTAAGCAGCACGGATAAGTTTATTTACACCCGGCTCCTCGAGCCCCATCTCATCCAAAAACATTTTTCTTTCCTCATAGGTTTCCAGTGCAGCAATTTCCGCTTCCATGGCAGCGGTGATCACAATTACTTCTGCATTTTCGTTCTTCACTTTTTCTTTTACAGCATCAACGTATTTGTTTCCCGTTTTTACTGAAGCTTCATCTACATTACATACATACATTACCGGTTTCATAGTAAGCAGCTGTAAATCCTTAATCTGTTCAAAATCTTCAGCCGAAAGCGGGGCAGAACGAATAGATTCTCCTTTTTCAAGATGTTCTTTTACTACCGACAATACATCAAATTTCTTTTTGGCGTCTTTATCATTTCCGGTTTTTGCCTGCTTTTCATAACGGCCTATGGTTTTAAGCACTGTATCCAGGTCTTTGAGCTGAAGCTCCATATCAATTACCTCCTTATCGCGTACCGGGTTCACCGAGCCATCTACATGCACTACGTTCGGGTCGTCAAAACAACGCAGCACATGAAGAATCGCATCTGTTTCGCGGATATTCGCTAAAAACTGGTTACCCAAACCCTCTCCTTTACTGGCTCCTTTTACCAGTCCGGCAATATCCACAATCTCCACTGTAGCAGGCACTACGCGTTCAGGATTTACAAGTTTTTCCAGTTCCGACAACCGGTTGTCAGGTACATTGATCACACCAATGTTGGGTTCAATTGTACAAAAAGGAAAATTCGCTGCCTGCGCCTTGTTGTTCGACAGGCAGTTAAACAAAGTGGACTTACCGACATTCGGTAAGCCCACTATTCCGCATTTTAATCCCATAAATTTCGCCTCAGAATAGTGAGGCGCAAAGATAATATTTTACTCCTGAGTGAAAATAGTCACCGTACCATTGTATTTGGTTCCGTCTTCCATCACAAGAATGTAATAGTAAGTGGCATCTGGCAGCGGTTTGTTATTTTTAAAATGTTTTCCGTCAAATTCATTGTTGTAATTGGTGTGTTCAAAAACCACTTGCCCCCAGCGGTTATAAACCTGCAAAAATGAATTGGGGTAATACTGGATGTTCTCAATAACAAACTTGTCATTGAATCCATTGGAAGCTCCCGGTGAAAACACATTGGGAATAACAATATCAAGAGGAAGAATTTCGACTGTATATGAGATCGTATCTGTACATCCCATGGCGGAAGTTACAATCAATGTCACCGTATAACTTCCCGGTTCAGTGTAAATGTTGGACGGGAATTGTGAAAAGGAAGAATCTCCGTCACCAAAGGTCCACAACCAACCTACAATGTTTCCTGCAGAAATGGTGGAGCTGTCAAGGAATCCAATGGTGTCATTTACAAAATAGGGAGTCGTTCCTGTAAAATCAAAATGTTCAAAATCGGCCACAGGATATGGATTGAGTGCAACAGTTGCTGTGGGGGATGTGCCTGTGCAGCCGTTGGTATCTGTAACGGTAACTGTGTAGGTTCCCGAAGAAACCCATTGAGAACTATCGGTTACGCTATTCGACCACACATAAGTAACATAGGAAGAATCAACATAAATTAAAGTGCTGTCGCCACATCCGCTTTGTGCTCCAAGAATTTCAGGAGTAGGCAAAGGCCAGATTTCAAAATCGGTTACGGCAGAGGCAAAACATCCGTTTTCTTCAACGGTTACCCAATATTGTCCGGGGGTATTTACCACTATCGAATTGGTAGTATCTCCGGTAGACCACAGGTATTGATCATATCCCGGCTGAACACCGAGTGTTTCGCTGTTTCCGGCACAAGCTCCGTCTGGCCCTGTGAATACAGGAGTAAATGTTCCCACACCGGTAGTATCTATAAATACTGTAATGGGAAATAACGTTGTCATAGGAGGAGTTCCGTTATCGGCAGCCATAATATCAATCTGGTTAAATCCGGCATCGGCAGGAGTGGTAACTACCATCATTGTAATGGTTCCTCCTCCTGAACTAAGCACTGTAAAATTCGTTAGCGTAGGGGCGTTGGCCGTTATAGTGATGGTTTGTCCGTTTTCCGGAGCAATAAACGATGCGGATAACACGAGTGTATCATTCATTCCGCAGACCTGGAGTGTATCTCCGCAGGCAATTCCGCTTCCCGAACCGCTTGCACTTGAAGGCTGAACACCGGAAAGAATAGGGGCTACGTTCGATCCCGATACACAGGTGTTGAATTTAAATGTAGCAAAATCCAGCCAGCTCACTTCATCATTTAATCCGAATGGACCGTCATAGGCGGTTCCGGGCTGGTCGAAGCGCCCAAACTGAACAAAGTCGATACCATTTCCGCGATTGGATCCAACTGTAGAGGGAACGCCACCGAATCCATTTACTCCCTGTGAGGCATCACCGGTAGTCCATTGCATATCCTGGTAACAAAAAGCTACATTGTTTCCTATTCCCACAAAAGGATCAGAACCATCTGTCAGAATCAACTGGAATGTATTGAGTTTGTCTCCGTGCATGCTATAATAACCCACAGCTTCCCAGTTTACATAAATGGCATTGGGATAAATTTTATATACCACCTGTCCCAGTCCGTTACGCGTATCTACGTCACCCCAAAAAGGTGCCACCATCACATAAGTAGGGTCGGGAAAAGGGTTGGATGAAAATGTTCCATAAGGCGCGCCAAAAGAAACGTTTCCGTTGTTATTGATATAAAGGGAAGTATAATTATCTCCGTATAGGCAAAAGGTAAATGGAAGTGTAATAAGCCCTGTTGAACCGTCATCATTCGGAGCCATAGCCACTGTATAGGATCCATCGGGTTCTACATAACATCCGCAGGAAGTACCGCGGTCGGCTCCCCGGTTTTCGGTTTTGGGAACATAGTTTTTTGTTGAAGGCGGAGCCAATACAATAGTATGATTGCCCGGAGGGAGTGTTCCGCTGGCTTTCAGCTTTTCGTACTCCTGGGGAGTGTATTTGTTCTGTCCGAATACAGACAGCGACAAAAGCCCCGGTAAAAGAATGAATAAAATCCGTTTCATTATCTGGTGTTTATTTGGTGCAAAGTTAACCCAACGACTTCAATTTTCCTCTCTTTTAATCAGTACTTTATTAGTTGACAATTCTCCCAAGTTTTCAACACGTTTCCCTCCTCACTTTGGCAAACAATTACATTTGAAACCTGAAAAAAACCTGCTCTAATGGCATCGATCAATGAACTGAAAAAAATCTGCTCTCAGGTGAGACGTGATATTGTAAGAATGGTTGCATCCTGCCAGAGCGGACATCCGGGCGGATCACTGGGTTGCACAGAGTACTTTACGGCACTCTATTTTGAGATTCTTAAACACAATCCGGAAAATTTTAACATGGATGGAAAAGGAGAGGATCTTTTTTTTCTTTCCAATGGCCATATTTCTCCCGTTTGGTATAGTGTATTGGCACGCAGCGGGTATTTTGAAACAAAAGAACTGTCTACTTTTCGCAGGATAAATTCACGCTTACAGGGACATCCCACCACTCACGAAGGGCTTCCCGGGGTGAGAGTGGCTTCGGGATCACTTGGACAGGGGATGTCTTGTGCCATTGGTGCTGCATTGTCAAAAAAATTAAACAACGATAAATCTTTGGTTTATTCTCTTCATGGTGACGGAGAGATGCAGGAAGGACAGATTTGGGAAGCCGCCATGTTTGCAGCTCATCATAAAGTAGATAATCTTATTTCTGCTATCGACTATAACGGCAGGCAGATTGATGGAGATGTGGATAAAGTAATGACGCTGGGTGACCTCGGGGCAAAATGGCGCGCTTTTGGCTGGGATGTGTTACATATTGCCAATGGGAATGATATGGAACAGGTTATTACAGGGTTAAAAGAAGCTCAGTCACATACCGCGAAAGGAAAACCAGTGATGATAATTATGAAAACAGAAATGGGAATGGGAGTGGATTTTATGATGGGATCACATAAATGGCATGGAGTAGCCCCCAATGCCGAACAAACGGAAAAAGCGCTCGTACAACTGGAAATGACGCTGGGAGACTATTAGTATGAAACGCGGGATAGCGGCCATAATCTTTTCTTTTGTTTTCTCGTGGGGAAATAGTTTTGCCCAGGAAGAAGAAGGGCTTACCCGCATTCTTTTTATTTTCGATGCCTCCAATAGTATGAACGCTCCATGGCAGGGATCCAACCGGATTGAAATTGCCCGGAAAATTATGCAGCAGTCGGTTGACAGTTTGCGAAATATTGAAAATCTTGAGATCGCTTTAAGAATATACGGACACCAGACTCCACTCCTTCCCGGACAGCAGGATTGCAATGACACCAAACTCGAAGTTCCTTTCGGGCCCAATAACTGGGACCAGGTAAAAAGCTGGATAAAATACGTAGTTCCCAAAGGCACAACGCCCATTGCCCGTTCGCTGGAAAAAGCAGGAGGAGATTTCCCCGAATGTAAATCATGCAGAAATATTATTGTTTTGGTAACGGATGGTATAGAGGCTTGTGACGAAGATCCCTGCGCAATAGCCAAAGCATTAAGAAGCAAAAATATTATTGTAAAACCATTTGTAATTGGAGTGGGGCTAAATGCTGATTACCTCAAAGCGCTGGAATGTATCGGAACAGTGTATGATGCCGCCAATGAAGAAATGTTTAAAAATGCGCTGAATACAGTAGTATCACAGGCGCTGAATAATACCACTGCACAAATCAACCTGCTGGACGTATATAAAAAACCCACCGAAACCAATGTGAGTTTTACCTTATACGATCAGCGAACCAACGCCATCCGCCATAACTATGTGCACACCATGAACAAATGGAATAATCCCGATACGTTGCAACTGGATCCTTTAATCACTTACCGGCTCGTTGTACATACTATTCCTCAGGTGGAAAAGAAAAATATCAAAATAACTCCTGGAAAACATAACATTATCGAAGTAGACGCTCCGCAGGGCTTTCTTGACCTCAAAATCGCCAATGCAGGAAAAATGGCGCCCGATGTAAAATGTATCGTGCGGAAACAAAATGAAATGAACACACTAACGGTTCAGGGATTTACGGAAAGTCAGAAATATATCGTGGGAAAATACGATCTTGAAATCCTTACTCTGCCGCGCATCTATATGGAAGATGTGGAAATCAAACAAAGCTATCATACCAAAATAGAAATACCCCTGGCCGGTATTCTCGATCTCAATACATCCATGACCGGATATGGGGCGATTTTTACAGTTGGAGATAATGGTGAAATGAAATGGGTATGCAATATCAAAGAAGATTCCCGCAAGCAATTCATCAGCCTGCAGCCGGGCAAATACAAAATTGTTTACCGGAACAAAAAAACCGATAAAACCATTTATTCTTACGAAAAATCATTTCTCATCACCAGCAATCAAACAACTGTTTTATCTCTTTAGCATGAATAAATTTGTGATTAAAAACCAGCAGGATACCCGCAGCGGCTTTGGAGAAGGCCTTTTGGAGCTGGGAAGAAAAAATTCTAACGTGGTGGCCCTTTGTGCCGACCTCACCGGTTCGCTGAAAATGGATGCTTTTGAAAAAGAATTTCCCGGGCGTTTTTTCCAGGTAGGTATTGCCGAAGCCAACATGATGGGTATTGCAGCAGGAATGACAGTGGGAGGAAAAATTCCATATACCGGCACATTCGCCAATTTTTCTACCGGACGGGTTTACGACCAGATACGCCAGAGCATAGCTTATTCGGGAAAAAATGTGAAGATATGTGCTTCACATGCCGGTTTAACATTAGGGGAAGACGGTGCTACTCACCAGATACTGGAAGATATTGGTTTAATGAAAATGCTGCCGGGAATGGTAGTGATTAATCCCTGCGATTTTAATCAAACCAAAGCAGCTACTATTGCCATTGCAGAACACGAAGGACCGGTTTATCTCCGGTTCGGACGTCCCAAAGTGCCCAACTTTACGGATGAGAACCAGAAATTTGAAATAGGTAAAGCAGTTCTGTTAAACGAAGGAGTGGATGTCACCATTTTTGCTACCGGCCACCTGGTGTGGAAAGCCATTGAAGCAGGCAGGATTTTACTGGAAAAAGGAATTAACCCCGAAATAATAAATATTCATACCATTAAACCTTTGGATGTGCAGGCCGTCATAGATTCGGTTCGGAAAACAAAATGTTGTGTGACCGCTGAAGAACACCAGGCCGCTGGAGGATTGGGAGAAAGTATCGCATCCGTGCTCGCTCAACATTATCCCGCCCCGGTTGAAATGGTGGCTGTGCAGGATAGCTTCGGTGAAAGCGGAACACCCGAAGAACTGATGAAAAAATACGGACTGGATACTCCCGACATTGTGAAAGCAGTGGAAAAAGTGATCCAGAGAAAATAACAACTCATGCCTGTCCGCTTCAGGCGGAGTTTTTCTTTATGAAAATTCATGAGGGAAAAGAAAAAGAATGAGTGAATATACAGATAAAGAACTTCTTGACCTTTTGCATAACGGAGACAATCCTCACTATGCATTTAATCTTCTCGTAAGAAAATACCAGCGAAAATTATATCACACCATCCGCAGAATCATCATCGACCACGATGACACCAACGATGTTTTGCAAAATACATTTATCAAAGCATGGAATGGCATTAAAAATTTCCGCGAAGAATCGCAGTTGTTTACCTGGCTTTATCGCATCGCCACCAATGAATCCATCACCTTCCTGAACAAACAAAAAAGAAATCTTCACCAAAGTATTGAAGATCATTTTAACAGCATTTCCACAGGTGAACATGGTGAAACTACAGAAGGAGGAAAAGAAATACAGGAAAAACTGCAAAAAGCTATTCTTACCCTTCCCGAAAAACAGCGTATCGTTTTCAATATGAAATATTACGATGAAATGAAGTATGAAGATATGGCTGTAGTATTGGAAACCTCGGTTGGGGCGTTGAAGGCCAGCTATCATCACGCAGTAAAAAAAATAGAAGATTACCTCACCTCCCGTTAAACCATTTTAGTAAAAAACAGTCATAATGACAGATGAACGAAAACGACAACATACCATTTGAAGATGAGGGCTTTGAAAAAGAAGCCCCAAAGCTTTCGGGAATGAAAAAGGCGGAACCATTTCATTCGCCCGGGGGGTATTTTGATTCGTTTGCCGATGATTTACAGAAAAAGCTGGAATGGGAAGAACTGAAAAAAGAGGCTCCAGTGCTGGCGGGTATCCAAAAACAGGAAATTTTTACTGCCCCGGCAGGTTATTTTGATGCTCTTCACGTGCAGGTAGCAGAACGGATAGCCAGCGTGAAAGAATCGTTCTGGCAAAAGGTAGTTGCCCGGATGTTTCGTCCACGTATGGCGTATACGCTGGCAACGGTTGCAGGTGTTTTACTGGTGGTTTTCTTCTTTTTCAACCCTTCAGATGAGGTGAAGGTTTCGTCAGTATCTACGCTGGCAGATGTGCCGAAGGAAGAAGTGGATGAATACGTACATCAGCATATTGTGGAAGAAATGACGGATGACGAACTGGCTGAATTTATTGCCTTTGAAAATAATCAAACTTCCTTTTCGGAAGATGAACAGGAAATGGAAGAATTTATTCTTGAAAATGTTGAGCTGCATGAACTGAGTGAAGAATTTTAAAAACATGATTATGAAAAAAACAACAATGACATTATTGTTACTGTTAAGTGCAGCGGTAACGATGGTAAACGCCCAGCCCGGGGGAGGAAAGGGTGAAAAAAAAGAAAAACTGGAAGCCCTGCGAGTCGCTTTCATTACGAAAGAATTGAATCTTACCCCCGAGGAAGCGGAAAAATTCTGGCCGTTGTATAACCAGCGCGAAGCCGAACAGGAAGCAGTGCGTAAAGAATTACGCGACCAGGTGAAGGGAAAAAACATTGATGAAATGACCGATGCTGAAGTAGAAAAACTTATAGAAAAACAACTGGAGCTCCGGCAAAAAGAACTGGATATTGATAAAAAATATGCCGCCAAACTGAAAGAAGTGTTGCCTGTGAAAAAAGTAGCTAAACTTCCGCAGGCCGAGAAAAAATTCCGCGAGGAAGTGATCCAGCAGTGGAAAGACAATCACCAGAAACCCGGTGGCGGTAAAGGGCCGAATCATACAGAAATGGATTAAAATCATAAAAACAGGGGGCTTTGGCCCTCTTTTTTTGTTTCGGTTTCCATGATAGATTTCTGATACGTTACTGGTCTCGATACAGCGCGTTAAGTGCACGCGCTTACCCGACCTGACATTATTTTGTTTAGTTCACTGATAATTTCTTGTCAGGTCGAGTAGGATTGTGCACTCAACAATCCGTATCGAGACCCATTGCCGCTCAATAATTGATTTTTTATTATCAGTTTGAGAATATTTCATCAGATTTTCATAACTTTAGCTTCATGAAAAGATTATTCTGCATCCTTCTTCTTCTTTTCCCTCTCTTCACCAATGCTCAGGCCGTTAGGAAAAAAAACGTTCTCATCGACCTTGGTGGTGGTTTGGGTGTATATCACGCCTATGATAATCTATGGGGACAACTTTCCACCAAAAAAGCAAATGCAGGGGCTTATCTTTTACATGCCGGAATATCTTATGCTATCATCGACCAGTTTACCATGGGCGCTGAATTACAGGTGCAGTCTTTTTTAACAGAAAGCGGTGATACAACCCGAATTGCTGAGGCAGGAAATGGCGGGTCGTGGCTCATTCGTTCTGATTATTATTTTCTGAAAAAAGAAAAATTTACCTGGTTCGCAGGACTTGGAATTGGCGGTGCCGGACTTAATTACGAACGATCGGAAATAGATACACTCGGGAATATCACCACAGGAAAAGTATATGGCGAAGGCCCGCGCATCACTCCGAGAATGGGAATTAAATTGTTTTTCGGTAAAAAAAGATATTTCGGATTTTTTCTCGACTACGGATTTAATGCCTACGTGTACAATATAAAAATGTTTACTATTAATGATGTGGAACAGGATCGTATGTCGTATCGCCCCACAGAAGAAGTGATCCTGAATGCCCGCGGACATGAAATAAGATTCGGATTGTCGTTGCGTTTTGGAAAATAAGAATTGCGAATGACGAGTGACGAATTGTGAGTGATCAATAATGAATGATGAATCAAAAGGTAAATGTAGGGTCGACTTGCGGGTTGGCCGACCATTGCAAAAAAATCATGATACAACGAAAATCAAACCCAATGAAAAATATTTATTTCCTGCTTATTATTTTATTTTTATCCTGCGGTGAAGAAAAGAAAAAAGAAAACAACACAACGCCCGAAAAAGAAACCGCGTTGAACTCTGATATTACCTGTCCGCATTGTGGCTTTACCCGCAATGAACCCCTTCCCACCGAACAATGCTTGCTCAAATACACCTGTACCCAATGCAAAACGGATATTTTTCCCAAAGACGATGATTGTTGCGTGTTTTGTTCTTATGGAACGGTGAAGTGTCCGTC
>JBMORL010000004.1:0-4042 GCA_049322335.1 Bacteroidota bacterium
CACTAGTGTCCGGTTAAATTAGGTTGATTTTCAATTGAATATGATTTTGTTCTTTGACATCTTGGTATATAGTGTTATTAAAAAGGCTTGGCAAATGTGTTTTATCTAACAATGAGACACTCATTATTTGAAGTATTTCATAGGTTGATTGTTTCAGTTTCAATTTTCCTTTGATAATTACCACAAGCGTGTATGTGATGATCGCAATATAGATCTGAGTTTTTACTGCATTTTCTGATGTGCCCCAAAAGGATTTGATTTTCAAATGCTGTTTGATCCATTTAAAAAACAGTTCAATCTTCCATCGGTACTTGTATAACATCGCTATTTCGATTGCTGGCAATTCCAAATTATTTGATAAGAATACAAACGTTCGATTTTGATCAGCATCATGAAATTTTACTCTCCGCAAATTCTTTTCATAAAATTGGCTGGAATAAAATCCTTTAAGAGTGATTTGTTGATCACAGATTACACCTATTGACTTGTCGGCTTTATTAGATGAGATTCTTGTAAACTGGAGATTATTTTTAGCTCTGATTACAAAAAAAGCATCATGATGATCAATTTTCGATAATCGCTCAAAGTCAATGTATCCGCGGTCCATAATGTAGTAGCCTCCAATTTCATAAATTAATTCATCAAGGCTACGAACATCATGCACACTGGCCGGAGTAATATGAACAAAAACAGGAATTGATGTTTTTACATCCAAAAGGGTATGCATCTTAACCGCTGCTTTTGCCTTTCTAAAAGTTGCCCACCAAAATACATTGAGACATAGATCGATTGTTGTACTATCAAAAGCATAGACATTTCCTTTAATAGATAAATTAAAATCATTATCGGGAGTAGCAACTTTTTGAACTTCCGCAATCATCTCATATGCAAACGTTTCAAAGATTTTACAATCTCTTCTTTCATTTGATTCTGCCAAATTTGATCTTGAAATACTTTTGCCAAAACCCAAGTGATAGTGTTTGGGTTGATGGGCATTTAAACAAACAAGAAGATCACGCAGGCTATCACGATTACTTAATTGTCCAAACATCATGCACAAAAGTTGGTTCCAACATGTAAAATGTTTGGTCCATTTATCGCCCTGGAATGTATTGACACAGCGATCAAATATTCTTGCAGGAATAAAAGAGACAATTTGAGAAAAAACGAATTTACCATGATTCATAAACTTGCTGATTTACAGTAAGTTATGATTTAGGTCATTTCAAATCGTCACCGTCCTGTTTTTGACTGTAACCCTTATGTACCAAGGCTTTCAAAGAACTGTTAACTATTTTAACCGGACACTAGTGATTTTTTATAGTGCATTTAAAATGTCAGAATTTTTTCATTTGTTTTTATGATAGCGTATGAGTCAGACAGCGTTGATACAGGACAAAGTTCTGTTCCCTCTGTTTTGCGAAGTGCGAGGCAAGTTCCGCAAGCGGAAAGTTTTCCGCTCTTGTCAGAAAATGTTTGCATCATTTCTTTCACATTAAATTCTGTGGTGGAAATGTTTGGAGATTCAACGCCTTTGCCCAAAAGGAAAACTGAAACTGTGTCGCCTTGCTCAATGGAATAATTTGCAAGCCGGAAAGCATTCCAAACTGTTTCAGGGTCGTTGGATGAAATGACTATGCCGATTGTTTGCAGTTTGAATTTAAGTGTTGTAGTTGTAGATTCAGAATTGCAGTTCTGCGAAATACCTCTGAATGAAATCAGAGTAAGTAATGCCATGGAGAGAATAATTTTATTTTTCATCTTTGTTATTTTAATGATGGACATCAAAACCAAGAAATGCACTGGAGATTAAAACCATGATGGCAAACACTAAGCAGGTTTCGCAAAGTTGTTTTCTGCGCTTGCGCAGTTTGAAGAATGCTGCTTCAACATCTGTTGGCGGCGCTTGCTCTTTTGAAAATGTTGCGAACATTTTTTTGAGTTCAGGATTAATTTTTAGGAAGATAATCATCATGTGATAAATCATTCCAAAAAGGAAAGCAAGTTTGATAATGCCTGCTGCCATGGCAACGGTTGAAACTTCTTTAAATGCTCCATTAAAAAAATAGTGGTTAAGCGGCATTCCGAAACCTGTAATGAATAATGTTGTGATGAAGAAAATGCAGTAAGGCGCATTGCCTTGTAATGTGTCTTCAACTACTTTGTCCAATTCGTAATAGAGTTTTGCTCCGTATTGGGCTCTTGTGTTTACAAGATTGCGGTTGTAAAATGGTGCAGCAGCGCAACCCACCAATGCGATGTTATGCAGTGCTAATAAGAGGGAATGAATGATTTGTTCCATTGTGATATTGTTTTTGATTATGAAATTTTTTCCAGAACTGCTTTGTGTTTCTTCAAATGGTCAATAAGCACCTCACGCATGAGGCGACACGCCTGTGCAACTTTTTTTGAAGAGAGAGAAAAGTAAATGCACTGTCCCTCACGCCTTGTTTTGAGGATTCCTTTCTTGGTCATGACAGAAAGGTGCTGTGAGAGATTTGATTTTAGTCCTCCTGTTTTGTCAAGAATGTCGGTGAAGCAAAGTTCATCGTCTTGCAGAAGGTCAATCACTTCAATACGCAAAGAGTGTCCGAGAGCTTTGCAGACATCGGCATGAAGTTCAAATATTTTTTTATCGGGCATTGCTATTTGGTTTAATAGTTCACAAAACTATGAACTAATGAACAAGCAGACAAGGGTTTCCTAAACTATTTTCAAAATGCTGACGAAAATCATGTCGCGGCAAAGGAGCGTTTGGGTAAAATAAAATGTAAGGCAACTGAAGGGTTGGCTTGTGCGGTTGGGTTGCCTCTCTTTTTATTTTGCAGAAGCGATAGCCAAACGGCTTTGCCGAAAAGTTCGGAGCGATAACTTTCAGGTTACGCACTACCGTTCAATCGGAGCGAAACGGGTTGCGCACTCATAAATTTACGAAACTTTCCCCCTTTAAATACACTTTCGCCAATTTTCATAAATACCTGATTCACAGAAATATAAAAAAACTGCCGAAAAACTGTTGCACGTTTCGCCGATTTACAATCAATTTTTTTCCAGGTAACGGCTTGGGTATAACTATGTTCAAATGATCAATCGGACTCACAACATCCAATAAATCTTTATGGCTTGTATGCAGGTAACGAAGCGTTGTACGGATATCGTTATGAAACAGCAATTTCTGAATCATACCAATATCTATTACCTTATTTAACAAGTGCACGGTAAAGCAATGTTGCATTGTATGTATCCTAAAAGAAAAATGCGCCTCAATAATGAGACGCATTTTGTACATAATCTATCGTATCTATTAATCAATACCCCCTTACATTCCTCCCTTCAATAAAATTCAAAAATGCTTTATTCACCACTTTATTACCCCCCGGTGTTGGATAGTTACCTGTGAAATACCAGTCGCCGGTATTGGTAGGGCAACTATCGTGCAGGTCTTGAATGGTCTGATAAATTACTTCTACAGGTGTATCAATTTCAGATGGCGTAATGAGTTGCGCAATTTTCTGCGAAATTTCTTCGGTAGTAAATGGTTTATATACCTGGCGCACCACATTCTCAGTATGCAATTGTCCGGTTAGGATGAGTTGTTTTATTTTTTCATGCACTTCTGTTAGTACATGTTCCATATTTCGTTCTTTGAGTAATGCAATGGCTGCGCGGAAGGCAATAAAATCGCCAAGCTTACTCATATCAATACCATAACAGTCGGGATAACGTATCTGCGGAGCAGAAGATACCACGATAATTTTTTTAGGCTTCAACCTCGCCAGCATTCGTACAATACTTTCTTTCAGCGTGGTGCCACGTACAATACTGTCGTCAATTACCACCAGCGTATCTTCTCCTGCACGAACAGTTCCATAAGTAACATCGTACACATGCTGTACCATTTCATTACGGTTGGCATCTTCGGTAATGAATGTGCGGAGCTTTACGTCTTTGATGGCAATTTTTTCCTGGCGAATTTTACGGTTCACCATTTCTTCCAGCTTCTCCGGCGTAAAATCGTTACCCCAGCTAAGTATGCGCTCTA
>JBMORL010000005.1:0-35819 GCA_049322335.1 Bacteroidota bacterium
TAACACAACCCCGGAGGGGTTGAATATGTATTTTATTCGACATAAACACCTCCTCAGCCAAAAGCATCCCTATCTTTCTACACACTCATGTACTCTATCCCGAAAATCATTGCTCTCTCTGTTTTTATCTGTGAATTGATATTATTTTTCCCTTTATTTCCCGGTTGTTGTGTATTTTTAGGGCTTCATTCAAATTATGAGGATCGGGATAAAATTAACGCTGGCTTTTTTCTTCATCGCCTTTGTATCTATTTCCATTATCGGGGTGATTTCGTATGTGCAGGGAAAAAAATCGCTGCAGGAAGAGTCGTTCAATAAACTTACAGCTGTAAGAGAAATGAAGGCCGAACAAATTGAAGGATACTACCAGCTGATTATCGACCAGGCCAAAACTTTCGCAGAAACTCCCACTATCATCGAAGCGATGAAATGTTTTGATGCAGGATTTGACACCATCCTGTCGGAATTAAACCCTTCTGCTGTCATACTGGATTCTATCAACCTAAACCTGAAAGACCACTACGAAACCGAGTTTCTTTCCAAACTCAATTCCAACACGGGTGAACTGAATAAGTATGGCGATTTCATTCCCGGCAAAAACGCATCAAAAATTTTACAACACCTCTACATCGACATCAATCCGCACCCCGTTGGTTCAAAACATAAACTCGACAGCGCCTCAGATAAAAGTTCATACAGCGGCTGCCATAAAAAATATCATCCCTTCATCCGGCAATATCTCGAAGAATTCGGGTATTATGATATTTTTCTTGTGGATATTGACTCGGGAAATATTGTGTATACCGTTTTTAAGGAAGTGGATTTTGCTACTTCGCTTTTAACAGGCCCTTATAAAGAAACCAATCTTGCTTTTGCTTTTAAAGCAGCTGCCGATTCTTCCAGCGGAAAAGGTTTTTACCAGTTGGTGGATTATTATGCCTATGCTCCTTCGTATAATGCACCTGCATCATTCATCTCTACTCCTATTTTTGAAGGAGATACAAAAATTGGAGTGCTTATTTTCCAGATGCCTATTGACAGAATTAACAATATCATGACCAGCAACCAGGGATGGTCGAACGTGGGGCTGGGTAAATCGGGAGAAACTTACATTGTAGGCGAAGATTTTACATTACGCAACCAATCACGTTTTCTCATTGAAGACAGCACCAACTATTTCAGGATGATAACCGATATTGGCGTGCCACAGGAAACCATCGACCGGATAAGAGCTTTTAACAGCACCGTTGGTTTGCAGGAAGTGAAAACTGAAGGAACACAGGACGCACTGGAAGGAAATACGAATACAAAAATTTTTCCGGATTACCGGGGTGTTCCCGTTTTATCAGCCTATCGCCCGCTCGACATTCCCGGAATGAATTGGGTGATCATGAGCGAAATTGACGAGGAAGAAGCTTTTGCCCACATTTATACTTTGCGGAATAATATTTTTATAGGTTTTGGAGGATTGCTGGTGCTTATCATTATAGCATCACTTCTTATTTCAAGACAGCTCACGCGTCCGATAAAAATTCTTACCACCGATGCCATGGAACTGGCCAAGGGAAATCTTGATGTGGTGATTGACGTAGGCGCAAGAAGAAAAGATGAGATTGGCATACTGGCGCTTAGTTTTAAAAAAATGCAGGTGTCCATCAATAACCTGATTTCTGAACTCAAACACATTAATCAGAATCTCGAAAACAAAGTGATTGAACGAACACAGGACCTTCACCGGCAGAAAGAAATAGTGGAAGAAAAAAACAAAGAGATTGTAGATTCCATCAATTATGCCCAGCGTCTTCAAAGGGCAATCCTTCCCACGTTAGGAACTATTAAAATGAACCTGCCTGAAAGTTTTGTGCTGTTTAAGCCAAAAGACATTGTTTCAGGAGACTTTTACTGGATGTATTCTGATAGTGAAGAAGTGCTGATTGCTGCCGTGGATTGTACAGGACACGGTGTGCCGGGCGCGATGGTAAGTGTGGTGGGTGCCAACAGTCTTGACCGTTGCGTAAAAGAATTTAAATTATTGAAACCTGCCGCTATTCTCGACCGGTTAAGCGTACTGGTAACCGAAACATTCGAATCGAGCGATCATGAAGTAAAAGACGGAATGGACATCAGCCTTTGTCGCCTCAATGTAAAAACCAAGAAAATTGAATGGGCAGGCGCCAACAATCCTTTGTGGGTAATAAAAAACGGGAAAAAAGGAAAAGCAGAAACCGATTATTTTATAGAGATAAAAGCCGACAAGCAACCCATCGGAAAATTTGATTTCAGGAAACCTTTTACCAACCACGAATTGCAACTGGAAGAAGGAGATTGCATTTATCTTTTCACCGATGGTTATGCCGACCAGTTTGGTGGCCCCAACGGAAAAAAACTAAAATACAAAACGCTGAAAGACCTGCTTATTTCACAGCATGAAAAAACCATGGGCGAACAAATGGAAAAAATTGACCGCGAATTTGAAAGCTGGAAAGGACACCTCGAGCAGATTGATGACGTTTGCGTAATCGGTATCCGTATCTGAAAATTATCTACATGCCCTACCTTTCCAAAATAAAATACAGGGCCAATTTGCTGAAAATAAAAGCCGGCCTTCGACTCGCACTACCTGACGCACAAGCTGCTCAGCCCGCAAATGCCAATAAAAAAACATTGGTGAGAGTTGTTGTGTATCATGGACTGGTAAAAGAAAACCCGTTGCAGTTCAATAACCGTTTCATCACTGTAAAACAATTTGAAGAACATTTGATCTGGTACAGGAAAAACGCCAGCCTTATTTCTATAAATGATGTTTTTGAAAACAGGTTGCAGGAAAATAAACTGAATGTGGCTATCACTTTTGATGATGGATACAGGAATAACTACCTGTATGCCGTTCCATTACTGAAAAAATATACTATTCCGGCCGCTTTTTTTATCACCGCCATCCGGCCGCGAAAAAGAACCATCTGGACCGATATGCTGGATATGGTTAATCATTTACGGAATGAGCCACTGAAAATAAACGATACTGTTTTTGTAAAACGGAAAAAAGAGTTTGTAAAAAAAGACACGGGTGAATCCTTAAAATTATTTGCGCAAAAACAGGATACGAACTTCATCAGCCAGTTGAAAAAGGAACTGAAAAAAGATTTTTCCATTATCAAAAAAAACAAATCACTGCGCGACTACCGGAAACTGATGAGTGAAAAAGAAATAAAGAAGTTAATCTCCGGCAAATTATTTACCATTGGCATACACGGCAAAACCCATGCCTCGTATACGGCTATCGGAATAAAAAAATCGGTGAAAGAAACATTGTTCTCGAAAAAATACCTGGAATCCATAACGGGTAAAAAAATCAATATGTTGGCTTATCCTTTTGGACATTACAATCCCTGGCTGGTAGCTGCGTTGTATAAAAAAGGATTTAAACATCAACTGGTATGTGATTACCGGTTCGGAAAAAACGATTCGAAAGAAATAGTGAAAAACCGTTTTACCATCAATCCTTTTCTGGAAACCAAAGTGCAAATGGAATTTTTAAAACGCGGGGCGTATACCTGATGAGTGATGCCTTCCATTATAAAATTTATTCTCCGGGGGATGCCGTGCATGTGCGCGATCTTTTTTTGCGCGTGTTCCGGAAAAAAGTGAGCGTAGAATACATACAAAATAAATACCATACTTTTTATTGCCCGCTTTCACCTGTTGCCACGATTGCCTTTTTGGAAAATGAGCCGGTGGCATTTTATGGCGCCCTGCCGGTGAGAATAAACAACGGAAGTGAAACTTTTTTCGCTGCCCATGCCTGCGATTCCATTACGCTTAAACAACACCGCGGAAAAGGGCTGCATTATAACCTTGCGCTTCTTTCGTATGAGGAAATGAAAAAGCAGGGAATAAAATTTGTTTTTGCCATGCACAGCGAAAACACATTAAAAGCCACCGGGAAACTCAACTGGCAGAAAGGAGAACATCTTTCACGTTTTCATATCAAAACCGGCAACCTGTTTTCATCATTGTTTATACGAAGGCAAAAAGAAAAAGAAGAACCCGAACTGCGAAATACTTTCAGGAATCCTTTACACCATTCGGGCATGTATATTAATTACGATGCCGAATACCTGCGCTACAAATCATTTTCAGGCAGCAGGTTTATAAAACTTGAAAACAGTATAACCTGGATTCGCGGGCACAGGGACCTTTGGACAGGGAGCATAAATGGAATTAGCAATGAAAATTCGGAAAAGGTGCTGGAAGAAATAAAACATTTTGCTTCAGTGCACGGATATCGTGAAGTAATTTTCCAGGTTTCAAAAAACACAGAACTGCATAACCTGCTATCCCGGCATCTTACTCCCGAAGAATCTTTTCCGCTGGGTTATTTATCATTCGACAAAGCCATAAATCCCGCTGAATTAAAACTTAATTTTTCGGATCTGGATACGTTTTAAGGAAAAACTTAATTTTTATCACAAGCCACTTCAAAAATATAATTTACCTCATTCCATTTTCGTATTTCTTTCTGAAGGGTAAGATGCAGGTTATTTTTTGATGCGATGGATTTTATTTTTTCAATATCACAGTCCTCAGATAAGATCATCCAAACCGTTGCCTGGTTTTTTGGTGATATTCCCAACTGGTAAAACAGTTTTTCAAAATATTCAAACCGTTCACCGCAATACCATGCTTTTTCAGTATCATTTTTTGGAAGCTTCGGATAAAACGGAGGATTGATTATCACATAATGAAATTCATTAACAGAAACGTTATCCAAAAGATCGGAATGAATGACATCAATAGCCATTCCCTGCTTTTCTGTAAATTTTTTAAAATAACCAACCGCCACAGGAGAAATATCGGTTGCTGTTACATCTGCCCCGCGTTTCCAGGCATAAGCAGAAATAATCCCGCATCCGCAGCCCAGTTCGAGCAATTTCATCTGCTTAAGTTCCTTTGTTTTTAAAAACTCAAGAAAATTTTTGGTGGTAGTGGTGAAATGCGGAGAAAACACCCCGGGATAAACCGGAACAGTGGTGCCACGATACGAATAATTACGTGGTTTCCGGTGATACCAGTTATAGTATCTTCTGAAAACAGGATGCGCTATTTTTCTTAACAGTTTTTTCATTCGGCATAAAATCCCTGTTCTTCGGGCTGGCGGTACTTCCAGATTTTATGAAGAAATTTTATTTCCAGCGGAAAAGAATAAAATCCCGAAGTATAACGAAGGGCAGAAACAGCACGCAACGTTTTTCTTTTCCCGTTACGGATGCGTGTATCGGATACGGTAGGATAATATCCATTGAGTACCGTTTCAAAATTTTTTATATAACTGATCATGGAAGGAGTAAGCCAGGGAGTAAAAGGATTTTTCCGCAGGTCGAACTTTATCCATTTTTCATCCAGCCAATCTTCCAGTTTTTCGGGGAAAACAAAACCGGTGGCTTTTACCTTTTCATACAATTCAGAACCTTCAACCGGCACAGGGCTGTATACATAAATAATAATTTCGGAACCCGGATTTATTTTTTTTATTTTACGGATAAATTCCACATCTTCTTTTATTTGTCGCCACGTATCGTTTTCGTTTTTCCCCGGAAATCCCAATACAAATGAAAACTCAGGAATTATGCCCACTTTTTTCATTCTGTCGGCAAATTCAAGAATTCCTTTTCCGGTCTGGGTTCCGCCTTTATCCATTTGTTTCAGCAAATCATCGTTTCCGGTTTCGGCACCGAGAAAAATCATTTCGCAGCCGGCTTCTTTCATCAGTTGTAATTCTTCATCCTTATATTTATTCAGCGTATCAATTCTTCCTTCGCCCCACCATTTTACCCGGAGATCTTTTACAAGGCGTGAAAATTCTACTACGCGTGCAGCAGAAGTAAAAAAATTGTTGTCATGAAATTCGATGGCATCAATCCTGTATTTTTCTTTCAGAAATAAAATATCCTTATACATCTTTTGTGCCGATCTTCCTTTCCACCTTGCTTCGTAAATAGGCACTACTGCGCAAAACGAGCAGGTAAAAGGGCAACCGAAACTGCTGTGATAGGCAATGGTTTTTTTTCCTAAAAATGTTTTCCCGAGGTAATTTTCAAGCGGATAATTTTTTTCCAGCAGCCCGTAAGGCAAAACCGGTAACTCATCGGGATCTGTTACGGGTGCTTTTTTTGTTTTTACAACTTCGTTTTGATTTCTATAAATAAGATTAGGAATATTTTCAGTCACCATTTTTTCTTTTCCTGAAAGCATATTCACCAGTTGAGGAAAAGAAAGATCGCCATTGCCGTTGATGATATAATCCACAAAACCGGAATGAATAACAGTGGCAAATTGATTGGAAGCAAAATATCCGCCCCAAACGGTAATGATATGCGGAAATTTTTCTTTTATTCTTTTTGTAAATGGAATGGCCTGCTTCAACTGAGGTCCCGGCATAACTGTACATCCAAATACAAAATAATTCCCGGTTAAAAATAATTCCTCCAGCTTTTTCCAGGGATCGTTCTCCAGATTACCGTCAATAATCTCCACCGGATAATATTCGTATACCGATGCAGCTACCTGCAAAACAGAATTGGGCACACGATGTTTTTTATCAGCGCTGCGGGGGTTGAAGAGTATGATTCCTTTACCTTCCAATTATTATTAGTTGATTTTTTATCATTTATAATCCGTGACTTGAACCTTTTTGTTTAACATACAAATCCATATAACGCTCTGCTACATCCTTCATCACTGGAAAATTTCTTTTTTCAGGGATAGCTGTATTCAATAATTCCACGCACAACTTCACTGCCTCTTCATTGGAACTAAAGGTACAGATTTCCGGATTATCACAGGCGTATCCAACGGGAGTGGAAACAACATGACAACCCATAGCCAGGGCTTCGGCCAGCACATAACCAAACGATTCGTATCGGGCCGTGTGCAAAAATACTTTAGAACGATTCATGTAGTGTAATACTTCTGAGCGTGAAAGTTCACCTACGTATTCAAAATCGATATTCGCTTTATTTATATCCATTTTTTTTTGTAACTCTTCTTCCTGTTTTCCTTTTCCAATAACAACCACTTTAATTTTTTTATTCACCAGCCTTACAGAAGAAGCAATATCGATAAACCGATCGTAGTGTTTCACTTCTACCAGGCTTCCTGTTCCGAGAATATCCACTTCCCGCTGAAGGTTTTCAGGGGTAAGGTCATCCACTCCCCAGGGAATAACCCGGTTGATTTTTATTTTACGAACTTCTTCCGCCATCTTTCGGTGGAAAGCAGAAAGAGCAATTAATGTTGTATTTTTATTAATCATCACCGCCATTTTTCCATAAAATCCATCCCTCGTTGCGTCCTGTCCCATCAATGTGCAGATATGGCTAATATTGTTTTCTTTCGCAAAACGTGAGGCAAAATAAGCGGACTGATCCAGCCAGAAAGAGTGTACAACGGAAACAGGAAACTCTTTGTGTATCTTTGAAACTACCGAACGAAATCGCAGGTGAAGCATCCATGAAGAAAATATCCAGCTCCGGTTTCTTCCGTTGAGAGGATAAACCTGCGCCCCGCTAAACGAATATTTTTCCTTTTTAAAAGGATAATGCAGCGTTATAATAGAAATTTTTATTCCCGGTTGTTGCTTTTTTAATTCTTTTACAAACAGATACAATGGCGGGATACAGGTGGAATCATTTTCCCCATCAGCAAACCCGGGAGTAACCATCAATATGTGAATTCCTTCACCTGACATTCTTCCTTTTCATTTTAAACAATTTCCATTGATCCCGGTTCAATGTTGTGATCTCCTCCAGTTGAAAACCATCAATAATCCGGATATAATTTAAATAAGGTAATTTCCCTTTCCACTGGCTGCTGATATTCGATGAATCCATCAGCACATAAGCATCAGCGCTTTCATTAAACTCTTTTATTTCTTCTTCCCAGATATTGATAATTTTTTTATCAAATCCCCGCAATTTAATCGCTGTGTCCATTTCAAAAGTATACAACAAATCCATATCAAGCTCTTTCAGTTTTTCCGTCATTATTCTTTCTGTTTGGTTTCGTGTATATACCGTCCGGAATGCTATAACAGAAATAAACATATTGACGAATAAAAATACGGGAATAATAATCATTGGTATTCTCCACCTGTTTTTTTCAATAATAAAACGCCATACAGGGTAAAGAAAAATCAGCACAAGAGGAAAAGTGAGCAACAGAAAACGGTCGTTTTGCCTGCTGATACCTGCAAGAAAAAATGCATAAATAACAACAGGAATCAATAGAAATATGAAATGTTCTTTTTTATATGTAATTTTTTTCAAACCGGCAATCAAAACTAAAACAAGAACGGCTCCCGGTGCAAAATATCCCGGGTGAAATATATTTTCGAATGCATAAATAATATTCGGAAACCGGTATGAAGCCACGCCTTCTTCAGTAGAAAATCCTGATTGAAAAAAATGCGCTGCCGACCAGTTTTGGAGAAAAGGGTGAGAAAGAGAGTTGACAGGATCAGTTTTAAGCCAAAGCCAGGGAAGCGTGAACAAAAAAGCTATTGCAGAAGCAATACTAATTTGTAAAAATCTTCCTTTACTG
This sequence comes from Bacteroidota bacterium, assembly GCA_049322335.1. Lineage (GTDB taxonomy): Bacteria > Bacteroidota > Bacteroidia > Flavobacteriales_D > UBA2798 > JBMORL01. The sequence continues at coordinate 8,599 of JBMORL010000005.1, forward strand.
ATAACTGCCGCGAAGGGAACCAGCAAAACCACTGCAGAAGCATAACGGGTAAAAAAAGCCATCACTCCGAATGAAAAAGCGAAGACGATAAACCATGCAGCGGGCTCACGCCAGTATTTATATGAATAGTAAATAGCCAACAACACCAAAACAGCCGCCAGCATATCCGACATGCAACTAAACCCGTTGCGGAATACATAAGGTGAAAAAAGCAGGAAAACAATAAACCACACATACGAATAACGATGCCCTGCGCCATTGATTTTTTCGTTGAGACGAACAGAAATATAAATAAGAAGCCCGAAACACAACACAGAAACCAGTTGTAAAGCAAATCCCGGTGAAGAAAAAAGGAGTTTTAGAATAGCTCCGGCCAGCGGATAATATACCGGCCAGAAAAAATCACTTTGCGTGCCCGAAACAGGTTTATTCATTAATAATTCACCGGCATATCTTTCATATTCATAAGCATCCTGTCCATACAGTCCATCAAACTGAAAAACGAAACGAACCAGCAAAAAAAGTATCATTACCGGGATAAAAACCGAAAAAAACAAATACTTTTCTATGAAGTTTATAACGTTGTTCATTTTAAAAACCGCATGGCTGTTCGCGCAACAATTGATTTTACTTTATTATTGATCACTGACGGATGAAACATTCCCTGTTTCTCTTTTTTAAGATGAAAATTTACTTCATTCACAACGTAACGAACGGCTGCATTATAATATTTACGCGAATAGGTACGCCTGAAATCATAATGGCGGTCAGTAGAAGTTTTCCAGTTATCATTAGTATATAATTCGCTTTCCACTTCATTATACAAGGCTGTGCCCTTTATCGGGTAAGCTACTGTTATAGTAAATGAGTCGGGAGAAGAAACTTTAAGATGATGTACGGTTTCCATAATATCTTTTTCTGTTTCACCGGGATAACCCAGCATAATAAATGTGCCGGTTTCTATTCCTGCCTTACCGGCCGCACGAATCATTTCCCTTACCTGCCCAACTTCCACTCTCCTGTCCATTGCATCAATCACTTTTTGTGATCCGCTCTCTGCCCCGATCCACAATCTGAAACATCCCGATTCTTTCAATAAACGAATCATTTCTTCATTCAGCCGGTCGGCACGGGTGATACATTCATATTCAACCGAAACATTTTGTTTGATGATTTCCGAATGAAAATCACGCATCCAGTTATGGCTTACGGTAAAAACGTCATCTACAAACCAAATCCGGTCAACGTTATATTCTTTTTTCAGTAAAATCAGTTCTTCCACTACCTTCGAAGGAGATCTCCGCCTGTAGCTTTGTCCATACACAGCCGTACTGCACCATTTGCAGGTGTAAGGACAGCCTCGTTGCGTGCTTACCGATAAAGATGTTTGACCATGATACCGGTGAAAATGACCGAGATATTTTTTTATATCAATTTTATCTCTTGCGGGCAGAGGAATGTCATCTGCATTTTTAATTTTTTCACGCGGAGGATTGGAAATAACTTTTCCGTTTTCTATAAATGAAATTCCATGGCATAAAGATAATGAGGATTTTTCGCGTATACAGGTAATCAATTCCCGGAAAGTAATCTCGCCCTCACCGGAAATCACAAAATCAGCACCTGCTTCGAGATAATTTTTAATATTGTAGGTAATGTCGGGCCCGCCCAGGATAATTTTTGTATGTCTTAGCTCCTCCTGCGAACGGATAAAATTAATTAGCTGAAGTACGCTTAATTTCGTGACAAGATTTACATATATGCCAATTACATCATATTTTTCATTTTTTAAATGGCTTTCCAACTGATGGCGTGTACTGAATGTTGTATCAAATACATCATTTTCTGTGCCGTGTTTGGTGAGCCATGAAGAAATATACAAAATCCCCAGCGGAACATACGGGCGGTTGATGCGTTGTTCGGCTTCATCATCGCACATAAAATAACCGTGTGTGAGTAGTATTTTCATTTTATTTTTTGCAATGAAATATAAAAATGATCAGCATAACGCGCCAAAAACCGTATATGGGATATTTTTTTCTCAAGCAGGCACAACCATCTGAAAAACCACCACCAGCGCTGCATTTTTTTTTCGAAATGAGAGGGCGGAATAAAAAAACCTACCGGGTGAAGTTTTATTCTCTTCATTGGCTCACCCAATTGTTCCATTTTCCCCGGTGAATAATACCAGCATTTCACTTTCTTTCCTTCTACATTTACTTCCACCGGGCTTTTTCCACGTATATTATATTTTCCGTGTTTCAGGCTTTTTACCTGGTCCCACAGGCATTTGTCGGGCATTATTACCGCTATCATTTTTCCCCCGTAAGCCAAACAATTTTCGGCCGATGCCAGCACGTGTTTTAATTCTGATTCACCGACACAATTCAACCCGCCAAAATTGGAAAAAATGAGATCGAAATTTTTTTCGGGCAGATCACCCGGTTTTGTGAAATCGAAAACCCGGTATTCTATCAGGTGATGTGAATTTTTACTTCTGGCGGTTTCAATCATTTCGGGTGAACTATCAGTTGCCAGCACACGGTGACCCTGTTTTGCCAGCCAAAACGCATCATGCCCGGTGCCACAGTTGATCTCAAGAACAGATAGTTTTTTTCCTGTATTGATTTCTTCTCCCAGTAGTTTCCAAACCCTGTCTCTTTGTGCACGGCCCACAAGTGAATGAGTGAATGTATCATCATAAGAAGAAGCAATATGTCCGAATGAATTTTTCATTGACGGTTGGACCTGAATTTTTTCATCCTGTTTTTATACGCCAGAGAAGAAAAATAGAACCACGGAAGCAGCAGTCCCTGCCTTTTGAATTCCTTTTTACCTTTCAAAAACTGTTTTCCCTGTATAAACCGGAACCGCTTATGAACGAACCTGTGAAGTGTTTTATAAAATTCAGGATTAAATTCAGCAGAATACATTACCGCCAGTTCATCCGAATCAGACCAGTTGGTTTTGTTTTTCAACTGGCCTTTTACTTTTTCATAAAATAGTGTGCCGGGAAGCGGATAGGAAACCGAAACACCAATATCATAGGGTTGTAGTTTTTCAATCATGTCAAGGGTACGTTCAATATCTTCTTTTTCTTCCCCCAGGTAACCAAACTGTATAAACAAACAGGGTTTTATATGATATTGTTTCAGCCACCTAACTGCCCGCTCAATTTCTGCAAGGGTAATTCCTTTGTCCATTGCATCGAGAATTTTCTGAGAGCCCGATTCAGCGCCTATCCACACTTCATCGCAACCTGATTCTGCCAGCGAGCGAATAGTTGATTCATCCTGCAGCAAATCGGCACGTGATTGAATCTTATATTTTATTTTAACGTTTTCTTTTTTCACTTCTGCCGAAAATTCTTCCATCCATCCCGGCTTCAATCCGAAAATATCATCACAAAACCATATATGTTCAAATCTGGTAAACTGCCGGATGTATTTTATTTCATCCACCACACATTTTGCAGAGCGCACGTTATAACGATTCCCGTATATCGGTTTTGCGCACCAGTTGCATTTAAACGGGCATCCCCTCGTGGTGGCCAGGTTAACAGAAAAATACCCCTGTTTTTTCCATGCGTTTTTATAGGGAGAAAAATCCAGTACATCCCAGGCGGGTAAAGGCAAATTATCCAGGTTTTTCATCACCGGCCTTTTTTCTGTTTTACCAACAGCACCGTTTTCATTATAAATAATTCCCGGCAGTGTTTTCCATGATTCATTTTTTTCGATGCACAACAGCAATTCTGTCAACGTTTCTTCTGCTTCACCTGCAATCACCACATCGGCCCCGGCAGCGAGATATTTTTCTGCATGATCGGTAGCATCCGAACTGCTGACGATACAAAAACAATGATGTGTGTTTTTTGCTTCCTTCAACATTTCCATAGCTGCTTCCCGCATATTGGTAAGGCACATTTTGGTGAGGTAATTGAATCCGTCATCAGCCACAATGAAAATATCTGGTTTTTCAGTTTTCAGCTTTGACTTTAGCCCTTCAACTGACGTATCGAACTGCGTATCATAAAAAGCAAGGCGATAACCGTTATTTCGTATTACTGAAGCCAGCAGGAGAGTAGCCAGTGGCGGATAAGGTTTTGACAAGCGCAACTGCTTGGGGTCGAAATGCAGAAAATAGCTGTGGGTAATCAATACGTTTTTCATGCTATTGTTCCGGCTGATGAACGACATTATTCATATTCAACTGAAACCGCTGCATCACTTTTTCCTGGAAGTGATTGGGGTGGTGTTTGGAAACATTTTTCCGTGTGCGCATGGCAATCTCAAAATCTTCCTCCCTGAAATGAGGAAATTTTTTCTTCCAGCGGGCAAGCGTGGTTCGCATAAACCAGTCGTCTAATTTATCGCCTGCGCGGTTATCCAGTAAAAATTCTGCCGCCTGTTGAATAAGGGCTTTCTTTTGTGAAGAAGGCAAGTGATACGGATGGACAAATGACGGATAATATTCTTTTATCCATGCGTTGGCTTCGAGAAACTGCCGGTGGTATTTTTCGCCTGATAAAGGAACAAGAAAAATAATTTCGGTAGCTGTAAATAAATTTTTATCAGGGACTTCAAGGTTATCGTGATCGAGGAAATAATTTACGCAGAAATATTTTTTAGAGTTAAGCAAAAATATTTTTTTGAATAAAATGAGCAGTGTACGGCACACCCATAATTTTCCGGGTTCGGTGATGATAAAATAATCCACATCACCTTTTTTGGGCATTGTGCCTTTGGAAAGTGATCCCGAAATACAAACCGAACGTACAAAGGGAAAACGCTGAATCAGCCGCGCCCAAACCGGGACTTTCGGAAAAAACTTTTTTGCCCGGTTTTCGTTTTCTTTTCTTTTCTGAATGATCTGTTCGCGTCCCGGGAGAAAATAAAATCCGCTGAGAAAATTTATTTTTTTGTTTTTCTGTAACCGTTGTAAAACAGGAGCCAGCTTATCTGCATTTTTATTCCCTGTAAAATTAGCCAGTTCATGTAATGTAAGCGGGAAATCAAATACATCAAAATAGGCTATAAACTGCAATAATGCACGATCTTCCGGTTGAATTCCGGCAATTACAGGCTCACTGGCGATCAGGGTGTCGGGCATATCTTTATCCACGGGAAATAAAGATACGATTTCGGATGAAATAACGAAAAAAGGCGTTGCCCGGCCGACCGGTTGAGTAGTGAAAAATGGTAACCCGACAGCCCTTCCCACGAATGGTGATAGTAGTGTTTTGCCATAGCCGGAAATCCTGCTTTTTCATAGTAATCACAGCTCCTTTTGAAGGCCGACTCCACTTCCCGCGGATGGTAAAAATGACTATCAATTATATGAATTTCACCATTTTTTTTCAACAGGGGGAAAAGCGCTGAAAAAAGGCTCTTCAACGAAGGAAAATACTGAACTGAAGCAGCTAAAACGATTATATCAAAACTATTGGCAGGGAGCGGATCGGAGAAAATATCGCGATAGTAAAACTGAATATCTTTTTTTCCGAACAGTCCGGCTGCCTGAAGAAGTTCTTCTTTATTCAGGTCAATGCCCGAAATAGTTGATCCCGGAATTCCTGATAAATACCCCGAAAGCCACCCATTACCACAACCCAGCTCCAAAACAGAAGGAGAATGGAAATTTTTCGTGATATATTTTTTTAACCAGGATGCTGAATCACTCCTTATTTTCCACTCCTTTTTAAATACAGGTGAAGGGGAAACAAAAGGAAGTTGTTTTACCTGTTCATCCGTAAGTATTCTGCCTTCTGCTTTTCTCACTGCCAGGTACAATTCTTCTTTCTCACTGTATTTTCCGGGATCGGAGATAATATGCAGAAAAGGATGCATATCAGTTTACATTTTTCATGGTAAGCGAAATTCTTTTGCGCATTACATCCACTTCCATCACTTTTACTTTTACGTGCTGGTGAAGTTTAACCACATCATTCGGATCGCTGATATAACGGTCTGCGAGCTGCGATATATGCACAAGTCCGTCCTGTTTTACTCCTACGTCCACAAAAGCACCGAAATTGGTGATATTGGTAACAATCCCGGGCAAAATCATTCCTTCTTTCAGATCATCCATGGAGTGTACATCGGCAAATTCAAAAACTTTAACCTGTTTACGGGGATCGCGGGTAGGTTTGGCGAGTTCTTTGAGGATATCTGTTATAGTTTCTTTTCCTGCTTTTTCACTTATGAATTCTTCTGCTTTCAGTTTTTTCACCAATTCTTCATTCCCTATCAGTTCTTTTATTTCCTTTCCCAGTTTCTTTGCCATTTTTTCGGCAATAGAATAACTTTCGGGGTGAACGGCACTGTTATCAAGCGGATTTTCTGAATTCTCCACACGAAGAAATCCGGCACATTGTTCAAATGCCTTTTCTCCCAGCCGGGGAACTTTTTTCAGTTCAGCACGGGATGAAAACGCACCGTTTTTGTTTCTGTATTCCACAATATTTTCTGCCAAAACGGGACCGAGTCCGGATACATAAGTTAACAAATGTTTGCTTGCCGTATTCACACTAACGCCCACCACGTTTACGCAGCTTTCCACTACGGCATCCAGTTCGCGTTTCAGCATTTGCTGGTCGACATCATGCTGGTATTGCCCTACTCCAATGCTTTTGGGTTCAATTTTCACCAGCTCAGCCAGCGGATCCATCAATCTTCTTCCAATAGAAACAGAACCGCGCACAGTTACATCATATTGTGGAAATTCTTCACGCGCCACAGAGGAAGCCGAATAAACAGAAGCTCCCGCCTCACTTACCACAAATACTTTTACATCCCTGTGGAACCGGATTTTGCGGATAAAATTTTCCGTTTCGCGGCTGGCTGTTCCGTTTCCGATAGCGATGGCTTCGATTCTAAATTGTTCTACCAGCGAATTTACCTTACGCATGGCATCGGCTGTTTCATTTTGGGGAGGATGCGGATAAATAGTTTCGTTATGTAATAATTTTCCCTGGTCATCCAGGCATACCAGTTTGCAACCCGTGCGATAACCCGGGTCGAGAGCAAGAATTCTTTTTTGTCCGAGCGGTGCGGCCAGCAATAATTGCCTGAGGTTTTCAGCAAATACTTTTACAGCTCCTTCATCCGCTTTTTCCTTTGAAGAAATACGGAATTCTGTTTCGATTGCCGGTTCGAGCAAACGGCTCCAGGCATCAGAAATTGCCTTTTTTACCTGCTGTGCCGCCTCGTTTTTTGCTTTTATAAATTGCCTTTCGAGAATTTCAACAGCACTTTCTTCTTCCACTTTCAGGCGCACGCGGAGAAATCCTTCATTTTCTCCCCGAAACATGGCCAGCAGGCGGTGAGAAGGGCAACGCGAAAGCGATTCTTCCCAATCAAAATAATCTTTGAATTTAGCTGCCTCTTCTTCTTTTCCCTTCACCAGTTTCGAAATCACTTTTGCTTCACGCGAATACAGGAGACGTATTTTATTTCTTGCCTGCGTATCCTCACTTATCATTTCCGCTATGATATCGCGGGCCCCATCCAATGCTTCTTCAGCGTCTTTCACTGCATCGCCAATATAATTTTCGGCTTCTGCTTCCACTTCAAAGCTTTTCTGTGAAAATAGTTTTTCTGCCAGTGGTTCAAGCCCTTTTTCGCGGGCTATTACTGCTCTTGTTTTTCGTTTGGGCTTATAGGGAAGATAAATATCTTCCAGTTCGGTGGAATCCCAGCAAGCGTCAATTTGTTTTTTTAATTCAGGGGTAAGTTTTCCCTGTTCCTCAATGGTGCTGATCACCGTTTCCTTTCGTGCTGAAAGCAAACGGTATTTTTCCATTTCGGTTTTAAACCGAAGCACTTCCACTTCATCCATACTTCCGGTAGCTTCTTTCCGGTACCGCGAAATAAAAGGCACAGTAGCGCCTTCATCCAGGAGTTTTACAAGATTTTGGGCAGCCTGGGCAGACGTTCCTGTTTTGGCAGCCACCAGCGAAACAATTTTTTCCATCTTCACATGTATATTTCGGTACAATAATAATTTATTTCACCTGTGAAAAATTAAAAAAATGGGAATGGCAGTGCTAATGTTGATAATTTTTATCAATGGTTGATTACTCTCTTAAAAAATCATTGTCGGCACATCATTACTTTAGTAAATTTTATTATCACCTCCAAATTTTTATCCCACTTTTTATTTTTATTTCGGGCAACCGTTTTTTAATTGCTTTTTTTATATATTTTTATTTCCTGAACTAACGCTGTGCCAACAAACGCTTTTCAGTTTGATCTTACCTATTGGCAACCATTTCTGCTTGCATTCCTTCCCCTGCTCATCAATCTAAGTGTTTTCACCTACGTGTTTTTACGGTTACCGGGTACGCGATTAAACGTAATGTTTCTTTTTTTCATTTTCAATCTTTGTATATGGCAAATGCTGGATAGTATAACTCGAATTACAAGCAGCGAAGAACAGGTGCGCTTGTGGTATGATATGTTCAGTCCTTTTATCAGCCTGGTAACAGTCCTTTCCCTCCATTTTTCACTGATTTTTGCCAACCGGGCCAAACTACTGGGCCGGCCGTGGATACTTGTTCTTATCTATGCCCCCGCCCTGTTTTTTGTACTCGCCAGCAACGGAGGATTTATTACCTATACTATTGAGCCCGATACTTTTTGGAGATGGAGACTGAGATTGACTGATGAGTGGATACCACAATTGAATGTACATTGGATAAGCTCCCTTGCGCTTATCACGCTTTGGGTATTTATCCGCTATGCTATTGAAATCAGGAATGATTTTGAACGCGGCAGACAAGCCCTCCTTATTGCTGTGGGGTTTGGTGTTCCCGTTGTACTGGGAATTATAACTGAAGTAGTTATTCCCTACCTTCTTCAGGGTAATCTTATCCCCCTCACTTCTACCTTCATGTCTGTGTTCTCTATATGTGTGATTGTTGCTTTTAAAAAATATAAATTATTTTTCTATTCTCCCCGGTACGCCTGGAGCGGTATTGTAAATAACATGAATGAAGGAGTAATGATTGTAGACCATAGAGACAGAATCAAATTTGTTAACCAGAGTTTTTGCGTAATGACAGGTTATGCCTCTTATGAACTGATTGGTAAAAATGCCAGTGATAAATTATTACAGCATCAATATTATAAAGACTATGTAGCCGAAGCTATTGAGAGGCGTAAAAAAATGAAATCCGACCGGTATGAAATCAAACTTCGTAAAAAAAACGGGGAATTTATCAGTTGTGAAATCAGCGGTTCTCCCTATCTTGATAAACAGGGAAATATTATCGGGTCGCTTGGAATTATTTCAGATATTACCTTCAGGAAAGATACGGAAAAGGAACTGAAAAAATATTATTCACAGATAAGCCATAAAAATAAAGTACTTGAGCAGTTTGTTTACATCGCTTCGCACGACCTGCAGGAGCCGCTGCGCACCGTTTCAGGGTTTGTAGAATTGTTAGAAAAAAAATATAGTGATAAACTGGATGAAAATGCTAAAATATATCTCGGATACATTGATGGCGCTACCGAAAGAATGCAGTTACTGGTCAGAGACCTGCTGGATTATTCGAGAATCGGAAGAAAAAATGAATATGATACGGTTGACTGCAACGTGGTGTTAGCTGAAGTGAAAGATGACCTGGCCCAACTCATCAGTGAAACAAAAACAGAAATTTCTGTTGCCCCGCTTCCTGTGGTTCCGGGACTAAAAACCGAAATCAAATTATTATTGCAGAATTTGGTGGTAAATGCCATTAAGTTCAGGAAAAAAGGCATTACTCCGCAGATCATTATTACCGGCACAGAACAACAGGGAAATTTCAGGTTTGAAATAAAAGATAACGGAATTGGCATTCCCGAAGCATTCCATGAAAAGATATTCGAAGTTTTCCAGCGCCTGCATACACGTAAAGAATATGAAGGCAATGGAATTGGATTAGCTCATTGTAAAAAAATTGTAGAACTTCACGGAGGAGAAATTGGGGTAATCTCAGAACCCGAAAAAGGAAGCACCTTTTATTTCACCCTGCCAAAAATGAATTAAATGACAAAACTGAACTGCATATTACTGATTGATGATGATGAACCTACCAACTTCCTTAATAAGTTAATTATTAATGAAGCCGGTATTTGCGACAATGTATATGGAATTCAAATGGCCCGTGATGCACTGAATTACCTCAAAAACAGAAGCGATTGTCCCTGCAACGGCAGGTTTATTATTCCCGACCTTATTTTACTTGACATAAATATGCCCGGCATAAACGGATGGGAATTCATGGAAAAATACAATCAGTTGCCTGATGATATTACCTCAAAGGTGAAAATTGTAATGCTCACCAGTTCCGAAAACCCCGAAGATTTTGAAAAAGCCGGAAAAACCCAAAGACTGGCCGGCATCGTTACCAAACCGCTCACCGATTCTTCACTTCTGGAATTGATCAATAACTATTTTAAATAAGGTTGTTTGGCATCAATACTTTCCTATAGCAACCGATATTACGATACGAGAGTTACGTGCCCGGTTTTTTCAAAAAACTGGTTAGTCATTTTGTTACGGGCCACTACCTTATATACATATACCCCGTTCTCACATTTTTCTCCTTTAAACGTCCCGTTCCATTTTTTAGAAACATCATTCGATTCAAAGATCACTTCTCCCCAGCGGTTAAAAATATACAGCGTCATTTCTTCCACGCCCTCACCTACAATACCAAACTCATCGTTGGTTCCGTCTTCATTTGGGGTAAAGGCATTGGGTATAAATATGGAAATGGGAGTAGCAATCTGCACTTCGTTGGAAACACTCTCTATAGCAGTGTTGTTCTTTTTGTGCGCTACAACTCTATAGTCGTTTACGGGGTTGTTGCCATCCTGGGCACACAACTCACCGCTGAGAAGAAGCCCGCTTATCATAATGGTAAAAATTGTTTTCATAATCCGTTGTTCTTATGATGTAAAATTACTTTACCCCAACGGCCCCCATTAGACGCAAAAAATGTATTTGAAAAGATTGCGAAAATGCTGTGATATACAACCATAATTCGCGTAGGTAAAAAATGAATTTTCTACGCATAAATGCTTAGCCTTTTTATACGCTGATTTCAGTAATCAATCACTCTTTCCGGTATTTTACCGTTCCCCGCCCCAAAAATGCCTGTGCTTTCAGGATTATTGAAGTTCAGCTAATTACAATCCATTTCGGGTAAATAGACTTGTATATTATTGGATTTTTTTGGGCGTCTTTTGTTTGTTGGCAACCGTACAATCCACTGAACTTTGTAACATAAAATTTCAGCGCATGAAAAAGTGGATCAAAATAACGTTTACGGGGCTGCTGGCACTAGTAGCTGTAATGAATTCGAATGCACAACAAAACTGGCTGCAGTGTGCCGGTGGAAATGCGAATGATGAAGCACTGGGTGTTACCCACGATGCCAGCGGAAATGTTTACAGTTGTGGTTATTTTTCACAAACCTGTCGTTTTGATTCCACTTATATTATTTCAGCAGGAATGGCCGATTTATTTGTAGCCAAACAGGATTCGCTGGGATATTACGAATGGGTAGTGCGTGCCGGTGGAGCCAATTCCGACCGTGCGCATGCTATTGCAGCCGATGCATCGGGAAACATTATTGTTACAGGAGTATTCCGCGATACAGCTGTATTTGGAAGCACTACACTGGTTTCTTTGTCCAATTCGCAGGATATTTTTGTTGCCAAAATCGATAATAACGGAAATTTCGTCTGGGCAAAATCATTTGGAGGGAGTAATACTGATATTTCCAATAAGATTGCCGTTGATGCATCAGGAAACATTATCGTTGCCGGGGAGTTTAAAGGCACTTCTTCATTTGGAGCTTTTACATTCTCCAGTGCGGTTTATCCTCCGCTGATGCAGCAACAGGCCGGACAACCTTCTTATGACGCGATTATTTTTAAATGCGATCCTTCAGGTAACGTACTGTGGGCTAAAGCAGGAATTGCTCCATTTGATGACAGGGCCGTGAGTGTTGCCGTTGATGAAACCAATAATATATATGTATGCGGACAATATTCCGATACCATTCAATTTACCAATACCTATAATAACAATTCATTTAATGCCGGTTTTATCATGAAAATTGATCCCAGCGGAAATGAATCCTGGTTCAGAAGAATGGTGGCCTCTCAATTTATGGCCTACGATATTGATGCAAAAATAAATAAAGTAGTGGTTACCGGTGATTTTTCAAATACACTTACGATCAACACTACTCCTTCGCAATCTGTTACCGGGAATTTTCCCCACAATATTTTTACACTTTGCCTCGATTACAGCGGAAACTACCAATGGGGTTCTTCCACGGGATCGGATAATGTGGTTTCTTCACGCGCACTTTTTATTGATCCCGATGGAGAAACTACCATCACTGGTTATTTCAAATGCGAGTTCACTCCTTTTTCCAACTATTCGGGCAGCGGTGTTTTTAACAGCACAGGATTCAGGGATATTTATACCATGAAATATTCCGCCACGGGTGCTTTTACATGGATCAGGTATTTTGGCGGAACAGGTGATGATATCCCTTCTGATATTTCAGGTTTTATTTTCTCCAATCCAGTTATCAGCGGAACTTTCTCCAAATCATTCAACATTTTTAAAGGAAGTAATTTCCAGTCTCATCTGTATAACCCCAATTATACCAACCTGAACAGCAATATCACCCATTGCTCCTATCCGAACTACGGAAGTATGGCAACCGTTATTTCCAGTGGCAACCGTGATGTTCTCATTACACGCCCGGTAGATCTTTCGCGGCCCTATTACGATTTTTTTATCCGTCAAAACGGTGGATGCCAGCTCGACACACTTATGCCAACGAGATACCCGCTGGGTGATACGCTGGTGAAATGTGATTCAGCATTATTAAGAATACAAACCCCCACCACGTTAGACAGCGTTTCGGCTCCCGAATGGTTTTTTGTATGGAATAATGGAGTGATGAACGATACCAATGTTGTTTACACCAGCGGATGGTATTACGTGGATTACGGTTATATTGACGAGTGCCGCACTTTCAGAGATTCAGTATATGTGCTCATTTACCCAACGCCACCAACTCCAGCCATCAATGCCACATACGGAATCATCCAGGCCGCCATTCCTGTTTATAGTTGTATAGATAAACTGGCGCTCATGGCCGGTGATACCACAACACTTATCGGGGGAAATTATCCTTCCGGCTATACCGTATACTGGCAAACTCCGTTTGGTGTGGTAAATAATGATTCAGTTACTACATCACAGTTTGGTTTATATACTTTTGTAGTAGAAACTCCCGGTGGTGAATGTTCTTCTTCCAAATGTGTGGCTCTCTACGATTATTATTCCGGAAACTGTAATGTATTGAATCCCTTTACTCCTCAAATAATTTTTACCGATTCAACCTTTGAGACAACAGATACTGTACGAATTTGCAAAGACGATCATTTTGAAATGTGGCTGGTGGATAGTTCGTATTACGCACAGGGAATTACCACCAACATTGCTACATTTGTACAATGGACCATTAATTTTGGCGGCTATTCATTCGATCCCAATTTATCATTTCCCTATACGTTTTTTGAACACCGGCAGAATTTCAAAGCGAATTCCAGCGGGAACTGTTCTCTTACTGCCACAATTTTGCATCCTATTACACATTTGCCGCTCGTAAGCACCACGCGTTATTTTTATCTCGATGTACATGCACCGCCCCCCAATTTTCCTGTAATCAGCGGCCCCGTTTATTTTTGTCCCGGTGATACCGTTACACTATCCGTAAGCGGTGGCGACAATTACCAATGGAACGGGCAAGGCATTATTGCCACCTACAGCCAAAACAGCAATGCGGATGTCGTTATGCAGAACACGTATGGAGTTACTTCCACCACTATCGATACAGTTCTTGGATGTATATCGGTGGAAGAAGACTATTTCACCCTGCAATCCATGCCGGCACCGGAAGTTACAATGAATCCCTCTCACGGAGTGGTTTGTCCGCTGGATTCGGTGTTACTGACAGCCGAAGCCGGAAGCAACTACACCTGGTACGGGCCCACCGGAAATGTAATTGGCACAACGCAATCCATCTATGTTACCGTTCCCGGGTTCTATCATTACACATATATTTCCTCTACAGGATGCTACCTTGAATCTTCTTCTTCAGAAGTTCTGGAATATACTACTCCTTATCTTGAATACGATCCTGTTTCTCATTTGTGCGAAGGAGAAAGCACTGTTATCACTGTAGAAAGCAACGATATGGCTTCCATACAATGGTTGTCGCCCTTATCAGGAAGCAGTCCGGTGCAAACCATTACACAGGGAGGCACCTATTCTGCTACTGTAAATTTCTGCAATATCACCACACAGGTGGATATCGTGATCACGGCATCCACCACTCCGGTTGAAATTTATATAGTGGGTGAAGACACCGTTTGCGCTGGAGATACCGTTAACCTGCTCGCCACTCCCGGAATGAGCGATTACAACTGGAACAATGGCGAAAACCTTTCTATGAATTATGATATAACCTATCCCGGAACGTACATTCTTGAAACTATTGACGCCAATGGATGTGAAAGTGCTGATACGGCTTTCATTTATAACTTTCCACAGGTGACGCCTCCTTCAACCAGCGATACAACTGTTTGCAGCGGATCAACCATAACTCTTACTGCACAAGGCACCGGAACGTTATACTGGTATTCTGATGAAAATGCCACACAGCTGATACAAACCGGGGATTCCGTTACGGTTACTGTTAGTCAAAGTGATTATGTGGTATATGTCACCCAATCCAACGGGATTTGCGAAAGCGAAACGGTGGGTGTAATTGTTTATATTGATTCGTCATCAGTGGTGCCCGAACTATCAGGAAATGATACTTTGTGTATGAGCGATACATTAACACTCGTTCTTAATGCTGCCCCGGGGGCAATGTACAACTGGACAGGGCCCAACGGGTTTTCTTCAACCGGAGATTCCATATCCATTTACCCCGTGACCGTTGCAGAAGAAGGCTATTATTTCATTTCCGTATCCAGCGGAACATGTTCAGGAAGCACCGACAGCGTTTGGGTGGAAGTGATGGAAGTAACGGTTCAGGGATTTGCGCAGGATTCCGTTTTCATCTGCCAGGGCGATACTTTATTACTGAACGCAGATACACTCAACGGAACCTATACCTGGCAGGATGGAAATACCGGTGCAACTTCATTGGGAATTCAACAGGGAAATTATTTCTATACATTTGAAAACAGCTACGGATGCACTGCTTATTCCGATACACTCACCCTGCAATGGTTATCAAAACCTGTGTTGACTCCGGTTGCCGATACTTCCTCCTGTCCGGGAACTCCTTTCTCTATTGGAATTTCAGGTGCAAACGGAATAATTCAATGGATGGATAGTTCGATGAATGTGATCACTTCGGGAGATTCGCTTTATTTTTCCGAAATCACTTCTGATACCTATGTTATTGTTCAACTAACCGACACAAACGGATGTGAAAGTGATGTGGATACTATTTTTATCGCACTTACTTCACTACTCCCGGCTCCCATGGCAGATGCCAGCGACACCATTTGTGCCGGTAGTTCTCTCCAGCTTTTTACCACTACTGCCAATGGGTTTACCTATAACTGGAGCGGGCCCAACGGGTTTACTTCGTCTCTCGAAGACCCAATTATCTCACCCGTGGATTCTTCTATGGCCGGAACTTATTTCCTGTTCATCAACCAGGGAACCTGTTATTCTGATACCGCCACACTGGATATCTCTGTGAATAATCTTCCTTCACTGGTTTCATCTAACGATACGGGAATTTGCGCAGGATCAACTGTTTTGTTGTATGCATACTCTCCCGATGGTATTATATGGAATACCGGTGATGTTTCCAATTCTATTTCTGTTTCACCCGGTGTTTCCACCACCTACACAGTTTCTACCGGCAATGTATGCGGAACACTAACTGATAGTATTACTGTGATCATCTTTCCCTCTTCGGGTTTTGGCGCGGGACCAGATATCACCATTGTTTACGGAAATCACGGACAACTTACTACCACCGGAGGAACATCATGGGAATGGTCGCCTGTTGATGGATTAATTTGTACTACCTGCGCCAATCCACTGGCAAGCCCCGAAGAAACCACTACCTATGGAGTAACTATCACCGACCAAAACGGATGCACCAGTTCCGATTCAGTTACCGTATGGGTGGAATACAATTTCAATTACTTTGTCCCCAACACCTTTACGCCTAACGGAGATGGGATAAACGATATTTTCTATATAAGAGGCTACGGAGTGGAATCTATGGAAGTAAAAGTATTCGACCGCTGGGGAGAGATGATTTTCCATTCATCCGATATCAATGCCGGGTGGGACGGAACCTACAAGGGAAAACCGCTGAGCAACGGAGTATTTGTTTACACCCTTGGCGGAAAACTGCTGGATGGAAGGGAATTCAGGGAAAAAGGAGCCATTACGTTAGTAAAATAAAATTATGTTGAAAAGATTTATCTCTATATTAATCTTTCTTTTTCCGGCTGTACTAACAGCACAGGATATCCATTTCTCGCAATACTGGGAAAACCCTTTGTTATTGAACCCGGGATTTACTGGAACCGATAAAGCGCTGGTACGTGCCAATACCACCTATCGTAACCAATGGGCTTCGATAGGAAATATATACACTACTTCAGCATTATCGGGCGACATGAAGTTAAAACCTGATGGGAAATCATCATTTTTCGGGACAGGCATTTTTGTGATCTACGATAATGCGGCTTCCGGTAGTTTATCCAAATTTTCAGCGGGAATTACTCTTTCTTCTTCTGTACATTTTGGTAAAGGAAAATATCTTTCGCTCGGCATCCAGGGCGCCTGGAACCAGAATTCCATCCGGTTTGACAACAGTACATGGGATAAACAATACGAACATGAATTTAATTCCGCTCTTTCTTCAGGTGAAAATTTATCGGTGTCGGGAAAAAATTACATTGATGCCGGTGCCGGAATTGTATTCTACAAAAATGGAAACGGCCGCGATTTTAACAGTAAAAACGACAACTCCTTCCAGTTCGGAATATCCGCGTTTCATGTCAACCGTCCCGATATAGGAATTTATGGTGTAGATAAATTAAACATCCGTTACAATGCATTTGCAAAAATGGACATCGTGCTGGCTTCGAAATTTTCATTACAACCCGTAGCCTATTTTGCAATGCAGGGGCCGTTAAAGGAAATAAATACAGGTTCGTTGCTGCGATATTCACTTTCCGAACAAAACAAAATGGGCACCGGCATCACCCAATCCATTGCATTTGGTTTGTTTTACCGGTATGGTGACGCCCTGTATCCTGCTTTTCAATTTGAATGGAAAAACTGGCTGGCCGGACTATCGTATGATATGAACTTATCCAATCTCTCGTCATGGACAAAAGGCAAGGGCGGCATCGAATTAACACTCCGCTACCGGTTTATGCCTGTTGAAAGCAGTTCTTCCAAAAGGAGCTTTTGAAGCGATACAATATTTTTTGCTCTTGTTCGTTTCATGTAAATCATGAAGCCAGCTTTATCCTATAAATGCAATTTAAGATGGGATGATTTTTCCATCGGCCTTGAAAAAAGGCATTGTAGTCAATGTAATAAACACATCCATGATTTCACAAGTTGGACGAAAGAAGATCTGATCAAATTTCTTCTTCGAAACCAGGATCAATCCATTTGCGGGCGTTTGCTACCTTCACAGGTTTCGTATTCTCTAATTGGCGAGATCAATGTAATAGACACACTCTATATAGAAAACAGGAATTCTTCACTGGCATTTTTATTTCTTACAATCGGAACATTACTACTGGCGGGTTGTGAAAATGGAAATGAAAAAAATGCCATTTTCGCTTCAGAAATCAATATCTATCCCGAACATCCCAAAAAAAATGATAGTAATACAGATCAAAACGATAAAACTTCTGAATCAGATAGCACCAATTATAAAAAACAAGATGTTATCAGTATGCATCACACCATTGGAGTAGTATCTGCTATTCCTGAGCCGGACATTGATGATGACGGAGTATACGTCAATCCGCATTATATGGCAGAATTCGAAGGCGGGGTTGATAAAATGAATGATTATTTGCGTCAAAATATCAACTACCCCCAATGGGAAAAAGATAACAATATCCAGGGAAAAGTAATGGTAAGTTTTATTGTGGATGAAAACGGAAAGGTTCAAAATCCGAAAATTCTGAAGAGCGTTTATGGCTCCAAAAATTTCGATACCGAGGTTTTACGCGTAATCAACAGCATGCCCGACTGGACACCCGCCATTCATGATGGAAAAAATGTAAAAGTAAGATACGCTCTGCCTGTGAATTTTAAGGTGGGAAAATAAAACCCGTTTACCTCTCCCGTCCGCATGGCGGACACCCTCTCCCGAGGGAGAGGGAAGTAGAATGTGATTCCGACAACTAACTCCAAAACAGTAAAGCTCCAATGGAGCCTTACTATCCCACGCGCTACTTCCCTCCCCGGCAAAGGGGAGGGAGTCACACGTTAGTGTGACGGGGAGAGGCCCCTCCCGGTTGAAAACTTCCCGTAAAACCAACCCAAATTCCTTCTATATTTGTTCCAAGACTTTAGGGGTGCCGAAAGGCTGAGACAATACCCTTATTACCTGATGCAGATAATGCTGCCGAAGGGAAAAGCAGAAAGTAACCTTTCTACATTCCTGGAGTCCTCCTCAATTTTAAACAGGAATGGAAATTATCGTCAACGATTCTAAAAAAAATGTCAATGATGGCACTACGCTTTTTCATGTGGTTGAACATGTTGTGGGAGAAAAACAAAAAGGAATTGCTGTTGCCGTAAATGAAACTGTTATCCCGAAACAACAGTGGAATAATCATCTTCTTCAACCTCATGACACTATACTCATCATCAAAGCCACACAAGGCGGATAAAATCATAACAATATGAAAAAAAATCAGAACATACCTTCCGAAAAAACCATCACGTGTGATCCCTTCACCGGATCGGAAAAAATTTATGTGGATGGAAAAATCCACAACATCAAAGTGGCCATGCGAAAAATTAACCTGCATGATACCCACCATCACAACGGAAAAACTGAAAAAAACGATCCGGTAACCGTGTATGATACCAGCGGACCGTATACCGATCCGAATAGTACCATTGATGTACACAAGGGAATTCCCCGGCTAAGAGAAAAATGGATTATCGACAGGCTTGACGTGGAAGAACTGGAACACTCTTCTTCCGAATACAGCAATGTGCGCCTCCATGATGCATCACTCAACGATATCCGCTTTAAAAACCTTCCAAAACCATTACGCGCCAAAAAAGGAGCCAATGTTTCACAGATGCACTATGCCAAACAGGGCATCATCACTCCCGAAATGGAATATATTTCTATCCGCGAGAATCAGAAAATTGAAGACTTAAATGCACAGAACGTTATGCTGCATCACCAGCACTCGGGCAATAGCTTTGGAGCCAACACCCCAAAAGGAAAGATCACCCCCGAATTCGTGCGCGATGAAGTGGCGGCAGGAAGAGCGATCATCCCCTCCAACATCAATCATCCTGAAAGCGAACCAATGATTATCGGAAGAAATTTTCTGGTGAAAATAAATGCCAACATCGGCAACAGCGCGGTGACTTCCTCCATTGAAGAAGAAGTGGAAAAAGCTGTTTGGGCCTGTCGGTGGGGAGCCGATACCATCATGGATCTTTCCACAGGAAAAAACATTCACGAAACACGCGAATGGATACTGAGAAATTCTCCGGTTCCCATCGGCACCGTTCCTATTTACCAGGCATTGGAGAAAGTAAACGGAAAAGCAGAAGACCTTACATGGGAAATTTTTCGCGACACAATAATTGAACAAGCTGAACAGGGTGTGGATTATTTTACCATTCACGCAGGAGTTTTGTTGCGCTATATTCCATTGACAGCAAAACGCATCACGGGAATTGTTTCGCGCGGAGGTTCCATTATGGCCAAATGGTGCCTGGCGCATCATAAAGAAAATTTTCTTTACACCCACTTCGAAGAGTTATGTGAGATTATGAAACAATACGATGTAGCCTTTTCTCTCGGAGATGGATTGCGCCCGGGTTGTATTGCCGATGCGAATGACGCTGCACAATTTGGCGAGCTGGAAACTCTGGGAGAACTCACCAAAATTGCGTGGAAACATGATGTGCAGGTGATGATTGAAGGCCCGGGACATGTACCCATGCATCTCATTAAAGAAAATATGGATAAACAATTAAAGGAATGTCACGAAGCACCTTTTTATACATTAGGCCCTCTCACTACTGATATCGCTCCCGGTTACGACCACATCACTTCTGCCATTGGCGCTGCGATGATCGGTTGGTTTGGCACTGCTATGCTGTGTTATGTAACTCCAAAAGAACATTTGGGATTACCCAATAAAAAAGATGTGAAAGATGGCGTAATCACTTACAAACTGGCTGCACATGCTGCCGATCTCGCAAAAGGACATCCGGGTGCACAATACCGTGATAATGCTTTGAGTAAAGCAAGATTTGAATTCCGCTGGGAAGACCAGTTTAATTTATCACTTGATCCTGACACCGCAAGAGAATTTCATGACGAAACCTTACCGGCTGATGGGGCAAAAGTGGCGCATTTCTGTTCGATGTGTGGTCCAAAATTCTGTTCGATGAAGATCACACAGGAAGTGCGTGATTTTGCCGAACAGGGAATGTTTGAAAAAAGTGATGAGTTTAAAAAGAAAGGGGCGGAAATTTATCATTAATGACCAACCTGATCATCATAAGCAGTGAAAACGATGTGAAGAACGAAATCTCCATCATCGAACGCCTTTTTGAAGACGGTTTGGAATTGTTTCACCTGCGAAAACCCGCATGGAGTGAGAAAGACCAGGATCGTTTCTTTTCACAAATAAATCCCGTTTTCCATTCCCGCATCTCCGTTCACCAGAACAGGGAATCGGTGAAAAAATGGAAACTGAAGTATTGCCATTTTAAATCAGGTGAAAGAAATTTTTTATCAGAAAAAAAAGAAGAAATACATTACAGCACTTCTTTTCATTCTTTGAAAGAGATGGAAGAAGATCAAAATCATTGGCACTATTGTTTTATTGGGCCACTTTTTAAAAGTATTTCAAAAATAAATTACGCGGGCAGCTTACCCGAAAACATTTTACTTCCTTCTGATAAAAAAGTATTTGCTTTGGGAGGAATTACAGCAGAGAATGCCGTCACAGCATTTCAAAAAGGATTTTCCGGGGTGGCGGCTTTGGGTTTTATCTGGGAACATTCCGAAAAAGCATCGGAACATTTTGCCGAACTGAAAAAAACATGCAGACAGAACGTCCATACGCATTAAGCATTGCCGGTTTCGATCCCAGCAGCGGAGCCGGGCTTTCGGCCGATATCAAAACATTTGAGTCGCTGAAAGTGTATGGGCTTTCGGTTTGTACAGGATTAACACAACAAACCGAAGACCACTTTTACTCGGTAACCTGGCGTGAAGCAGCTGATGTAAAAAAAGAAGTGCTGATGTTGCTGAAGAAATACCCGGTGAAGGCTGTAAAATTTGGCATCACTCCTTCCCTATCCTTTCTTGAAGAGATTATCAGCGTCATTTGTACTCATGATATTTCTATCAAAATTATTGTTGACCCCGTATGGAAATCCAGCACCGGATTCCCGCTGAATGATCTCCGCCATTTTTCTTCCCGGAAAAATATACTTGAAAAAATTTCCCTGCTCACTCCCAATCTGCCTGAACTGAAAACTATTTCAGGAAATGAATCCATGGAAAATACCCTCAGTGAATTAAGAAAATATACATCTGTTCTTCTAAAAGGAGGCCACGATGAAAACGAAAAGGGAACCGATGTATTATTTACACCAAATGCGGAAATAAAAATTTCTGCTCAAATCCAGTCTGTTTTTCCCAAGCACGGTTCCGGTTGCGTACTATCTGCTGCTATCACCGCTTACCTGGCATTGGGTGAAAATATGGAAAATTCCTGCCGTAAAGCCAAAGCTTATACCGAAAATTTTCTTTCCAGTAATAAAAGTTTACTCGGATTTCATGTTGCATAAATTACAATACATATCACAGGGAAAAACACCACAGGAACATGTGGAAAATATCCACAGCGTTTTGGAAAACGGTGGTAAATGGATTCAACTCCGGTTGAAAAATATTCCGGATAAAGAATATCTCAGCCTTGCTCAACAGGTAAAAAAAATATGTGATGAATTTCATGCTGTGCTTATCATTAATGATAATATTGCTGTTGCTCATCAATCCGGAGCTAACGGTGTACACCTTGGTTTAACCGATTCATCAGTAATGCAGGCGCGAAAAATACTGGGAAATGATACGATTATCGGTGGCACAGCCAATACTATTCATGATATTTTTCAACGGAATGCCGAACGCGTGGATTACATTGGCCTCGGACCATTGCGTTTTACTGCTACCAAAGATAAACTAAGTCCTGAGCTGGGATTTGAAGGATATAAAACGATTTTAGAAGAAATGAGATCGGTAAATTTCACTATTCCCGTTTTTGCCATTGGAGGAGTTTTACCGGAAGATTGCAAACCACTCGCTGCCTGTGGCGTGTATGGTGTAGCTGTTTCATCTGCCATTACAAATGCAGCCGATAAAAAAGAAATGATCCTGCAATTTCAGAATAACATGAATGTACTTCAAACTTTATAAGATGAAAACAAAACCTTTATCCATTGCCGGAAAAATATTTCAGTCGAGATTGTTTCTCGGCACCGGAAAATATGCTTCTCCGCGTGAGATGTACGATTCCATTATCGCCTCCGGAACAGAAATGGTTACTGTTGCACTGAAACGTGTTGATATCCAATCAGACGAAGATGCGATGCTGGAAGCGTTGAAAAAAGCAAACGTAATGTTGTGGCCCAACACTTCGGGAGCGCGTAATGCAAAGGAAGCTGTGTTAGCTGCACAAATGGCACGTGAAGCAATGGAAACCAACTGGGTGAAACTTGAAATTCACCCCGACCCGCGTTACCTGATGCCCGATCCTGTCGAAACACTAAAAGCCACCGGAGAACTCGCCAAACTGGGTTTCGTGGTGTTGCCTTACATTCATGCCGATCCTGTTTTATGCAAACGCCTGGAAGAAGCCGGAACAGCAGCCGTCATGCCGTTAGGTTCGCCTATTGGCAGTAACAAAGGATTAAAAACAGAAGATTTTTTAGAAATTATTATTGAGCAAAGTAATGTTCCTGTTATTGTGGATGCAGGAATAGGTACTCCTTCTCATGCCGCGCGCGCTTTGGAAATGGGAGCCGATGCCGTTTTGGTGAATACCGCCATTGCTACTGCAGCCGACACCGTATTAATGTCCCGGGCTTTTCGTGATGCCGTGATCGCAGGGAGAAATGCGTATGAAGCCGGCATTCCTTCGATACACAAAACCGCACAGGCCAGTAGTCCGTTGACTTCTTTTTTAAACGAATAACATGTTCAGGGAAATTTTTAACAGCTATAACTGGCAGGACGTTAGTAAAAATGTTTTCTCGAAAACAGCCCGTGACGTGGAAAATGCGCTGGCGAAAAAACGTATTTCCATAGAGGATTTTGCTGCTCTTATTTCTCCTGCCGCTGCTCCTTTTTTGGAAGAAATGGCTGTCAAAAGCCGCCAGCTTACACAACAGCGTTTCGGAAAAACCATCCAGCTGTTTGCCCCGCTTTATCTCAGTAACGAATGTCATAATATCTGCACCTACTGCGGATTCAGTTTCGGCAATAAAATAAAACGTAAAACTTTATCAAAGGCAGAAATTATCCGCGAAGCAGAAATCCTGAAAGCTAAAGGATTTGATCATGTGTTGCTGGTTACCGGAGAAGCCAATGCCACCGTGCACCTTCCCTATTTCCTGGAAGCGGTTTCGTTGCTGAAAAATTATTTTTCCACTATTTCCATTGAAGTGCAGCCACTGGAAGAAGAGGAATACAAACAATTGCACGAAGCAGGTGTGTATGCCGTTTTGGTGTACCAGGAAACTTATTACAAAGAAAAATACGCTTTCTATCACCCAAAAGGAAAAAAATCAAATTTCTATTACCGCCTCGATACCCCCGACCGGCTGGGAAAAAGCGGGATGCACAAAATCGGGCTGGGCGTTTTACTAGGACTGGAAGACTGGCGCGTGGAATCTTTTTTCTGTGTGCTTCACCTCCACTACCTGCAAAACCGTTACTGGCAATCCAAATATTCGGTTTCCTTTCCGAGAATTCGCCCCGCTGAAGGAGTGAACATAAAAAATGTGCATATAACGGACAAGGAACTGCTGCAACTCATCTGTGCTTACCGGTTATTCAATCCCGACCTTGAGCTTTCCGTTTCCACGAGAGAAACTCCGAAGTTCCGCGATCATATTATACAACTGGGCGCTACTTCCATGAGCGCTGGTTCGAAAACCAATCCCGGTGGTTATGCTGAAGGCGATTCGTCACTGGAGCAATTTGAGATTGACGATGACCGTTCACCGGAAGAATTTGTGAAAATCATTTCGCAGCAAGGCTATGAACCCGTGTTTAAGGACTGGGATAAAGCCTTTACCGTTTAACGCATGCTTACCAAAGAAGAAAAACATAAATACATCAAACAGATCATGCTGCCGGAGATCGGTGTGCAGGGACAGGAAAAAATACGGCAGGCCAAAATAGCTGTAGTGGGTGCGGGAGGATTAGGTTGCCCGGTTTTGCTGTATCTCGCTGCGGCAGGCACCGGAACGTTAGGTATTATTGATTTTGATACGGTGAACATCACCAATCTCCACCGGCAGATATTATACGGAAACGGGGATATAAACCATAAAAAAGCAGAGGCAGCAGCACAAAAACTGAATCTCATGCATCCCGAAGTGAAAACCGTTGTACACGATGCCCTGCTGAACGAAGAAAATGCAGAAAACATTTTATCCGCGTATGATATCGTGGTGGACGGCTGTGATAATTTTATGACGCGTTACATTGTGAACGATACCTGCGTAAAGCTGAACAAACCATTGGTATACGGAAGCATTTTGGGATTTGAGGGACAGCTCGCAGTATTTAATTACAATGGCAGCAAAAATCTCCGGCATCTTTTCCCCGAGCCACCCAACCCCGAAGACGTTCCCGATTGCTCTGAAAATGGCGTCCTGGCTACCGTGCCCGGAATTATCGGAACCATGATGGCCAATGAAACATTGAAAGTAATACTCGGAAAAACTGAAATGCAGAATAAGTTTTTGGTGGTGGATTTAATGGGGATGAGGAATAGAGTGGTTTTGTATTGAGTAGTGAGTATTGAGTAGTGAGTATTGAGTAGTGAGAAAAATGAAAATAATATTTTGAGGGATTGGAATGAAAATTAATATTGGTAGCAGTATTCAAAAAAATTTATACGCTTAACCCTAAAATGATGAATAAAACATCAGATCAAAAAGTATTTGAAATAGACGGAAATACGTTTAATAATCTAAAAGAGTTTTTTGATGTTATTGGAACACAATTAACAGAAAATAACCGATGGGGGAAAAACTGGAACGCGCTGAATGATATTCTCCGGGGAGGATTTGTGAAAACCGAATACGAAGAACCTTTCAGACTAATATGGAAAAATTCAGGTGTTTCCCGAAAAACACTCACTGATTTTGAAGATATTGTTTCTCTCATAAAAAGCCATGAACATATTGATCTTGAATTAAAATAACAAAAGCCGCGAATTAACACGAATGGCCATTAGCGAAAATTAGCGAAATTAGCGGCTAAAATGTGGAAATTATATGACTGAACAGAAAATAAATAAAACATGGCGACAATTAGTAATTCCATTTATAATTGGAATTGCCCTGATAATTTCGGGAATACTATGGCATACTTATGGAAGTAAAAAACCAAATCCTCAAACACTCAGTTTGTTCGTTTGCGTGGCAGGTGTGATATTGTGTTTGGCTACAGGGGTAAAAATGATAAAATTCAAAAAATATCTTTCTGATTTGTATAAATAAATTTAACTATATGAAACCCGAAAAACTAATCACCGTCATTGTAGCAGCTGTATTAATTACGGGAACTGCTATGAATATTTTGCATGTTCCTTATTCTATCCCGGTTATTTTGTCGGGGTTTGCGGCCATTTCCCTTTTTCAAACATGGCAGGTGTCGCAGTTAAAAAAGAGGATAAAAGAATTGGAAAGCAAGGTGTAGCCACAGATTTCACAGATTGCCACAGAATAAATGTCCCCGCAGCAAGCTGCGGGGTATTCGTAAGAGGAATATTTATTTTTTTGTCGCAGTAAACTGCGGGGAATTAAACCCTGTCCAAGGCTCGTCCGCCATTTGGCGGATTAAATGCGTGCCACAGATTTGTCTGTACTTTACAATCTGTGAAATCCATCTGTGAAAATCTGTGTAATCTGTGGCCCAATTTATATATTTGAAAGATGAAACAACTCCGCGCCACCAAAGCTCTTGTATCGGTAAACGATGAATACATTGTCCGCATTTTAATTGACGACCAGGCCGCATTGGATAAAACCGACATTCTTGAGATCAACCGGGTGAAAAACCAGCTGGTGGGTGATAACCGTTATGTGGTTATATTTATTCCCGGGAAGGGCGCTTCAATAAATCATGATGGCCGGGTAGCTTCTTCTTCTAAAGAGGTGTATAAAAATGCCATAGCCAAAGCCATTATAGCTCCCAATATGACCAGTCGCCTTATTGCCACTTTTTTTATTAATATGAACCGTCCACCGGCTCCTACCAAATTTTTTGATGATGAAGTTTCGGCCATTCAATGGCTAAAGTCGCAGATGAAGAAGGAGAAAGAGATGAGTAAGGGAAAAAATCAGTAATCCGTTGCGGGTCTCGATACGACATGTTAAATGCACATGTCTACTCGACCTGACAATGTTCTTAATTAGTATTACAGCATCATTATTGTCAGTTCGAGTAGGATTGTGCACCCAACAATCCGTATCGAGAAGCATGTACGATTTCTGAATACAAACCAAAGTACCCTTCATCTTCCCGTTTTTCCCTCAAAATCTTTTACTCACTTTCCCATTAACCCGTACATTCACCGCGTGAAAAAGGTATTGCCTTTACTGATCTTACTGACGCTTCTTCAATT
>JBMORL010000006.1:0-3884 GCA_049322335.1 Bacteroidota bacterium
TTAATTTTTAAGAAAGCATATTTTAAATCGACTCTATTTCCTCATCACTAATATTTAAGGAAGCTATTTCATCGTTAATATTCTCCATTTTTTTGATTTTATTAAAAATAAGAAAATATTCTTTAAATGATTAATCAAAGTAAAAAAAACAGCAAAGTTCAGGCGGCCACGCACATGCCAGCCTGGTGCGTCAGTAAAGGTCAAGCCCTCCGGGTTTTGCTAAAAAAATTTTACCCTGAGCTTGTCGAAGGGCACTACACCGTTATTTACATCCTCATTTAAACATTCCCTTTCTATAAAATTTTTTTAGTCAAAAACCTTGACAGCCGCCCTCATGGCCACCCAATGGTATTGCTTTCTTTTTTTCTTTTTTTTCTTTTGAAATTATGTGCGCGAGCGAAGCGAAGGCGGAAGAGGATGCATAATTTTTAAACCTGAATTATGCAAAGTAAAAATCAAAACAAAAAAAATGAATCAAGAAAGCTGAAAATTCATCCGAAGTTTTATTCACGCACGTACAAAACGGTTGTTTATCCCGAAATCCGTCTTTCCGGAAAATGGTTACAGGAAGCTGGATTTACTTCCGGTAATTCTGTACAGGTAGATTGCCGTAAAAATAAAATCATCATTACCGTTTTGTCAAAAAGGGAAGGAGGCAAAAAATGAATCTTCCTTTGCCTGTAAAATCTCACCAGTTGGGATATAAATACAATCAACCTCATTTTTTCATTCTTAACAAAGGAAGGAATGCCGGGAAACCGGCACCGCTTTGTTTTTCAAATTGCTTCGTGTATCTCGCGCAAACAGATGAAGAACGCTGGCACTATTACAATCTCTGCCACGCATTATGGCAGGGAAAATATTTTCACCCGCTTTTGGTTGGCTCTGTAATTGAATTTATAAGAATAGAGGAATTTACTATGGCAGTTCATCACGCTAACATCACACTTGCAAAGGATGAAAAATCATTTGCCGATGCACTAAATTATTTCCGAAAGTTGGATGAACACGAAGAGAATCTGAAAAAACAAATCAAACTCATTCATGAAGTGCGTCAGGCAATGATCATTAAAAAACTCAGAGGCACATTTTAACAGTCTTTGCCGCTGCTGTCTTTGCATGTTTAAGTTTTATATGCAAAGGTAGCTGGCGGGCTTGACGCACATGCCAACAGAAAAAAAACAAAAGACTACGGCATAAACCGCCCTGTAATTTATTGGAAGTTAAAGGGCTATTTATTCCGTTTCCTTTTGTTTTTTTTATCCGCCAGCTGGTGAGAGCATATAAAATTTAAATACTATGCAAAAACATCCGCACATCAAACCAAAAAATCAAAACGGCAACTGTTCGTTTTCTTCTCAGCTCATTGCAAACAATCTTCCGGTGTCTCGTTATGCATTCAGTCGTTATCTCGGCCGTGCATCGTTCACTCATAAACCAAAGCCCGGCATCAGGTGTTATCAATTACCGTGCGGGTGTTATGTCTGGCAATATAAATCTGGTGTCCGTGAGCTTTCGGTATTGCCCTTTTAAGTAACGGCATAAAAAAAGGACCGCCCTCACGGGCGATCCTAATCTCAGATCGATTACCTCAATCCTATTTTTTACTTCTCCTGATGTAAACCCAGAGCTTTTTTACCAAAACTTTTAAAGTGACAGACACAATAAAACTCACGATAGCACCCAATGCAGCTAAGACAACTGTTTTGATAATATCTGATGTACCAATGTTCACCACTACGGTTAAGGCCGTTCCTGAAACAGTTCCTAAGATTGTGCCGCTTTCTATGAGATGATGATTACTCATTATATCCTCCCTTTACGCCTCAGTCTTGGTTACTTTGGACTGGCTTTGAATGTGAATACTCAGATCAAGCGTTTCTACAGTATCGCTTCGTTCCTCGTTCACTTCAATACTAGCCAATGACAAGCGATTACAACCCTCAGGTCGGGTTTCGCATTGTCCGCTTTTTTTTATTTTCAGGCGGATGAATAAATCCTTTTTTTCTCCGCCAGTTTCATTCGTGTTTTCCATGTTGATGGGAATTTTAATTGTTTCTACTCTTTTTTTTCGATCCGCATTCTTCGCTTTCAACGGCAGCCTGGCTTATGGCAGTGGCTACGCCTCCTGCTACAATAAGGTAACCGCCTGCGGCTATTACTGCAACCGGCAGGGCGATTGGTGTTGCCACCAATACACCACCGGTAGCGGCAAGTATCAGCCCGATTGTCCTTATTTTTTTGAAGAATTTTGGGGTTGGCTCTGAGCATCTCTCCAGAAAGCTCATTTCGCCCGGATTTTTCTGATTTCTGTTCATGATCAGCTCTCCTTATTGTACCTCCACAATGCTAAGCGCATTGTAAGCACCGTTTTTAAGTGAGTATTGCACGCCATTCACCTCCTGGAAGAACTCAATCTGCAACAGATACAAATCTGTTCCGGCACCTGCGGGCGCAGCTACTGGAGTTAGCAATACGTTAGTAGCGTTACCGTCAATAAGTAAATTCACCACGTTGCTTAACTGGACATCATATGTTCCGTTTGCAAAATCAATTTTGGCCCAGGCACCCTTTAGGGTAATGTGAGTAGCCCCGGTTGGAAATACAATGTCATTAATAGGTTCCAATGCATTGATAGTTATTTCTCCGGTTCCGGTATTGATCAGGAATGGTTGAAACAAGATGCTTCCCAGAATCGCCTTTTTGTTAAAGTTAAAGTTCTTCAACAAAGCTTTCGCACCCGGTAAGGCGATCGCAACTCCAACATTACGCTGACCTCTTGCGCTAGTGGCATCAAGATTTTTGATTTCGGTCATGATCTTCGTCAGACGAGAAACCACGCGATTGTCCGAAGCAGTCATCATCATCGTGCGTATTGCATCCCGTAGAATTTTACCTGAGCTTGCCGAGCTTCCGAATTCGACCCCATTTTCCCGTGTCCTTACGAAGGCAGGGTCATTGGCAATGCGATCTGCATCCACGCCCCCTTTTTCACGAGCCAGGTGGCCATCCTGGGTTTTGTAAAAAGAAATATCTCCGATAGTCCCTTTTAGTTTTATGATACCTTTTTGTCTTGCCATTTTGTTCTGTTTTTTAATTGTTTTAAATGCATAAACCAGTGCTGCAGTCACCGGCTTATGGCCAACTATTTTTATAACCGCGAATCAAAAAACACTTGGCAAAAACAAAAGTAGGTGCGGAAATTCTGCGTTAAAAATTGAGAGTTCCGTTTCATACATTATACAACGCATTATGCCGTTTTGCCTGTTTAGAACACATTAGGTAATAAGTACCTTTGCCTTATACCATCGGTATGGATAAAGCATGGACAATGTATGAAGGAGCTCAAAAGAGTTTGTATTTACCCAAAAGACGTTATGAGGATAACCGGTAAGAGTGAGAGATACTCGAGGAGGCTTTTATCCCGTATCAGAAACCATTTTTCCAAAACCGAACACCAGTTTATCACAGTAGGTGAGTTCGCAGCCTATACTGGGATTGATCAGACTATAATTGAAGATTTCCTTCGCGACTAATCACATTTATTTTGATATAAAATGTTGCAATATCATGTTATAATATTAACTTTGCCCTCAATAAAGTTCTTTTCGGTTCTTGTTCAAACTAACACTTATCAAGTCAAGATAATTGGGACTAATTCGGTTACTAAACTGGGTTCGGTTCGGTTAAAAGTATTGATTAACAATATATTTGGGGCTAAGGCATCGTCTTGCCACCCCGACAAAAGCCCCCTGTAAAAAAACAGGGGGCTTTTTAATTTAAGAGATGAAAAAATATACTGTTTATATATTATATAGTAAAAGTGCCCAAAAGTTTTATGTTGGTCACACCAATGATATTAATGAACGCCTAATCAGGCATAA
>JBMORL010000007.1:0-3739 GCA_049322335.1 Bacteroidota bacterium
CTACTTCTGCGCATTGCGGTAAACGGGAATACAGATCAGTAAAAAGATTACATTGGGAAGCCAAACGGCCAGTGAAGCATCCATTCCCGCTTTGGCAGCGGCAACAGTAGTCATTTTCATGCTGAAAATATAAGTAGCAGCAATCAGTAATCCCATAGCAAGATGCATTCCTATTCCTCCGCGCACTTTTCTTCCGGCAATGCAAACAGCTATCAGGGTAAGGACATACGTAGCCATGGGAAAAGCTGTTCGCGAATGTTTTTCAATTTCATAATTCACCACATCCGAACTTCCTTTTTGTGATTCCTGCTCAATATAGTCGTTCAGTTCGGAATAGTTCATGGCGCTGGCATAGTTATTCCGGTAGCCGAGTTCACTGGCTTTAAATGACAGCGTGGTATCCAGTTTATGACCCATCACAATCGAATCCCCGAATTCGCCAACATAACGGATCATGTACTGATGCAGTTGCCATTTATTGGATACGGTGTCGTTATAGGCGCGCTGGGCAAAGAGTGATGACTTTAATTTTCCTTTTTCCCATTTCCGCAATACAAATCCTTCCAGGTATTTTTTCTGTTCTTCATCTACATGATTAAAATTAAAATAAACAATATGGCCGGGTTCCATCATGCGGTTTATTTTTTCGAAACGCAAGGGGTTGCGGGTATATTTTTCCTCGAAGGCCAGCCGCACTTTGTTGGCATCGGGAATAACAATATGATTGAGATAAACCGATAGTGCTACAAGAATAGAAGCGCTGATGAAAAAAGGATACAACAGCCGGTTAAAACTCACCCCGCTGCTGAGTATAGCCACAATCTCGTTATTACGCGCCATTTTGGAAGTGAAGAAAATAACTGAAATAAAAATGATGAGAAAGCTGTAGGAGTTGGCAAAATAGATCACAAAATTGAGATAATAATCACCCAATATAGCACTAAGCGGTGCATGGAAATGAGCAAAATCATCTACTTTTTCAGCTGCATCAAATACTACCGAAATGGCCATGATGAGAATGAGGATGAAAAAATACGTCCCTAAAAATTTTTTAATGATATACCGGTCGATCTTTTTCAAATCATAATCTTGTTTTCAGTTGTTTTACCATTTTGTTTTTCCATTCTGCAAAAACACCTTCTTTAATTTTTTCCCTCGCTTCCTTCATCAGTTGAAGATAAAAGGCAAGGTTATGCAGGGTAGCAATCTGTGCTGCCAGCATTTCTTTGGTAATAGCCAGGTGGCGCAGGTAGGCTTTGGAGTATTGCTGATCGACAAAAGCAGTCCCGGCATCGTCAATGGGTGAAAAATCATTTTTCCATTTTTCGTTCCTGATATTGATAATTCCGTTCCTCGTAAACAACATTCCGTTTCGTGCATTTCGTGTAGGCATCACACAGTCAAACATATCAATTCCCAGGGCAATGCATTCCAGCAGGTTCACCGGTGTTCCCACTCCCATCAGGTAACGCGGTTTTTCCTTTGGAAGTATGTCACAAACCAGTTCGGTATGGATATACATATCTTCTTCGGGTTCACCAACAGACAATCCCCCAATGGCATTGCCTTCACGCCCGAATGAAGCGATGGTTTCGGCCGATTGTTTTCTCAGGTCGTTATAAACGCTGCCCTGTACAATAGGAAAGAGGGTTTGTTTATACCCGTATTTTTCGCTGGTGGAATCAAAACGATCGCAACATCTTTTCAGCCAGCGATGGGTGAGGTGCATGCTTTTTTTTGCATAATTATAATCGCAGGGATAAGGCGTGCATTCATCAAAAGCCATAATAATATCGGCACCAATGATGCGTTGTATGTCAATAGCATATTCGGGAGTAAAATGGTGTTTGGAGCCATCGATATGCGATTTGAAGGTTACTTCTTCTTCGGTTATTTTCCTGTTTTCGGCCAGTGAATACACCTGGTATCCACCGCTATCAGTAAGAATCGGGTGATTCCAGTTCATAAACCGGTGCAATCCTCCGGCAGCTTCCAGGGTTTGTAATCCGGGACGAAGATAGAGGTGGTAGGTGTTGCCGAGAATGATCTGTGCCTTAATATCATTTTTCAGCTCGCGCTGGTGAACGGCTTTTACGCTGGCCTGCGTTCCCACCGGCATAAAAATGGGAGTTTCTATCTCTCCATGGGCTGTAGAAATGATTCCTGCTCTTGCTTTGGAATGTATATCGGTGGCCGATAAGGTGAAGTGCATAAACTGTTGAAAAATTCCCTCCGCCCAAAGATATAACATATTTGAGAATGCTACTTTTGCGCCTGTCAGCAGCGGCTTCTCACTCTATGAAAGAATTTTTTTCCCAACCCGGACCAGCAGAAATTTCACTCTGTGTTTTTTTATTTTTCCTGTTGATTCATCTCACCTGGCTCTTGTTTTTTTACCTGCGTACGGCATTGCATAAAAATGTTCCGGCTGAGCTGAATGAATTTCCTCCTGTTTCGGTAGTCATTTGCTCGCGTTCGGAGGCCAGCAAACTGGTGGAACATCTTCCTTTTATCTTCAACCAGGATTATCCCGATTTTGAAGTAGTGGTGGTAAACGACCGCTCGTGGGACGACACGAAAGAAATTCTGAAAGCTTTCCAGGTAAAATATTCCAACCTAAAAGTCATTACAATCGAAGAAAGCAACCACGACCACAAAGGAAAAAAAATGGCACTTACTATCGGGATAAAAGGAGCGAATAATGAAGTTCTGCTGATGACAGATGCCGATTGCAAGCCTCTTTCGCGTAACTGGATAAGGGAGATGGTGAAAGGATATGGAAAAGATAAAAAGATGGTGCTGGGATTTAGTCCGTATAAGCGCGAAAAAAGTTTTTTAAACAAACTGATCCGTTTTGATACTTTCCTGGCAGCGATCAACTATTTTTCATTTGCCAAAGCGGGAATTCCCTATATGGGAGTAGGAAGAAATTTATCGTATAAAAAGCAATTGTATTTTGACAACAGCGGATTTAAGAATCATTATCACATTTCATCGGGAGATGACGACCTGTTTGTAAACGAGGCAGCGACTTCGAAAAACGTGTCGGTAGTGATCACCCGCGATGCTTTTACCGAATCTTTGCCCAAAACCACGTTTAAAGACTGGTTCAGGCAAAAGAAGCGCCACTTTACCACAGCGCCCTATTATCGTTTGAAACATAAGCTGTTATTGGGACTTTGGCCGCTTGGCTTCTTCGTTATGCTGGCCACTTCGGTGATTTTGCTTGTTTTGAACAAATACTTATTGATTATTTTGGCTGGCTGGTTTCTTCGCCTGCTTTTGCAAATGGTTATCTTTAGCCTTTCGATGAAGCGGTTGGGGGAGAAAGATCTCTTGTGGATGTCGCCATTCCTGGAGGTATTGTTTTTCTTTCTTCATCCCGTTATTTTCTTCTCGAATAAATTTGTGAAAGCTGATAAATGGAATTAGAAAACGATAATACAGAAAACCCAAATCCTGGAAACGGAAATGAAAGTTTCGATCTTGAAAATCTTTCTGACAAAGCGAGATTTGATTATAATCTCGTTTTAAAAGCCCGTGAAGGCGACCAGGCTGCATTTGCCGAATTGCTCGACCGTTACCGCGACTCTGTTTATTTTATGCTGCTAAAAATGGTGAATAACAAAGATGATGCAGACGATCTCACCATCGAAGCATTCGGAAAAGCATTTAACCGGCTGCATTTATATACACCCAATTTTGCATTCAGCACGTGGTTGTTTAAAATTGCTTCCAA
>JBMORL010000008.1:0-2969 GCA_049322335.1 Bacteroidota bacterium
ACATATTTTATTATACGTATAAAATTATTATCTTTGTCGTATAAATTAATTGTATGGATGCAAAAATCACCCTGTCTTTTGATAAAAACGTTATTGAAAGGGCAAAAAAATATGCTGAGAGCCAGAACATGAGCCTTTCGCGGCTGCTGGAATATCTTTTGGATAATATCACTTCCAAAAAGTATAAAGGCCTTGAGGATTTACCCATTTCAGAGTGGGTGGATAAGGTAGCGGAAGGCGAAGTGGTTTACCAGCGCAAACCCCGTTCACGAAAATCCATAAAGGCCGAATATAAGTCGCGGAAAAAATGAATGTTTTTCTCGATGCCAATATTCTCGTAACTGTTCTCAACCGCGAATATCCGAAATATGCCGGTTGCGCGCGTGTTTTATCGCTGGCGGGAAATTCACGATATATACTATTTACTTCTCCCTTGTGTTTGGGTATTGCCTGGTATTTTGCCGAGAAAAAAAGCGGGGCGGTGATGGCCCGTAAAAAGATAACCGTTTTACTGGATCACCTGCATATTACCACTCTTAATCATCAAATGGCGTTAAAAGCTATGCAAAATAAAAAGGTAAAGGATTTTGAAGATGGTTTGGAGTATTATTCAGCGCTGGACAGCCGGTGCAAGTGTATTATTACGGATGATACACACGATTTTTATTTTTCAGATGTGGATGTGTTGAGCCCTGAAGATTTTTTGGAGAAATATGTGATTCGGGAAAGATGAACTCATGAATAGTGTTTTTATGAATTTAAGATTCATTAATCCATTCTACTATATCTGCTTTGATTAGTTCCCAGTATTTTCCCCTCAGGCATTCAGGAGTAAAATCATCATCTGCTTTTTCGAAAGAGAGAAAAGAATTTGTGATTTCATTTTTATCGTGTTGAAAAGGGTGTCTTTCCTGGTGTAATCTCAAAATTTCTGTGTAGCGTAATTTTTCAGCCAGTTCATGTATATCCCAAAAGTCTTTTTTTCTTCCGCCTCTCCTTATCACATCGCATTTCATTGCGGCAATCTCTTCAATGGTAGCCATTCGAATATGGTCAATGATGAGTGGCGGATGAATGAACGGATCGGAATAAAAAAGATCAAGTTTAACTTGTTCGTCTTTTGTATGGCCGATAAAATAAGAAATACCGGATCCCGGGGGGAAAATGCCGGAAGAATTTACTTCTTTCCATGTATTCCGCAGATGGCCATCAATTTTTCCGAAATCAACAGAGCCGTATTTTGCATCGGTAAACAAATCAATGTTCGCAGATTTTCGGTGTCCACGCTGTAGGCTAAGCGCAGTTCCGCCTACCAGCCTGAATGAATCAAATGCCGGTGAATTCATTAATTCATTCAGCATATCAGAGAGAAAAGGAGTAACAGTATTGTAATAAAGCTTAGTTTTCATGCAATACCTCATTCACGATTTTTTCTCCATAAAACTTCAGGATTTCCTTTTTTTCTGTTTCATTTCCTCTTTCAAATACACGTTTTATAACAGCACGTTTTTGTTTTTGCCAGTTAATTTTTTGTATATCTGTATCCCAGAATAAAACTTTTCTGAGTTTTTTCAGATCGGGTTTTTTATGGGTATGTTGTTTTTCTTTTTCCTTATTGATATCGTGGTATAATTGCAACATCATTAAAAATCCTTCCGGAAGCGAAAGTGCGTTTTCAATTTTCAGCGCCAAAGCAATATTCATTTTTCGTTTTCCTTTGGTGATACTTACAAAGGTTTGAGGATACTCATTCAAAGACAAGGCAAAACGCCCCTTTCCAAGTCCGCGTTTTTTTAACTCCCTGCTGAGATATATTCCGGGATGAATTCCTTTTATAAGATGAAGTAAATCAGTCATTAATACAAATATAAACAAAAATGTTTACATTATTTTGATTATTTTATAAATAATTGATAATTAGAATGATATAGAATATAAAAAAATGGCTGATATGCGATCAGGAAATGATTTCAGGCGTGAAAAAATGCCTTAACACAATTTCTTCTCTACAAATCTCAAACTTGAAATCTCAAATCCATTATTTCCCCCGTAGAAAACCACCTGATCTCCTCATCCCTTTTAAACCAGGTGATCTGCCTTTTGGCATAATGGCGTGTATTTTGTTTAATGAGTTCCACCGCTCTTTCCAGTGAAGTTTTTCCTTCGAAATAATCAAAGAGTTCGGTATAGCCTACCGTTTGAAGAGCGTTGAGATGTTTTTTAGGGTGTAACGAACGGGCTTCTTCCAGTAAACCTTTTTCCATCATTTCATCCACGCGCTGGTGGATGCGGGTATATAATTCATCACGATCTGTATTCAACCCGGTTTTTATAACGGTAAACGGCCTTGTTTTTTTTATTTTTTCCTGCGATTTCAGCTCAGCGTGTGTTTTTCCGCTTGACATACAAACTTCCACCGCCCGCATCATCCGCTGCGGATTTTTTAATTCGGCTTTTTCATAAAAAATAGGATCAAGTTCTTTTAATTTTTCCTGTAACCAGGGTAACCCGTTTTTTTCATATTCTGTTTCTATAAAAGCGCGCAGTTTTTCATCTTTTTCGGGTAACTCATCAAATCCATACAAAACAGCATTAATGTAGAGTCCCGTTCCTCCGCACAAAATAGCATAATCATTCTTCTTAAAAATTTCATCCAGTGCTTTCAGCGCATCCGCTTCAAATTTTCCGGCATTGTAATCTTCTTCAATAGAAATATGTCCGAGCAAATAATGTTTTATACCCTGTAATTCGCTTTCATCCGGGCGAGCTGTTCCTGTCTTCATTTCGCGATACACCTGCCTTGAGTCTGCTGAAACAACAGCAGTGTCCAGTTGTTTCGCCAGCTCAATAGCCGCTTTTGTTTTTCCAACAGCTGTAGGGCCGCAAATTACTATAAGGGTTTTTGGATTCAAGTAGTGTAAAGGTACGAAAAGGAATGCGTGTATAATGTCACCCCTTCGGGGTTCTAT
>JBMORL010000008.1:3069-34189 GCA_049322335.1 Bacteroidota bacterium
AACTCCGAAGGGGTGATATTATACCTTCATCAGCACGTAAATTTCGTTTTTTACCTGGCTTCCGTTCCGTATTCATCTGTCAAAATCAAGAACTCCGAAGGAGTGATATTATTCTAATAAAAACCGAGTGAAGAATTCATAGAACCCCGAAGGGGTGACATTATATCCGCATCAGTACGTAAATTTCGTTTTAAATCTCGACTCATTCCCGCGTTCATCGGTAAGAACAAATTCCAGTTCATGTTCTCCCTTCGGAATTCCTTCCTCGCCCAGGTTAATGGAAATTTTATCTTTCTTCACGTTATAATGAGAAAGCACCCACTTTCCGTCTATATAAGCTTTGTAGAGTTTTATTCCCGATAAATTATCGCCAACAGAAATCGAAATCGTTTTTACAGGAGTTGAAAAATTATTTAGTGGGGTGATGAGTGGAGGAACCGTATCAATCATCAGTGCAAACTTTCCGAAAGTTCTTGCTTTTGCGGTTATATAATCTTCTGCAAATATTCCTCCCAAATCAGAAATACTTCCCGACTCATCTATATGCGCCAAAAGTATTTTATCTTTTTTCCCGGGAAAAAGTTTTTCGGGACAATAAATAGAAACAGAATAATATTCCTGTACAGGCATGTCTTCATCCCCGAAAATATAAAAGTCGGTTATAAATCGTTTATCTTTCCGGTAATCTGCGTCTTTTACTTTTGCATCAGCGACTTCCGAAAAATTCGATTTTATTTCCGGCTTTACCCAGAAATCATAATAAAAGGTACGCGCGGCTGCATTTACTTTAAAAGGTTTATATCCGATGCATACAGAATCTGTACAACGGACAAGCATTTGTTCCGACCGGTCGGTGGCAGGTGGTGATATTTTTTTCCCATCCGCTACTATAGAAAACTTTAGTTCACTTTTATTCCCATGCCCGTCTTTCAAAGTATAATGGATAAAATGTTTTTTATTCACCGTAATTCTTCCGCTGTCTTTCATATCGGTGTAAATCGGAAGCTGGTTGTTTCCGTTGATAAATGACTTGTGATAATCGCGTTTGTATTCTTTCAGTTCATGATAATCAGCATGGGTGTTGATATACCGGTTGGTTTTGAAATCGAGTTTGCTCATCACCTGTCCGAATATTTTTTCGCCATTGTGGTTTAATTCCAGTTCGTAAATTCCGCAAATGTTTCCTGAACCATCCAACTGGTCGTTGGTGTGAATAGCAATTCCGACTCTTCCATAGGCATTCACCATGGCATTGGTTTTTAATATGTAACCGTTTTGTCCCGGCACAACATCGTATGTATGCGGGGCGTTAGTTCCCTCTACCGAACTGGTATCATCCAGCGGATAAACTTTTATATGCAGAATACGCGGAGGAATGTTATCGGCTATATTAAAACCAAACAAAAGCGGGTTTAGCGGATTTTCAGTAGCAGTTTCCCGTATTTCAAAATGCAGGTGTGGCCCGCCCGAGCTTCCCGAATTGCCGGAATAAGCAATTACTTCTCCCTTTTTTACTTTAAATAATGTGTCAGGTAATTTATCCAGGTCAACCTCCTCGGTTTCCTGTATGTATTGTTGTTGCCGAACGTATTTTTCTATTTTGGAATTAAACCGGCTCAAATGTCCGTAAACAGTAGTAAATCCATTGGGATGAACGAGGTATAAGGCATTTCCATAACCATAATGATTCTTTCTTATTCTTACCACAAAACCATCGGCAGCGGCATACACGGTTTTTCCTTCAACTCCCTGTGTTTTAATGTCTAAACCGGTATGAAAATGATTAGCCCGGTGTTCCCCAAATCCCCCTGAAAGGAATAACGGAATATCCAGTGGCGAACGGAAATATCCCTTTACGATTTCCTGTGAAAAACTTTGTTCAATAGTCAAAAGGAAGAAAATTATCCCCGCAAATACTCCTGTAGCCCTCATTCTGTGCTGGTTTTAGCTGTTTTACCGTAAAGATAGCCCCCGGGTTACAGTATCCGAAAGCCCTGAGCCATAAGATTTTCACAGGCATACCTGTAAAAAATTGGTTTTATCGCCCTGTAATGTTAATTTTGCCTTACCTTCTGCCGAAGGGATGTAAATATGACAGGCTCAGCAGATTTAGTAAGTTCTATTGAATCGAAAGTTGAAAAACTGATTCAGCTTTGTGAACAACATAAAACTGTGAACCAAAAACTGCATTCGGATATTGAACAACTGAAAATCGAAAATCAGAAACTTCAATCCGATCTCGCCAACAAAAACAGCGAATTGCAGCAAAAGGATTACCGCCTTCATGACTTAAATCACCAGGTAGAAGTATTAAAAAATGCTGAATCTATTGCCCAGGCTACTGCTGACAAAAGCTCGGCCGAGGTGAAGATAAAGATCAACGAAATGATGCGGGAAATTGACAACTGCATTTCATTGTTAAGCAAACAGGTAAAATGAGCGAAGTCTCT
The DNA here is from genome assembly GCA_049322335.1 of Bacteroidota bacterium. Lineage (GTDB taxonomy): Bacteria > Bacteroidota > Bacteroidia > Flavobacteriales_D > UBA2798 > JBMORL01. Next base: position 5,520 of record JBMORL010000008.1, read on the forward strand.
ATAAAGGTCAACATCGGTTCGCGCACCTATCCTTTGTCGGTTAAACCGGCAGAAGAAGAAGTGGTTCGCACTGCCGCCAAAAATGTGAATGAAAGCATTAAGGTGTTGCAGGATAACTATGCAGTGAAAGATATGCAGGACCTCCTGGCAATGACGGCTCTCCAGGTTTCTACCCAACTGCTCGTAAAAAAGCAGGAGAAACCAAAAGAAGATCCGCGGCTTGCCAAACTCGACCAGAATCTTACCGATTACCTTAACAGGCAGTAATCATTTTTCATCCTTCGTTGGTTGGGCATTTATTGTTCAACTAAATATAAATTTTTTATGAATGTAGATGTATTGAGTGTGGTGATCGGTGCCGGTGGCGGACTCATTTTGGGTGGACTGCTGGTGTGGTTGCTGCTGAATTCCCTGCTGAAAAAAAGACGCGAGGGAATCATTAAAGAAGCCGAAAAGGAAGGTGAAAACCTGAAAAAAGATAAACTCCTGCAGGCCAAAGAAAAGTTCCTTCAGCTCAAAGAAGAACACGAAAAAGGAGTGATTGAGCGCGAACGTAAAATGCAATCGGCCGAAGACCGGGTTCGCAATAAGGAAAAAGAAGTTTCCAAAAAACTCGAAGACCTTACCCGCACAGAAAATGAGTTGAAAAATCAGCGGGAGAATATCAACAAACAACACGAAACCCTGAACAAAAAACGTGAAGACCTGGAAAAAGCACACCAGAAACAGGTGCAGGAACTTGAAAAAATTTCAGGATACAGCCGCGAAGAGGCCAAAGCTCAACTGGTGGAAGCACTGAAAGCAGAAGCAAGAACAGAATCACTGGCGTATGTGAAAGAAGTAATGGATGAGGCGAAGATCAACGCGAATAAAGAAGCCAAAAAAATTGTAGTGCAAAGTATTCAGCGCGTGGCTACCGAACAAGCTGTTGAAAATGCAGTTTCTGTTTTTAATATCGACAGTGATGAATTGAAAGGAAGAATTATCGGCCGCGAAGGAAGAAATATACGTGCCCTTGAAGCCGCTACCGGGGTAGAGATTATCGTAGATGATACTCCCGAAGCCATTATTCTTTCCTGTTTCGATCCCGTTAGAAGAGAAATTGCCCGTCTTGCGCTGCACCAATTGGTTTCAGACGGACGTATTCACCCCGCACGTATCGAAGAAATTGTTGCCAAAACAAAACATAAACTCGAAGAAGAAATTGTTGAAATTGGTAAACGTACTACCATCGACCTCGGAATTCACGGATTGCATCCTGAACTGATTCGCATGATAGGAAGAATGCGTTACCGTTCTTCTTACGGACAAAACCTGTTGCAACACTCGCGCGAAGTAGCTAATCTCTGCGCAGTGATGGCAGCTGAGCTGGGATTGAATGTGAAAATTGCCAAGCGCGCAGGACTTTTACACGATATAGGAAAAGTGCCCGATGATGAACCGGAATTGCCACACGCTATTCTCGGAATGAAACTCGCGGAGAAATACGGAGAAAAACCGGATGTGTGCAATGCCATTGGTGCCCACCACGATGAAATTGAAATGACAACTATCATTTCTCCGATCATCCAGGTGTGCGATGCCATTTCAGGTGCGCGTCCTGGTGCAAGAAGAGAAATTGTGGAATCATATATCAAACGCATAAAAGACCTTGAAGCATTGGCCATGTCGTATAACGGGGTGAGCAATGCTTATGCTATCCAGGCCGGACGAGAATTGCGTGTGATCTGTGAAAGTGAAAAAGTAAGTGATGCAGAAGTGGATAAACTTTCTTTCGATATCTCACAGAAGATTCAAACAGAAATGACTTATCCCGGGCAGGTGAAAATCACTGTGATCAGGGAAAAAAGAGCAGTGAATTACGCGAAGTAAATGAAAGGTATAATAAGAGCGCAGATGAGAGTTTGCGCTCTTTGTTTTAAATGCTGACAGGAAAAAAAATACTGGTAACAGGCGGAGCAGGATTTATCGGATCCAACCTCTGCGAACGTTTATTGACGGATGGCAATGTTGTGTTATGCCTCGATAATTTTCTTACCGGTAAAAAAAGAAATATTGAACCTTTTTTTAATCAGCCCGGGTTTCAATTGCTGGAAGGCGATATACGTGATAAATCGGTTTGTGAAAAAGCTGTAAAGGGAGTTGACCTTGTTTTACACCAGGCCGCGCTCGGTTCTGTTCCCCGTTCGGTAAACGATCCGCTTACTACCAACGACATTAACATCAATGGATTTTTGAATATGCTGTGGGCTTCGAAAGAAGAGGGAATAAAACGATTTGTGTATGCCGCCAGCTCATCCACTTATGGCGACAGTGCTGAACTGCCCAAAGTGGAAGAGAGAATAGGCAAACCGCTCTCTCCCTATGCTGTGACAAAATATGTGAATGAATTGTATGCCAAAGTATTTTCAGATTTATACGGAATGGAAGTAATCGGGCTCCGCTATTTCAATGTATTCGGAAAAAACCAGGATCCCGATGGAGCGTATGCTGCGGCTATTCCGAAATTTATAAAAGCATTGCTCCATCACCAGTCACCCGAAATATTTGGTGACGGAAGCCAGACGCGCGATTTTACCTATGTCGAAAATGTGATACAGGCGAATATACTGGCAGCAACAGCAGATAAGCAGGAAGCACTTAATACTGTTTATAATGTGGCCTACGGTGAACGTATAACGCTTAACGAATTGGTGATACTGATGCAGGAACTTCTTTCCCGTTTCGATCCGGAAATAAAGAATATAAAACTGGTTTACGGAAAAGAACGTGCGGGAGAAGTGAAACATTCGCTGGCATCGGTAGAGAAAGCAAAAAAAATTCTGGGATATCAGCCCACCCACGACCTTAAAAGAGGTTTAACAGAAGCAGTGGATTGGTATGTAAAAAACCTGGGTGAAAATGTAAAAGCCGGAAAGTGATCGTTTTTTCCTTTCAGAATACTGTACATCGCTTTGAATAAAATTTTCATATTCCTTTTTCCTGTTTTTCTTTTGTGTTGCACAGAGGCAAAAAAAGAGCCCGGACAACCAAAGGGTTATTATGCGTTTATGGTAATTCAGATACCGGTGTATGAAAATGATGCCGATACGCTTTTGCCAAAAATTCCTGATTGTGCCCCGGTTACCCAATTTGCAGCACGTATCATTCAATCTGATTCTGTATTGGGCGCAGCAATTGAAAAACTAAATAAGCAAAAACCGGGTGAAAAAGAAATGGAAGTCATCCGTAAGCAATTGATATTTTCTGAAAATGTAAAAGCACATACACTTACAATAAAGTATTTTCATGAAACTCCGCAATATGCCCACGATTTTCTTTTGCATCTCTATAAGGAATTCAACGGGTGGGCTTATCAGTGGTATCATAAAAGGTATGAGAATGAAAAAAACAAAATAATACGAAATCTGGATGATCTTCAGCTGAAATTGATGGAAGCAATGTCAGATTCTCCGGGACGAAAAATCCTTCATCTTTCCGGAACTGAACAATATATTGGTTTGCCGGAGAAGGAAACGGAGCAGGAATATACGGAATCTGTGGATCCTGATGATAGTTTTGAGAAAATGATGGAGTTGGATGTGCAGAGAGAAAAAACAGAGCGGCTGGCTGATTATTTTTCAAACGAGAAAAACCTGGATGATCCGTTGTTCACAGGAATTGAAAAAGAATTTGAAGAGGATAATTATGTTGTTTTTTCGATCAAAGAAATACAGAAACTGCACCAGCTTTATAAAAGTGACGGTTCAAAAACATGGAAAGAAGATCGTGATAAACTGATAGCGGACATGAAGATTTATCTGAAAAATACCAGGGCAGCTCTTGATCAGAAGATACGCGATCTCTCCGAAAAGATGAGAACTCTTCCAAAAAAGAATAAAGTAATTCCTGCCCAAACCGATTCATTATTTATATTATCAAAACAATTTGACGACTTAACCCGCAAATTAACAGAACTCCGGATCCGGGAAAATGGCAGTAAATATGAAATAATAGTATTGGATATCGGGGTAGGTAAGGAGTGACATCTGAAATAACTACTCCTCAAAAAACTCATTTTGGAAGAAATGGGTTATTAAGGGATAGAGGGAATTGACCACTGCTAACTGAGGACTGCCCACCACGCCAGAGCGCGTGGCAAGCTGCCAACTGCTGTTGCCGGCTACCCAATAACTACTGACTGCAGCCTGCCTACTGCCACTGCCCACTATCACCTGACCCCTCTCTCATCCAGCCATTTTCTGAATGCATTTGCATTTTCGTTGTGTTGTTCCAGTGTTTCTGCAAAAGCATGTGTTCCCGAATTATCTGCTTTGGCGCACATGTATAAATAATCGTGGTCTTCATAATTCAGCACCGCATCAATCACATCGGGATCGGGAATATTGATGGGGCCCGGTGGAAGTCCGGCATACAAATAAGTATTGTAGGGTGAATCATATTCCAGGTGTTTGTTCAATACGCGTTCGATGGTAAAATCGCCCATGCCATAAATTACAGTTGGATCGGATTGCAGTTTCATTCCCTTTTTCAGGCGATTGACATATAATCCGGCAATGCGTTTCCATTCATTGGCGCGCCTGCTTTTTTGTTCGGCATAAACGATGGAGGCAAGAATGGTAACTTCCGATTGGGTTAATCCCAAAAGTTTTGCTTTTCTTTTCCTGTCGTTGTCATTCCAGAAGTCTTTATAGTTTTTGGTGATTACCTGTAAGAACTCACTGGCATCCGTTGCCCAGTCCATCTGGTAGGTGTTGGGAATAAAAAGGGTGGTGAATGTGATTTCGGTAAATCCGTATTTTCTAACGGTATCGGGATTGCTGAAAACTTCCATCAGTGAAGCAGAGTCGGCTTCGATGTCTCCGCCCACTTTTCCTGCAATTTCTTCGAGAGAACGCACATTGTTAAAAGTTACTTTCACTTCCATTCTTCCTCTTCCGGCACGCAGGTGCCCGATAAGATCGGTGTTGCTCCACCCGTTTTTTATTTCATATTTTCCCGGAACAACATTTTTTCCCTGGTAATTTTTTTTCTCAGCCAGCCAAAGAAAAGTTCCTTTGTTCACTATCAGTCCGCTGGAGGAAAGCATTTCGGCCACATCTTCGGTGGCGGATCCGGTTTTAATAAAAATAAAAGCGGAATTTTCTCCTTTTATTACCACATTGGCTTTGTAGACTTTCGAATAAAAATCCCAGCCAAAGTACCCGCCAATTAAGAGACCAAGAATAAGGATCGCTATAATTATCTTCTTCACCATTTCACAAAAAACATTGCATCATCAGTTCGTTCTCCCACCGGTCGTTTTTTCTGAACCATGCTTTTTTTATTCCACAGAAATCAAAACCGTTGTTGCGGAACAAATGCAAGCTGGCTTCGTTGTTTTCAACCACATTACAGAAAAGCATTTTCAGTCCGAGTGTGTCTTTCGCATAACGTTTGGCGAGTTTAAGTGATTCGGAAGCATAACCTTTTTCCCGGTCATCTTTTCCGGCAATAAGAATACCTATGCCCGCCCGCAGGTGAAAGGGTTCAAAATCGAAAAGGTCAATTAATCCTACCGGAGTATGTTCTTTAGTTTCAATAACAAACCGAAATTGTTTATCGGTAAAAATATCTTTCACCGAAGCGATGTATTGTTTAAGGGTTTCTTTGGAAAAAGGAATAAATGTATTGGTCACCGGCCAGTTTTCCGTGTCATTTTCCCATTGGTAAAGAAGATCAAGGTCGGATGGTTCTAATGCCCTGAGGCGTATTTTTTCACCGGCTAACATCACTTACCAGCGAATTCTTTAATTCTGAAATACTGTTATTGATTTCTTCTAAACTATACGTATTCATTTTAAAAGAACCGTCTTTGGTTTCCGTATCCATAAACAACTGGAACCCGTTTTTTACCAACCCGTATTCCACCAGTTTGTCATATAATTCAAAAACATACTGGCAATGCGAAAACTCTTTGTTGAAAATTTCAGAAAGAGAATCCCTTACCGGGAACAGGCATGTTTTTGTGTTTTCCACGATTTCACCGTATCCTGAAAAAACATATTCGCACACTTTTCTAACGTTTTCATTTTCCACGAAAAGCGCTGAAGGATCCAGTTCAATAAAAAGGCATTTGCTTTTTTTCTTTTCGGCTGTTGTAAGCAGTTTAAACGTGTCTTCATTTGCTTTCAGCCCGTAAACCGACAACGAAAAATATTTTCCGTAAACGCTCAGCAAAATGTGAGGCGGGGTGGAAGTGGCATTATACATTACCACATAAATCCCTTCAGTGAGGTTGGTTGCTGAAACGGGCAACACGTTATTTACTCTGTATTCACGCATAAAACTCTCCTTTGTAAACGAAATGTGCAGGTCCGGTTAAAGTTACCTGCGTAAATGTATCATTTTCTCCCGAAATAAAGCTCACTTTCAAATTTCCTCCCCGGGTCTCTACCAGGCAGTCGTTTATGCCCGGATGGTTAACGGCATAGCTTAAAGCACAGGCAGTTACGCCACTTCCGCAGGACAAAGTTTCATTTTCAACCCCCCGTTCATAAGTGCGAACTTTTATAAAGCCATCCCCTTCCTGTACAAAATTTACGTTGGTTCCGGCTTCTTTAAAGCGGTCGCTGTAACGGATGGTTTGGGCACGGCCAATAATGTTTAGTTTATCCAATTCGTTGACATACACAATATAATGTGGCGATCCGGTATCAATAAAAAAATGGATATTGTCTTTTTCCACTCCGTTTACATCTTTCACCGAAATACTAACCAACCCGTCCGGATGAATTATTCCCCTGTGTAAACCATCAATCGCCTTAAATGAACACTCATTTCCGGTAATTCCCAGTTTTTGGGCAAAAGATACTGCGCAACGGCTTCCGTTGCCACAAAAACTTTTACTTCCATCGGGATTAAAAAAAATCAATTCAAAATCTGCTTCACTGCAATTGTCAAGCAGAATTAATCCGTCAGAACCAATTCCGAATTTCCGGTCGCACATTTTTTGGATGAGTGCAGAATCGCCCCGCGGAAATTTTTTATCACGGTCATCAATCATGATGAAATCGTTGCCGGTTCCCTGGTATTTGTAAAACGTAACTGGATTCAATTTAACTGTGCTAAAATTTCTTTATCAGTCACAATTCTCAGTGGCTTAAATTCCGGTGATTTTTCAATTTTAAACACCGAATTCGCGTTCCTGAGAAAAAGTCCCTCGTTTAACAGGAATAACTCAAATAAAGTTTCGGGATCGAGGCCATAAATTGCAATTTTATTTTTCCCGGCCCTGTAACCTTTGCTGTTTAGCGGGGTTTGCCAGAACTCAATTTCCAGGTGGTCGGGATAAGTGTCGGCTTTCAGGTTTACGGTATTCAATAAAGTATCGGCCGCCTGTTTGGCCTTTTCTGTTACTTTTTTTACCACTTTTACCTTCGACACTTTCAGCAACTTTTCCTTTTTCACCACTTCATTACTGCCGGTGATCTCAAAATTAAGATTACTGTTGGCATTTACCAGGCTGTCGTATAGTTTGCTGTTGTTGTCAATATTGGGATAATAATCGTTTTCATTGTCTTCCACTACCAGCGGAATAGTTTTCAGAACCAACGTCTCACCGGTGGGATTAACCGACATGGTTTCTTTTTCCGTTTCATTTTCAACGGGAGTGGTGTTTCCTGCATCTTCAACCGGTTTTGTAACGGCTGGCTGGCTTTGCGTTATAGTTTTATTGGAAGAGTTAATGGACATAACGGCAAGTACGGAAGCAATAGCGCCTACGGCAATTCCTGATACAAAAACTACTGCCTTACCTGTGTTGTTCATTTATTGCTTTTCACAGATTTCATTGGGAAATTTATTCCCGCATCCGTTGAAAAATTCCAATACAAAGTTAACATCTTTTAACAGCACTTCCGAAACAGAAAAGGGGCCAAAACGTTTTTTTATCAACCAAAGATTTTTAATTAACCAAAGACAAAGCAAAACTGAACGAGTATGAACAAAAATCTTTCAACACTTTTTATCGGATGCCTGGGCGGTGTGCTGGCATTTTCGGTGACACAGTTTTTTTTCAAAGATCAACCCAAAGCGTTTGTAGTGGAGAAAACAGCTTCAGCCTCTTCTCCCTACCATTTAACAAATGAAACACCTGTCCCGGTCCAGGGTGCAGCAGTAGATTTTACCTATGCAGCTGAACAAAGCCTGAATTCTGTAGTACATATTAAAACTTCGGTGCCCGTGGCCACTTATACCGATCCGTTTTACGAATATTTTTTCGGCCCCATGCCCAAGCAAAATAATATGCAGGTAGCTTCAGGATCGGGAGTAATTATCGGAAGTGACGGATACATTGTTACCAATAACCATGTGATAAATAATGCAGAAAAAATAAGTGTTACATTAAACAACAATAAATCTTACGAGGCAAAAGTTATCGGTACCGATCCCGGCACCGATATCGCTTTAATAAAAGTGGATGCGAACGGATTACCGGCTGTTACCATGGGAAATTCTGACGATGTAAAAATCGGTGAATGGGTACTGGCAGTCGGGAATCCGTTTAATCTTACTTCCACCGTTACTGCGGGGATCGTTAGTGCCAAGTCAAGAAACATTCATATTCTTGAAGGAAACCCCGATAAAAACGTTTTTCCTATCGAGTCGTTTATTCAAACCGATGCAGCCGTTAACCCGGGAAACAGCGGTGGGGCACTGGTAAATGCAAAAGGCGAACTGATAGGTATCAATACTGCCATCGCTTCCACAACTGGTTCCTATTCGGGATATTCTTTTGCCGTGCCTGTCAACCTCGTTCAGAAAGTAACTTCTGATCTTAGAAAATATGGCGTTGTGCAACGTGGATTTTTGGGCGTGAATATCCGGAATATCGACCAGGAACTGGCTGATGAGTTAAATATGGATGAAATAAAAGGAGTGTATGTTGGAGGAACCGTTCCGGGAGGTGCAGCAGAAAAATCGGGAATTAAAGAAGGCGACATTATTCTTAATATTGGTGAACGGGAAGTGAATTCAGCTTCTGCCCTGCAGGAACACGTTGGCCGCTATCGCCCCGGGGATGTAGTAAATGTGCGCCTCATCCGCGGATCGGAAGAAATGATTGTGCCGGTTACCCTTCAAAACATGGACGGAACAACCGAAACCGTAAAAAAAGAAACACCTTCAGTTTCTTCTTCTGTATCATCTTCTGCACACGGTGCTGTTTTCCGCGATATAAATGCGGATGAAAAAGAAGAACTGAAGATAAAAAAAGGAGTAAAGGTTATTTCTCTTGAAAAAGGAAAACTCAGCGCAGCAGGAATTAAAAAAGGATTTATCATTACGAAAGTGGACGACAAGGAAGTGGCTTCGGCTGAAGAGCTTTCCAAATGGCTGAAAAACAAAAAAGGAGCAGTGCTGGTGGAAGGGGTTTATCCCGATGGCACAAAAGGGTATTACGCCTTTGGATTATAGAGATTTAGACGGGTACAGGTATTGGCTCTTCCTACTCCCTTTTAGAGCAGACAAATAACCTTTCTTTCGCTTGACTTTAAGGTTATATTAACATACCTTTGCACCGGATTTTGAGACGAGTTTTATAATTTTCTACACCCTGATAACGCAATGAGACAGTTAAAGATCACCAAATCAATTACCAACAGGGAAAGCCAATCGTTAGACAAGTACTTACAGGAAATCGGGAAAGAAGAGCTGATTACAGCAGAAGAAGAAGTACGTTTAGCCCAGCTGATTAAAAAAGGCGACCAGAAAGCCCTTGAAAAATTAACACGTGCCAACCTTCGTTTCGTAGTATCGGTGGCCAAGCAATACCAAAACCAGGGATTGACGCTGCCCGACCTTATCAACGAGGGAAATCTCGGTTTGATCAAAGCTGCACAGCGTTTTGATGAGACCCGCGGATTTAAATTCATCTCTTATGCCGTATGGTGGATCCGCCAGTCTATTCTCCAGGCATTGGCCGAACAATCACGTATTGTTCGATTGCCTCTTAACCAGGTGGGATCACTCAATAAAATCAATAAAGCTTTTTCACGCCTTGAGCAGGAGTTCGAACGTCCGCCAAGTGCTGAAGAACTTTCTACTGTTCTCGATATTCCCGAAGATAAAATTGCCGACACGATGCGCGTTTCAGGACGCCACGTTTCTGTAGATGCTCCCTTTGTTGAAGGCGAAGACAATTCACTTTTGGATGTACTCGTTAACAGTGATTCTCCCAAAGCCGATTTTTCATTGATGAATGAATCACTTCAGCGCGAGATTGAACGTTCGCTTTCCACCCTTACTGAAAGAGAACGCGATGTGATCAAACTGTTTTTCGGAATAGGAATGAATCACGGCCTTACACTCGAGGAAATAGGCGCCAAATTTGATCTTACCCGCGAGCGTGTTCGCCAGATCAAGGAAAAAGCGATACGCAGGTTGCGCCATACTTCACGCAGCAAATTACTGAAAGCATATCTTGGCTAATTTTCAATAAAGAAAAAACCATGTCAACTTCATCTCACACAGCTAACGGATCGGTAAAAACATACGACTCCGAATTCAAAAACTATATCGACCAGGAAAAGGCAGCCGTTGAACTGCAAAGCGCTACTGGCCAGCTTTTGTACAACAAATCGGTTGAACTGGTGTTGTTCAGAAACCATCTTGTTGACCGCAGTGTTTCCGAACTGCTCAATCTTCACAAATATGCGCGTGAAGTAGTAAAGAAAAATGTTTCGGTTTTTGACACGGCCGATTTAGCTAAAATCCTCACCACGTTAGATATGGCTCCCTCAAAACTCGACATCGGAAAATTAGCAGCCGAGTGGATTGAAGAAGGAAGTGCTTTTACATCAAAAACAGATTTTATCAATGCCAAACTTAAAAATATAATCGGACAGGAAGGAAATCCGCTTATTCCCCGCGATGTGGTGTTGTATGGATTCGGGCGTATTGGCCGCCTTTGTGCCCGCGAACTGGTAAAACAGGCCGGAAAGGGACAACAATTACGGTTGCGCGCCATCGTTACCCGCGGAAATTCGGAAGCGGAAATGGTAAAACGCCTGGCCTTGCTGAGAATGGATTCTGTTCACGGGCCGTTTGCAGGAACAGTGGAACTGGATACGGTAAATAAAACCATGAGCATTAACGGGCAGCTGGTACATCTTATTGATGCTTCCAATCCCGAAGATGTGAATTATGAAAACTACGGAATTAAAAACGCATTGATCATAGACAACACCGGTGCATTTACCACGCGTGAAGCATTGGGACGCCACCTGAAAGCAAAAGGAGTGGGCAAAGTGTTGCTTACTGCTCCCGGAAAAGAAATTCCCAATATTGTTTATGGGGTAAATCACAAAAACCTTGACCGCGAGAATGAAAATGTGTATTCGGCAGCTTCGTGTACCACCAATGCTATCGTGCCTGTGTTAAAAGTGGTGAATGATAACCTGGAGGTGGAACGCGGACATATTGAAACAGTTCATGCTTATACCAACGACCAGAACCTGATCGATAATATGCACAAAAAATCGAGAAGGGGAAGATCGGCTGCTATTAATATGGTAATTACAGAAACCGGTGCCGGTAAAGCAGTAACCAAATGTATTCCCGAATTAAAAGATAAACTTACAGCTAACGCAGTGCGGGTTCCCGTTCCCAATGGTTCGCTGGCTGTATTGAGCCTTACTCTGAAAAAGAATACCACACTTGAAGATATTAACGGGTTGCTGAGAAAAGCTTCTCTTGAAGGTGATCTTGTGAACCAGATTTTTTATTCTTACGAACCCGAATTGGTTTCCAGCGATATTATCGGCAACACCTGTTGTTCGGTTTTCGACAGTCCGGCAACCATCGTTGCTCCCGATGGAAAAAACGTAGTACTGTATGTGTGGTACGACAACGAATACGGTTACACCAAACAGGTAATTCGCCTGGCTAAATTCATTTCAAAAGTAAACCGGTTGGTGTACTATTAAAACCGGCAAAAAAATAGTAAAGGACATTGGATGAGATGTTCTTTTTTTTCAGTTTAGCTTAGTTCCTGTATATAAAAAATGCATTTGTTGAGCATTTAACGGAAATATTAGGGCCTGTCTGCCACATTTCCGGCTTTCTTTTTCCTATCTTTCCATCCTATGAGGTTGTTTAGCATCATCATCTTTTCTCTTTTCTTTTTTCCTGCATCCGGAGGAAATGTGCATGTATTGGAAAGTAACCGCGGATTATTAAACCTGGGAGGGAAAGCAGAGATATACGAAGACAAATCCGCGCAGCTGGAATTAAATGATATTCTTAAAAGCGAAATTCAAAATCAGTTCAGCCAAAGTGAAACGGAAGTTCCGTTGTTTAATGTAACCAGTTCTACCATCTGGATGAAAATGACGTTTACCACCCGTGAGTCGCAACGGTGGTATTTGTTGTGGGGATTGCCCAGCGTGCAGCAGGCAACACTTTATCGTGTTAAACAAAATCATACCGATAGTTTGATTTCGGGAATTCTGATTGATGCTGAAAAAAGAAGCCTGATCGGCCATAATGTTTTATTTCATCTCGGGCTGTCACCGGGAGATACGGCCACTTTCTATCTGCGGATAAACGATATTGCACCACTTCGTGTGATAATGAAAGCAGGAAGTATTGAAGATATATTTGCTTTTGATTTTGTTGTGAATTTCTGGCATGGCGCTTTTTATGGAATAACCATGCTGATGATATTGTATAACCTGTTCCTGTTTTTTACCAGTAGAAAACGTGTTTATCTCTATTACGTGATGTTTGTTTTTTCTGCTACAATGTTTACAGCATTTTTTACCGGGTATGTACTTAGCTTGCCCGGAAAATTACTGTGGATATATATTCATATTCCCGTTGTGTTTCCGCTTTCAATGGGAATATTTGGTTTGTTGTTCACTTTCGATTTTCTCAATACCAAAAAATATACGCCTCTTTTACATAAGATAGCAGTAATTTTTTGTTTTACTATTATCGTTCCCTTTGTGGTTTCTGCATCTGGCGACCAGAGAAACGGAATACTTATTACACAAATACTTGGACTTATTTTGGGTGTGCTTAGTATTTTGATGGGTGTGAAGGCACTGATAAAAGGAAATCGTGCTGCCCGGTTTTATGTACTGGGATTTGGCACCTATATGCTTACGTTGATCATTCTTATCGCCAATGATTTTATAGGTTCTACCACCGAGTTTATATCCATGTATCTTTTGATTATTGGTTCAGCTGTCGAAGCCATTATGCTTTCGTTTGCCATAGGTGATAAACTCAATAATGCCAACCGGGAAAAACACCTGGCACAAAAAGAAGCATTGGAAAGCTCGCGGGAGAATGAAAAACTGGTTCGCGAACAAAATGTGGTGCTGGAAAAAAAAGTAACAGAACGTACAGCAGAGATCAGCCGTCAAAAAGATATCATTGAAGAAAAACAAAAAGAAATTGTCGATTCCATTAATTATGCCAAACGGCTGCAACAGGCTATTCTTGTCCGCCCCGAAGAAATTGAAAGACATTTTAAAGAAAGTTTCCTTCATTTCAGGCCCAAGGATATTGTTGCCGGTGATTTTTATTTTTTTGAAAAAACTTCCACGCATCTTTTTCTTGCAGCTGCCGATTGCACCGGCCATGGTGTTCCGGGAGCAATGATGAGTATTGTTTGTTCGAATGCATTGTCGCGTTGCGTAAAGGAATTCAACCTTTCCGACCCGGGAAAAATTCTGGACAAAACCAGTGAACTTGTTATAGAAACATTTGTGAAAAGCGGTGAAGATGTAAAAGACGGAATGGATATTTCATTTCTTTCGATAGAAATAAGTACCCGAAAAATAAAATGGTCTGGAGCTAACAATCCGTTGTGGGTGATAGAAAAGGGACAGGCGACAAGGGACAAGGGGCAAGTTGAAATAAAGGAAAATAAACCCGATAAACAACCCATTGGTAAATCAGCCAAAGTAGTTCCGTTTACAACTCATGAAATAGAAGCGTCAGAAGGCGATATACTGATTCTTTTTACAGATGGTTTTGCCGATCAGTTTGGAGGAGAAAAAGGAAAAAAATTTAAATATAAAAATCTTCAGAAGCTCATTATCGAAAATCTTCATCTTCCGCTTTCAGAATTAAATCATCAGCTTTCCGTTTCATTCGAGAACTGGAAAGGCGACCTTGAGCAGGTCGATGACGTTTGCGTAATAGGAATTCGTATATTAAACAAAATCTAAAAAACGCAAAGTCACGATGGAGACAAAGCAATTTAAGATTGCTTTCGTCTCTCATTGATGACGTTTGCGTTATGGGAGTAAGAGTATGATGAAATGCAGATCAAACGAATTATGATTACATAATTTTTGATTTTTGAGCTGAAATGCGAAATAGAGAATGATGAATATGGGAATAACGAATTGCGGGGTGAAATGCAGAAGTATGAGCGAGACAATTTTTGAGATAAGAATTTAGAAGTGGATATTCGGGATCAATTAAGATAATAAGACGTCCGATAATTTATAACTGTAACAATAACCATTGACCCCTGACCAATCCACTTAATAATCCCATTTTTTCGTATAGGAATTATAGAAACTAACTCCGAATTTGAAGGTGTAATCGGCTTTGCTGAAGGTGTCGTCTTTGGTGACGGCATAAACTCCCAGCCGGAAGAGTTGTTTTCGGATACGGATAATTCGTTCCAGTCCGCCAAAAATTTCGAAATGTGCAAAATCCTGTTCGGGAATGATGAGCATTCCTGCCCCGGCAGCGCCTGTGAATTTTAGTTTATTAATGAGAGGAATTTTATTGGAAAGTAATCCTTCAAAATGATGCATATAATTTCCGCGGAGGTAAGTTGTATTGGTACTGAGCGTTGGTCCGAGTAACTGGAAAGAGGAAAGCGGATTGGAAAAAAAGAACGGATCGCTTCCTCTAAAGTATTTGTATTCGAGAATACGCAGGTTGTTGCGGTTTAGAAATGATCCGGCCAATACATTCCATTTTGAAGTACCGAATCGTGCCAGTTTTACTTCGTGTTTGGCCCCGATTTCGATGTAGTCAAAATCCACTTCACTCCCCAGCATTCCGGGAATTCCTTTGCGATAAACCAGGTTCAGCTCGGGATAGGTGGAACCAAGAATGATTTTTTTTCCTTTCTTGATAATATATTTTTGTTTGATCCGGTATTTTAAATCCAGCCGGATTTCGGTTTTGATATATCGCCCGAAACTAACCGGGGTGTTAAGCGTGTCAAAAAGATCCTGCGACCATTGCTCAAGTTGTAGTCCGGTTATGGGCTTCTGGTCGGAATAATCAAAAGTAAGTTCACCAAATAATCCGTTGAAAATCTCCATCCTCTGTGCGATACTGAACGTTTGCGTGCGCACATAATTGCTCCGGCTGAACACCTGGCTCACAGAAGCATAATTATTGATCATATCGTAATAATCGCCTGCACGGATAAATGTGCGCATAAAATTACGTGCGTTATAAGTTAAGCCAATTCCTGCTTTTCCCTTTATATCTTTATTTTTAAACCCGTAGTCGGCCATCCAGTCGGTTTCCAGCATCCAGTCGTTTTTGAATTCCTTATTGTAATATCCTCCAAGCCGGTGGCGGTATCCTCCCACGCCAAAAGGAACGATCTGTGCTATAAGCGGATTGAAATAAATTTCTTTTCCTTTTGCGCGGTTACGGTGGCCTACGCCATTCAATAAAAAACTCCAGATATCAATATCGTTGTAATTGGAATCGATTTTTTCAAGGTATTCTTCACTGGCGTAATAGTCGCGGAGACTATCGGTTTTTTTGATGTATTCAATTTCTGTTTCCTTCAGTGTAATAGGCCTTGTGCCTGCCCACCATGCGGAGTCCTGGTCGAATGCTTTATCATCGTATGTCCGTACTTCGTTAGTGAAGAACTTAGGAGGAAAAGTGGTATTGATCTTGTATTCGGAATGGTCGATCCGGGAATTTCCGATTACATAATAACGCCCGTCTTTTATAGAATAAAAGAATTCTCTTCTCACCGGCATATAGATTCCGGGTTCGAGTTCTTTGTAGTTTTGGATGATTCTGAACTCGTGGCAATAAAAAAGCACATCGGGATTGATAGTAAGATCAACCGCTTTCAGTGCAAAGGTGCTGTCTTCAATAAAAAGTGTGCCGGCAAACAGGGCTTCACTTTTGTAAATGGGTGTGACTTTTATCCGGTATATTTTTTTTCCGTCTTCATAAAAGTTGCCGTCATAGTCATATACATAACTAAGTGGTGCAGCAGTAGCCAGCGGAGAAAGCAGTTGTTTCTGGCAGATTCCGGGAACTTCAATGAGGTTTTTATAAAATTCAAATTCGGTAACGGCCGCATCGGTAACCAGCAGGTAGGGATTTTCTGATTCATAGGGCATGGGTGCAATCTCGGGTTCTCCGTATTCGATGGTAGCACTCATGCCGCTGGTGCCGATAGGTTTGTTCATCTCGGCAAAATCGTGGTAGGCATGAATAATCTCTTTTTGTTTTCCCGGAGGATCAAAATACATATCAGAAACCGATTCAATAAGGTTGAGTTTGTTTTCTATTTTGTATTCGTTGAATTTACCCGTGGCTTTGTAACGGTCGGTTTTGTTGATAGTATCGGGAGTGGTTTTATCAACCGGTTCTTTTTCAAGAGAAATTTTCTGGTAGGTGCGGCATGAGTAATTTTTTACCTTGTCGAGATAATCTTTTCTCCTGTCGCGTACTTTTTTCATAATATCTTTGGCAATATCGCGCTGATCAGCATAAATTTCAACTCCACCCAATTCGCTGGAAGCTTCTTTTAAAAGAATATTGAGAATAGTTGTAGTGTTTTTTATCTCCACTTTTTTTTCCTGTGTTTCAAATCCAACAAAACTGAATACAATGGTATAGGTTCCGTTTTTCAGCTCAAGGAAATAATTTCCTTTCAGGTCGGATGAAACGCCAAAGGATGTATTTTTTACATAAATACTGGCGGAAGGCACCGGGGCACCGAATTCATCGGTAATAGTTCCTTTTACAATCCCGGCTGTACTTTCGTTTACGATTGTCAGAAACAATAATGTATATAGAAAATATTTCATGCGTGCTGCCGGTGTGACGTTAAAATAGAAGTAAAGTTACAGAACCGTTCACAATTAGGTTTATTTAACAACTGCCTCTTCCAGTAATTCAATAGTTCCTTTATCGGCATCCATGCGGGCTTCAATACCTACCGGCAGCGTATATTTGTTGGCCACATGCCCGATCATTGCACCCGAATAAACCGGGAATTTTACTTTCGAAAACTGCTGGTAAAAAACTTCGGGAATGGTAAAAGCAAAATCGGGTTCTTCGGCCACACATTTTGGAAATTTTCCGAGTATCAGTCCTGAAATTTTATCGAAAACACCCATCAGTTTCAGTTGTGTAAGCATTCGGTCGAGGCGATAAGGTTCTTCAGAAACATCTTCGAGAAACAAAAGCCTTCCTTCTGTTTCAGGAAACCATGTTGTACCGGCCAGGCTGCATAAAACACTCAGGTTGCCGCCTGCTATTTTTCCCTCTGCTTTTCCCGGAACAAGAGTGGTAATTTTATCATTTATGGCGTCATTACCCGGAAAATATTTTACTTTTTCTCCGGTGATAATGGTTTTGGTAATATAATTTATACTGTATTCGTTCCAGGATGAATTTCCCACCGGCCCGTGAAAAGTAATCAGGCCGCTGTAATGATAAATGGAATGAATCAGCGCGGTAATATCACTGAATCCCATAAATATTTTCGGATTATTTCGGATCATTTCATAATCTATTTTATCAATAATCCTCGCGCAGCCGTATCCTCCTTTCATACAAACAATGCCTTTAATGGATTTGTCGCTGAAAAATTTGTGTAGTTCATTCAGGCGCATATCATCTGTTCCCGAAAAATAACCGTGTTTGGCTTTTACGGTCATGCCCATCACCACTTCAAATCCCAGTTCTTCGAGTAATTTCTGAAATTTATCCGCGTCTTTATGGTCGCGCAATGCACCTGCGGGAGAAGTAATGGCAATCTTATCTCCTTTTTTCAAGGCAGGTGGTTTTATAACGGGCAAATCTTTTTGAGGAAATAAAATTTCGTTTTCACCCGCAGATAGTTTTTTGGATAAAGCTATTCCGGCTCCCAGTGTAGCCAGGGCGGGAAGAAATGCTCTGCGTGAAAGTTTCATTGATGAAAAATACGAATTAATTTTCTTTGTTCGGGATATTATTGTTTTCTTTTTCCCATTTCGAAGAAATCCGGCCGGGAAGAAGGGGATGAATAAGCTGGCCAAGATAATTTTTCGGAAATTTTTCTTTGATACCAAATTGTTCGGGTTCGCGTGGAGGACAGGTGTAGGTGCCGAAAAGGAGATCCATGAGTGGAGAAATATTGGCATAGTTACCGGCATCGCGGTTAAGGTCGTGGTGCCAGTGGTGTAATTCGGGAGCGCCAATAATCATTTTTAGAGGGCCGATGGGTAACCGAACATTGGAGTGAATATATATAGCCCAGATTCCCCTGAAGGTGATAAAACCGATCATGGTTTCAAGCGGAAAACCCAATGCAAAGGCAGGAAGATTGATGAGTCCTACCGTATAAATAGTATCCAGCGGATGCTCGCGGTGTGCAGCCAGCCAGTCGAGATGTTCGGCACTGTGATGTACTTTATGAAACCGCCATAAAAATCCCACACGGTGTTGTAGCCGGTGTGCCCAGTAAATGACAAAATCGCTTAACACAATTACTTCAATGGCTTGTAACCACCATGATTGTGCCGCCACCGATTTTCTGAAATCACCGGGAATGACATCATTGAGCCAGTTGTTGAAATAGGTGAGTACCCACAAAACCAAAGCTCCCCATATAAAATACTGCCCGAGAAAAAAACAAAGGTCAAGGATCCATCCGGGACGAAAAAATCGTTGTCCCTGTTTTGCAGGAAATACTTTTTCCATAGGAAGAAATACAATCACCAGGAAAAGAAGGCTGATTCCCGTGGTGAGCAGTATTTCCAGGTAATCCATTTTACAGAATTATTTATTTTTTCCGGTATCAGGAGTAAATACAGGGGCAGATTTCGAACTTCCCATAATAACGGGTTTCGGGTTTACGTTGTTATTGTTTTGTTCTTTCTTTTTTGGAGTGATAATTTTTCCTGATTTTGTACTTTCAATGATAGCAGGAGTTTCTTCTTCCTCTTCTTCGGTGTCAACGGGAACAATCCAGTCACCTGATTTGGAACTATTCATAATATCTTCATCCCCGAGAACTGTATCTTCCGTTGATTCTTTTACCGAATCCTGTTGTTTTTTGGTGGTATCGGTGGCTGATTCACTTTCTTTTCCCGAAGAAGAATCAAAATATCCTGAACGGTAGGCGATCAGGGCGGTGACCAGCGAAATAAAAAGTAACACTACGCCCGCTTTTACAAATAAGGATGATTTCATAATACTGAATTTTTAAAAAGTTAAGTCAAATTTAAAAAATAATCAATTAGTCAGCATCAGCCAGGCATCGTGTTCCAGTTCTTTCAGGCTTAATTCAATACGCAGGGCTTCTTTTTGAATTTCTTCTCCTTTGCAATAATCCGCTATGGAACGATCGTGTATATTCGACTCTTTATAGATTTCACTTTCAAAGAACCGGTAAAAGAAAAGATCGTCCATTGTGGTTATGCAGGAAGGCCTGTTTTGATTTTTTACCTGTATTCCCGACAAAACTTTTCTGCATTCCGGAAAATAAAACCAGCATAAATCTTCCGGGATTTTTGTATCTAAACAATAAAATACAGGACATATGCCAATGATCCTTGTTTCTGATATCATCCTGTCGGTATCAAAAAACCAGTCTTCTTTAATTTTATATCCTTTAAAAACTATTCGTTTACAATTCATTAAACTATCAATATTTCCTGAAGTAATTACTTTCCTGAACTGATCATCTTTTGAGGAATATATTTTTATTTCTTTATTTTTTGCACTTTCATATAATACTCCATACAAAGCAGACCAATGATCTGTAGCAGAGGGAATAAATCTCCAGATTCTTTTTGATATCATTACCTGTCTTTCTTTCAGCGGGAAATTTTCTATAAAACCATCTGAATTGTATTTGGGTACATAAACCGGTTCTGAAAGTAGTTTCGCGGGACCATCCTGCGGAAGTTCAGGAAAAACACGTGTAAACTCAAAATTGTTTTTGTAATCGCGTTCTGTTTTCATTACTCCCGTTGAATCGTATGCTCTCCATTTCCCAACACGCTGGTTGTTTTTAAAAGTTCCTTCGGCTTTTAGTTTTTTGTTGGGGTAAAAACTTTTATATTCCCCGTCAAACAAACCGTTTCGTGTTTCAAAAATGTACATTATGCCTTCGTATTCCACTACCTGTTTTTGTGAAAAAACGGAAGAAGTGAAAAGACAGAAGACGATGATAAAAAGTTCTTTCATTTGGTTTTAATTTTCAGGTTCCAGAAATCTTCCGCAATCCATTGGGCGGAATAAATTGTTTTTTTAATCGTAACAAATTCCCTGCAATCAATTTTAACCAGCCTGAAACTAACGTGAGACAGGCCTTCGTATTGATAAAAGTAAATCATTCGGTTAATTACGTAGTTTGTAAAACCATTTTTGAACGAATTTCCCATTACAGTTTTTCTCTTCATAGCCGGTGAGTCTTTTTTTGCAGCAATGTATTTTACTTCATGCCATTTCTGGTCTCCATATTCAAACCAGTCGTCCGGTGTTTCATCTCTTGATGTCATTGTCCAATCCGAGAAATAAGTTCCAAAATCATGGCCTGAAATTTTGTCATTGGCATAATTGACCGCATTAAGCCATTCGCCAAGAGTTGGGAGGCGGTAGAAATAAGTTACTGTATCCGACCGGTTCTCTTTTATGGTTTTCCACCGGCAATAATTCATAGCATTTTCCCAGGTGACACCGGCTACGGGAAAGGATTCGTATTGCTTATCGGATATGTATTTTTCATACGCACTTTTCGTACACATACTGGTGTCCGGCAACTGGCTTTTGTAAAATGTTTCTGATGAATCTTTTTTCACCGTTTCCAGGTACTGTTTATATTCGCCCAATGTCACCTGTCGTGAGATGTAAAGGTCAGGAGCTACTACAGAAGAATCCATCTTGTTTTTTCCTGTTTTTAATATTGATTTGTAGTTGACTTCCCGTGATGGAATGATGTAACCGTATTTTTTCTCCTGCGACAATACAGGAAGTGAGAAAATGAGCAGAAATAACGCGGTAATGGCTTTCATGGTGTTGATCGTATAATACGTACAGGGGTAAAAAGTTACAAAAATGGAAGAAAACAGATTTAGTTTCATAACGGACAATGGATTACCAGTATCTTTTTATAATGGAATAACTTTTATTGAGCAATTTCCCTTTGTCGTTATATTCTTTATACCATACTTTATGGCAATCGCATTCAATTTTCCATTCACTTTTTAGTTTGCCATTGGGATGATAGGTCTTTTGTTCAAACATCAGTTCCTGGCAGGGATAGGCATCGACACCAATTTTTGTAAGAACGGTTTGTTCATAGAGCTTGGTGCCGTCTTCGCGGTAACGGATGATTTTTTTTTCGGTAGTTTTTTGATAGGTATGTATGCCGTATTTACCGGTTTCTTTGATCCTGGTAAAATACAGCGCTTTTATTTTTCCTGATGCAAAAGTGTCTTTTTCTATAGTCCTTGTTTTTACCGTTTTTTGTGCATAGGCAAAGGGACAGGCGAGAATAAGAAAAAGAATGATAAATTTGTACATATTTAAAGTTAACCCAAATTTTTGTAGTGCCCAAACTATTCGATATATATTCTGTGGATATTTTACCCGAAGCGGAGATACGTACCAGCCGCAGCAGGGGAAAAGGCGGACAGCATGTGAATAAAACCGAGAGCCGGGTGGAACTGGTATGGGACATTTGCAGGAGTCACGCTTTACCGGACGGAATAAAAGAATACCTGCTCCGTAAAACAGGTAATACCACTATTTCAGTTGTCTGTGAAACGCATCGCAGCCAGTTGAAAAACAGGGAAGAGGCAACACGAAAATTATACCGGTTGCTCGACCAGTTGCTTACCGAAAAAAAGAAACGTAAACCCACCCGCGTCCCGAAACCGGTAAAAGAAAAACGAAAATCCGATAAGAAAAAACGGTCGGACATTAAAAAAATGCGCAGGGAAAAATTCTGATCCGCACGAAATAACAACACGGATATTACAAAACAGTAAGGGCGAGTTGCGACTCGCCCTTACTGTTTTGTCCGGTAAAACTATTTCTGAAATTTTTTGCCAACCATCACCACGCCATACTGAGGTTTTTGTTTTTGTCGTATTTAACTGTATAGGCAAACCCGATTTTTTCTGATGCACCGGGTTTCATTTTCATTCGCCAGGTAAGAATTCCGGAATAGTCATTCATTTCAGCTTTTCCTTTATCGAGCACTTCCACTTTCACGTCCTGCAGGTTACTAACAGGCACCTGGTCTTCCACTATAATGTCGAGTGCATATCCGTGTGCGTTTCTGATCACAATTTCGTAGGCAACATCTTTTATTTTATTGTCGCCAATAATTTTTTCTTTTTCTTTATCTTTTAGTTTTTTGCGCACGGCCGACACGCTGTTGTCTCTTCCCATGGCCAGTCTCAGTGTGTCTTCCATAGCGGTAGGATCGAGATAAGATTGGCCTACATAGGTTCCGTCATAATAAATATTTGCTCTTGCCGGAAGCAGGTTAAGATCTTCCCAATTGGTAATATTGGCCACGAGAAATGCATTTTTATCCAGTTTTGGAACAATATTCAGAATGTAATTGGCTGTAAGGTTTTCTTTTCCCAGGGAAACAAAATGCGGTTCGTTATTGGATTTTATGCTGTAGGGAAGTTTGATCTCAAATTCAGCACTCACCATATTTTCGCGTTGCGTTATATAATTCATAGCATTGTTGGCAATAGGGCCATCATTCAGTTTTTCCTGCATGGCGCCTGTGGCCGATTGTGAAAGTTCTTTTCTTTCTGCTTCCATATCCTTTTTCAGATCTTCATCATAGTATTTTGCTTTATCATCATTTCTGTAGGCGTAAGGATTGTAATAGGTAATATACATAGGGTTTAAAACGGGTTTCGACTGGTTGATATAGGGATTATTGCTGGAGAGAGTAAGATTTACTTTTTCCCATTCTTCGCCTGTATTCTGATAAACCTGCGCTTTGTAATTTAATTCTACCGGTGAGTTGGCATCTTTCGCACGCAGATCATACGAAGGAGCCCACCCGGCCTGGCTCACCATATAACCGATTTCCAGTTTTCCTTTCACGGCTTTATCGGTATTAACTGTAACCACGATTTGATAAACCGGACCTTTTTTAGGATCTTCGGTGAGATTATTTTTGTATTTCCAGTTTTCCAGGTCGGCTAACCGGGCGAGCATTTCAGTTTGCTGCTGCACCATTTTATCTTCTTTCTTTTTCATCTGGAAAAGATCGAGGTTAATTTCTGTCATTTTTGCATGAAAAAATTCCATTGCGCTTTTCAGTAACTGAATGGAGTCATTTACTTTTCCGGTGCCCTTTACTGTTCCGTTATTCAATAGCATTTGTCTTTCCATTGTACGCACTTCCTTTTTTGCACGGAGTTCTTCCAGGTTATAATTAAGCACATCCAGCGAATCGCGCAGCAGGTTCATTTTTTTCAAAACGTCAGCGGGAATTTTATTGGGATCATTTTCCACTTTTTCAGGTTGGGGATAATGAACTTTAAATTTTACATCCATAATAGTGAATTCACCAAATCCTCTTGCCTGTAAACTGTTGGGATCAACATAGGGAGAAACACCGGAAAAAGTGATCTCATTTACTCCCGGCTGGATTAGAAAATTTCCTTCGCGGCTGATTTGTGCGCCTGAAAGAAAAACAGTGACTTTCTGAATTTTTGGTTCGGTAACTTCTACCTGTTGCACCGGTGCGAACGATTTCATATTCCCCGCTACCAGCAAATACATCATTAACGTTTTCATTTTTGGTTGTTTTCAATGCTGTACATGCCAAAAACAAAAAGGTTCAAATAAAAAAACCGCCAGCCAGGGCCAGCGGTTTATAAAAAAGAAATGGTTATTATTTTATTTTCCGGGAAACGATATCAGTATCATTGGTGTCTTTCGCCTGTGCTTTGATCAAAGCTTCGAGCGCCATTTTTACTTCTGCATTTGCCCCTGCAAAGCCTGTAACGCGCAAGGCGATATTATGCACCAGCCCGATAGCGGTTCCTTTTGCATCCGGTTGAAAGTCTACGATATCCTGCCTGTCAGCATTAGGTATGTTTTTTTCTGCTGCAAAAGGGTAAAGCTTTCCTGTTTCAATGTCCACCAGTTCGCCTTTTTTTCCTCCCTGGGGATCATCCTGAATGAGTGTAATTCTTCCGTAAGCCATAATAGTTGAATTTTAAGGTTAGTATTTGGTTCAAGTATAAAGCATTTATTTATATTTACCAATAAATATGCATATATTTTTTTTTAAGCGGTGGCGGGTGCTGGTAGTATTCCTGATTTTATCGGGAAACCTGGTGGCACAAACGGGAAGTATTGATTCGCTGGAGGCGTTACTTGAAACCAAACAGGCAGACAAAGACCGGGTATTTACTTTAAACGAACTTTCCTATGCTATTTCAGAAACGAATCCCGAAAGAGCCCTGAAACTGGCAGAAGAAGGCGCGGAAATATCTCACCGTATTCAGTACCTCGAGGGACTAAAAAAATCCTACGGCCAGATAGGAACTGCATATATGAATCTTGATAATCCGGCCAAAGCTATTGAAGCGGATATTAAATGTGCGGAATACTGCGAAAAATTAAATGATAAGGAAGGAGAAAGTTCCGTCTATCATAATATCGGAATAATTTACCGGCAACTGGGAAGGCTGAAGGATGCCGAAAAGTATGTAAAAAAATCACTCGATATTGATATAAAACTGGGAGATCCGTTTAATATTGGAATAACATCCAATACACTCGGTGCTGTTTTTCTGGATATGAAAGATACGGCATCTGCCTACCGTTATTTTGAAATGTCGTATGAATCGTTTATCAAAGCTGAATCTCCTCAAAACAGTGCTCCTGCAGTTTATAATATGGGAAAAATCCTGAAAGCAAGGGGACAATATGAAAAAGCACTTCCCCTGTTGCGTTTGTCGGCAGAATATTACCAGCGTAACGAAAATAAAGTTAAAATGGCCAAATCCATGCGTACCATCGCAGAGATTTATTTCTACCAGGGAAAAATAAACGATGCCATCAGCTACTACGAAAAATCACTGGAAATAGATGACCTGTTCGAAAAGAGCGATATCGAATCAAGAAATCTTTTTTCGGGAATGGCAAATGCCTATGAAAAACAAAATGAATTCAAAAAAGCATATTATGCTATTAAAAAAGCGTATTCGCTGATGGATTATTATTACGATATGTCGGATAGCCTGAGAAAGGTTAATGTAGATTCTGCTTTTGCAGAAATGGCTACCAAATATGAAACAGAAAAAAAAGAAAGAGAAAACCAGATTCAAAAACTGCAACTGGAGAAAGCAGACGAAGAAAGCAGGTTTCAAAAAACAATTATCGGATTTTCCATTGTTGGCTTCCTGCTTGTTTCGGGATTATTAGCTGTAGTTTTCCGCAGCCAGCAAAAAACCAAAGCGGCCAATATCCAGATCAATAAACAAAAAACACAAATCGAAAAACAGCGTGATGAAATTACAGTGAAGAATAAGGAAATTACTTCCAGTATCGAATATGCCAAAACTCTTCAGGATGCTATTCTCCCTGACGAACGATATATCAGCAAATTTCTCCCTCAGCATTTTATTCTTTGGCTTCCGCGTGATATTGTGAGCGGGGATTTTTACTGGTTCTATGAAAGAGATGGTCTTGTATTTTTTGCTGTGGCCGACTGTACCGGGCATGGCGTTCCGGGTGCTTTTGTTTCCATGACCTGTCACAATGTGCTTAACCAGGTGGTGATAGATCAAAAGATTGATGAACCGGGAGAAATTCTCAGCCGCGTTCACCGGATTGTGGGAAATGTTTTTCACCGCGAAGGCGCATTGGCCACCGCCAATGACGGGATGGATTGCGTAGTGTGTTGTTTCTCAACAGAAAAAGGAATATTGCAATATGCAGGAGCCATGAATCCTTTTGTACATGTACATAAAGGAGTATCTGTAGAATTAAAAACCGACCGTATGGCTATCGGGGGAAGAACTCCGCTGGGCTATCAGTTCTCCAATCATTCTTTGCAACTGGAAAAAGGGGATTGGTTTTATATGTATTCTGATGGATACCAGGATCAGTTTGGTGGCGAAAACGGAAAAAAATTCATGAGTGCCGCTTTCAAAAAACTGCTGGGAGAAGTTTCATCACTTGACCCTGGTATGCAGCGAAAAAAACTGAATGACAGGTTGCTGAAATGGCAGGGTAGTTATGACCGCGTGGACGATATACTGGTTGTTGGATTTACTATTGTTTGAAAATGCTGCTGCTGTTTATAATCATCTACCTTTTACTTACTATCGCCATCGGCTTTTTTGCTTCGCGGTATGTAAAAAACAGCTCTGATTTCATGCAGGCCGGGAGAAACCTTCCACCGTTTATCAATGCTGCTGCTTTATTTGCCCTTTGGTTTGGCTCCGAAACGGTTTTTGGCGCGTCATCACGGGTGGTGCAGGAAGGATTGATCGGAGTAGTGGAGGATCCTTTCGGAGGAGTACTTTGCCTGGTGTTGTTCGGATTATTTTTTGTGAAAAAACTTTATCGCCTCAACCTGCTTACCATTGGCGACCTTTTCCGGAATAAATACGGTCAACGTGTGGAAATTGTTTCCAGTGCTTTTATGCTTATCACTTTTTTCGGATATATTGCCGCACAACTTATTGCCTTATCCATTATTCTCGAAGCAGTAACCGGAGTTGACCAGGTATACGGAATTCTTATTTGTTCGGTAATCGTTACGCTTTATACCTATGTTGGGGGAATGTGGGCGGTTTCTATTACAGATTTTATTCAAAGTATTTTTATTGTGGCCGGAATGATTATCCTGGCAGTGTTTTTATTGAGTGAAGCAGGCGGATGGGAAGCAGCGTATGCCAAAACCGATCCCGAAGCATTCCGCTTTCTTCCCGAACGCGAACCACTTTCTATCACCAAGTGGATATCAGCCTGGCTTGTGCTTGGCCTCGGATCGTTAGCTTCGCAGGATATTTTTCAGCGTGTAAACTCAGCACGTTCGGAAAAAGCGGCTGTTGCTTCCACTTTTATTGGTGCCGGGCTTTATCTCGTTTTTGCCATGCTGCCACTTATGATTGCACTGACAGCAAAAATTCTTCATCCCGAAATCGACTGGGCAAGCGAGGAGTTGGATACTCAATCGGTAATTCCTGATATTGTATTAAAACATACGCCCATGTTTGTGCAGGTATTATTTTTTGGATCACTCTTATCGGCTGTATTAAGCACCTGCAGCGGAGCCATTCTTGCACCGGCCAGCATATTGTCCGAAAACCTGGTGAAACCACTTTCCAAAAAAACGTACAGCGACAAACAATTTTTATGGCTGGCGCGTGTCTCTGTACTTATTATTTCTGCCATCGCCACTGGTATGGCTATGATGGAAAACGATATTTACGAACTGGTGAGCCAAAGTTCGGTATTGGGAATTGTTTCATTGCTGGTTCCGATGGTTTGGGCATTGTATTCCAAACGCGCCACGGCAACCGGTGCTATGTTGTCTATGTCCATCGGGATGGCATCCTGGCTGGTTTTTGTTAATACGTTCAGTGAAGAAACAGCAGATATTGCTTTTATCCCTGCACTTGGTATCAGTATTTTATCAATGATTTTTGGAAATTATTACGAAAAAGTAAAGCCGGTACAGTGAAACTATAACGTGTTGCGTATTTACTATCCTCTCCCGGCATGAGGTTCAACATAATTTTCTATCCACTCCAGCATTTTGTTCCAGTCGTTGATGAATAGGGGACAGTTGTTGTAGATAGTTAAGCGAATGCTCTCTTTCATATAATATTCGCTTTTAGTGTCCCATAACGCGTCTTTTACCAGGTATTGCCAGTCGTTGAAATATTTTTTGTAGGTTCCGTATTTTATCAGGGTAAAAAAGCGGCCGGGATCCTGTAAAAAGAATTTTGCACAGGCATTGGACAGTTCATCCCTTACTACATATTCATAATATCCGTTTGATTTTGCAGCTTCCATCATCCGGTGAAACTGGTAGATATAATACGAAAATGTTTCAGGATTTTTCGTTAACAAACTATCCGCCATCCTGTCCTGTCTGCCCGAGCCATAAGTCAACGCCAGTTTTTGGGTGATAAATAATTTTGAGACACTGTCAATTTGCGGATGTGCGAGGTAATACGAAAGTGGTTTTCCGTTTATGATTTGTGGTTTTGATCGTATAACAATTCCGGTGTCGATGGGAAAATTCGGTAAACCGTTTCCTGAATAAGTACTTACCGGTTTTCTCCAGTCGGGATACCAGCTGTTATTCAGTTTTAATTTTACTACACTTTTTCCTTCTCCATACAAAGTAAGCGTACTGTCTTTTAATTCATAACGGGTTACCGATGATAAAATTTCAG
>JBMORL010000009.1:0-3641 GCA_049322335.1 Bacteroidota bacterium
CCATGATGTATAAATTCAATAGCGAATGGTATTGGGCCGAATATGATGTTACAGGAAATCCCGCTTACAGCATTGGTGGCCAGGGCGCATCCTGTATTCCCTGCCACTCACAAGCTCCTCACCGCGACTTTGTGCGAACATTTGATTTGCATTGATAGGTAGTGAAAAAGAATAGAGTTAGTTAAGCTGCCTAGCGAAACTGTTAACCAGGCCACACTCAACCCCCCCCACTTTTTTAAACCCCAATCCCGTTTTCCTTCACTCATCCTGTAGTTATTAACAATTTTAACCCGCTGCTTACCAACAAAAACCATTTTTCACATTACGTATTTTTACTTATGACAAAATTTCCTGGTTTCTTTTGTAAGGCTTGTAAATGCTGGGGGTTTTTATTTTCCGCCACAGAAAAAAAAGAAAAAGTTTTTTACAAAATTTTTTCCCCGGTTTGCAGGAGTGAAGGGAATTTTTATTTTTGGCGGAGTGGAGCTTACAAGGGGAGGTTGACTCGAATGATTTTCTGCTTTACAAAGAAGTTATATCAAATTAGACAAAATACATCTCATGAATGATTTTATCCTTGGAGTATTAAGTTCATTAGTTGCAACACTGCTCATTTACCTTTTTAGATATCAGCTTGGATACATTATAAATTTAATATTTTTTAAAGTTTATCCTAATATTTCCGGAGAATATAAGGTATATATTTATGAGTGGAATAACGACTCAATAGAAGAAAATAATGAAAATAACATTGAATCAGATTATCCCAATGACGAACAATTTGTCCTTCCCACAACTCAATCTTCAAATGAAGATATTTTAAATTACTTGAGAAAGACGGACTGCGAACCCTTTGTTAAAGCAACGATAAATCAATTTGCTTATAAGATAAGAGGAGAAATTACCACAGTTAATAAGGGTCAAGTAATCGATATAGAAAAATTTAAAGGTAGAATTACACCTAGTAGAGTTGTTCTTCTAAATACAGAAACCGTAACACCAGATCACCATAACTTTGGAACTTATTTACTCAGGCTGACACCAGCTAACAACGTAATAAAAGGCGCTAAAAATTATCTATGTATTGAATGTGGAGATGTGGGAACATCTTATGTTCTCTTTGAAAAAATAAAATAAATGTGTACGAAATTGAAAAAAATAATTGTGATTACTCTAACAACAGTTACCCTTTCCTCTTTCCAATTTTTCGAGCAGGAAACAGTCGATGTTGCAGAATCAACGCTTAAAATCGCGGGGCTTGGAGAAGAGGTTTTCTATTACGGTTTTGCCGAAGGAGACCAGATCATCTTCAATTTTGAAGAAGTTAATGGAAAAGAACTGAAAGAAGTGGAAATCATTGAATTGCCCTCGTCTTCAAAGTTTATGGACTACAAAACTAAAAAAATAGTGAACAAAACTTTTAACATTACAACGACAGGAATTTACAAATTCCGGTTTTCCAATTCTGCAATAGGCGGACGAATTTGTAAATTCAAAATTCAAAGAGTTCCAGCCAGCGAGATTACTAAGAATTTCAATACAAACGTTTATTGGAAGACAGTTTATGATACAACTTATACTACTGTTCAGGAAAAATATTTAGTTAAATCGGATACTACAGTTTCCAATATCACAGATCAGGTTGCAAAAGTTCATTCGCAGGGTAATCTGAATGGCAATATAACAACTTTCAATTTCACCCTGCCCGATAATACGGTCAAATGGAGTTATTATATTGGAGTTGATCAGGAAGGGCAGAAGGCATACGAAGATGCGACAAAGCAGCTTGCAAAAAGCGCAGCTCCATTATTAGCAAAAATTTCTCCTCTAACTTCACTTATGCTCAGCGGTATTTCTTATATCGCGCGACTTCAATCCGGTGAAGATATTGATTTTTATATTGTAGATAATAACAATGTAAATTTATTCACGTCCGGATTAACTTTTAATTATTATAAAAAAGGTAAAGTAATAAATGATTATTCAATAATGACAGCTCCGATAAAAGGTATGTATCATGTTTGTCTTTACAATGATAATGCTATTACAGGTGTGAATGTGACAGTGAAAATTACTGCTATTGTCGTTACAGAGCAATGGGGCACACGACCGAAACAAATAATGCATGTACACAGTCATCAAGAGGCGTATCTAAAGAATTAAATTAGATAACTCGTAGATATATTTGGGAAATCAATGCCAGTTATTAAAAATTAATTTTCACAAACAATACTTCCCTTCCCCAACCAGCATCTCCGCAATCTTCCTCCTCGCATCTTTGGTATTCAGTGAATCAGTTTTGGTGAATCGTTTTACACCCATCAGCATCATTCGTTGTTCGTCTCCTTCGGCAAAGGCGTTGAGGGCTTCTTTTCCGTTTTTATGAATGCGGTCGGCTGCATCGTTGATGTATACTTTCATGATGCATTGCTGTACCTCTGTTGCGGCAGCGCCTTTGGCGTTAGTAAGTTTCTCCACGCGTAGCATCAGTGATTCGGCTACGTAGGTGTCAATCACCATGTCGGCAATGTTCATTAGTATTTCCTGCTCTTTGGCTAATTGCATGCCTATTTTCTGCGCGGCTGCACCGGCTGTGAGTAAAACGGCTTTTTTAAAGTTGGCAATGTATTTTTTCTCTTTGGCAAAGGGTGCATCATCACTACCGCCAAAATCGGGGACAGACATCAGTTCCTGTACTACTTTCATAGCTGGTCCCATTAAATCAATTTCACCTTTCATGGCTTTTTTCAGCAGCATGTCGATGATGAGCATGCGGTTAATTTCATTGGTGCCTTCAAATATTCTGTTGATACGTGAGTCGCGGTAGGCGCGTTCTACCGGAGATTCGGCAGAGTAGCCCATGCCACCGTAAATCTGTACGGCTTCATCCACCACGTAATCTAACGCTTCGGAGGCTGCTACTTTCAGGATAGCGGCTTCGGCAGCAAATTGTTCAACGCCTTTCAGGATGGCTTTCTCCTTATCCATGCCACCGGCTTTTAATGCGGCAATGGCATCTTCAATATTTTGAGAACAGCGGTAAGTAGCGCTTTCCACGGCATATACACGTATAACCTGCTCGGCCATTTTGTGTTTGATGGCTCCGTATTTGGAAATAGGACGTCCAAACTGCTCGCGTTCGTTGGCATATTTCACCGATTTGGAAATCGCTTCTTTCGATCCACCCAAAGCAGCGCCAGCCAGTTTTATTCTTCCGAGATTTAAAATGTTCAACGCGATTTTAAACCCGTTCTGTCTTTCTGATAAAAGATTTTCAACAGGAACTTTCACGTTATTAAAAAACACCTGGCGCGTGGAAGAACCTTTTATTCCCATTTTTTTCTCTTCGGGATTTAGCGAAATTCCTGCAAACGATTTTTCCACGATAAAGGCGCTGAGGGTTTCGTCATTGTCAATTTTTGCAAAAACGGTAAACACATCGGCAAAACCGCCATTGGTGATCCACATTTTTTGTCCGTTGAGGGTATAATTTTTTCCATCGGCATCCAAAACGGCTTTTGTTTTTCCCGAGTTAGCATCCGAACCGGAGCCGGGTTCTGTTAAACAATAAGCTGCTTTCCACTCACCGGAAGCGAGTTTGGGAATATATTTTTGTTTTTGTTCAGCGTTTCCGTAATAGA
>JBMORL010000010.1:0-31903 GCA_049322335.1 Bacteroidota bacterium
ACCTAAATCTGGAGTTTGTTGAATGCTATATAAATAGTTGTCTTCGTTTCTTTTCTGAAGTTTTCTCCGCCATTTTTCATTACCCAATGAATCAGTTCTTAATATCCAACCTACAGGGTTATTTATTATGGAATCATAAAAATTACCGACTAACAATAAGTCACCATTTT
The DNA here is from genome assembly GCA_049322335.1 of Bacteroidota bacterium. Lineage (GTDB taxonomy): Bacteria > Bacteroidota > Bacteroidia > Flavobacteriales_D > UBA2798 > JBMORL01. The sequence goes on from JBMORL010000010.1 coordinate 171, forward strand.
CTATTTCTATAATATCACTAAAATTATCTAAGATTCCCGATGATCCGGCATTTTGGAAATTTTTAATCCATAATGTATTTCCATATTTATCTAATTTTCTCAAATGTGCTTTATAATTACTTGATCCTCCTTCCCACCCTCCATATACAATAAAGTTACTGTCTTTCAATGAACACACATATCCTGCATCACTATCACTTGTGCCAAAAATTCTCGGCCATCCAGATTGTACATTTCCTACACTGTCAATTTTTGTTACATATATATCCCAGTTAGTAACTGCGTTATTCTGCCATCCCGCTATAATATATCCCCCGTCAAAAGTCGTATCTATACTGTACGCGTATTCATATTCACTTGTGACGATTTTTTTTTCCATTGCAAATTACCCGCTGTATCACATTTTACAATGAGAATATCAAAATTTGTCGTTGAAGAATCATGCATGCCAGCAAAAATATAGCCATTCCTTGTTTTTTTTCCGTCAAAAAAATCTCCTTCCGGTAAATTCCATTTAGTACTGGTCCATATAGTATCAAAATCAGAATTCATTTTTGATACAAACGGGAATGTTCCATTAGTATCTACCTCTTTACCTATAAAAATAAAATTTGAATCATCAGAGAATAAACTATTTGAACCAAGATAATAGGTAGTTGTTGGCTTCCCATGTAGCTTTTTCCTTAAAGTATCTCCATTAGTATTTACTTCAATCAAAAAATATTCACCGTTTGACCCATAAAACACAACTCCGCTTGTAAAATATGAGCCGTTTTGATATATAGTAGTACAAAATCCTTCAGGCTGTCCGACTACCTCATAATCCCGGTTAAATTGAGATTGTCCAAAAATAATTGTTGGAAGAACCGATAATATGATAAAAAATATTTTCATTAATAAACAACCAGTTTAATTACGTCTACCGGTTTCCCTTTGTTGTAAAGCATTGCCAGGTAAATTCCTTTTTTGACATCGTTTATATGTAATGGGATTTTTACATTGGATTGCAAAACCGGCAACTTGAAAAGTTCCTTCCCCGTAATATCAACGATCAGAAGATATGATCCTGAATTCTCATCTTCTAAATTAATTTCAATAGTGGTTATTTCATCGAAAGGATTGGGGTAAGCAAAAAGAAAATGGTTTTTATTTTCAGAGATTTCTTCTTCCAAATCTGCCCGTCTAACCGTTCCTCCCGACTCGATGAACGGATAACGCGGCATATAACGTTGATCCTTTCTTACAAAATCCAAAATGCTCTTAGCGTTGATAGAAACCGCAGTATTACTTTCAGATATATTTTCAAGAATTAATAAATCCCCTGCCGTAAGATTAAAATAACCCCCTGGTACTTTTTTAATTTTCATAGCAGTTTCATGAAAATTGCAAAAATTCCTTAATTCGTTTATTTGTTTATCCAATTCAAACAGCGCTTCCATTTCGTCTGCGGCATTTCTTAAAATATCAATATACATTCTTGCAATAGTTGTGTCTTTTATTGCATAATGAGGCACCAGTTGACAAAAAACAATACATGCTGATAAAACTAAAACAAAATAATATTTATTTAGGCCTGACATCAAACATAAATTAATGAATGAAATCTATGCAAAAAAATACATTTTGTCAAATTTCTAAGACGAATTTGCCAAAAAAATTAGTTGACGGCATCAATAAGCAGGTTTCCGGCTCCTAAAACTGAAAATAAACAAACGGAATAAACTTACCCGACATAAACTGGTAGATAAATACGCAGCATCCAAACACCATAAATGCCTGCCAGTGCATTTGCAGGGAAGCAAACCAGTCGCGGATGGCATCTTTTAGCGAATACGGCAACCAGTGAATAATCAACCCCACAATAGCTACAGCAAAAACTGCCGGATATTTTACCCATATCGCATCCCACACGGCTGTCCATGAAAATGTATCGGAAATATTTATGATGTTATCCAAAAACATATCCGAATGGTCGGGCGACTGGAAAATGAAAAATATTCTTGTGAAAGAAATGAAATTGAACGTGAGGAATATCTTCCAGAAATTGACAAGGAAAAACGAACTTTTTTCATAGGGACTAATACGTTTCCAGTATTTATACACCACCAGCGCCAACCCGTTCAATGCACCCCACGTAATAAAATTTTGCGTGGGCCCGTGCCAGAATCCACCGAGCACCATAGTAATCATCAGGTTCATATCGGTGGTCATGAATTTTCCAAACGACTTAAATACGTATCCCGTTAGTGCCAGTATGACAGAAACACCTGTGAGCCAGAAAAGAATCATAAACCACTCCATACCTGTCCATCGCTGGAAAGTGAGGCTAATGAGCAGGTAAATGAAAAACAAAAGAATGTATGACGCCACTGTTCCTTTCCGGTTTCCTCCCAACGGAATATACAGGTAGTCGCGCAGCCAGGTGGATAATGAAATGTGCCACCGTTTCCAGAATTCTGCTACGTTTTTCGCTTTGTAAGGCGAATTGAAATTTATCATCAGGTCGAATCCCATGAGTTTGGACAGGCCTATGGCGATATCGGTATACCCGCTGAAATCGCAGTAAATACCGATGGAATACGCCCACATGGCCAATACACAAACGTAACCGGGAATATTATCGGGTGTACCATTCTCGAAATTGGCGATCACCGTACTGAGAAAATTTCCCGAAATAAAATCAGCCACCACAATTTTTTTCACCAGTCCGCGCATAATGGTAAAAACAGCCACCCCCGCCTCGTTATGCGTAAGACGGAAGGGTTGATACATCTGCGGAATAAAATCTTTGGCGCGCACAATCGGACCCGCTACCAGCTGAGGAAAGAAAGTAACGAAAAAAGAAAAATCAACCAGGCTTTTCACGGGAGTAAGTTCTTTCCGGTAAATATCCAGCGAGTAACTCATCGTTTGGAAAGTGTAAAATGAAATTCCCACGGGAAGAATAATTTTATCCACGCAGAAATAATCGGTGTCCCAGAAACTATCGTACCAGTATCCAAAATAATTAAACGCCTTTATGTCGGTATTAAATGCAGTGCCAAGATGTTCATTGAATGTCCCCATTACTTCGTTATAGGAAGCCGTGAAAAAATAAGCGTATTTGAAAAAGCAAAGAACAAACAGGTTCATGAACATGGAAAGCACCAGCAGCGATAATCGTTTTCGTTTATTATCACTTTTGTGAATTGCGTTACCGATATAATAATCGATGAGTGTGGAAAAAATAAGTATAATGATGAAAAACCCGGAAGTTTTGAAATAGAAAAACACACTCACCAGCAAGAGAAACAAATTGCGCACCATTATGCGGTTATGCACAAAAGCAAACATCAGGTAAACAATGGCAAAATAGATCCAGAAATCAAATTGAGCGAAAGTAAGCGGTGCGGTATCAGTTTTACTGAAGTCGTTGGCTTTTTCTGCAATGTCTTCGCAGCGGAAAGAAGGATAGTTGGTAAAAATGTCGTAAAATCTTTCCATCAATCTTTATTGGTTAAGCGAACGAGCCTGCGGTATTCAAATTCCTCAAGGTATTTTAAAAACGCTTCAAAAAACAAATCGCCTTTCAGGTTATATCCTTCGTAAGTAAAGTGTATCCTGTCTTTGTGCATGAGGTCGTTTTTATACCACTGCTGCGAGGATCCAAATCCGCCCATGATGTCGTAAAAATTCCAAACCGCGATATTATATTTATCTGCCAGCGCAAAGATCACTTCTCTTTCCTTCGCTACATTTTTATTCGGGTATCTTTTATAGTAATAGGCATCATTGGGAACTGTCATCAGGATAGCTGTACCGGGATTTACAGAATAAATTTTTTGAATAAGCGCTTCGTAATTCCTGTAAAAAGAAGCCGTATCAAATTCATCGGCCAGTACATTGGCATCATTGGTGCCGATGGATATGATAAAAAGATCGGGTTTCATCTGCGAAAGTTGTTTTTCAAAATCTTCACAACGCAGGTAATTCGGAAAAGCCGCTCCGTTAACACCAATACTGTTATATACAACCCCCGGCTCGTTGTTCATCAGTTCAATCCCGTAAGTGGTAAACGCAGAGGTGTCGGGCAAAACACGCTGAATATTTATTTTAACCGTATCCACTTTTCTGGAAAGAATAAATTGCGTGAACCCCGCAACGGTATCTTCAATCGTGTTTATAACGAGTTCCGGGTTGCCGAAAGTTACTTTCCACGACCGGTCCGCAACGTTGTGATAGATCTTTATCCGGTCGTGCTGGTAGCGCATGGTTTCTTTTTCGCGATAATAAATCGTTATTCCCGCAATGGAATCATACGTACTGGCCGACATTCCCATTAATCCGAAGAGTGAAGTATCTTTTTTTATCACACATCTTCTTCCGCTCCATTCTCCCAGCGAATCGATGCGGTAATTCCACGGGTTATTGGTTCCTGCCAGTGTGTAGGGGAAGACCAAACCACGTGCGCCTTTTAATCCGGGCCAGAAAGTGTTCAGGTAAGTGCGCATGCGGTTGGAATAAATATCGGCCTGGATATGTGATCCCCCGATATGATAAACCACCAGTTGTTTGTTCCGGTAATTGATAAGGCTGTCGAACTTTTCATAAAACCTTTCGAAGGAAGGGCTTGAATCGGAGAAAAAAGAATATTTATTAAGGCCGTACTGAATGAAAGGATAACGCGAAACAAGGGCGGTATCAATAATTCCCATCGTGCTGTCAATGGCAAGGTCATCTCCGTAAGCAGGTTCAGGCTGTGCGTAAACCGTTAGTTGAAAAAAGCAGGCGGCTGCTGATATTATTTTTTTCCATCCCTTCATTTTTCTTTCTCCCCTTTCTTCGTATATTTCTGATATTCGTACATAAAGGCCTCATAAAACATTTCTGCTACAAATCTCGCGCCACCGGGACTGAAATGTGTATAATCTTCCACTGCCAGTCCTTTTTCCACCCATGTTGGCATGGAGTTTTCTCCTCCCATGGCAGCAAACATGTCCCAGTAAGCCGCTCCAGCCTTAAATGAAGCAGCTTTCAGTTCATCTACCACATAGGGCAACATCGGATAGGTTTTCCATTCCCCTTCATCCTTGAGTGACATGTCTGACGGGCCGATGACTACTACACAGGCTCCCGGGCGTATTCTTTTCAATGCTACGAGTTGTGAATAGAAATAGTTGGCATATTCTTTGGCTTCTTTTTCATCTTCGAGATAAGGCATTACATTTCCGCCAAATTGCATGATAAATAATTCCACTCCCAGTTCGCTATACATTCTTCCCATCAGCGACTGGTCTACTTTATTCAGAAATGTTCCGGACGAACCACGCATAGCCACATTATCCACGGCCACTCCAAAATTTCCATCGAGTGAAAATCCATAAAAATCAGGGCTGTCTTTTCCTTTGAAAGTATAACGAAGTTTTTCAGGAGTGGAAGCAAAACTCAGTTCGATGCTATGCATATTTCCGTCTGCTATGAGCGAATCTTCGTGGATCACCTCACCGTTATTGGTTACCTGCATAAAAACAGGCGATTTGCAATTGCCATAGAACAAACGTACGCGGTTAAACTGACGTGCATTTCCGAATGCCTGTTTCCCATAGCCGATTTCTATCCATCCTTCGGTTTCTTCCTGTAATGGGATCAATGTATCGGCAACAATTTTTGTAAATCGCGCCAACGATGCCATCGACCCGTACTTTTTGTGTTTCACATCTTTACTCACATCAGCAAAAGCGGTATATCGTTTGAAATTGGAAGAAAGGGTTTGAACAAACGAAAGCGTGTTGTATTGATTATAAGCAGGAATCATTCCCGGGCCATTGCCACCGAATTTTGCCTGCAGTTTCTGGCGGATATAGGCTGTCATGCGGTCGCCTTCAATCTGTGAATCGCCATAGTGAATAATGCGCACAATTTTTTTGGAAGAAGAAAGTCCGGCTAATTTGGCAAAGAAAGGATGCAATACCTCCTCAGGTTTTTTATCTCCGAATTCAAGGAATTTTATTTTTGACGCATCCAGATTGAGGGTGGAAGTATCAGATGGATTTCCAAGTTTTCCGGTAGTATCGTTTTGGTGTTTGATCAATGTGTCTGCCGGAATTTCATCCAGGGTAGTGTCTACATCAGCGATGATATCATCAATCTCTTTATATTCCTGGGGAGTGTAGTAAAGAAAATCAATAAGTCCCGGAAATTTTAGTTTAAGTTTATCTTCAACGATAACAATTCCTTCTTTCGGAAAATAAAGAGAAAGCTGAAGCAGCAGGGTAAAAACACCAAGAATTAAAGCGAACACCCGGAAAGGGCTGATTGGTTGCATCTGGAATATACTTTGAAGAAGTAAAAGTAGAAACAATAACCCCGCAAAAAGGGCGAATTATTAAATGTTTTTGACAGGGTGATATTGATAATAGGCGGACTATTATCCGTTATTTTTTCAGCGGATGAATTTTATTTCGCTTCTGCGGTTGGCCCGGTGAAGGTCGTCACCGCATTCTACTCCATCTGTACAATTGTTTACCAGTTTCTTTTCACCGTAATAATTTCCTTTTATCCTGCCGGCAGCAATTCCTTTGGAAATGATATAACTGCGAACGGAAAGCATACGTCTTTCCGATAACCAGTCGTTATGCAGATCGGTTTGGCGCGAGTCGGTATGCCCGGCAATTTCTATTTTCAGTTTTTTGTCTTTTTTCATCAGTTCGGCTACCCTGTCGAGCGATTTTTTGGATCCGGCATCCAGTTCCCATTTATCTTTTTCAAAATATACCATCGCTCCTCTTTCCAGCAACTGGGCATCGTTTACCGAAAGGGTTTCGATAGTAGCCAGTTCAGCCTGCAGCCTGCGGAAAACAAACCGTCCGCTTTTATCATTCTCGAGCATGGCAATCGGTTTCCCGATACGGCTGAATATCTGCAGTTCGAGTTTTTTATTAAAGTTGGCATCCGAAGCTTCGAGTTCGAAAATATAGGAATCGGAAACAGGAAGATTTTTCAGCCTGAAATTTCCGTTTTTATCGGTTTTACCACGCTGAATAACATTTCCGGCTTCATCCAGTAATTTAAAAGGCATATCAGCAGGATAACCTTCCATATTTTTATATTTAAAGCGCCCGACAAGTGTAATAGAATGTTTGGGTAATAATTTCGAATTATCATCTGTTTCCAAAACAAAAAGTGTGCTGCCCACATCACTTGATAATTTTCTGAACACATATTCGTTGGAATCGTTTTTACGGAGTTCGGCAACGACATTTTCAGATTTGTTATAAATAAGCAGAATCAGGTCTTCACCGGTAGCATCGGTTTTTACGATATAATTCTGATCGGGAGGAAGTTTTCCGAATGTAAAATTCCCGAATTTATCAGTTTTGGTTTGCTGAACAATATTGCCCGAAGCGTCTACAAGGTAAACATTGATTCCTTCGGGATATTGGCCGGGAAGTTTTTCATAAATAAATTGCCCGCTCACTCTCCCTTCTTTTCCCAGCGGAGTATCTTCCACTTCCATCAGGTTAAACGTTCCTACCAGCTCGGGTTGAAGTAATTTATAAATGAACGCACCGTTTTCATCACTCAGCAAATAAGCCACAGGTTTGCCTTCGCGGTCGATGATCTGTAAATTAAGCCCCGACTCGTTATTGAGTGTGCGAATGGTATAACTGGCATCGGGGGCAAGATTGCGGAACACAAAATTTCCTTCGGCATCTGTTTCGGTGCGCATAATGACATTTCCTGCAGAGTCCAAAAGCACTACTTCCAGACCGGCAGCATTTCCCTTAAGATTGCGATAGGTAAATTTTCCGATCAGTTCTTTTGAGACAGTAACTTTTTCAATGATATTCACAAAATAAATATCATCGCCACCTTCTCCTCCGTCACGGTTGGAAGAGAAAAAACCTTTTTTTAAATCTTTGGTAAGCACCAGCCCGAAATCATCTGCAGGAGAATTAATTCCGCTTCCCAGGTTTTCGGGTTCGGGTGTTTTTTCAGCGTCTCCCTGCCATTTTACCCGGTACAAATCAAGCCCCCCGGTTGTTCCACTGCGGTTGGATGAAAAATACAGGTATCCGTTTGCGAAATAGGGAAATACTTCGTCATTGGGAGAATTAACATCTGTTCCTGCTTCCACGGGAGCCGACCATCCATCAGCTTGTTTCGTACAATAAAAAATATTTTTGTCTCCCGCGTTGGTTTTATCGGAAGCAAAAAACAATAATTTTCCGTCACTGCTTAAAGCCGGATGGGCGAATGAATTTTCTTTCACACAAAAAGGAAGTTTTTGTTTTTCACTCCATTTTGTTCCGTTTTTTTTCATCACATACAGTTGTGGCTTATTGGTAGTATGTTTGGTTTTATCTACCTGTGTAAAATAAATCTCGTTTCCGTCAGGAGAAACACACAGCGGGCCGGTATGATTAATGTGCATCAGCTGATCGTCAAACAAAGATGTTTTTCCGAAAACCACGCTATCGGTTTGTTTATTGAGAATCTCTACCTGGAAAACGTTCAGAAATTTATTTTTACTCCAGCGGTTTTCACCCCAGTTCAGGTAATCGAAATCGCGGTCGGAAGCAAAAATGAGGTGGTTATCAAAAATAAAGGGGCTGAACTCAGACCAGTTTGAATTTATTCCGGTAAGTTTTTTCACTTCATAAGTGGTTTCCACTTTAGTGGTAAAAGTGGCATCAACCGGCTGGGCCAGCAGGTGCTTTACCGGGAAGAAGATCAATAAAAGAAGAAAACCTTTTAATCGCATGCTACCTTAAAAACTGGTTTTGAACCACCTCTTTCATTTGTCAGGGCTGTTCGTTTATTATTATTTTTTGTTGCTTCTTTCCTGATGCGGCATTCAGAAAACTCACAACGCTTTTTAAAATTACAAAAACCTCGGGGAAATGGATTTGGTTTTCTGCAAGCTCAAATCAAATCCTACCATCAGCTCATGAGTACCTCCTGAAAAACGTTTGAGCTGATTGAGTACCATATCATAGGAGTATCCCGCCCTGAGGAAATTGGTAATGTTATATTCTGTAATGAAAACAGCTGATCCCGCACTTCGGTAACCGGCTCCCAGCCAAAATACTTTGCGCAACAGGAAACTGGCATTTACATCCACATTCACCGGGGCCGAAGGTATGAATTTTATCATCGTTGTAGGCTTAAACACGGTGGTTTCTCCCAGCGGAACCGCAGCTCCTGCCGCCAGCATATAGTGCCGTTTTAAAACAATATTGGTATTGGTAACAAGTTCGGGAAAATCAAACCTGCTTTCATTAAGATGTGTGGACGAAAGTCCCACATAATATTTTTTGGAATAGAGATACAATCCAAAATCAAAACTCGGAACAGTGGCGCTCAGATTTCCGGGATTATTGACTTCATCCTGTGGATTGTCGTAGTTAAGCAATGAATAATCCAGTCGTGTATTATACATTCCCCCTCTCACACCCATCGACAATTTTGCTTTTCCGAGTTTAAGGTGATAGGCATAAGTGACAAAAGCTCCGGCATTTTTGGTAGGCCCGATATGGTCGTTGTATAAATTTAATCCCAGTGCCATTTTCTGTTTGGCAAAAGGAGAATGTATGCTGAACGTTTGCGTGGAAGGTGCACCATCAATTCCCAGCCATTGTTCGCGGAACAGCAGCACAGCACTGGTTGCATCGCGGCTTCCGGCATAGGCAGGGTTAACCATAAACGGATTAAACATATACTGGCTGTATAACGCATCCTGCTGGGCAAATGACGTAAGCCCCGAAACCGTTAGTATAACTGATATGATTATTTTTTTCATACGCTTTTTACCTGGTTAATTGCACCCATCCGCTAAACTGTTTCTGAATATCAATAAATTCGATGATATAGAAATACGTTCCTGCCGGAAGCTGGTTTCCGTTCCAGGTTCCGTCCCACACTACTGTTACATTGTTGTAGTTTTTAAATTCCACCAGTTTATCGCCCCAGCGGTTAAAAATCATCACCCGGTTATTGGGGTTGATGGAAACACCGTCTATGACCCATGTGTCGTTTATGCCGTCTCCGTTAGGACTGAATGCATTATACACTTCACAGGAAGGATCAATAATAACTGTTACCGAATCCGATACCGTGCATCCTGAAATTACAGTAGTTGCCGTATAAGTAGTGGTGAAAGTAGGTGAGGCAACCGGATTTACGACAGTGGAATCATTCAGCGTAGTTCCGGGCGACCAGTTGATGGTACCGGTAACATTCTGGGCATTCAGCTGTATAGGTTGTCCGGGACAGGCATTAAACGGGCCACCGAGATTAAGAACAGCTCCATTTACTACAGTAACGGTTATAACGGTTGGCTGACTTGTGCAGGAACCTGTGGTTTGAGTGGCATAAAAAATATTTACTCCTGAAAGATTTTGTGGCAACGTAAGTGTACTGCCTGTTCCAACAGGATTGGTAAGCGTTGAATCATTATACCAGGTTACATTTCCGGTGGCTGAAACGGTTAGCGGAGCAATAGTGCTGCCCTGGCAATAATTGATCGTTGTGTTAGAAGCAGAAGGTGGTGGCGGGCCTGCAGTGATAGTAACGATTACATAGGCAATTCCTATACAGTTATTGGCATCGCTATAGGCATATGAAATAGTATCTACCCCGGGCGCAACTGTTGACGGATCGAAATAACCTCCCGGGAGCAAAGTAGTGTTCAGAAAAAAGAATCCGCCACTGGGAGTACCCGTGGCTGTTACAGGAGAATCGGATGTACAATAAGAGGAGTTGATACCTGTAATTGATACAGCGGGATTGGCATTTACCACAATATTTCCTGAAAGAATACTTGTACATGAATTAGAATCTGTGATTGTATAGGTAATGACATGTGTTCCTGATCCGGCTACAGCGGGATCGAATGTTCCCTGTATGCTATCCGTTATACCAGGACCCGAAAAATATCCTCCCGGTGTATTGGGAACAAAGTCATCAGCAGCTTCACCTGCACAATAGGGAGTAAGAGTAGTAAATCCGGCATCCGGCAACGGATTAATAACAATCTGAATAGTGTCGTCTGCAAAGCAGGGAGAAGTGATAGTGTAAATCACATCATAGGTTCCGGGAGTGGATGTTCCGGGATCAATCACTCCTGTGGAAGTATTTATAGTTAATCCCGTCTGCACTACCGAATAGGTTCCTCCCGCAGTAGCTGCCGTTGGAGCCTGAGTTCCTGCATTGAGGCAAAATGCACTTTGCGAATAACCGAAGGTCGAATCGGGGGCAGTTACAATAGAAAAACTTACACTACCTGTTCCTGCAGCAATAGTACAACCCGTACCGTTATCCGTTATATTGGAAACAGTGTATATGCCTGAATTGGTAGGATAGTATACATAAGTACCGCCAAAAGTCTGAGTTATATCAGCCGAACCGTTAAGATCGATAGTAAATTGCCAGGGGCCGGTTCCGGTAAAATCCACCTGCACAAATGCGTTGGGATCACCCGTACAAAAAGTTCCCCCGCCTGAAATGGTTGCAGTGGGCGACTGAAGTATGATAATATCTACTGTATCCACTGCATTGGGACAGGCAAGAGTGGCAAAGGCAGTAAAGATCAATTGCACAGATCCTGCTGATTCTTCTGCTGCAGTAGGTGAATAAGTTGGATTTTGAACTGTATTGGAAGGAGCATATGTCCCTCCCCCGTTAGACCAAAGCAAAGAAGCAAAAGTAGTTGCCGATGCACCACTTAAATTTACCGGATTACCGGAACAAATGGTTTGATCGGGGCCTGCTGTTGCGGAAGGCGGTGTATGATACGTAATAACCAAACTATCGGTAACAGACGGGCAGCCGGCTGAAACAGCAGTAAGATACAACGTGGTATTGGGCCCTGAAAAATCAGCACCTGAAGGATAATAGTCGGGTGTGGTGGTGGTACCATTTACGTATGTCCCCGTACCGGTAGTTCCCCAGCTGAACGAAGAGGCTCCGGATACAGATCCGCTCAGTGTGATGAATGCTGTTCCTGAAGTGCACATATCCACATCAGCCCCGGCATTGGCAGTAGGGCCGGCATTAATGGTAAGAATCAATGCATCCGAAACGGCCGCACATGCACCGTTAGCCGATGTTTGCAGGGTAATGGTTACTGTTCCCGATGATATGTCAGCAGCAGAAGGAGTATAGGTTGTATTAAGCAGGCTGCTGTTACCAAATGTTCCTGAACCGGTACTGACCCATGTTGTGGAAGGTGCATTGGATGCTGTTCCGTTTAATGATAATACATTGCCTGAACAAATAGTAGTATCGTTTCCGGCAAATGCTGAAGGCAATGCGTTAACCGTTAGTAATAATGTATCGGGTACATTAGGACACGTGTTTCCTGAATTGGCATTAAAATATACCTGTATGGTAGTTCCAACATCAGACGCACCGTGAGTATATACCGTATTAGGTGAAATAGCCGGGGAGAAAGTGCCCGTTCCATTGGTGGACCACGAAACGTTGGAAAAATTGGTAGCAGAACCGGTAAATGTTATAGTATTACCCTGGCAAACACTTTGATCGACACCTGCACTGGAAGTAGGCATCGCCTGAACAACAATAGTTATATTGGAAGTATCGGAGCAAGTTCCGGCATAAGCAATAAGCTGGGTAGTAAAAACCCCGGATGTAGAATAAGCATGAGTGGGATTTTGAACGGTGGAAGAAGTAGCATCACCAAAATCATAATCCCAGGCAGAGATAGATCCGGCCGGTGTAGAGAAATCGGTAAAGGAAATAGTTGAACCTGCGCAAACTGTATCACTGCTTACCGTGTAAATTGAGTTTACGGTTTGTCCTGATATCACTGTAAAAGTTAAAGTATCCTGGCAGCCATTGGCATCTGTTATCACAACAAAATAATTTCCGGGTGATATGGAACCTATTCCTACGGTAGAGCCTGTATTGATAGCGGCAGTAGTGCTAATGACGGTCGCTGAAGAATTATACCAGTCGAAAGTAAAATTGGGAGTGCCACCTGAATTTACAACAAGATCTGCCGCTCCGTCATTTAATCCTGAACAGGTTTCGCTGGCGACATTAAGTGTAGTGGCAATGGGTGCCGGCTCTGTAATAGAAATGGTATCAGAAATTACCGAACAGGCGGTTCCATCGGTAACTATGCAATAATAGTTTCCGGAAACAACAAATGTGGCTGTGTCGTTGGTTTGTCCGGCTAATGGTGCGCCTGATCCGGCATCATACCATTGATAAGTGATGGGGCCGATACCCGAGTTATTTGTAACGTAAGCAGAACCTCCACCCCCTCCATTACATAAAATATTGTTTATTACTGTAGCATCGGCAGTAAATCCGCCACGAACTGAAATGGTATCAGAAAATTCGGAAGAACGATAATAACCGGCTGCAATTTCTTTTGTACAGGCTGCGCTTAGTATGGCGCCCGTAGGTAAAACAGATGCAATATTTTCTGTAAAATTGATTGTGTTGAATCCACCGGCATTGTAAGTGGCCGAATGAATTACCGAATCACCTTCACCCGAGCCACTCGGATCGGCAGAAGAGAGCATAAAAAATTCGATAAAATAATTAGCAGACGGATCATCTACATTCAATGTACCGCTAACAGTTGTAAATCCTGAAGGACAAACCTGTGCGGCATTAAGCAGCGGACAATTTTGTCCCTGGTTGGAAAGTGAACTGGAATTTACATCAGCATCGTTCAGGTCGTTTACCAGCGGAGTGGTTGTATTATTGATAGAAATTCCCAATTGCCCGTTGTTGTAAATGGAGTTATTCTGAATGGTGATGGAGTCAGCTCCATTCAGTTTTATTCCCGCTCCGGCATTGTTGGCAATGGTATTCATATAGCCAAGTGAACTAAATCCAATGGTTCCTATGGCAGAGTTTTCGAGAAAAACACCATCACCGTTATTGCCAAAAAAAGTTCCGGAAGCATTGAGCCCGATATAATTTCCGTTGAAAGAAAAATCATACAACCCTGTTGCGTAAATCCCTCCCCCGTTATTAGCGGCTATAATATTGGTATCAATATAGGTAAAGGATGCGCCATTGATGTAAATTCCATGTGAACCGTTAGCCACCGCAATGGTTTGGGAAGCATCAAGGCCAATGATGTTGTATCGGATATCATTGGTTTGAGCAGAGCTGAGTTCAATCCCATAGCTGGTGTTACCGGAAATAATATTTCCGTAAATCCTGTTATTGATTATCCCGCCAGTAAAGGAAACCCCGGTAGTATTGGGAATAGCAACGGTACCCGCGGAATCAACCCCGATTTTATTATTCTGTATGGTATTCAGCGAGCCGGATGAACTAAGCGCCACACCCGGTGCTCCATTTCCTGATATTACATTATCTGCAATCAGGTTTTGTGCCGAAGTGTTTCCAAGAGCTACCCCAACAGAGGTGTTTCCTGCTGCCGTATGGTCGGGGCGAACACCGATAAAATTTCCGCTGATCAGGTGCTGATTGGCGCCATCCAGGTATATCCCTATACCGTTATTTGCCGAAATATAGTTTCTGCCATTCAACGATCCGTTACCAATAGATACTGAACCATTTCCACCTATCACTACTATACCCGAAGTATTATTGGGAATTGCCGTATAGCCATTGGAAGCATAGGGAGAAATGCCGATATAATTTCCAAATACTGTTGCCGGTGCTGTGTTATTCATAAGGAAAGCAGCTGTGTTGGTAAACCCGATCACATTTCCCTCTCCTTTGTTCAATCCGCCAATTTCTACGGCTGCGCCATTAAAGACTTCTATCCCCACTACAACAGGCGCTATGCCGTTAACAGTAGAAATATCCGTACCGATAATATTTCCCTTGATTTTGGTATTGCTTGGGCCCATAAGTTTAATGTGGCCGTTAAGATTTCCCGAAATAAGGTTTCTCGAAGGAGAATCGTAGATGCCGCCAATGTAATTTGTCCCGGGATTCGGCTGAACAGTAATCCCTACTCCGTTAGCCAGTGAACCCAGCCCGGTGGATGTAGTTCCGATAAAATTACCCAGCACTTTTGTATTTACACCACCAATATTTATTCCCGAAGAACTCACGGAATTATTATGTCCGCCTATCACATTCATTTCATGGTAACGTGCTCCGCCTACTGCTACATCCGAAGAAAATCCGTTTACCACTACACCGTTCAATCCGTTTCCGGCTGCAGAAATTACGTGGTTTCCGTAAAATTTCATCTGGCAATCGGTCATCACAATTCCGTTTCCGGGACCATTGTCCAGTTTTAGTCCGGCTATCCACGAACCGGTAGGCCACAAATCAATATCAAGAACAGAACCGGTGGATTGTATGAGATTGATATGAATATCTGCAGGCGTAACATACGTTCCGGCACTAAGAGGATCACGCGGGCCTGCGATTTTTGAGCCGCTGTTGGTATATCCGTCAACAATTCTTGGAAAAGGCGGATTGGCAGTATAGCTATGAGTACTTCCCAAAATAATATTAGTGGATCCGGGCAAGTCGAATTCCATGTATTCAGGGCCTCCGAATCCTCCGCTGAGATTCATATTCAGCCAAACGCTAATAAAGTCATTGGGTGCTATAGTTGAAGTAACGCGATACATGGTATATTCTGCCGCACCCGCATCAGGCAATAACGAATTATCTCCATAAATTGTGCGTGGTGCCCTGCGGCAATCCAATTCAGGTAATATAACAGGAGTAACGCCATTATCCACACAGGGACTGGTTTGAGCAACTATTCTGAAGTATTTTAATCCATATCCGTCAGTGGTTGGGGTTCCCTGCAACTGAAGACCAGCCTGCGATAACCCGGTCATGTCTGATCCGAAACTCAAAAACGCAGGAGGATTAAATGTATGAACATTTCCACCGAGGTTATTCCAGTTAGCCCCTGTATTGCTAAAAGCATTTGTACCGGTAGAGTTTGAAAAAATATTATTGGCCAATGTTACTGATGAACCTGCGGCCCGGGAAATATTATTACCGGTACCGGCTGTATTATTAATAAATGTATTATTGACAATTGTCAATGCGCCATAAGTACTTATCGCACCGCCAACATTGGCATTATTCTGAAAAAAGGTACAGTTAAAAAATGAAAGTGTATTACCTGAACCCACAAACCCGGCACCACCTTCGGCACCACCTGCATTATTATTAAAAAAAGAACAGGAAAATACTTTCACATCCGACCCGGTTCCACCAGAAGACACACATTGGCCATTGGCATTACCCGAATTTCCTTCAAATACGCAATCACCAATACGTACGAGTGAATTTACGCAGCTGATAACGGAGCTTCCACCATTGTATGAACTAAAGCGAAAACCATTGATGACCACTGTATCTGCATTTACATTGGTAATTACAAAAGCCTCACCTCCTCCGGGAGTAGGGCCATTTATGGCGGAATGAACAGGATAGGCACCCAGGATAGTTATTGGTATGTTTATAGTGATAGCAGAGGTAAGATTAATCTGTCCCGACACATCCATGATAATCGTATCACCTGCACTGGCCATAGAAACAGCCTGCCTTAGGGTCAGCGTGCCTCCTGTAGAAGGGGCCGGATCGCCAAGATCATCCACTTTAATAATACCGGCAGAAGAAACCGAATAAAACAACAGAAGCGCTAAAACAGAAACTAAGCGTTTTTTAACTTTCTCCATAGCTATGATAAATGGGTACAGAGGAATGACGTCAAAGTTAGCATAAAGTTGCAAGAGATTTATACCGAATGAAGGAAAGGCGTGATAAGAGAATAAAATATAAGGATGACAGGCAAAGAGCTTGTTAATCTGTTACTTCCTTTTTCTTGTTTTTGGCCGAATTTTTCTCTTTTTTAATCGGTTTTGAGTGAAAAAAGTAACGAAAATCAACGGTTAGAAAACTTCCTGAAAGTTCCAGAGGCACCCGGTAGGTTTCGAAATTATTTTTTTCATATTTCACCTCGGTGTGTGCAATTTCCCTGAGTGGGCGGTGAAGAGATGCCCCGAGATAGAAAAAACCTGATTTCGGGGTCCTGTATTCGAAACCGATATTAGCTGTTAAAGCAATGCTAAACCATTGTGTGGTGGTAAGCGATAATTGTGAAAAACGCCTGTCGGTACCGGCTGAACTTACATCTGATGCGAAAGCATTAAGTGAGCCCCCGAAAGCGGTATTCATAAAAAACTTCTCTCCCAGCTGAATATAGATAAGCCCCTGCACGGGAATTTCATAAGCTACTATTCCAAATTCCGAAACATCGGTAAAACCTGAATCGGTATCACTGCACGTCATCCGGTAATTTCTGCGAATAAGGTTAATCCCGGTTTCCAGCGAAAAAAGTTTGGTAAATCCCCTGCGCATAATCATGCCGAAAGAATGGCCCCACACCGGTTTAATAGAAACAGAAAACAATGAAGTGTCTCCTTCTACCGGACCCGCACCCAAAAAACGGCTGGCTAAAACCGGCTTGTATTGCAGGCCGATGGTAAGCAACTGTTCCTGTGTTTTTCCGGTGGCTAAAAAAGCCATTGCCAATAAACCTATGAGTATGATTTTTTTCAATCTGACTGTTTACGGATGAACATTGGTTTTATTATCCCCGGATGTAGCACCGGTACCGGATTTGAGGTAACCGACCAAAGCAAGCCCGATACACCCCAGTGTAAAAAGAATAATCACCCAACGGAAAAAAGCGGTAGGAATAAATTTTTCGCGGTGTTTTCCAATGGCTGTGAAATTCAGTTTTACTGCTTCTTTTTCTTTCCGCCTGTGGATACCAAACATCCAGATGATATTTTCTCCCTTTTCTACAAATTTTTCGAATTCAATTTTATTTTCGTTCAGCAGTTTTTCAAATTCAAGGGCCTGTTCTTCCCTTATAAAATGAAAAACAACATAATTACTATCGGTGGGATGCTCGTAGTAATTGGTGATATTAAATAACCGGTCAGACATATTTTATTGATTGATCCATTCGGTAACATATTCGATGGGTTTGCGGTGCCCGGATGGCCATTCCACAGCGGGATATCCTATATAAAAAAATCCCAGGCAGCGGTCTTTTTCCTTCAGGCCAAGAAATTTTTTCATTCCTTCCTCATAGGTAACGCCACCACTTCCCCAATAACAGGCCAATCCATAAGCCGTACAGGTGAGATACATATTTTGTACTGCACAGGCCACCGCTTCTATCTCTTCTATCTCGGGAATTTTTTCGCTTTGCTGGCGTTCCATACATATAGCTATCACAACAGAAGAAAGATGGGGGCGCTCACCCAGTTTATCCATTTTTCCCTGGTCGAATTTATCGGCCGGGGTGATTTCTTTATAATATTCACTCTGAAAACGGGCCAGTTTAGAAATACCCTCTTCCATAAAAACTTTAAACCGCCAGGGTTGTGTCATTCCATGATTGGGCGCCCAGATAGCATTATTTAAAATCTTTTCTACTATCTCCTTTGCCACTTTACGATTGGAAAACTGCTCGGGTGGAATGGTTCTGCGGTTTTGAATCACAGCTGTTATTTCGCTCAGGTTGTACTTCATTATCATTGAAAATGGGCACAAATTTACGAATAAGCAGACAAAAGAAAATAGTTGATTATATTTTGATTTTCAATACTTTAACAAATACCGGGCACTATGATTTTTAACAGTTTTGTAAAAAATACCAGTTTCAGGGTATTTCAGGAAAGTGGATTGAAAAATACTTTTGAGCTGTAATTTAAAATCAGTCTAAATAATGAGAACAGTTTTTACCGGCATTTTGATCCTGGCCATGGGTTTTCTGCAAGCACAGGAATATATAATAAAAGGAAAAATCATTTCCGCAGAAGACAAAAGCGCTATGCAATATGTGGCCATCCAGTTTAACGAAACGGGCACCTACACAAACCAAAACGGAGAGTTTGAAATCCACCTTAACAACGCAGGTGAAATAAAGATGATCTTCTCATTTATTGGCTATGAGAAAATGGAAAAAACCGTTTTGATCAGTGCTTTTGAAAAAATAACCGACCTGGGCATTATTGAAATGAAATCAAGTATAATCCAGATAGGAGAAATGGTAGTAACGGGAAATGAAACGATGTATTCGCGTCAATATGAAGGCAGCAATGTGCGTATGACAAAAAAAGAACTTGAAATTACACAACCGGTGGGTTCGGAAGAAGCTTTGAAAAAAATGGCGGGAATAAATGTGTCGGGTGATATGGGAATTTCCAATCGTTTGAATGTAGGAATACGGGGATCGTATCCCCGCAGATCGGCAAATATTTTATTGATGGAAGACGGAACACCTATTGCTCCCGCACCGTATCTTTCTCCTGATGCATATTACAATCCTCCTTCCGACCGGTTGGATGGAATTGAAGTGATTAAAGGTGCGGATATTCTTACCATGGGTTCGAATACTGCTTATGGTGCGGTAAATTATATTACAAAAAAACCTCCTGTAAAACCGGCTTTGGGAATTCATTTAACAGAAGGAACCAATGGCTACCATTCGCGCTACATCACCTATGGCGGAACGTGGGATAATGTTGGTGCCGAGTTGCAGGTACTACAAAAATCATTTGATGGTTTTCAGAACAATTCGCAGTCTGCTATTTTTAATACAACAGCAAAAGTGTATGCCGACCTGGGGAAAAAATCTTCGGTATATCTTAAACTCAATTACCACCAGGAAAATTCGAAAGCCAGTTACAGTTCACTAACTCCCTTCACCTATGCGCACGATCCGCGTCAGAATCCGTTTGATGCCGATGACCTGGCCACCAAACGTTATGCGGCCGACATCATTTATAACCTCCGGCTGGGAGAAAATGCTGTACTGGTTTCAAAAATTTACGGCTCGCAGTTTGTGCGCGACTGGTGGAGACAAGAAAATACGCTGGTGAAAGCTTCGCAGGTGAAATCGTATGTGGGCGATGAAATTTACAACGACCGTTATTCCTACATGGAAGGATTAACGTTCGGAAATGATGATTATGTGCGTGTAGGAAAAATGGCCGGTGGAAGAGAAAGCACCAGGGCAAGAAACCGGTTATTCAGAGTAGCCGGCATACAGGAAACATTAAAATACAGCTGGACAACAGGTGATTTGCAGGGAAAACTGGAAGTGGCTGTAAAAGCACATACAGAAACATTCTCCAACGTTGAACTAAAAAATGATTCATCCCGGTTTTCCCGCAGTGGTAATGTAGTATTAAATGAATATTTTACACTTACCGCATATTCAGGATATCTGAAAAACACTTTTAAGTATAAAAATTTTTCTGCTTCACCGGTGGTACGTTATGAAATTATACAAATGCGACAGTTCGACCTGATGAAAATTGCTGCCGATCCCAACAATGACGGATCAAAATTTTACGGAAGTATTAAAAATGAATTTGGCACTTTTTTGCCGGGAACCACACTCAGTTACCAGGTAAAGGAAAATGAAAAAAACCAGGTGCAGGTGTATGCCGGAGTGTATAAAGGATATACTGCCCCGGTTTCTTCCGTTGCCTTTTTAAATGTGGAAGATAACGTAGTGGGGACTACCAACGACCAAAATGCAGTGAATATGCGTCCTGAAGAAAGTTTTAATTATGAAACAGGAACAAGAATGAACCTGGCGAAAGAACTGGTTTATGCACAGGTAACTTATTTTAACAATACACTTAAAAACTATTATTCCGCTGGGAGAAATGAGGCTTTCGAATCGCTGGGAAAAGTAAATATCAATGGTGTGGAAGCAGCTCTTCAGTTTCACTTCGGCCAGTTTTTCAAATCAGGAAAGCACCAGCTTTCACTCGGAATTTCGGGTTCGTGGATGAACAGCAGAATTTTAGACGGCCGCCTGCGTGACAGTGATCTGCTGAAAGAAAAACATACCGATGCCACCAAACAGGAAGTAGTTGATAAAATCAATGCTGAAAGAAACGGGTTTGATGTGTATTATACTTCTTCTACCGGTGGTGACAGTCTTGTAACACAAAGCACTTTTACGCTGTCTGATTTCTCTTCCTTCCGCAGGATTGACATGGTTTTTGGAGAAAACGGAATTGCCAACAACGCTGTTCCTTATGTTCCCCAGATTCTCATTAATTCCAGCCTTACCTATACATTCAAAGGATTAACCGTTAGCGGCAATATCAACTACGTTAGTATTCAATATACCGATTACCTCAACATGAATAACGAAACAGCCGAAGGCGCTGCGGGGAAACTGGATGCGTTTACCACTATTGATGCTTCTGTTTCGTATTCATTTGAAGCCTGTAAGAAAAAATGCATGAAAGGGCTTTCTTTATTTGTTACAGGAAAAAATCTGACAGACGAAGTGTACAAAGCTTCGCGTCTGCACCGTGTTTCCTCGGGAATCATGCCCGGTGGCTTCCGGCAAATTAACGGTGGATTAAAGTTTGTGTTTTAATCTGGTTTTTGAATAGCAGAGAAAAATGGCTCCTCCGGGAGTCATTTTTTTATACCGGCCATTCCACTCCATCCCTGCATGCCACCTGTGTGAATCACCATTATGCGTGTGCCGTGACTGAAATAATTTTTTTCAATCAAATCAAATACGCCAAACAACATTTTGGAAGTATATACAGGGTCGGTGGGTAAATGATATTCGGTTTTCATTTTTTCGATGAAATGAAACAACTCCGGGTTTGTTTTGGCATATCCCCCGAAATGATACCCCGGTTGAATTTCAAATTGTTTTTTTTTGTCTTTCACCCATTCGCTGTCGAAAGAAAAATACCAGAGATGTTTTTCAGTTTCAGCAGTCAGAAACTCACCGCCTTTCAATACCGGAAAACCAATAGCCCGTTGATTTTCGTTCAATGCAGCTGTTATTCCCGCCAGTGTAGTACCTGTTCCGCAGGCACAGCAAATTACGTCTGATTCCGTTTTTTCTTCGGTGATAATTTCCATACAGCCATTCATCCCGTAAAAATTGGCCCCTCCCCCGGGAACTACAAAATGATTCTGAAATTCGTGGTGCAATAATTTTAAAAAACCATCTTCTTCTTTTGCTTTGTAATCTTCCCTCGAAATTTTTTTGATGGTCATCCCGTTTTGTTTGCAAAACAAAAGTGTGGGATTATTTTCATCAGCATCTTCTCCCCTAACCACTCCCACCGATTTTAACCCTGCAGCTTTACAGGCAAACGCTGTTGCCGCCAGGTGATTGGAATAGGCTCCGCCAAAAGTGATGATTCCTTCTTTTTTTTCGTTCTGTGCGTGAATGAGATTATATTTCAGTTTTCTCCATTTGTTTCCCGAAATATGTTCGTGGATCAGGTCATCGCGTTTTACCAAAAGAGAGATTTTTTTCGATTGCAGCCATTCGCTGTCCAGCTTTTGAACGGGCGAGGGAAGCTGGAGTGATATGTTAGTAGTAATGCTCAATACTATTATTGCATTATCTCATTAACGGTCGTCCAAACTGCATCAGGCTCATACCCGCGTAAAATCAGGTATTGCGCCACCTTATATCTTCTCACCGGAAGTTTTTTTTCTTTCACTGATTTAGCTTTTTTTTCCACCAGTTTTTTCAATGTCTCTTCATAATCATCGCTCTCTATCTCCTTCATCGCTTTGCGAATGCAGTAATCGGAAATATGACGGGCTTTAAGCGCCTGTTTGATCTTATTTTTTCCCCATTTTTTTATTCTGAATTTTCCCGATGCATAAGCTATGGCAAACCGCTCTTCGTTGAGGTAATTATCCTGGATGAGTTGTACAATAATCTGCTCCACATCTTTTTTATACAATCCCCATGAATATAATTTTTCTCTTACTTCGGAATGGCATCTTTCCTGGTAAGCGCAATACGACTGGATTTTTTGCAGGGCGATGCCGGGCGTATATTTTTTTTTGCGAATTTCTTCCATGTGAAAAATCATTTGAAGTTTTCCACTTTCAATAGTTCCCCGCATTGGGTTAATTCGTCTTCATAGTTATTGGAAGCAATTACCACCAGCCTGTTTTGTGAATGAGCAGCTAACAGTTGCTTATACCATTCTACAGCTGTGGCATCAAAATTCGAACAAGGTTCGTCCAGCAATAAAATTTTGGTTTGGCTAAGAACGGCCAGTCCCAGTTTTACTCTTTGTTTCATTCCCGAAGAGAACAGGCGCACCGGTTTTTCCGACACATGCTGTAATTGAACGGTCGAAATAAATTCGCTGACAGACATTTTGTTGATGAGTGGCTTAAGTGACCGGTGAAACGACACTAATTCAGACAACGTTAGTTCTTCATACAATTCCATCCCGGGTGAACAAAGCGAAACATGGCGAAAAATTTCACCGGTTTCTGTTTTTTTTCCGTTATCTGAAAAAGTAATTTTCCCTTCGGAAGGAGAAAGGTGTCCGCTGAGCAGCTGAATAAAGGTGGATTTTCCCGATCCGTTGGGGCCGGTGATTCCATAAATTGTATTATAAGAAAAAGTATAGCTAATGTTCCGGAAGATCCAATCGCGGTTGAACCTGCGGCCTGTATTTTCCAGGATGATTTGCATAATGCGTCAGGAAATTCCCCTCATGATTCCCTTCGTGGAATTTTTTATAAAATCTACGATGATATCTTTTTCAGGTGAATTGGGTAGTTCGAGGCTAACGATATTCAGCGCCACGCTCAGATTGCTGTTTTGTACATAGATCACGCGGTAAATATCTTCAATAAGGGAAATCTGCAGATCCGAAAATCCTCTTCTTCTTAATCCTACCGTATTCACACCTATATAGGAAATAGGTTCACGTGCTGCCTTTACAAAGGGAGGAACATTTTTTCTTACCAGCGATCCTCCTGCTACAAAAGTATGCGGGCCGATATGAATGAACTGCTGCACACCCACCATTCCTTCAATGATCGCATAGTCGCCCACCGTTACATGTCCTGACAGACCTGAATTGTTTGCAATGATCACATGATCGCCCACAATGCAATCGTGAGCCACATGCACCATAGCCATCAGCAGGCAATTTTTTCCCACTACGGTTTTCATACGGTCGGTAGTTCCGCGGTGAATGGTAACATATTCGCGGATGATGGTGTTATCACCAATTTCGGTAGTGGTATATTCACCTTTGTATTTGAGATCCTGTGAAGGCGGGCCAATAATGGCTCCCGGATAAATTTTTACATTGTTGCCAATGCGGGTTCCTTCAAAAATTACCGCATTAGGGCCTATCCAGCAGTTTTCACCGATTGTTACATCACCATAAATAGTGGCAAACGGTTCCACCACGGTTCCTTTGCCAATTTTTACATCGGGATGAATATTACTGGGGAAGGTTTGCGTCATAGATTTTTTTCTTTGATCACCTGGGCCATCATTTCAGCTTCACAAGCCACCTGGCCATTTACATAGGCAGCTCCTTTCATATGAACAATGCCCCTGCGGATTGGAGTTAATAATTTCAGGTCCAATACGAGCACATCACCGGGAATGACTTTCCGCTTGAACTTCACGTTATCAATTTTCATAAAGTAGGTAGAATAATTTTCGGGGTCAGCAACGGTACTGAGAGAAAATATACCACCGCATTGTGCCATCGCTTCCAGCTGAAGCACACCCGGCATAATGGGATTTCCCGGAAAATGTCCCTGGAAAAACGGTTCGTTCATCGTTACATTTTTCACTCCTACAATTCCGTGTTCGTCCATATCAATGATTTTATCCACCAGCAGGAAGGGATAACGGTGCGGGAGCATACGTTCTATTTTGTTGATATCATAAATCGGCTCCTTGGTGACATCGAAGTGTTTTCCCGATTTTTTTTCATTGCGCATAATGTCTTTAATGATTTTGGCAAATGAAATATTTCCGGAGTGTCCCGGACGGGCAGCCAGTATATGTCCTTTGATAGGTTTACCAACAAGTGCAAGATCGCCAATGATGTCGAGTAGTTTATGGCGGGCTGGTTCGTTGATGTATTTCATCCGGGTGTTGTTGAGCACGCCAATTCCTTTAATCTGTACTTTAAGATCTTCTTTACCGAGCAGTTTAGCCAGTGATTTCAATTCATCTTCAGAAACCTGTTCGCGTTCAACCAATACAAGTGCATTGTCAGGATCACCTCCTTTGATAAGCCCTGCCCTTGCCAGTTGTTCCAGTTCACCCAAAAAAACAAACGTGCGGCAGGCTGCTATTTCGGTTTTAAATTCTTCGATGTTATACATGGTGGCATGCTGCGTTCCCAGTACCTGTGAATTATAATCCACCATTACGGTAAGGCGAAAGTCGTTAGCCGGAACTGCCAGCATTTCTATTCCTTTATTGAGATCTTCCCAGGGGAGGTTTTCCCTGAATTCGAAATATTCACGTTCGGCATTCTGGTTAGCGGCACCCACATCTTCAATAGCCTGTACGAAAGGAAGCGAACTGCCATCCATAATTGGCACTTCGGGGCCGTCAAGTTGTATGATGGCGTTATCGATCTGCATGCCGTAAAGTGAAGCAAGCAGATGTTCGGTAGTGTATACACGCACACCGTTATGTTCTAACGTGGTTCCCCTTTCTGTAGAAACCACCAGGTCGGCATCCGCTTTGATGTAGGGTTGTCCTTCCACATCCATGCGCTGGAATTTATATCCCGTATTTTCGGGAGCCGGCAGGATATTCACATTTACGCGGGCGCCTGTATGCAATCCAATTCCGCTCAGGCAGATCGGTGCTTTCAGTGTGCGCTGGGGTTCTTTGATCATTTTTTCTCCTTCAGTTCTTTGATTTCCTGCGCTAATTTATTCATTTGTTCCTTAAGTTGGGGCAGGCCACGGAAAAGAACATAAGAACGTTTGTAATCGCCTATGGAAAAAGCCGGAGAACCCTGAACAATAGCGTTTTGCTCCTCAATAGTATGCCCTATTCCCGACTGTGCAGCAATTTTTACCCCATCAGCAATACGCAGGTGGCCGATGATACCCACCTGCCCTCCTATCATCATGTTTTTGCCCAGTTTGGTAGATCCGGCTATCCCTGTTTGGGAGGCGATAACGGTATTTTCGCCAATCTCTACATTGTGAGCTACCTGAATCAGGTTATCAATTTTCACTCCTTTGCGGATAATCGTAGAACCAAGAGTAGCCCGGTCGATAGAAACGTTGGAACCGATTTCCACGTGGTCTTCAATGACCACATTTCCTATTTGCGGCACTTTCTGGTAATTGTTCTCACTATTGGGTGCAAATCCGAATCCGTCAGCACCAATTACGGTGGAAGCATGAATGGTGCAATGCGCCCCGATTTTACAATCGCTGTAGACTTTTACACCGGAATAAACAATGGTTTTTTCTCCTATTCTTACGTTGTCTCCGATATAGGACTGGGGATAAATTTTCGCCCCGTTTTCCACTATTGCGTTTTTACCAATATAGGCAAAGGCGCCAATGTAAACGTCTGTACCCACTTTTGCCGAAGGATCAATAAAAGAAGGTTGTTCGATCCCTTTTTTATCCTGTTTCACCTGGTTGTAATGTTCCAGTAACTTGGCAAAACAGGCGTAAGCATCATCCACACGGATAAGCGTGAGTGTGGAAGGCAATGGTTTTTCGGCCACAAACGTTTTATTTACAATAGCCACTGAAGCTGCCGTAGTGTAGATATAATCTGCGTATTTCGGATTGGCCAAAAAAGTAAGTGTATTGGGCTGCCCTTCTTCGATTTTGGAAAGATTATTGACGGTTTGCTGTGCGTTTCCTTCTATTATTCCATTGAGCAGGGCGGCTATCTGCTGAGCTGAAAATTCCATGCTTTATCCGTTTTTAGTAAGACGGATAAAGATAGGAAACTATTATGAAATCCGGATAGGATTATTCAAATTGTTTGAGCCAATGATGAAGTTCTTTCTTCGTCTTTTTCTTATCAAAATTTACCGAATCCTTTGAGTCTTCCCAATAAGCCACCGAAATTTCCATTTCTGTTTTTCGCTTCCGGATGGGATACAGTATAAAACGATACGCAGGAAGGCGGCAGGAAATGTTCAGCGTATCTTTTACATTCACCTGGTAATATTCGTATTTCGCCCCTGTGCGGGTGGTATCAATAGTAAATTCATATCCCGCATTGCTGAGTTGAGTGATAATCTCTGACGGAACATGTTTCACCCTGTTTTTGGAACTAACCATAACAGGTTTCATAATGATAGTGGTAGCGAAAAAACTGTAAACCGAAACAGCCATTACCATTACTTTAAAAGCCGGCACGAACCGGAATGTAAAAACCGGTGAGTTATAAAACATTTTCCACGAACACCATAACACCGGGAGTGCAAGCAGATCGGTGTAATCGATGGTGCGGTGAAGGGTGAAGGGTTGAATGGAATTGAAAAGATCAATGACCGGTTGTGAAAAAGGACTTTTCCAGGAAATAAAAAACAAGACGACAAATGCTGTAATTTTTTTCGGTTGTGCCGGAAAAAAGTGCAACAGGAAAAGATGAAATACAAACAAACCTGCCACATCAGAAAGCTTGCCGGTGAGGAAACCGGGGAAAGCGTATTTTAAATAATGGTCGTTGAGTAATAATAGTAGCAGCGCTCCTGTGAAAAGAGGGCGGGGAAAGACCGATAATCCGGGGTTTTGCATCGTTTTATAATAAAGGGGTGTTGCGTTGTGGTTTTTCCATAAGAATTTGTAAATTTATATTTATTAGTAGTTACAAGGATGATTCCTATCCGGTTTATTTATCATTCAGTTTCTCTTCAGAGATTAACAAAACTCACATTAATCTTTTTTCCTTTTATTGGCTTATTTATACTAAATTCCTGTTCCATAGAAAAAAGAAGATACAGGAGTGGGTTTTATATCACCAAACATTCATTAAAAATAAAATCGGAAAGTGCTGCTATTTTACATGCGAAAACTCTTTATTTACCGGAACCAGAAAAAACCGAAAATGATTTTTTTACTGACGACACTTCGTATACGAAAGAAAAAATAATCCATGAAAATATTTATTATAATGCTGATACTATAATTGTCCCGGATCCTGTTTATGATACAGAACTTAAAAATATTGTCCAAAAAGATACATTTAAAAAAAATAAAAAAAAGGAATCCGAACCAATTGATGATGTACATAAAGAATACATAGAAGGGATGAAAGAACTGGAAACCTGGAAATTTTTATCCATCATTGCACTGGTTTTCTTTCTGCCTGTTGGCATTGCCGGGCTTATTATATGCTCACAAAGAAAAAGTGAGTTAATGAGACTACTCCCGGTAGAAGAACAACGGGAAATCCGAAAACAAACAAAACAAAATACTGCACTTACATTAGGGATAATTTCCCTTATCTTTTTGGGACTATTTTTTGGGTTTTATCTGCACTCACTCACATTGTCAGCAGCCTATTCTATTTTGGAATATGTTTTACTATATGGAATTGTATTCCTGGCTCCGGTAGCTGTTTGTTCGTTGGTTTCAGGTTTTTACTTAAAAAAATACGAAGATATAAAATGTAAAATGACGGGGTATTTTGCTCAGTGGTCGGGATTAATAGCCTTACTAACTCTCTTCATAGTGATATTGATTGCTGTTTGAAAATATTTATGGGGATTTTTCACAAAACCGAACTTACTACCGACTGACACACAAAACAAACTTCTTCACCGGGTTGGAGAGCGAACGGATATTGAAATTATCAGATGCTTCGGCAATATCAATTACCTGCCCGTTGCGGTAGAGAATATTTATTTTGTCTTTTTCGGTGTTGTAAGCGTAATTGGCAGTAGTGGTATTCACTATAAAATAATCGGCTTCGTGACCGGTTAGCTTCCATTTTTTTTGTATCGCTATCTTTTCTTTTTCGGCCAGGTCGCGCGAAATAGCTGTTTTTTCCAGTTTTACCCTGAACAGTTTCCGGTTAACAAAATCGCTGCAGAGTTTGGAAAGCACTTTATCTTTATGCGAAGCCCAAACTTTTATACTGGCCATAATATCAAAATCATCCAGCTGTGAAAATTGCTCCAGCAGTTTCCCGTTCTTCCTGAAATCCTTCTCCGAAAAATTATTATACAAAAAAACTTCAAGTGCGGGTGTGCAAAACAATTTTTCGTTTTTCATCGCCAGTTCTTTGGCACGTTTAAGAATATTTACAATCATCGTTTCAGCTGCCAGAACGGTTTTGTGTAAATAAACCTGCCAATACATCAGCCTGCGCGCTACAATAAATTTTTCAACACTGTAAATTCCTTTTTCTTCTATCACCAGTTCGTCTTTATGAATATCCAGCATAGCAATTATACGTTCGCTGCCCACAATTCCTTCGTGTACTCCGCTGTAAAAACTGTCACGCATCAAATAATCAAGGCGATCCATATCAAGCTGACTGGAAACAAGCTGGTGTAAAAATTTCTTGGGGTACTGGTTGGTAAAAATTTTAATAGCCACATCCAGTTCACCTTTCAGTTCTTCATTCAGCCTTTCCATAAACATCAGGCTGATATCTTCGTGATGAATGCTATCGACAATGGAATGCTCCAGTGCATGGGAAAAAGGGCCGTGACCGATATCATGAAGCAAAATGGCCAGTGTCACTCCTTTGGCTTCTTCATCGGTAATTTTATTCCCCTTTTCGCGTAAAACCTCAATAGCCTGAGTCATCAGGTGCATAGCGCCCATAGCATGGTGAAAACGGGTATGTTGCGCCCCGGGATACACCATATGCGACATACCCAGTTGTTTGATCCTTCGCAGACGCTGGAAAAAAGGATGGTCGATAATTTTCAGCGCGGCAGGAAACGGAATAGTAATAAAACCGTATATAGGATCGTTAAATATCTTTCGTTTGGAGGAGGTGGACTTCACGTAAGTGTTTTTTTGTTTAAACTTGTAACCCGTACCGGAGTACGAGGTACACAAATTTAAGAATTATGGATAAAGTTAGCATTTTATGGGCCGATGATGAAATTGACCTGCTGAAACCACACGTGATGTTCCTGGAATCGAAAGGATATGCGGTGGATACCGTAAACAGCGGCAATGAGGCGGTAGAAAAAGTAAAAGCCAAAAAATTCGATATCATTTTTCTGGATGAAAATATGCCGGGCCTCACCGGTTTGGAAACACTGGAACGGATAAAAGCAATGACGCCTTCTGTACCGGTGGTGATGATCACCAAAAGTGAAGAAGAATCGATTATGGACAGCGCGATAGGAGGAAAAATTTCTGATTACCTTATCAAACCTGTAAATCCGAATCAGATCCTGTTGTCACTGAAAAAAAACCTGGAAACCAAACGGCTGGTGACTGAAAAAACAAGCATGAACTACCAGCAGGAATTCCGTAATATCGGGATGCAGTTAGGCGATGTGCGCACTGCTGCCGGGTGGATGGATATGTATAAAAAACTGGTGTATTGGGAACTGGAGCTTGAAAAAATTACCGATCCGGGGCTACACCAGATTTTACAGATGCAAAAGGAAGAAGCCAATAATTTGTTCTCGCGTTTTGTTGGCGATAATTATGTGAACTGGGTAAATAAAAAGGGAAATGATGTTCCGGTTATGTCGCACACTTTGCTGCAGAAAAAATTATTTCCTTCGTTGGGTAATGATCCGGTTTTTTTAATTGTAATTGATAATCTCCGGCTGGACCAGTGGCACATTATCAAACCATTTATCAGTGAATTTTTTTCGGTGGAAAACGAAGAAACTTTTATCAGTATTCTTCCTTCAGCTACCCAGTATGCCCGCAATGCGTTATTTGCCGGGTTGATGCCTTCAGAAATCCAGAAAAAATATCCCAATATGTGGATGAATGATGATGACGAAGGAGGAAAAAACAATTTTGAAAAAGATTTCCTGGAAGGTCAGATAAAAATGCTGGGAAAAAATATAAAATTCTCCTACAATAAAATCACCAACATCGCTGCCGGAAAAAAACTGGTGGAGAATTTCAATAACCTGATGGGCAACCAGCTGAATGCAGTGGTATACAATTTTGTGGATATGCTCTCCCATGCACGTACCGATATGGAAGTAATCCGCGAACTGGCGGATAATGAAATTTCGTATCGTTCCATTACCAAATCATGGTTTGAACATTCTCCCTTGTTTGAAATTTTCAAAAAAGCAGCTGAAAAAAAATGCAAAGTAGTGGTAACTACCGATCACGGAACTGTAAACGTAAAAGAACCATCAAAGATCGTTGGCGACCGGAACACCAATACCAATCTCCGCTACAAACAGGGAAAGAACCTGAATTATGTTGCCAAAGATGTTTTGGAAATAAAAAATCCTTCTGATGTATTTTTACCGAAGCTGAATGTGAGCACCACTTATGTGTTTGCGAAAGAATATAAATTTTTTGTCTATCCCAACAACTACAATCATTTTGTGAATTTTTATTCCGGCACATTCCAGCACGGAGGAATTTCGCTGGAGGAGATGATTATTCCGTATGTGGAATTGAGGGCGAAGTAAGTTCAAACGGGCTTCGGGAGGAATGCGTGTATACTATCACCCCTTCGGGGTTGGGAAAGTGTTTTAAGTGTTGCCCGATAAAATAATTTCACTCCTTCGGAGTTGATTTAAATGATATTCTTGCTGGTGAATCAAATGTTAAATCTTGATTGGTCAGTTTTCTAAATTCCGGGGAATGAAATTGATTTAATCCAAAGTAATACAAAACAATCACAGAACCCTGGAGCGGGTGATATTAATCACACACACTCACTTGCCCATCCAATCGAATAAAAACCTCTCTTCATAAGGTATCCCGTGTAAATCGAGCATTTCCATATACTCTTCCCTGAAGGTTTTTTT
>JBMORL010000011.1:0-31827 GCA_049322335.1 Bacteroidota bacterium
TATTCCCGGAGAAAAGGTGGTTTTTATCAAATGACTTTTTCCTTCACAAATCTTCCTTCAGCAGTTGTACTTCCAATTCGCCTTCCACACTTCCATCCATGTTCAGGATCATGATATCAATGAGCCCTGTGAGATTGTGTTTTTCCATCTCTTCCGGGATGTTGAGCACAAAAAATTCTTCGTTCTGGTAGAGATGAAAATTTTTTACCACGTTGGCCATATTGTTCCTGCAGTGGAAAATGATTTCAATAATCATATCTGTGCTCGACCCTTTTACACGCATAAGTAAAAAACTGTTAAGGTCAATACCCGTCCGGTCATCAATTACCGCGATACCATATTCCTGCATCTGGAAGATGATCTGGTGACATATCCATTGCGGTTGTTCCATGATGACCCGGCATTTATTTTATCGTATTCCCGAGGTTAAACATCGGCAGGTAAAGAGAGATCAGGATAAAACCCACAATCCCCCCGATGATCACCATCAGCATCGGCTCAACTATACTCCCCAAAGTAGAAGTGCGGTGATCCACTTCATCGCTGTATTGTTTGGTAAGTTTACGAAACATTTCATCCAATTGATTCACTTCTTCGGCTACTTTTATCAGCGAGATCATTTTTTTATCGAAAATCGTAAACTTCCGCATCGATTCGTGCATGCTTTTCCCTTTTACGAGATCTTCCTTCATGGTTTCCAGTGCTTTTTCAAGCGGGTAAAAACTGATCATTTGCTTTACCATGTCCAGTGCATCGGTAAGTGAAGTGTGGCTGGCTACCAGCAATTGCATCGACTGGCAAAACCGCGCCATATACACCTTGCGGATAAGATCGCCAAACAAAGGAATGGAAAGCACAATGCGCGAAGAAATTTTTCTAAACCATTCCTTTTTACGTTGCAGGTAAAAAAACAAAATGATCACAAAAACGCTGGAGAAAAAGTAAAACGAATAAGCGGAGATCATATCCGACATCCAGATCACTTTTTTTGTCATGGCCGGAAGTTCACCGCCAAAACGTTTAAAAATAGAACCAAACATCGGTACTATGTATTTCATCATAAAATACACTACACCCACGGCCAGGAAAATAACAAACAAAGGATACGAAAACACTTTTACCATCTGCCGTTGCAATTCCACCCTCTTCTGAAAATACTTTTCCAGTTCATTCAATACCTCCGGTAACCTTCCCGTTTCTTCCCCGATCTTTACACTGAAATATTCATAAGCGCTGAAATATCCCGAGGTTTTCATAGCGGTAGAAAAAGAATCACCTTTTACTACGCTATCACGGATCGATTCAATGATATTTCGCTGTTTTTGTCGCGAGGCTTTGCTCACGATCGCGGGTGAAACCCCGCGATTTTCATCCTGTTCTTCGGAAAGCATAGTAAGGGCCGTACGTATATCCACTCCTGCATTGAACAAGGTAAAAAGATCGGAATAAAATCTCTCTTTTTTCTTGTCGCCAAAAGCATTTCCAAAAGAAATATCCCGGTTAAGAAAATCCATCAGCGAAGCATTTTCTTTTTTCACAGCAGCCTGCTTCTTTTTTTGTATCGCCTGTAAATTAACGGCCATAATTTTCACGGTTAATTAAAAATGCATTGGCGTATTCTTTTTTCCAGCAAAAATACATCTGTGTATGCTCTGATTTTACAGTAATATTCATCCTGTCCACCAAGCTGCCATAAGCAGCCGGAAGCGGGCCAAAAAACAATTCCGTTTCCAAAGGTTGCAAAGGCAATGTATCGGTTAAAATATTTCCCTGGTTGCGGAGGATGTATTTTTTCTCAAAAAAATATTCCACAAAAGTGTTTTCCGTTTTGTTTTCGGTTCTTATCCCGTTTTCAGTGGCTGTAACGGTTGTGGCTTTATCAAAATCACGTTTCATTAAAAACAAAAATTGCTGGTAAGTGGCTGCTTCCTCCGAGGAAGACTGAAAACCGGTAATGGTTTGTGTCAATCCCGAAAAAAAAGTAGAAGCCATGCCAATAACAATGCCTGAAATAACCATTGCAATAACGGTGTCCATTATAGTTATCGCTTTTAATTTTATGTTTTTTACTGGTATCACTTAGTTGCTAAAAATTCTTTCCAGGTGTATATTTTTTTGTCTTTATTATCGAAAATGGTGAAAGTGATCTCGTTTAACCCTGGAATTTCTTTGTTACCTGAAATATCAATCACCGTTTTTCCTCCTTCAAAGGGAAATTCTGCGTATTTTTCTGCCAGCAGCAATGAATCCGGTTGTGAACGCCATTGTTCGGCCTGTGCCACACCTTTGGTAAGGATAAGCGTGGACTGGCTGTCGATGGTTTTGCTGAGGATGGAATAGATCAGCATCATCACGATGGTAATGATCACTGAGGCCACGATTCCCTCCACGGTAGAAAAACCTTTTAATTTTTTATTCCACATAAAGCAGCAGCGAGGGTTGATAATGTTGTTTTTCTATTTTCAGTCCGCAAAATCCTTTTGGTTTTTTGGTGCTGCTGAGTTTTCCGCCCAGCAGGTGATTTTCGTAAGTAGAAGAAGTGGTTTTAAGGTAAAACTTCTGACAATATGCGGTGCCATTCATTTCTCCTTTTATTTCCATCATATCCTGCGAGTAAATTTCACCATACAGTTTTGCTTCTTCAGCCAGTGAAACAATTACTTTGTTTTTTTCATTTCCTTTTTCTTTTAGTGCGACTAATGTCCCGGTCACTTCCGCTCCTTTTTCCAGATGAACAAGAAATTCATTTTTGATCTCTTCAGCGGGAATATGATTTTTCTTCAGAAAAACACCCAGTACAGAGGGATAAAACAATTTACTTTTTTCCTTTACCAACAACTGTTCTCCGGCAAAAGCCTGGAAGAAGGAACCGTTATCGTTTTCAATTTCTATTTCCGGGGCAAACAATAAAACGTTTTCCAGTTTTACTCCCGGTTTTACAACGATTTTTTTCGTGGCCACAAAAATGATATTTCCCGAATAGATTCCCGAATTCAAAAACAGCAATCCGTTTTCATGAAGCACCAGCGTGCGGTTGAAAAAACTGTTTTTTACGGTGTCGGTTTCCAGGTTTTTGAAAGCCACTACACTATCATATTCCGGAATTTTGTTTTCAATGTAGCGAAGCCCGGTTTCCAAAAAGGAAATATCCAATGCGGGGATTTCTCTTCCGCTTTTGAGTTGACGCCCGTATAAAAGCTGGTCACCCGAATAGTTTTGCCCTTCGATATAGGCGCGTTTTATCCCTTGTTCGGGCAGATAGCAATTACCTTCGAGTTTTGCGTCTCCGCAGATGGAAAGCGGGCGTTCAAGATCGGCAAGGTAAAGCGTGGCTTTTTCTTTTTCGCTGCCACAGGCTCCGAGCAAAGCTGATTTTTTGATACTTTTTTCCCCGATGGAAGAATGGCAAACGGCCAGTGAAAAAATTCCCCAGCTGCGTTTTTTTACGATTACTTTTTCGTTTTCGGGTTGGCCAAGATCAAGTTCAATCTCTTCGTTTTCGTTCATCTGATCTCCGGCTGCCATAACATATTGAATGCCGGAATGGGCATTGCGTTCAAGTTTATATTCCTGTAAATAGAATTGAGTTTCGCGGTTGGAGAGATCGAATTTTAACAGGAGAAAGGATGAAAAAATCCCTCCCAGTAATGCGATGACCAACACATATAATAAAGATCCGGCCTTTAATTTGCTCCCAAAAACTTTCGGGATTGAGATTTTATATTTGACATTGGGTTTCATTACAGAAGTTTATTCTTCATACGATAGTTCGTGATGAATACGAAAACCGCAAAGACGCAAAGAAGGCGCAAAGGCGCGGAGGAGAATATGTTTTATTTCATAGTTGACTTTCATTTTTCTGATTTTTCTTTTTTCGTGGTTTTTTCTTTCTTCTTTTTCTCCTTTTTATTCTCTCCCCCAACTTTCTCAACCTTCTCAACTCGTTTAACTTTCTCAACTTCTTCGCCCTTTTTTATGTTTTCGGTTTCCACGGTTTTTTCTTCCATGGGTACGATATCTTTATTTTTTCCAACTTTCGAAACTTGTTTAACTTGCTTAACTTTCACAACTTGTTCAACCCCGTTTTCAAATTTTTTTACTTCTGCCTTTCCGGTGGAATCATAGGTAATCACTTTACCGTGTAACAACCCGTTTTTGTAAGAAGATTCGGAAAGGAATTTTCCTTCTTCGGAATATTTTTTTGTTTTTCCGTGCAGGCGGCCTTTTTTCCAGTGAGTAACCTCTTCGGTATAGCCGTTCTCATACCAGCTTTTCCACTCACCGTCTTTCAGTCCGTCTTTAAAATTTCCTTTTGACTTGAGTTGTTCACTCAGGTAAAATTCGGTGTAAGGCCCGTGTAACAGGTTGCCGGCATAATCTCCCTGCGTGTGATGAATCTCTCCTGATTTGATCCAGAAATACACCAGATCCTCTTCAGTTTTTACTTTTATCTCTTCGGTGCGAACAGAAACTTTCACCTGACCGTTGCCTTGTTTTAACCGCACTTCTTTTGTTTTTTCATCGTTACCTCCGTATACGGAAATAAAAAAGAAAAAATTCAGGATAAAAAAAGCATATTTCATAAAATTATTTTTTGGTAATTATTTTTTTCTCCCTGTTCATCGATATCAAACAGGAGTCTTTAAACATTTTATCCAGTTTCACCCCGTTAAAATCCTGTCCCGGGTTCATGCGTACTTCTTTTCCGCCAATGTTCATCAGAGCCACCATTTTCCCTGAATCATTATTCTTTACCATACCTATGTATTTTACCTGCGGCCATGAATCGGTAACGGGCGGATTTGTTTTTTTAATCTCTTTTTTTTCACTGTTGCCTGTTGATTTTATTTTTTCCGGTTTCGGCACATCTCCCAAAAACGGGTCGCGGTAATTACCGATCAGTTCAAACGGAACAGCTGTTTTTTTCACCGGAATTATTTTTTCTTCTGTTATGGTTTGATTAACAACAGGAGCAGAAGCGCTGGCATAACGGTTAACAACGCGGTAGATCACTATCACCCAAATGCCTGAGACGGCAATAATGAGAAAAATATTGATGCTCTTTTTTTTCATGTGTTCATAATTTGTTTTAAGGCGGTCACATGGAATACCCATGATCATCTTTGATTGAATATTTATGGTATCATGGATATTTCATCACTGCAATGTAAACGTGAATTTTGAACTGGTGTCCGAACCATTCCCTGCGGCATCAAAACTGATCACGTACCAGCGGTACATACCTGTACCCGTAAGTGTTCTCGTCACCGAAGGAGAACTCACTGCATCCCGGTAAATAAGATTGGTCATGGATGTATCTGAAAAAATAAAAACAGAATCTGTACGTGGTGATGGACTTGTTCCCACATCGGCAGGTTGCGACCATGTAAACGTGATCTGTCCCGTAGAAAGCAAAGCATTATTGGAAGGAGCTGTCAAACTAACGGTTGGTGGATTGGTGTAATCTACGCCAAAAGTACGTGTGGCATAGGATTGCGTATAGGAA
The DNA here is from genome assembly GCA_049322335.1 of Bacteroidota bacterium. Lineage (GTDB taxonomy): Bacteria > Bacteroidota > Bacteroidia > Flavobacteriales_D > UBA2798 > JBMORL01. Next base: position 5,507 of record JBMORL010000011.1, read on the forward strand.
ATGGCATTGATGGCGCGTACTCCCCAGGTGTAACCTCCTTCGGAGAGATATTGTGCGGTGGTTAATGTATAGTTGTTCACGTTTACTGTATCATTCAGTATCGTGGTACCGGTAGTCCAGTTGCTGCCGGTTTTGATGATGAGATTATAGGACGTGGCAATGGACATGGATTGCCAGGAAAAAGTTGGTGTGCTGTCGTTGGTAAAAATTCCGGATGCGGGAGCATTAAGCGCTACGAGTTGGAACGTGAGATCGGAAGTAGTGTCGATGGTAATGGTAAATGGATTGGAATACTGACTTTCATACGAGCTGTTTATTCCTCTCACTCTCCATTGATAGGTTCCCGGTGAAAGTGTATAGGTAAGATGATCGTCATAAATGGTAGTATCCAGCACAAACGACTGTATGGAAGCAAAAGAGGGATAAGCGATCTGCAACTGGTAATAATCAGATCCGTTGAGTTCATCCCATACAAATTCCTGCGTGTAGAGTGTGGTGACGGTGCTGTCTGAAGGAGAGACAAGCGTTACCTGCTGCGAAGAAATATCGCGGACGAAAAAGTCGTTGCAACTTCCCAATAAACTCACCACGAGTATTGCCGCAAGTAAATTAAAAATCGGGGTAGAAATTATTTTTAGTTTTCTCCCGATCAGTTCTCGATACGCCCTTTGCGCAGGCCCAGCCCTTCTGCTACTCGAACTGACATTTTGTTTGTGTGGAACCCGGTAGTCGGTCACCTCGAGTGATTTCAGCGTGGGTATGCGGAATGGCGAAATCGTATCGAGAGGTGACCTTTTATTTGAAGACACTCGTGATGTTTGTTTATGGATTCTCTCAAAAATTCCTGCGGATATTCTGGACATAAATGGTTCCATATAAATGTTTTCGTTTGGTTTTAAAATCTTCTTTTGAATGAAATTTCACCGCACATACTTTGGCGGAAGAAAAATCTTTTTCCATAGTATATACCAGTTCAAGAATAGAAGCGAAATTTCCTTCCACTTCAGCCTGGTGGGTGTAAATGGTAAACTGGTTTTGTATATAATCATGCACGGGTGGGAAACCGGTGAGGCGTAATCCGCCTGCTGCATTTTCCCCGATAAAATCCACCAGCCCGCGGTTGATCTCTTCGATGCTTTGTGTTTCTGATCCCACCAGCGCATTGAGTTGTTCCAGTTCTGCTTTCACCGATTGCAGTTCTCCGGAAGATGCTTTGGTGGAATCCAGTTCCATTTCTTTTTTATTGCATTCGCTGATGGTCGTAAAAGTGGGAAGAATGGAACGGTAAAAAGCAAACACCGCCAGCAGCAGGGTGAATCCCGTTACGGTGAAAAACTTTTTTTTATGACTCATTTTATCCAACATCAGCCTACTTTTATTTCTATTACAAAACTGGCAGCCGCTGTTCCCGGCTCCTGGTTGTATTGGTTAATGGTGACTTCCTTTGCCCACTCGTTTTGCTTGATATTTTTTACCCACTGGTTGAGCACCGATGTGTTTTGCACGCTGCCCTCCAGCCGTATTTCTCCCATGGAGAATTCCGCTTTTTCCGAAGGATTTAATTTTTTCTTTTTTAACGGGTAAACCGAAAGTTCTGAAAGCACTACCTGCCCGGGAACTTCAGCAGCCAGTTGATCGGCATAAAAAGAAAGTTGCACGGGATTGAACAAGCCGGAAGAAGAAACCAGCTCCTGTTTTTCCTGTAATTCTTTTTTTGCTTCCTGCAGTTCGGTGCGTTCGGAAGCGGTGTTGCCCAGAATTTCCTCCAGTAACAGTTGCCGCTGCTGATAATGATTAAAAATATATTGATTGAACAACAACAGCACCAGCAAAACCGCCAGCGAACCCAGGCCCACATTGTTCACCAATCGCTTGTAGGAAAGTTCTTCCATGGAATGGTGGAGATAACCGCATCGCACTTCATTCCACGAGGCAGAAGAAAGAAAATACGAAAACCCGGTTGCTGCTGCCAGTAAATAATCTGCCGGAATATTTTTTCCGTCAATAATTTTGTCTTTGGCTTCTTCGCTGGCGGGAGCAACTTCCACCGGTTCATTTTCATCCAGAACGATCCTTGAATTTTTCACGATCACTTCACTTTCACCGGTGATTACTCCCAAGGCATAAGCCGGTGTGGCGCCCAGGTAAAATGCGGAGATCAAAAATCCGTTTTTTCGTATTTCTTCCAGCACGGGATCGGCCTGTGTTTTTCGGATAACAGTAACCAGCAGGTAATTTTCGGTTTCGTAACACTGGTAATAAAAATCTTCTTCTCCTGCATTGGGAATAACCTGTTTGAGTGAAAATTTAAAGTCTTCTCCCTTTACTATTTTTCTTGTAATCACTCCTCTTCCTGAAAAACACACGGCCAGTGCAGTTTCCTTTTTCCATAATTTTTTTACTGAACTAAAATCTTTTACTTCCTCTCCAAAAAAATCAAAGGCAATTCCTTTTTTCTTTTTTTCAAATTTCATTCCCTGCAAAAAATAATTTCCCTCCCCGTGAAACTCTACATTCACTGCGGTGATCTTCTTCTCTTGTGTTCCTGCTATTTTTTTTATCCAGTTGTTCATGGAAGGTTTATCGTTTCGGGTTTATGGTTTCGGGTTTGTCGTTTATGGTTTTTTTTATTTCGCACTGCCTCCTGCCGCTTTTCCTCAATAGATAATAGTCGGTTTAATAAACACTGTCAATTGAGACGTTGCCTTCTCCCTGTTCGTTTTTCCGAAAATGGAACGCAATATGGGTATTCTTGACAACAAGGGTAGACCTGTAGAAGTAGTTTCCACCGATTTTTCTTCCAGTCCGCCCAAAATAATCATTTCACCATCTTTTACTCTTATCACCGATTCAAAAGTTCTCGAAACTGTTCCGGGAGGAGCGGTAGGAGAAATTTTTCCGGTAAAATCCGATTGGTCTACCGTTACACTTAATGTCACCTGGTTATCCTGTGAAACGAAGGGTTTTATTTTAATACTTAAATCGGCATTCACTGATTTATAATTATTGGTCACCACGGTTTGTGTATTGGTGGTGGCGTATATATTGGAAGTTTGTTCCAGGTAATATTCCTGGCTGCCTACTTTCAATGATGCCTGGTTTCCGTTGATAGTGGAAATACGCGGAGTGGATTTTATTTTGATGTTGCCGTTTTCTTCCAGCGCCTGCAACGAAACATAAAAATTGGGAGAAACATTTCCTAAATTCATTATTCCAAGTCCGTTAAAACCATTTATTATGTCATTTACGGAAGCCGGAGACAGTTCAAGATTCACTCCCGGTGAAACAGAACCGTTGGTGGTAGTGGTATTCGGAGAAGAATTTAATCCCATTTCTATGCCGGTAGTCACTACCCGGCTTTTTTTGGAATCGATGATAATTACTTCTATGGAAACCATCGGCACCACCTGGTCGATTTCCTGGATGAATTTTTCAATTTCATCAATGCGGATGGATGAGCCGCTGATGACGAGGCCGTTTAATTCCAAAAATTCGGTGATCTCTACGTCTTTTTTCAGTTCAGCGGGAATATAATTTACGATTTTTTCAATGGGGCGGTATTTCATTCTTACGAGCGTGGTTTTTCGCAATCCTTCCAGTTTTCGGTCACCGATTAAATAAATACTGTCCTGTATTTTATGCGTATAGGTGGTTCCCGTTAGTAAATAAGAAAGAAAATCATCGTAAGTGGCATTTTCAACGTAGAGGGAAGTGTTTCCCTGTGGTTCGGTGTACACAAAATAATTGATGAGCATTTCGTTGGACACTTCGCGGATAATGTCTTTTATGGCTACATTTTCTGCACGCACACTCAGTAAATCTCCTTTTGATTTTATTTCCAGTCCTTGTGTAGGGCCTCCTGTTCTGGAAGAAAAAGAATTTCCTGTTTTATTTTTCGTATCGGCCACGGGGTTTTCATCTTTTTCGAGGCTGTAAAAATTCTCTCCTTTTTTTACAACGCGCAACCCGTTGGCCATGCACATCATCTCCAGTGCATTTTCAAAGGGCCGGTTTTGGATAAAAACACTTACCTGCATTCCTTTGGCATTGGGAGAAAGGATCACATTTTGAAAAGATCTTTCGGTTATCTCACGCACCACGTATTCCAAAGAATCCTTCTTTAAATCAAGTGACAAAAAATTGGTTTCTTTGGCATAATCTATTTTTGGTTTTTTGGGTTCATAGGGTTTTATTGGAATAATTGGTTCTATGAATTTTTTAAAATACAAAATAGTACCCGTGAATTCGATTTCGAGATTATATTGGCGACAGACAAAAATCAAAACATCGGTTACATTGGCATCTGAAAAGTTGTTGAACACTTTTACATCCAGTGAAGGATCCACACTTAAATTTAATTTGTGGTTTTCGGCCAGTGAGGATAAAAATTCCTGCAAAGATGCGCCACTGATGCTCACCTGTACGCTTTCTTCCAGCCCGGGCATTTCGGTGACGAGCGTTTGCAGTTTGTTGCGCAGTTGGGTATAGCGATCCTGCGCGTGGGAAAATACACTGACAATAAATATCAGCATTAGTGTGAAGAGTAGTTTTTTCATAGCAGTGTTGGCCTCACCCCCTGGCCCCCTCTCCCGTGGAGAGGGGGAAATGGAGAAAGAAGATTTATTTTTAATTATGTGTTCATTAGTAACGGATACACTTCCTCCATGGAAGTGATGCCTTGTTCCAGTAATTCAAATGCGTTATAGGAAAGTGGACGGATTCCTCTTTCCTGTAATTTTTTGGAGATGTCGGTTTCGTTTTTTTTAATCATTTCTGCAATTTCATAATCCATGGTGATGATCTCGTAAATGGCGCGTCTTCCTTTGTAGCCGGTGTAATGACATTGGTCGCACCCTTCGGCATGATAGTGATGATTTAATTTTCGTGGTGCTGTAAATGATGGGGGAAACAATTTATCTTCCCAATCCTCTTTGCGTTTGCAATACGGACATAATAACCTTACAAGCCTTTGCGCAACACTGGTATTCAATGTAGAGGCTACCAGAAAAGGCGGAACTCCCATATCGGTCAATCGTGAAATGGTTCCCCAGGCTGAATTGGTATGTATCGTTGATAAAACCAAATGCCCGGTCAATGCGGCACGGATGGCCATTTGCGCGGTTTCTCCGTCACGGATTTCACCTAACATAATAATATCCGGATCCTGCCGCAAAAACGAACGCAAACCACTGGCAAATGTCAAACCGATACTTTCTTTGAGTTGTACCTGGTTGATGCCATCGAGTGTGTATTCTATAGGGTCTTCTATGGTAACGATATTTCTTTTTTCTTCATTGAGAATTTTTAGCGTGGCATAGAGCGTGGTGGTTTTTCCCGAACCGGTGGGGCCGGAGATCAAAAGTATGCCGTGTGGTTTTTTTATTCCGCGTAAATAATCTTCCAGTTCTTTTTCCGAAAACCCGAGTTGCCGGATATCAATTTTTGTGGCATCATTTCCCAGCAGGCGCAAAACAATTTTTTCTCCGTGAAGAGTTGGCAACACCGAAACGCGGATATCTATTTTAAATCCTGATTCGGTAAACTGGATTCTTCCGTCCTGCGGCAAACGTTTTTCGGCAATGTCGAGGTGCGAGCGTATTTTTATTTTGTTGACCAGGGCCGGATAATCTGTTTTTTTTAACTGGTAGCGTTCTACGAGCATTCCGTCAATACGAATACGAACTCTTGCTTTTTCTTCAAAAATTTCAATGTGTATATCGCTGGAACCGAGTTGCCGTGCTTCAATGATTATTTTCGACAAAAAATCATCCGCTTGATTCGATTGCACCTGTATCACTTTTCCGTGGGAGGATGCTTTGCGGTAATATTTATTGAGTGTCCGCTGAATGATCTCTGGCGGAAGTTTTTCAAGAATAATTTTTTTTCCGAAAACGAGTTCGAGTTCTTCTTTCAACAAATCTTCGTTACTGCTCTCATCGGCAAATAAACCAATAGTTTCCCCCGAAATTTCTTTCGGAATAATTTTATAATACCATGCCTGTTCAGGGGTAATTATCTGTTGCAGTTCGGTGGAAAGTTCGATATGTTCTTTTTCTTTAGTTAGCAAGTTGAGAAAGTTAACGAGTTATGAAAGTTGAGAAAGTTAGCAAGTTGAGAAAGTTAACAAGTTATGAAAGTTGAGAAAGTTGTGAAAGTTGTCAGGTTGTGAAAGCAGATCAATGGTGGTTGGTGAATAGTTGTTAAATGAAAAAGAGGTTTTGTGCGTGAGGTTAATTCCGGAGGCATGTTCGATGAGCAGAACGAGGGCAAAAAAAACGGAGAGTATTCCGGCTAAAGGAATTAAATGGTTGTGTTTGATTTTTACAACGGAAAAAATGAAATAAAAGAATATGATCAGAAATAAAGAGGAAATCAAAAAGATCATGAATGAAAAAGGAAAAAAAGCGGGAATGATAGCTACAAGAAATACAACATCGCCCCATCCGAGGTATTTATCCATAACGGTTTCGTGCTTTCCTTTTTTTAGTTTGATATATAAAAAAATAAAAAGCAGTTCTGTGGCCAGTAATACTAAATTGGTGCCTGAAATGATAAATGTGGTTTTTAATCCCATTATCTCTGCCCCGCGAAATACCAGCAGCATAAAAACCGTTAGTAACGGCCAGGGGCTTATGGCACGTGAAGAAAAATCCTGCCAGCCGGTGAACAGCAGCAGTAACACAATGGTAATATCCAGGTAAGGTTGCATTAATCTTTGGTGGTTTCTTTTAATTGTTTGTTATGATCTATTTCCCATACGCTGATCTGTCCGTCCTGGTCGAAGTCGACTATCGCGGTGGCCCTTGCTTTAAAGGTGGTGGCGGAGGCTTCTACAATTTCCACGCGGTAATTGGCATTTCCTCCTTCGGTAGTGAGTTTTTCATGCTCAAAACCCACTTCATCCAGCGATGCGGAGTATTTGGAATTCATAAAAAAATATTGTTTTTCCAACGTATGCAAAAACTCCAGCTGGTGTTTGGCTTCCTGCGATTTGGCCTGTGATATCAGGGCTGTTTGATTGGGCAGGGCTACCAATAATAGGATTCCTACGATCACCATTACAATGAGGATCTCGGTGAGGGAAATGGCTTTTAGTTTGGTCTTATTTGGCATAACGGTGTTATTACAAGTGAAACAAATTTAATCCCCATGCGTAATAAGTTGGCTGTAATAGTTTTCACAGGTTTTTAACCGGGGTAGTCCCAAAAATGGGACAAGGGTACATACTAAGAGAAGGCCCGGACAGTTATAAGGTGAGTACCTTTGCCCGTTTTATTTAACGAGATTTTGCCTTTTTGACAAATACATATAACCATGAAGAAAAAAACACCCGTTCAACCATTGATCAAAATTGGTATTGTAGACGATCACAAAACCTTTGCGCAGGCCTTATCGCACTCGCTTTCTGCACAGGAAGAGTTTACCGTAGCTTTTGTACTGCATGAAGGATCGCACCTGATGCAGGAACTTTACGTACACCAACCCGACATACTTTTGCTTGACATTAAAATGAAGGGGGAAGACGGATTCACCCTTCTTAAAAAAGTAAAAAAGAATTTTCCGGCTGTAAGGGTAATTATGGTTTCATTTCACTTTGACCCTTCGGTAATTTTACGATGTTACCAGTTGGGGGCCAATAGTTATTTTCCGAAGGCCCATGGTCTTGAAGATCTCAACCAGGCGATACATAAAGTGTACAGAAATAATATGCATTTTTCAGAGTTATCTTCAAAAGTGCTGTACGAAAATGTTATCAAAAATTCAGCGCACCAGGACTTTATAAACTGTGGGATGTATTTCAGTGAGCGGGAAAAAGAAATCATATCACTGGCTGCACAGGGTTATGAAAACAACCAGATGGCAAAAATGATAAAACTATCTCCCGATACGCTTTTTACCTATCGCAAGCGCCTGTTGCGCAAAACAGGATGCAATAATATGACCGAACTGGTAGTTTTTGCCTTACGACACAATATTATTGTATTGCCATAGTTCCGGATTTTTATTTTCCGGACGTATATTATTTCCATATGTTCCTGTATCCCTTGATGCAAAAGGGTTTTATAAAGTCATGTCCCTTTTTCGGGACAGGTATTCTTAATAACCTGTTGACAACGAAAAAAAATCACCGTTCAACTTCCGACTTATCAACATAAAAATCTGTAATGGATTTTTTCTTTTAAAACGTAAGTGATTTTTTTTAAAAAAATCTGCTTCTTTTTTCACCTGTTTTTTTGTTTAGCCTGTATCGGTGTTAATGAAAAAAAATGAACCCGGATTTTGTGGCCATTAATTTTGAAGCAAACAAAATGTTGTGGTTATGAAACACTTTTTTATTTTACTGTTGAGTATTTTCGCTATCAGTGTATCATTCGGGCAGGAGATAACAAACAGCAATGGAGATACCATCGGTGCGTATGACGCATCCCATTCCGTTATCCGTTCCAATGATTCATCTGTTCTTCTGAAGTTTGAAAGCGATGGAGATATTTTTGACATGAACAACGACCTCGTTGCCCACTTTAACAATTCCACCGGAGAGTTTACTGATTTGAATAATGATGTTATCGGAATCATCAGTTCTTCAGGTGAAATAGAAAATGCAGCGGGGTCCGTACTTGGTTCGATTAGTGCAACCGGGGTGCTAACCGATACAGGAAGTTCAACGATAGCCAATGCCAATGGTATTGATAACTATAAAATAGTATACCTTTTTTGTTTCAGTTCCATTTTTAAATAAGCGGTTATGAAAAATTCAAGCACACATATTTTGCTCTCTGTCGTTGTCTTTTTTTTCTGTAAGACAGCATCAGCACAATTCGACTTGCCTGAAATTCCGGATGTGAATACACACCTTGTTATCGCCTCCGGAACTAACGGTGCGCCAACTTTAGTGGGGGGGGATCGTTTTGGGAATGGTATTTCACGTATCGGTGACCTGGATAACGATGGTATTGAAGATATAGTTATTGGTGCGCCTTTGGATGATGATGGTGGTACTGATCGCGGAGCTGTATATGTGTGCTTCATGAGGAACGATCGTACTATCCGCGCCTATAATAAAATTTCAAACAGCGATATGGGAACCGATTTGGCTAACGCAGATTATTTCGGATGGTCGGTAGCGGGTATAGGTGATTTGAACAATGACGGAGAAGAAGATATAGCAGTGGGTACTTTGCAGGACGATGACGGGGGAACCGACCGCGGAGCAGTGTATATTATTTTTTTAGATTCGCTCGGAAACAAAATTGACCGGGTAAAACTTAGCAATAACACCAATGGTTTTCCCAATAATATTGTAGCTAATAGTGGAAATCTTGGTTCTGCGGTGGCGCTTTTGGGAGACATCAACAACGATGGTGTGGATGATCTTGCATTTGGTGCATATAACAATACTGTAGGAAGTACCGTTTCCGGCTCGATATATACTGTGCTGATGAATACCAATGGAACAGCAGACACAGCATACCGTATAGCTGAAAATGTAAATGGTTTTACGGACAATCTTGATGCCAATGATGCCTTTGGTCATTGCATTGCAGGAGCCGGTGACCTGGACGGAGATGGAATACCTGATATGATTGTAGGAGCCCCGGGAGATGATGACGGATTCTCGGGCGCGGGTGCTATGTATATTTTATATATGGAAAGCAATGGAACAGTTGATACCACCAAAAAACTTGCGCCACCTTTTTTTAATAAATATTTTCCCTTCAGCACTTCGCTTGATTTCCCGAGGGGAATTGCCATAGCAGATATCAACCAGGACGGGCAACAGGATATTATTGCGGGTGGACCAACATCTACTTCGCTGGGACAAGTTTTCATCCTTACGCTTGATACGTTGGAAAATGTAACAGCGGCAAAGCGATTCACCGAATTTTCTTCGTGGACGTATGATTTTCCATCCGGTAATTATCGTTTTGGAATGGCCGTAGCAGCCATGTCTGATTTGGGAAATGACGGGAAACCCGAAGTTCTTGTCAACGCTGCTTCTCACTCGCAGGGGGCTTCAGCAGAAGGAGCGGTGATTGTATTGACACTTGATTCCCTTGAATATGATATTGAAGAAAATACAGTCAGTAAATTTATTAAATATGGAGATTATTCCGGAAATTTTACCGGCACCATGGCCAACGGAGATCAATGGGGAAGAGCTTGTAAGGTGGGCGATGTAAACGGAGATGGCAATGATGATATTGCTATCGGTGAACATCTGGATGATGACGGAGGCAGTAACAGGGGTGCTGTGTGGATTTTGTTTTTAGATTCATTGGGATATGTTTCATCACAACAAAAAATTTCCAGTTCCACCGGTGGTTTGGGCTCGGGTATTGACAACGAAGATCGTTTTGGCGGATCGCTGGCTGCTCCGGGAGATATTAATGGAGACACTATTCCGGATTTGATTGTGGGTGCATTTTTAGATGATGACGGTGGAACCGATAATGGTGCTATTTACATCTTATACCTCAACGCAAACGGAACGGTAAAAAGTAAAGTAAAAATAAGTGAAACAAGCGGTGGTTTCCAGGGAAACATTTCAACGGGTGGAAATTTTGGAATTTCTGTAGCCTGTATTGGTGATGTAAATAATGATGGTGTAAATGATCTGGCTGTGGGAGAATTCAAAAGTGACGATGGAGGAACAGACAGGGGTGCTGTGTGGATATTATTTATGACTGCAGCTGATACAGTAAGTACAGAACAATCCATCAGTGATACACAGGGAGATTTTACCGCCACCTTTGCCAACTCAGACAACTTTGGTATTTCAGTGAGTAAGATGGGTGACTTTGATGGAGACACTATTCCTGATATTCTTGTTGGTGCTTACCAGATGGATAACTCAGGTGCTGCTTTTATTCTTTACCTGGGAACAGACGGTAAAGTAGACGGCTACAAAAAAATAAATTATGCGTCCGGAAATTTTCCTGTGAGTTTACCCAGCGGAGACCAGTTCGGAACTTCGGTAACCATGATTAACGACCTGGATGGTGATGACATCAATGAAATAATCATCACGCAAAACAAGGCCAAAAGCTACACCCAACAAAAAGGGGGTTTTTGGATCACTTACCTTGACAGTGTCGGAAATGTGACCAAAGCTAATTTTATCGGTGAAAACGAAAAGCGATTTTATGCTGCCATTGGTGGCGACATATTGGGAACAACGGTTGACTTCTATGGAACCAACGATGATGGCCTGCCCGTTATACTGGTGGGAGCTACTTTGGATGATGAAGGGGGAAGCGATCGCGGGGCGGCTTATATGATTACACTATTTCATTTTTCTCCTGCACAGTCTTTAAATAACTATGTAATGCTGCAACGAAAACTGGATGGTGGACATTACCGCACTCAAAAATATCTCTATTTCAAATACCGCGGTGAATACAATACCGGTGACCTCAAATTCAATATCTATGATAAAAACCACACACTGGTGGTTTCCAATGTAACTCACCCGACCATCATCACCAACATGCTTCATAATGATTCTGAAAAAACCATCGGTGAAAATAAATTCCGTATCGATCTTTCCTGTGTGGGAACAGTAGGATATTACATACTTGAAGTAATTAACGAAAAAGATGAAAAATTCTATTTGCGTATCAGGCGTGAATGGGGATATGGTTGTAACAATCAAATTATAACTCCCGGAAATTAATGGCTATGAAAAAACTGATTGTATTTTCCCTTTTCGTTTCCAGCGCATTTTTAATTGCGTTTAATATAACAGGAAACGGACATAAGCAGCAGGAGGCATACGTTCCTGAAAAATTATCTGCACCGGAAATGGTAAAATGGATGGAAGACCCTGCCAATGGTTTTTTAAAAGCCGGGCTATCCAAAGGCATTACCTACGAACTTCTTTTCCGCTCACCGGATTACGTGGTAGCACTCGAAAGCCGCGGTAAAAGTATTTCGCCCGAACAATACGAAACCCGGAAAAAAGAAAATGAGAACTTTCTATGCTTTAAACTAAGAGTAAGTGAAAAAAGAAATCGCTCGGAAGTACTTGCCTATAATATTCAATCGGAAGAAGAATACCATGCCCGTAACATGTATTATTCCTACGAATTTCAGCAGGACATAAAGCTTATCAATGATATAGATACTATTCCCTGCGGACTTTACCAGTTTGTCAATTCATACGGAACAGCTCCCTATGTGGAAATGCTCTTTGAGTTTGATATTGAAAAAATAAAACTGCATGAAAACATAACGGTACTGTTACGCGACCGCGTTTTTGCCAATGAAATAAAATTTGATTTTGATACCGATCGTTTTCTTCATACTCCAAAGCTTGAATTATGAAACAGGAAAAACTATTTACAATTACTCCCGTTAACGGATTATACAAGAGAAAATCTCTTTTAAAGGGAATTGCCGTTTTGCTGGTAATGAGTTTATCATTCCAGGTGTTTTATCCAACGGCCGCTTATGCGCTCACATCGGGACCCGGGCAACCGGAGTTCAGCAGTTTTGAGCCTGCATCTACTTCTGATATGGTGGATCTTTATACTGGCGATTTCACTTACAATATTCCATTGCTGAGTATTCCCGGCCCCAACGGAGGTTATCCCATTAATCTTGCTTATCACTCTGGTGTGGGTGTGGATGAAGAAGCCAGTTGGGTAGGTTTGGGCTGGACATTGAATGTAGGCGCCATCAACCGGCAAATGCGTGGTGTGCCCGATGATTTTGCAGGGGAAGATATCACACATAAATATCACACAAGAAGAGACTGGACGGTGGGACTTGATGTGAATCCTTTGTGGGAAAAAGTTGAAGCATTTGGCTTCCCGTATAATATTGCGGACGTCAACAATAATCCGTTTTCATGGTCAACTCAAATCTACTATAATAATTTTCGAGGACTTGGAAATAGGTTGTCGTTAAATTTTAGCAGAAAAAAATCAGGGTATGTAAATCCCGGGTTAGGCATTAATATTGATTCACAAAACGGTATTAGTCTTTCTCCTTCATTAGGCGTTGGCGGGGTATTAAAAAAATTTGGACTTAATTTTAGTACTTCAATTAATAACAGAAGCGGCTCACAAGGAGTTAATTTTTCTTCCTCAGCTACTAAAAATGATGTAAGCGTTTCAATAGCTCAATTATCATTTGGTATAAATCAATTTGTACCTGAAGTGCAAATGCCTGTAAAGGCAAACACCTATCCTTTTTCACTTTATATTGGAAATGCACCAATTTTTGGAAAATGGAATGCTGCTTTTCCCCAAATATGGTCCGGTTTCTATTCTGAATCGGAAGTGGCAAATAACGGGTTGGTAACAAGCGATGCATTCGGATACCTCAATACACAAAATGCGGCAGCTGATGATATGGTGGATTTTTCGCGAACACCAATAGAATATTCAAAGCACATTCCTAATCTCGGCCCCTCCAGTTTTAATTATGATATTTATACATTAAGTGGCCAAGGCACAGGTGGAATGTTCCGTCCCGAAAGATCGGATGTACGCTTTTTACACGATCCTGATCTTACCCAGGAAAATAATTCTCTTGAATTATCTGTAGAAGCCGCCAATTCAAGTGCTATATACCATGTTGGTGTAGATTTTTTTGTTGAAAATGGCATTACACAATCCGGTGACTGGACCAATGGAACATCCAATGCCAGTTCTTTGCAGTCTTCTTCTACTGATAAAGATTATGAGCCCGCCTATTTTAAAATCTATGGGGAGCATACGGGAGATTTTTACAATGATTATCATTCCGATTTTTGGAAAGGCGATAGTGCTGTACGGTTTAAACTGAACAAAACTTCCGGGGGATGGTACAACGATGAGTATGAACTTACCGATGATTTTGTCTACGATGAAACACATGCGGGTTCACCCAACGCTACAGTAAGTTCTGATCTAGCTTTGAAAAATAAAAGACAAAAACGCACCCGCACCATTCACCAGGTGAGCAATGGCGATGCGGATGATTTCGGTTTCGAAAAAAATCTCCAGTATTTTAATTCGTCCGGTACATCCACCGCAAAGAATTTTTCACACAACAGCAATCACATTTCCGAAATGCACATTTTGCAACCTGATGGAATGAGGTATTACTACGGCCTGCCGGCTTACAACAAAACCCATATTGATCAAAATGGCTCCGTTCCTGATAGTGATTTTGAAAACGGAAAATTAAGAAAATTTTCCACCGTTGCTTCCAACTCACATTTGCTAAACGTTTCCGGCACCGGGGGAGTCACCACGCAATTTCTCAATCGTACCGAGATACCGGAGTATGTCCATTCCTGGTTATTATCTACTGTAGCTTCTTCCGATTATGCAGATGTCACCAGCAACGGTCCTACAGATGATGATCTGGGCTATTGGGTGAAATTCAAATATTCCATGCCGTATAACGATTATAAATGGAGGGTTCCTTATCAAAATGCCAATTTCAATGCCGGTTCCACCAACGACCCATTGGATAACACTGCTTATTATTCTTACGGAACAAAAGAAATTTATTACATCAAAACCATCGAGACCAAAACACACATTGCGGTGTTTTATACTTCCGAAAGGGAAGATGCGCTGGAAGCTTATAGCGAATATGCCGACAGTTCACAAAAAGGAACGCGGGCGTTGCACAAACTGGACAAAATAGAATTGTATGTAAAGGAAGAATATCAAACCGCGCAAAATCCTGTTCCCATTCAAACTGTTCATTTTAAATACAGTTATGATCTTTGTCCCAATGTTCCCAACAACACAGGCGATGATATCGATGAGGATGGAAACTCAGTAAGCCAGGGGGATCCTGACAATGTAAATGCGGATAACGGAAAACTTACATTAACCAAAGTATATTTTACCTATCAGAATTCCGAAAGAGGAAAATCCAGCCCGTACATTTTTGATTACAATGAAGAAATTTCATCTGAAAACCCGGATTACAATTCACTAAACATCGATCGCTGGGGAAACTATTACGATTTTGAAGGACAATATTACAATGGCTTATACCCCTACCAGCTTTATCCATCCACTGCACAGGATGAAACAGGTGGTGCCTACAGCGTACCTGTAGGACAATGGAGCGTGAAAAAAATAATCTTGCCTACAGGGGGAGAAATAAATATAACATACGAATCGGATGATTATGCTTATGTGGAAGATAAGCCTGCCATGCAAATTTTTGATATTGTAGGTTTGGGAGATGCTGGAGCCCCTTCATCGATTCCCGACAGAAATACATCCGGCACACTTGATATTGGATATACAACAGATGAATTACAGGGGACGAATGATAAATTTTACAGGATATATATAAATCTCGGAAAAAATGCAGGTACTCAACCTGACGAAGTAGCTTGGGTAAAAGAAAAATTGATAGGTGATATAGAGAAAATGTGGTTTAAAACATATATTGGTCTTAAAAACAGCAGCGATTATGAGTATGTTTCCGGTTATGCTGATATAGTAAGAAGTTCATCGGGAACGGGGCTTACCGATGCACAACTATTCGGACTTGAATCAGTCGGTACTGGTTCTCCTAATAATAATGTGGCATATATTACTGTAAAAGCAGTTGATCTCAATGATGTTTTCGGGCAAACTCATCCTTTCCGTAAAGCAGCTTACCAGTATTTGAAACTTCAACGGCCCGAATTAATTCATAACTTGATTGTGCAGGATGGAAGTACCGCCTCCCTTATTTTTTCGGTAATGGGTATTTTCTTTAACAATTTTTCTGATGTTTTTCAAACGCTCCTGGGAGGATATTATAACTTTTGCCAGGTGAACGGGTATGCTGATGATATAAAATTAAATGGCCGTTCTGTTGTACGTTTATTAGAGCCTGACAAGAAAAAATACGGAGGAGGCGTTCGTGTGAAATCTCTAAAAATGTATGACAACTGGATAGCTGCTTCAGGTTTTGATGCAGAATATGGTCAGGAATATTTTTACGATACTAACGGTGACGGAACAGGAACCAGCACCGGGGTAGCCTACGAACCTTCGGTTTTCCGTGAAGAAAGTGCATTGATAGAACCGATTGAATTCGAACAGTCGCAATTTGCCGGTACCAGCTATAACCTGTTCCTGGAAAAACCATTACTGGAAAATTATTACCCGGGAGCATCGGTAGGTTATAGTAAAGTAACTGTGAAAAGCATTGCCCCTGCAGAAGCATCAGCTGCAAGCAATACCATCGAAAATACAGCAGCGCCTTATTCGGTGTACGAATATTATACACCCAAAGATTTTCCTGTTTATTATGATGAAACCGACATGAACGGTGACCCTGCCATTGTCCGCCCCATCGTGATTCCCGGGATATTTACCGGTTCCAAGATCAAAAAAGCGCGCAGCCAGGGTTATTGTATCGTAATGAATGATATGGCAGGAAAACCAAAGGCAGTAGCTTCCTACAGACGTTTTCCTACCAACAATGCTTCCACCAATATGCTTAGCCGGCAGGAATATATTTATCAAACCGTAGAGCCGTATCATTCCGAAAAAGTAAATAAGCTGAGTAACCGGGTACAAGTGTTGAATAACAGTTCCCAGTTTCAATCAGCTGTTATTGGCGAAACTTTTGATGTATTTGTGGATCGCAATGAAAACAAAACCACTTCTACAGGATTTGGCGCTGATTTTAATGTTGAGATAGCTCCGAGTCTCTTTGCGCTAATTCCCATTCCCCGGATGTCGGAAAGCGAAACCAGTATGAAAACCGTGGTGGTGATGAAAACCATTCACCGGTCGGGAATTTTAAAGGAAACAAAAGTTACTACCGATCAATCCACCATCAGCACAGAAAACCTGGCGTATGATATACTAACGGGTGATCCCTTGCTTACAAAAGTAACCAATGAACACGATGATCCGATTTACAATTACTCTTATCCTGCTCACTGGTATTATGCAGGAATGGGCGCTGCCTATAAAAACATCGGGGTAACGTTTACGGGTTTAACATCAGGATCCTATGGGGAAATTACAGGTTTTGGAACCGCGAACGTGGGGAATTTCTTTTCACCCGGAGATGAAGTATATGCTATTGTGGGGGGATCAGGAAGCAGATGTCATGTAGTAAAGGTAGACGCTGCCAATAACAAAATAGTTTTGGTGTATAATACCGGTGCTTTTTTTAACACCGGGCAAACCATTTCATCACTTAAAATCATTCGCTCAGGTTACAAAAATATGATCACAGCATCTGCCGGGTCGGTAAGTTTCAAAAACCTCGTTAACTTCCATACTAACGTACAGAGTGCTGCCGCCAACTATTCGTTTGATCTTAAGTCGGTGATCAATGCCATGGCTGTTGAGTTTTCGGAGAGCTGGCAGGTGCCTTGTGAAGGTTGCGGAGAAGGCGTTCCTTCCAATCTTGTGACTTATGCTGTTAATCCTTACCTGAGCGGACTTAAAGGAAATTTCAGGCCGAAAAAATCGTATGCCTTTATTGTTGACCGCGTGTACAACAATAACTCCAAAGAAGACGGTGTATACGAAGATTTTGTTGCGTTCAATTGGGCTAACCCATCGGCAGACAATCGCTGGATAGCTGCAGCAGAAATCACCAAGTATTCACCCTTTGGATTTGAGCTGGAAAACAAAGATGCACTGGGAATTTTTTCTGGTGCATTATACGGATACAATAAAAACCTGGTGACAGCCATTGCTAAAAATTCACGCTACAACGAAATGGCCTTTGACGGTTTTGAAGATTATGGCATGATGGATACCTGCGATAATAACACAAGAACCGATAATCATTTCCGGTTTTCGGAAACCGCTGATATGGTATCCACCTATGCCCATACCGGTAAAAAAAGTTTTAAAGTAATAAATGGCGATTCTTCATACATTTCAAGGACGTGGTATGATATGACGGATTGCGATAGTTATACCGGCAATCCCGGTAATCCTACAGGAACACGCGGCTACTACCAGCGCGATTCATGCGACTGCCTCGGCAAATTCAACCTTCAAAAAGGGACCGATAAAAAATACGTGGTGAGCGCATGGGCAAAACAAGTGAACGGAGCAACGGTATACACCACTTACGACAAAGCAAAAGTATCCGTTACTTATAATGGAACTACGTATGCATCTTCCGTATTTGGAACGTCAGGGCCGATTATTGAAGGATGGCAACGGATTTACGGTGAATTCAATTTACCATCAAACGCAACCGGATTTACACTCGCACTGAAAAATGAAGGTGGTTCCGGAACTACAGTTTACTTCGATGATCTGCGTATTCATCCCTACAAAGGAAATATGGTTTCCTATGTGTACGATGTCATCACCCTGAAATTACTGGCCGAGCTTGATGCCAACAACTTTGCCACTTTCTATGTGTATGATGAAGCGGGACACCTCAATAAAATCAAAAAAGAAACCGTTGACGGAATAAAAACCATCAAAGAAGGAAGAATTTCCAACGCAAGACAATAAAAAGTGTTGAACTGAAAAAAGAATGATATGAAATATTCATGATTCCCTAAAAGCAAAACACCCATCGATCATGAATATTCCATGTGACAGATAAAAAACAAAAAACATATACACATGAAAAAAAACATAAAGGCAGTTTTAGTTTTGATTGTTGCTTTGGCAGTTTGCCCGGTAATATCTGTGGCGCGAAATGCAAAATCCGATTTTTCGGCCTGCCAGGATTTTTATAAAAAGGCAGTAAACCTATACATGGAAATTGACGTCACCAATTTTGAATCGGAAAAAGATAAAAGCGGAACATTGCTGGGAATGGCTGTTATGCAAAAATCCAGGGAGGCCTATTATTCTAAATTTCTGAACGATGAATTGGTTTCATCAGGAAAAAATATACTGATCATTGATCACGGTTCCCGGCACATGTCTTTTTTCACCGACCCCGGAAAACCGTTTTTGTCTCCGTTTACAGATATGGATTCGCTCTTTCGGCAAATGAAAGATTCCATAGTGTTTACCGGAATATCGGGTGGGGTGATAAAATATTCTGTTTTTCCTAAAAAGGGAATGTATAAAAAAATTGAAGTCTGTTTCAATGAAAAAAAATTGTACCTGCAGCAACTCACCTACTGGTATCATCCCTCCAGCGAAGAATTTTCTATGGGAGTAGCCAAAACAGCTATTCATTATAAAAAAGTAACCACTTCCCTTGAACTGAAAAATGTTTTCGATATCAGCCGGTTTGTAGCCAAAGCCAACGGCAAATACAAACCTGCCGATGCCTACAAAAAATATTCCCTGAAAGTGATTGAACCTAAAAAGAAATAAGTATGAAGTTATCTTCTCCCACAATGGCCGGTGCCGCTTCAAAGATCTTTTTCAAAATGATCTTATCGTTTGTTTTTTGTATGGTCTCTGCCTTTGCATTTGCGGGGCATACCATCTACACTTCGTGGCAAAACGGAACGGATATAGCGGTGAATGCCGAACAGGTATTGCAGGATCAGTACTACCTCAATTTAGCACAGGGGCGAAATGATGTCGGTACCAGTTGCCGTGTGCGTTTATTTTACACCGAGCAGTTGCATAAATACTATACGGCTAATTGGGGACTAACAGTTGAGTTTGACGTTCAAACCTGGGACGAAACCGGTACAGCGGGGCCTTCCTATACCGGACAAACATTAAGTATTGATTATAAATACGGGGGAACTATTAATTCCGGAGATGATTTTACCGATGAAGCGGTATATGATTTTGCTGACGCATACCGGTTCAAAATTACCATTACAGCTATTACAAAAACCGGGGCATTGGCATCTTCAAATATTCCCGATGACATTTTCCTGGAAACAGAAATGGATGTGGAACGGTATTTTACACTTAATACCAGCAATGCCGTTGATGTTAGGCACCGCTGGCTCTCTTATCCCGGTTCAAACAAAATAGAATTTTACTGGCCTTATGTAGTGGGCGCTGAACAATATGACCTTGAATGGTATTTCAGTTGTGCAGAGTGCACTGGTGCTCCCACACAGCCTTCGCAAATTGCGGATATTGATTTCACCCGCGTAACCCTTAACGATAATTATTACACCCTTAATCTTGCTTTTGATGAAGGAACTGTATTTTACCGCGTAAGGCCGGTAGGGAGAAACACCAGCGACCACACCGTTATATTGAATGGCGCATGGAGCAATTCGGGAGCCGATACTGTTAAAGTGAAAAACCGGAACAAAGATAAAAACTGGACTTACGAAGCGGTGTATGCTGAAGATGGAAAAAAGAAAGAAGTGCTTTCACTTTTCGATGGTTCAGGCAGAAACCGGCAGGTGGTTACGTTACAAAACACAACTAACGTAGCCATGGTGGGCGAAAGTTATTATGATTTTGAAGGAAGAGGAGTGATACAAACATTGCCTTCTCCCGAAAAACCTTCCAGCGGAACGGTTTTAAATGGCGATCTTAAATTCTATTCTGCGTTTTCACTCAACAGCAGTAATACACAATTACTCAAACAGAATTTTGATAAAGATGCCGCATCCTGCGGTGTGCAGGATTTTACCATGGGCGCTAACCAGGGAGCAGGCTGGTATTATTCCACTTCCAATACTATTTTCGATGACCTTGGCAGCGGAACTTATATTGCCTCGGCCTCCGGGTATCCTTATACACGCACACAATACGGAACAGATGGCCGCGTGAAAAAACAATCGGGTGTGGGCCCGGATCATGAGATTGGCAGCGGACACGAAACCGAATATTTTTACGCCACACCTGCACAGGAAAAACTCGATCGAATGTTTGGCAACGAAGTAGGATTTGCACGGCATTACCGTGTTACCGGTGCGCGCGATGCCAACGGCCAACTGGCCTTAACTTACCAGGATCTTTCCGGAAAAACTATTGCTACGAGTCTTGTAGGGAGCACTCCGGCAAGCCTCACTGCGTTAGCCAGTAATGCCAGTGCCGGAAATTATGTGATGGACCTTACCGGCTCCAACCATTTTGTGGATGGTGTATATACTATTCAATACCCGTTGTTCGTTGAGAATAGTTCTTCGGCTTACACATTCTCCTATAAAATGACAGGCGAGGAATACGCTTCTCTTTGCCAGTCGGAGGCAGTGGATTGTCAATATAAATTACTGATCACCGTTTTTGACGAATGTAACGACCCCGTTCTCAACAATGGGGGAACACAATATCTTCATAACGTTCAGCCTATTAATGCCGGCTCAACATTTCCTTATACACTCACTTTTACCGTCACTTTTCCCAAGCCCGGGGTGTATATGGTTACCAAAAAACTTTATCTCGATGAAGCCTATATTCAACAAAAAATTGATTCTTTTATTGTTGATCTTCCCGGAAACTGTTTTAACCTTACCAATCTTCTGAATGAGTTTGAAGATGCGGTAGATTTAAGCGCCTGTACCAATTGCAGCGGATCGGAATGTAATCCCACCATTAATGTCACCTGCAACGAAATGCTCTCTTGGATGGAACAGGATATGAGTCCGGGTGGACAATATTTTGACAGGCTGCAGGCATATAATACCGGAACAAATCCCAGCAATGCATGGCTAAACGCGTATATTCTTGATGAATCAACCCAGGGATCGTGGATTCAAAATACCTACGGATATAATAACTGGAATAGTGTTAGAAGTAATTGGGTGAGTTCTTTTTTAACCACTCAATTTAAAGATAATACAGGTGCAAACACAACCCTTACTATTAATGGCCACTCGTGCAATAATCTTCTGCAGTCGCATCCCGAATATTGTCACTACCAGGCGTGCAGCACCTTGCAGGCTTCTTATGAATGGGATATGGCTATGTTAAACGTAAATGACTTTGATGCGGCTGTTACTGCCGGTTATTTGCCTGATTCAAATCCTGTTTGCAGCGAATTCGAAATAACAGCAAATGTTGAATCCATCCCTATGGATCTCGATCCTTTTTATCCCACTTATTCCACATCTACGCAAGAGGATGAAATGTCAGATGCTCTTTCCATCTCAACTTGCCTTTGGGAAACAGCAGCTACTCTGGTAGATCCCGCCTGCACAACAAATTGTGACGATGAACAATGGAAAAGATTCCGTGATTTGTATCTCGCAAAAAAATATGGAGACATTGAAGAATACAAAGCAGCTTCACCACAGAGCTGCGATTACCTCTGCGATAACACCTTTCCACC
This sequence comes from Bacteroidota bacterium, assembly GCA_049322335.1. Taxonomy (GTDB): domain Bacteria; phylum Bacteroidota; class Bacteroidia; order Flavobacteriales_D; family UBA2798; genus JBMORL01. The sequence goes on from JBMORL010000011.1 coordinate 27,653, forward strand.
TGATTTGATTGCTGATAACAATTGTTCACCCAATACGGCAATGGTATATGGTTTCCGCATACGCGTGCCCGATACATGGTCGCTTATCAACACCGTAACTGATGCTACATCAGCAGATAATTTTTATGACGACCTCAATGATTTTACTCCCGATCCCTGTGCCTCTTCCAGTGCTTCATTTGGTTTCAGGGTCGATACGCTTCAATGCAGCGGTTGTACTACTTTTAATGTACGTGTCAACGGTATTTCAATTACCGATACCTTCAATATTCAATACAGCCCATCACCATGTTCCGATCCTTACCTGATGGCACAAAGAATAGTAGATTCCATCAACACCTATACTTCCGATCCGGATTATACAGCAAAACAGGTGGGCGTTATGGTTCAAATATTCGCACCTGCGGGCACTACTCATAATAATAAAACGGTGGATTATCGCTGCACAACCAGCGATAGTTACAGAACGCTTGGCAAAACAACAGGAGGAACAAGCACCACCAGCCCCTGCCCCGTTATACCTTCCTGCTTCTGTAATGAACTGAATTCGCTTTATGATTTGATCGTTGCCGAAGACCATCCTGCTGATGTTCCTGCTGCGTTAGCTTCAGCGATTAATACAGCGTATGGAACTTCCTACACTTCCGGAAATATCAGTGGATGGTTAAGCCAGTGCTCCAGCGGTGGTGATGTAACCGAACCTACACCCAATGCAGCATTGCTTGTCAACTGTCCCACAACTATAGAACCCTGTTCTACCAATACAGAGGGATTTTCTATTGCTGATTATTATGCCCAGCAAGCTTACAACCAATTATTCGATCAATACGTACAGCAATTTGAAGATGAATTACGTGCCGAATGTTTTAAACTCGTAGCCGATGGGGGTGATTTTTACGATTCACTTAAAATTACAACTGTCGATCACGAATACCATTTCACACTTTATTATTACGACCAGGCCGGAAACCTCACGCGTACTGTTCCGCCTGCCGGAGTAAACCTGCTTTCAACGGCACAGGTTGTTTCTTCTATGGATCATCGTAATCATCCCAATGACTATACCAAACCCTTTATTCACACGTCTCATACAATGATTTCCGGTTACAGGTACAATTCTCTAAATCTTGTGATTGATCAGTATATGCCTGATGCTGAAAATACGACAGCACTCAATATTTTTAATGAAAATAATTATTATGACTTTCCAACCGGATCTCCACTCATATCACGTGTTCACATGTTTGACAGCAATAACGGTATTGCTATTGTTTACAGTTCACCTGATTCCAAACTATATCTCACGTTCGATGGTGGATTAACGTGGTCACTTAAAAATACACCAACCACTTTCAATAACATAACGCTTACCGATATTGTTTTTACTTCTTCTTCTCAAGGTTTTGTAACTGGTACTGACGCAGCACCGACACCCGATGTGGGGGTTATTTATTATATTAACGATTATACTCATGACCTTGCTGATAGTGATACATGGACACAGGAATCTGTCACTCTTGTTGAATCGACACCCACTATTTACAATGATATTGAATTTATTGATCAGTCACTTGGTTTTGCGACTGGTGATAACGGAACACTGATTAAAATAACCATTAGCGGATCTACGATAACAGCAACAGAAGAAACACTTACTTCAAATCCTACGAATAACCTTATTTGTATTACTAAAAACGGTAATAACAAGTATACAGCAACAGCCTATGTTGGAGGATCATCCAGTAAATTGATTGAACTCACTGATCTTGATGCTACCATTGCCGACAATTCTTTTTCAAATATGCCATCGTCTCTTAATATTCGCGAAATTGAAGTAACAGAAGGCGGCACGAGGTTATTGATTGCAAGCAATGCCAGTGGAAATGGAAAAATACATCGTTCCGCAAACACCTCCACATCCACATCATGGACAGAAGTGGCAAGCCTCACAGGCCAACTTTTCAATTCACTGTATGTACAAAGTACGGGACTCGGATATGCAACTGCAACCAGCGCAGCACCTACCTATACATCAGGATCGGTATATATGACAACCGATTATGGTGTTTCATGGACAGACGAATCACCTTCTCCTCCCGGAGGGCTTAAGGGCAGTTTTTATGTAACTGAAGTTGCTAATGGAGGAATTATCATAACCGGAAATGATATGATAATGCGTGCCAATGGTGGCCAATATGCCCAACGCTTCTGGTATGATGACCTCGGAAGAATTAAAGCCAGCCAGGACGCAAGGCAGGCGGTCTATACTTATCCCGGGTACAGCTATACCGTTTACGATGAACAGGGACGAATTACCGAAGCCGGTGAGTTTTATGAATCAGGAACTACCGATCCCACCCGTACCGAACTTAATGCATCCACCTGGCCCAATTCGTGGATGACCGATCACAACAACGCCACGCAGGTTGCCTTCACCAAATACGATGATGGATATTCTACCGCCATCGAACAGTTATTTAACGGGGAAGATCAGTCAAATCTCCGCTCGCGTGTAGCCGCTACATGGTATAAAGAAAACTATGACGATGCCAGCTATCTTTTTGCATCCCATTATAGTTACGACATTCATGGAAACGTGGAAGAACTGCTGCAGGAAAACCCCTTCCTGGCTGCTACCGGGCATAATTTTAAACGCGTGGAATACGACTACGACCTCGTTTCGGGAAATGTAAACGAAGTAGTGTATCAGCGTGACGCACAAGACCAGTTCATCCACCGGTATGTCTATGATGCCGATAACCGCATCCTCCTGGCCGAAACCAGCCGCGAAGGATTGGTTTGGGACAACGATGTAAAATATTATTATTACCTGCACGGACCACTTGCCCGCACCGAGTTAGGTCACCGCAAAGTGCAGGGAATGGACTATGCCTACACTATCCAGGGCTGGTTAAAAGGAATGAACGCCAACAAACTGGATCATGAGGCAGATATGGGCCGCGACAGTTATGACAACAGCAATGCATCAGTAGCTCCGTATTTAACGGCCGATAAAGACATTCACCGCAACATCACCCGCGATGCTTTCGGTTTTTCACTCGGGTATTTCAGCAATGATTATTTACCCATCAACAGCACCGCAGGTGACGATTTTCTTACTGATATTTCAAGCGTAAACAGCAGCAACCCCGGCAACCAGTTGTTCAACGGCAACATCCGCCACATGGCCGTAGCATTAATGAATGAGAATCAAACACCGCTCGACCGTATGGCCTACATTTATCAATACGACCAGTTAAACCGCATTAAAGAAATGGACGTTTGGAAAACCGCATATACATCAACATTTTTAGCCGCAACACATCCCGGTGATTACGATGAAACCTATGTTTATGACGCTAATGGAAATATTTTGGAATTATTACGCAAAACCACAAGTAATACTAATATGGACTCGCTCCATTATAAATATATTTCAGGAACCAATAAACTAAGAAGAGTAACAGATAATGTGGGTTCTGGAGTAGAAGGAATCGATATTGACGGACAAACAGACCCAAATAATTATTCTTATGACAACATGGGTAACCTTATTGATGACGTGGGTGAAGGTATTGACGACATTGTATGGAATGTTCGCGGAAAAGTGCGTAAAGTATTCCGCTACTCCAGTAACAACAATGCGGAATTGGAATTCCGGTATGACGCCATGGGCCAGCGCGTAATGAAGATAGTAAAACCCCGCTCAGGCGGCTCCACCCAAAACGAAAGCAACTGGACCTACACCTTCTACACCCGTGACGCACAAGGCAACATCCTGGCCACCTACACCCAGAACTACACCTACAACTCCTCAACAGGCGTATACACCGAGTACCTTAAACTCGATGAACACCACCTCTATGGAAGCCAAAGAATAGGCACCAAACCCAACGGACAAAGCATAATTTCCCGTACCTTTACTACCACAGGTTTTAATGCAGACGGCACCTTCCAAAACAAAACCATAACAGGTACCACCAATGCCACCGATGACCAGATGGAACTGAACAAAAGAATAACAGGAAAGAAACAATTCGAGGTAACCAACCACTTAGGTAATGTGATGGTTGTGGTGTCCGATCGCAAATTAGGAGTTGATAATGATGGATTTGTATTGGCCGCTAACGGGGCTTACGTATATGTAGCCAACGAATATGTGTATGTAGGAAGTG
>JBMORL010000012.1:0-3444 GCA_049322335.1 Bacteroidota bacterium
ATTGGGCGCAACGATATGCATTTGATTATTTAGACGCTCCGGTTTGGAGAGTAACACAAACTGATACTCCGTTCCCGTTCTCTCCTTCCCTTTTGTCGGAAGCCGCGCCTACTGTTCCGAGAGTGATACGGGCGGTGAAGGAAGTGATGTATTTGGTTTGATAATTATGAAACATTCATTCTTACTGGTTTTCCTTATAATATCATTCACCGGTGATTGTCAGGATACTATTTGGAATAAAAAAGGCTCTTTCATTATTGGAAATATTACTGATAGCACTTCCACTAAAATTACTTTTAATAGGACTGTAAATAATCTTACCCGTTCTTTTACTTTCCATAAAAAGAAAATAGAATATATAAAATGGGGTAATGGAAATATAGATTCAGTTGCCAAAAACTATCTCGCGTATAAATTATCACATGATGCAGTTATGGGGCGAAATTATTTTTTCATCAACGCATTTGCCATAACGAATGGTGCCCTTACATTGGGTTATGAACGTATTTTATCCCCCATGAGAAAAACAGGAATTCGCGGGACGTTTATCCATAGCGAAACATCCGGTTACTTCAGAAAATATGATGAAGTAAATAATAAAAACGGTGGCGAATTTTTTATGAATTTTTATCCCATGAATGCACGTAGCCAACATGCTTTCTGTCTGGGGATTAATATAAAATATCTTACCGCTGATTTTAGTTTCAACGAATACAGGAACGAGGGTTGGAGTTACCAAAATCTTACTTATAAAGCAACATACCCTGGCAACCAATTAGCCGCAGGATGTCACGCAGGGTTTTTAATCAGAATGAAAAAAATTTTTCACGTAGAAATTTACGGTCAGGTGTTGGTTGTTTCTAATTTTATTCGTTTGCCTGAAGATTACTTTTCATTACCTGCCTATTCTGATCCTGAATATGCAAAAAAGCAATGGGTAAATGATCATAATCTTGAAATTTTGGAGGAAAAATACAAATATAAATCCTATCAATTACTCTTTGTTCCAGATATTTCGATCGGAGTCTTTTTTTAATTTTAAAGATGTTGCTGATTAATGCGGCAAAAAACTTCTAAAATGAGCATGACCGATATTGGTTCCTTGTATCCCAGATTTATCTTTGTATTTAAAGATTCATCAGCCATGCATATTTCTGCAAACAAAACCGTATCGTTATTGATTGCAATATTTTATCTGAACTATGGTTTATTTGCCCAATACCAGCATGAAATTGATTCGGTGCAACGCATTCTGAAAACAGAAAAAAGCGAGCCGGCAAAAAGCCTCATGTATAACCGTTTGGCTTATGATTACCATTTCAATAATCCAAATACAGCTGTAAAATATGCCGACAGTGCATTATGGATTGCTTTAAAATATAATGATGAGGAAAATATTGACCGGGCTTTTTATAACAAAGGTATTTCATACATTGCGATGAGTGATTTTCATAATTGCGTGGACTGTTTCACCAAAACACTACAGCTTGCGCAAAAACAAAAAAATCAAATACGTATTTCACAATCATACGGTTACCTTGGGGTTTGCTATCGTCATGCCGATCGTCAGCAGGAAGCTATAGAGTACATGATAAAGGCACTGAAAGCAGCAGAAAAAGCCGGAAACAAAAAATCCATTGCTTCGTGTTGTAACAATATTGCCAATGTGCTAAGCGATCTGGAACAAAATGACGAAGCCATCGAATACCTTGAACGGGGAATTGAAGTAGCCCGTTCGAATAACGATGATGAAAACCTGGCGATTGGTTATTCCAACATGGCAGAACTGCTGATGACGGAAGATCCTGAAAAATCCAGGGAATTAATATTGAAAGCGCTTGAAGTTGATAAAAAAATGAATAACCTGCGGGGCATTAGTATTGATTACAGTAACCTTGGCGCACTGGAATTTAATTCGGGAAATTTTGAAGACGCACTCGAAATGATTACGCTTGCTAATGAAATAGATTTACAGATTGGTGCGCCCGAGGCTGTTTCCGTTAATTACAACAACATAGCTGCTATTCATAAAGAAATGAAAAATTATACCCGGGCCATAGAGTTTTATACTAAATCACTGGCCATTTCTGATACGCTGGAAAGAAAAACTGATTATGCTGCTTCACAATTCGGGCTGGCAGAATGTTATGCAGCCAAAGGCGATATGAAAACCGCTTATGGATTGATTTATGAATATGTGAAACTGAAAGAGCAGTTGTTTAGTGATGAAACCAGTAAAGCCGTTGCCGACCTGAAAACAAAGTATGAAACAGAAAAAAAAGAGCTGGAAATAAAATCGCTGAAAAATCAATCAGAAATCGATTCGCTGCAGATAGAAAAAGTAAATCTTCTGAATGCAGAAACCGAAAGAAAAAAAAATGTACAATTCTATTCCTTTACAGCGGGTTTGCTGGTTTTGTTAGCTATCGCTTTATTGATTTACCGCGGATTCAAACAAAAACAAAAAGCCAACCTTATAATTTCAGCGCAAAAAGCAGAAGTAGAAAAGCAGAAAGAAATAGTAGAAGAAAAAAACAAAGAGATACTGGATTCCATCACTTATGCCAAACGCCTGCAGGAAGCCATTCTGCCTCCCCAAAAACTGGTGAAAGAATATTTTAATGATTCTTTTATTCTTTACAAACCCAAAGATATTGTAGCCGGTGATTTTTATTTTCTTGAACCGTTTAAAGACAAAATTATTTTCGCAGCAGCCGATTGCACAGGACACGGTGTTCCCGGTGCCATGGTGAGTGTAGTGTGCAGCAATGCCCTGAACCGAACAGTAAAGGAATTTGGTATTTCCGACTCAGGTGAAATATTAAATAAGGTACGCGAACTCGTGATGGAAACTTTTTCGAAAAGTGAAAGCGAAGTGAAAGACGGAATGGACATCAGCCTTTGTGTGCTCGACCATTCAAAAAACGAAATGCTGTGGTCGGGGGCCAACAATCCTCTTTGGATAGTTCGGAATAATTCAGATCAGATAGAAGAATACAAACCCGACAAACAACCCATCGGAAGATATGCCGATGCACATCCTTTTGCCACCCAAAAGATTCTTCTTCAAAAAGGCGACTCTGTTTTTATTTTTACAGATGGTTTTGCCGATCAGTTTGGCGGAGAAGCCGGATCCAAATCAGGAGGGAAAAAATTCAAAGCTTCACGAATGAAGGAACTTTTCCTGTCGATAAGAGATTTACCTATGGAAAAACAAAAAAACATGATCAATGAAGCTTTCGAAAAATGGAAGGGCGAACTGGAACAGATCGATGACGTTTGCGTAATAGGAGTGCGTATTTGAAAAAAATTGAAACTAAATGCAAAACCACAGAGGTCACAGAGAAAATACACACGAAGAAGAAGAGAGTTTCTTCCGGATAAAAGTATTTTCTCATTTAATTAAATGCCTCTCCTACTCCGTGCGAAGTTTAACTCCGTGCT
>JBMORL010000013.1:0-31556 GCA_049322335.1 Bacteroidota bacterium
TAATGTCGGGTTATGTCTTTCCTGATGACACAAGTAACACTGAAGATGGCTGGTTAATAAGAACCGACAGCATGGGATGTTTGATTCCGAATTGTTTTACAGAGGTAGAAGAATTGCTGAATATTGATGTTGGATTGTTGATTTATCCGAATCCCAATGATGGAAAGTTTGTAGTAGAAATTGAAAATATAGAAGCGGCAGTTGTAGGAGGCAGGAGGCAGGAGGAAATGCGGGTTTTAATATTGGATATTTTTGGGAGAGTAGTTTATGAAAAAATAGTAAACAGCAATTCTCAAAAGTTTGAAATTGATATTTCTGAAAATGCGAGTGGGATTTATTTTGTTAATATATGTAGTAATGCTTATTCAAAAACCATAAAACTGGTAAAAGAATGAAAAAATTATTCTTCCTGCTGTGTTTTCTCGAACCATTCATTTTGAATGCACAACCCTATTACCCCGTGTTGAAAGAAAATAAGTACTGGGATCAGTTTAACTATTATTTTCCGAGTGTTTGTCAATATGTTAGTGGCGGCAGAACGTATTTGTGTGGGGATACTATTATTAATTCTCTTTCCTATAAGAAAATTTGTTATTATCCGATACTTTCAACTATTGGCACACCATTTTGCCCGCCATATTATGTTTCGCTTACCGGTAATTCAGAACCCGATTATTTTATACGGGAAGATACCATTGCGCGAAAAGTATATTTTTTATCCACGATTAATAATGAGCCGGAATATTTGCTGTATGATTTTAACCTTAGTATAGGTGATACGCTGGATACGGAATATGATTTGGGGTTAACACTGGTGGTGGATACAATAGTCAACGTAACGCTTTATAATGGAAATGTGAGAAGAAAATTTGATTTCGGTAATAATATGTATTACATCGAAGAAATTGGCGGAAACAAGGGATTATGTATGCCTCTTCCGGACGGAATTGGTTTCGGTTCAATATTAATTTGTGTAAATGATTCGATGAGTATTTACGGAGATCAGTGTAACCTTTGGTTTAATAATGTAAATGAAATTCCTGAAAGCGATTTTAGTTATTCAATTGATGAAAACGGGATATTTATGTTACAAACGGTTCTTAATCTGAGAACCCTTGAGATTTATGATGTTTGTGGAAAAAATATTTTTACTTCAGCAATAAACAGCCATCAAGCCCGTGCGGATCTGTCCGGCTTCAGCAGTGGTATTTACATTGTAAAAGCCGCCACTACCCAAAACAGAACGTTCACTATTAAAATTTACCGTTAATCTTATACGCTTGAAACCTTAAAAGAATTATGCAGCAAAATTATCATTTTCTCACACCACCATCACCCTCTTCCCCACCTGCATAAAATCTTCCCTGCTTTTTTCCAGTTCGTCAACAATGGCTTTGCGTTTAAGAATGATATCGCTGATGTCTTCGCGTTTGGTCATAAATAAGCGCCACAACTGGATAAACTCTTTCATGCGGATGACCTTTTGGGCATAGTAGAAGGCGAATAATCCGGTAACGGGTAAAGTAACCGCATATAACAGGGTGAGCATTGCTGAAGATGAAAAATAATAAAAAATAAATAGTTGCACCGAATAAAAAATGAGAAAAGTAAACGTACCGCTGCACATAATAATGGCTCCTTTGAAATCGGAACGCGAACCGGTTTTGTCGTAGATCCAACCCGGGATGCGCCAGGGAAGATAATTGTTAAGAAGTCCGTATACATAAACCGGAAATCCAAAAAACAAAAACATCATCGACTGAAAAACTTTCCATCCCTGGTTTTTGCGGGAGTCATTTTTCTGAATGGTTTTTTCATTCAGCCCCAGTGTTTTTAACCGGGAAAAATAATCGGTAATCATCATTTTCGCTTTTTCAAAACGCGCAGGTTCGCTGGTACGGAAATAATGCACACGTTCGCTGATCATGCGTGAAACTTTATAATCGTGTTCGGGATTATTTACGTTCAGCTTCAGTTCTCTCATCACGGCCGGTTTGTAAACAAGACGGATGTTTTCCAGCATACTGTCTTCTTCTTCGTCCTCGGCCAAAAAGATTAGTTCTGTAATCCGTTTTTTAATCTCATCCCTCAGTTTGTGCACAGCTTTAAACGTATCCGCCTCATAAGCTATCCGGTAATCATTCACAGCAATCGGTTCACCTACATTAATCAGCAGATCGGAACGAAACTCATGCGGGTTTTCGAAGTTGAGTCCGAATGGAACAATTTTAACTCCGAGTTTAAAATTATTTCTCGCTTCAGCACCTAACGCCATACGGGCTGCTCCTGTTTTTATTTTTTTCAGGATACGGTCGGTGATGCTGATGCCTTCGGGAAAGATCATTACTGCTCCGCCTTTCTCCAAAATTTCATACACTTTGTTAAATGTATCTTCGTTTTTGTGGGTAAGGTGCGGATCGTGCTCTTTGCGGTAAATGGGAATGATGTTGAATTTGGGAAGTATCCACCTGGCAAATTTTGAGCGAAAGGCTTCTCCCTTGGCAATAAAATGAATGGGCCGTTTAATAGAAGATCCGATTACAATAGGGTCCATAAAAGTGCTGGGGTGATTGGCTACAAGCAACAGCGGCCCTTTGGCAGGAATACGTTCTGCATTCTTCACCACGTATTTTCTGAAGAAAACATGCACAGTAATGGTGAAGAGGAATTTGAGTGTCCGGTAAATCATGGTTTCAAATTTAGGATTATACCTCTATAAATGGTTTAACTTAAGTTAATTTTTACCTGCGATTCCTGTAACTACGCATATCGTCCACAAAATTGTGGAAAAGGAGCCATAAAATCAGGCAAAAAACAGCTGCCCCGATTACTACTCCCAACAACATTCCTATAAACTCGGCCCAGCTGGCACTGCTGATAAAAAGCAAACCAAGTAGTGCCAACACGTAAAGTGTATCCAGGAAAATTTGACCTCCATCGGATTTTGCATTGCTAAAACGGAGTTTATTTTTTAAATTTTTCAGGAATGGTGCCGGTTTTTTCGACTTCATTGTCCAGAAAAAATTATGGTCTTTAAAAATCCACGCCACGAGGCAACCGATAAGAAATAATCCTGCTAAAACAGAACCCAGCGCCATCAGCAATTCAAGTATTCCGCCCAGGCCAATGGCATAAATGAATAATATCGCTGCTCCTGCAACCAGGCCCAGCAACATATTTTCTTCGTCATCGCTTATATTTTTTACTGATGATTTAATTTTCGACATCAAATTGTTTTTCCGGCTGCGTGTATTATGAACGCCAATAATAATATCTATCAATCCGCCAATTACCAATGCTATGCCCAGGAAAAAAGCAAAAATAACAGCAAGCACAAGGCCGAGAATGACCAATGCTTCCACCCAGCTTCCGGTAAACAGAAAAATGATGCCAAGGATAAGTCCTGTTATTGCAATCCATTTAATAACAGAAACCACACCATTGGCAAAATCTTCCCAGAAACCTGAATTTTTTGATTTGATGACAGAAGGTTTTTTTATTGCGGAAGAGGCTAACGGGGTTTTTGTAATACGATCAACATGAATTGTTTTTTCTGATTTGTTGGCCGTAACTATCGTTTCTTTTTTTGAATTTTCTTTTTTTGGATTCACCATTTCATGAGTTATAGTCTTTTTCTCTGCATTTGTCTTATGTCTGACATCTTCTCTTTCTGTTGAAGCAATAAAAACAGAATCGGAAAAAACAGGAATAATGGAATCTTTACGGTCAGACTTTGTCATTTCATTAACGGTGTTTTTAACTTCCGTTTCCTGCTGTACAGGAATCCGCTGCCTGAAATAATAACGCGATGTATTACATCCTGAAATCAGGATCATCAGTATTGCTATGGTGATAATTTTTTTCATGTCCTTTCAATTTGATACAACAAATTTGAAGAGAAACGAAAAATTGTGAAGTATGATTTAGTAAATTAATGATTTTTTAAAATAATAAAATAATTATATAAATAATTGTTTTTCAATATTTTATATATTTATATAATGATTTTTAAATAATACCAAACTGATTTATTAAATAGACCAATAACTGGTATTATGCCGAATGAAATTCTTCAAAAAAACAGACCATAATGAATTTCACTTCGGTATAATTTGATTTAATGTATCCGAACATAAAAGGCAACGCACAGACCCTTACCCGCACAGCAAATTGCTTCATCTAAAATCTAAGATCTTCCCCTCAACATCTCAGTACGCAAGCACCGAACTCAGCCAGCGTTCCGTTTTTTCAAAATCGGCTGCTTTTCTTTTGGCAAGATCTTCTACCTGGTCTTTTTGAATTTGTCCCAGTCCGAAATATTTGCTTTGCGGATGTGCAAAATACCAGCCGCTGACAGCAGCAGCAGGATACATGGCAAGGCTTTCCGTTAGATTTACCCCTGAATTTTTTTCGGCATCCAGCAGGTTGAACAATGTAATTTTTTCAGTGTGATCGGGACAGGCGGGATAACCGGGGGCAGGTCGTATACCGTTATATGATTCTTTAATAAGCTCATCATTCGAAAGTTTTTCATCCGAAGCATATCCCCATAATTCTTTGCGAACATATTCGTGCATGTATTCAGCCAGGGCTTCTGCCAAACGGTCGGCCAGGGCTTTTAGCAGTATGCTGCTGTAATCATCGTGATCTTTTTCAAATCTTTCGATCCACTTTTCCATTCCGATGCCGGCTGTTACCACAAATGCACCGATATGGTCGTTCAGTTTTGTTTCTTTGGGTGCAATAAAATCAGAAAGGCACATATTGAATGCTCCTTCGGTTTTTTTCGTTTGCTGGCGCAGGTTATGGTTAATCGCTATGATCTCCGAACGTGACTCATCGCTATAAATCTCAATATCATCTCCCGTTGAATTAGCTGGGAAAATTCCTACTACCGCATTGGCGCTGATCCATTTTTCATCCACTATTTTTTTCAGCATCGCCTGCGCATCGTTATACAGTTTGGTGGCTTCTGTTCCCACTGTTTTATCTTCCAGGATATTCGGAAATCTTCCGGCCAGTTCCCAGGTCTGGAAAAAAGGAGTCCAGTCTATATAATTTTGAAATTTTGAAATCTGTAAATTTTGAAAAGTTTTAACTCCTGTGAAATTTGGTTGTTTGATGTCTTCTTTTTTCCATTCGATAGGGAATCTGTTTTTTCTCGCTTCTTCGAGAGAAATATAATTTTTTGCTCCCTTGTGTGCGGCATGATGCTCACGGATTTTTTCGTATTCTGCTTTAATTTCTTTTTCGAATTCGGTTTTATTCTGGTTCAGCAAATTGCCTACCACGGGAACAGATCGTGAGGCATCGAGAACGTAAACAGCTTGTCCTTTTTTATAATTGGGTTCGATTTTCACCGCGGTATGTACTTTAGAAGTTGTTGCGCCACCAATCAGCAGTGGAATATCAAATCCTTCGCGTTCCATTTCTTTGGCCACATAAACCATTTCATCAAGTGAAGGCGTAATAAGGCCACTTAAGCCGATGGCATCAGCATTTTGTTTTTTTGCAGCCGCCAGAATTTTTTCACAGGAAACCATCACGCCCAGATCGATGATCTCGTAATTATTGCAACCCAATACCACCGAAACAATGTTTTTTCCTATATCATGCACATCGCCTTTTACCGTGGCCATTACAATTTTTCCTGCCGTTGTTCTTCCTTTTTCTTTGGATGCTTCGATGAATGGCTGAAGGTAAGCTACTGCCTTTTTCATTACACGTGCGCTTTTTACTACCTGTGGCAAAAACATTTTTCCTGAACCAAACAAATCACCCACTACATTCATTCCGTCCATCAAAGGGCCTTCAATCACTTTTATCGGCTCAACATATTTTACTCTCGCTTCTTCTATATCAGCATCAATAAAATCAATCACCCCTTTTACAAGTGAGTGGGTAAGTCTTTCTTCCACTGTTCCTTTTCTCCATTCTTCATCTTTTACTTCTCTTTTTACTGAACCTTTTACCTGTTCGGCATATACGATGAGTTTTTCGGTAGCATCATCATTTCTGTCCAGTAAAACATCTTCCACCAGCGTTAGCAATTCCTTTGGAATTTCATCATACACCTGCAACTGAGATGGATTAACGATTCCCATATCCATCCCCTGCTTTATACCATGAAACAAAAAAGCAGAGTGAATAGCTTCGCGCACTTTGTCATTGCCGCGGAAAGAAAAAGAAACGTTGCTCACTCCACCGCTTACTTTTGCCAGCGGAAGATTTTCCTTTATCCATTTTGTTCCGTTAAAATAATCGAGGGCGTTTTTCCGGTGTTCTTCCATTCCGGTGGCGACAGGAAAAATATTGGGATCAAAAATAATATCCTGTGGAGGAAAATTCACTTCATTCACCAATATATCGTAAGCGCGTTTACAAATTTCAATTCTTCTTTCATACGAGTCGGCCTGTCCTTTTTCATCAAACGCCATTACTACCGTTGCCGCTCCGTATTTTTTTACCAGCCGTGCCTGCCGTTTAAATTCTTCTTCTCCTTCTTTCAGTGAAATGGAATTTACAATTCCTTTTCCCTGTACACATTTCAATCCGGCTTCTATTACATGAAATTTGGAAGAATCGATCATTACCGGTACTCTCGAAATATCCGGTTCTGAGGCAATAAGATGTAAAAATTTTGTCATGGCTTCTACGGCATCCAGCATTCCTTCATCCATACAAATATCAATCACCTGTGCTCCTCCTTCCACCTGTTCGCGCGCTACCGATAACGCTTCATCATATTTTCCATCGAGAATAAGTTTTGCAAATTTTTTCGAACCGGTTACGTTTGTCCGCTCCCCGATATTCATAAAGTTAGAATCGGGGCGAAGAGTAACTGCTTCCAATCCGCTTAAACGCAGATATGGTTCAATATTTTTTAGCTTCCTGGGTGAAGATTTTTTTGCGTGTTCGGCAATATGGGCAATATGATCGGGCGTTGTTCCACAGCAACCTCCAACAATATTTACAAATCCGCTTTCTAAAAAATCATGGATCTGGCAGGCCATATCATGCGGGGTTTCATCATACTCTCCGAATTGATTGGGCAAACCGGCATTGGGATAAGCACTGATATAACACGAAGCCTTTTCTGAAAGTTCTTTTAAATACGGACGCATATCTTTTGCCCCGAGAGCGCAGTTTAACCCGATGCTAAGTAATTTTACATGCGAAACGGAATTTAAAAAGGCCTCTACAGTTTGTCCTGACAGCGTTCTTCCGCTGGCATCAGTAATTGTACCGGAGATCATTACCGGTAATTCTTTTTTATTTTCTTCAAAAACAGTTTGAGCCGCGAACAAAGCCGCTTTGGCGTTTAGTGTGTCGAAAATAGTTTCTATCAATAACAAATCTGCCCCACCGTCCATCAATCCACGTACCTGTTCAGAATAGGCTGACACTAATTCGTCAAACGTTATGCCACGAAATCCCGGATCGTTTACATTGGGGGAAAGAGAAGCGGTTTTATTGGTGGGCCCGATGGCACCGGCTACGAAAGGTTGAAAGTTACAGGTTGAAGGTTGAAGGTTTTTTTTGAATTCCACAACAGCGAGCTTGGCTAGTTTGGCGGCTTCGAAATTTAATTCATAGGCCAGGTCTTCCATGTGATAATCGGCAAGAGAAATGCGTTGTGCGTTGAATGTGTTGGTTTCAATAATATCGGCACCGGCTTCGAGATAAGCTTTGTGAATATCGAGAATAATTTGTGGTTGCGACAGGCATAACAAATCGTTATTTCCTTTGAGATCACTTTTCCAGTTTTTAAAACGTTCGCCACGATATCCGGCTTCATCCAGTTTATACCGTTGAATCATGGTTCCCATTGCACCGTCAATGACAAGTACTTTTTCTTCCAGTAATTTTTCAATTTCGTGTTTCATCCTGTAACTTTCAAAACTTAATAACTTTCAAAATTCTCTAACCTATGTCCAAAAAAAAATCCCCACCGGAGCCGGCAGGGATTAAAGTATAAGGGAGTAGTTTTTACTTTCAATCACTTTCGGCTTATCGTTTCCTGATACAATATCAGGACAGGAATTGGCACCTTCTGGAAAATTTAATATTTGAGGTTTTAGGTTTGATTTCAAATCTCAAATTTTAAATTATTTCCCAGGGTTGTCAAGGCTTCATCGGGCGCAGTCCCTCAGCCTTTCTGGATAAGTCAGTGAGACCTGGATTTTGAAGACAAAATCCATAGTCGAACTGATCCGCCTCTGGCGGATTATTAAAAGAACCGATGCAAAGATAATTCATTAAATTTGAATAAAAAAATCCATGAAACCCTTGAAACTACTGGCTTTTCTATTGATTTTCATGCCCTTTACAGCGGGGGCAAAAATCACCGGGTTTATTGTAGAATGCGATCAGCCCACCAACATTAACTATGGCACGGAAGTAAATTTCCGCTTTTTTGTCCTCAACAAAAAAGGTAAAAAAGAACCTCTCAGAAGGTCGCAGTGCGATCTTGTAAAGATTACTTCCACACATGCCGAATTTAGTTTTTTTACAATGCCCGATAACAGTTCGGCCGGTGGAAAAGCCGTGTTGTTTACCCGCCCAAAAACCGTGCAGGATACTGTTGCTGAAGTCCTGTTTACGTTAGTGGAAGATGAAAATAAATTTGAACAATCTTTCCGTTTCCGGATCAACTATAAAGGCCCGATGAAAATTGCTTTCAACGGATTTGAAGGAAAGTGGGGCGGAGTTTTTGAAAAGGGAAGGGAAGTAATCACACACCTGTCATCCAATGACGGAGAAAACGGGGGGAACGGTGATAACGGGAAAGACATTGCCGTAACTTTTCTTAAACTTAACTCGGGTTACCCGGATAGTTTTTATGTGTGCAGGGTGATCACTGTTGCCGATAACCAATCGTTTGAATTCAGGATTCAGAATCCCAACGAACCCATCACCATCGATTGCCGGGGCGGAAAAGGAGGAAGAGGAGGAGACGGCACCAACGGATCAAAAAGAAACCGCTATCGTTTAAATGGAGGTAATGGCGGTAACGGAGGAACCGGTGGCAACGGAGGGGCGATAACCGTTAGAATATCAACTAATGCTGCTGAAATAAAAAAATCCATCACTTGTCTTAATTCGGGAGGAATGGGAGGAAATGCGGGTGCTCCCGGAAAAGGCGTTTTTCATAAATCAGGAGACCCGGAACTAACGGGGAAAGACGGTGTGCCGGGATTACAGGGAATGCTGGGACAAAACGGGCCGGAACCGGTGATTGTGGTGGAGTGAGAGGGGATTTTAGATTTTAGATTTTAGATTTGAGATTTTAGATTTTAGATTTTAGATTTTAGATTTTAGATTTTAGATTTTAGATTTTAGATTTTTTTTCTGACTTCGTCAGAAAAAATAAATGATACACTACAGAAACTCTTATCCTGCCAATCGCATTTGTTCTGACATCTTACATCTCCCTGTCTAACATCTCTCCTCTCAGTTATCATCGTAGATAGAGCCGAAATCTTTAAAAAACTTTTTTATTTTTTTACGGAAGAGGATAATGGGAATAAGCACGATAAAAATATAGGGAATGGCCATTAAAAAAAGGATACCTATGTTGAGTTGTTCTCCTATCCGGTTTGGGGCACCGTCATCTCCCGATTCCACTACAGCACGACACATCGCACATTGCGAAAACGAATAAACGCTGCTGATAAGCATAAAAAATAATATAGCGATACGTTTTTTCATCTATCAAATTTACGAATAATAAGGGGAAATCATGCAATAAACCACTACACCTGTAACCGCCACATATAACCACAAAGGGAAAGTGATTTTGGCCAGTTTTCGGTGTTGTTCAAATTTTCCCGACCAGGCTTTTACATAGGTAAACAGCACCAATGGGATAATAATGGCCGACAGCAAAATGTGCGTAATGAGAATAAAATAATACAGATATTTCATTTCACCGCCATAGGCTGTATTTTCGCTCGTCATATGATAGGCTACATACATTACCAGGAAAGAACAGGATAACAAAATGCAAATTTTATTGATGGTTTCGTGAAGTTTTATTTTTTTGTTTTTGATGGCCACTAAAGAAATGATAAGCAACAGCGCAGTCAGTCCGTTGATAGAAGCATATACAGGCGGAAGAAACCTCAGCGGTTCGGCTGTTTTTATTTTTATGCCAAATAATAATGCCACAGCAACAGGAATGACAATGGAAACGGCAATGATTCCTTTTCTGTATTTTTTTTCGTAATCGATGGTGTTATTCATATTCTTTCAGTAATAATTCAATATCGGCAATCATCCTGTCTATTTCTTTGGTTTCGGTTCCGGTGTATAATCCGCGAATGTGTTTTTCCTTATCTACCAGCACCACTATTTCCGAGTGAAGAAAACCTCCGTCTGCCCCGGCATCTTCACCCGCACTCAGAAAATAACCCTCCATTCCCAGGTCGTAAATAACCTCTTTGTCTCCCGTCACCAGGTGCCATTTTTCGGTGGCAATGGCATTTTTTTCCGCATATCGTTTTAACGTTTCCACCGAATCGCGTTTAGGATCCACTGTATGTGAAATCATGAGTATGTCCCATCCTTTTTCATCCGTTATTTTACGAAAGCGTTTCAGTTCTGTCATCATTTTCGGACAAATACTGGGGCAGGATGTGAAAAAGAAATTGGAAATATAAATTTTATTTTCAAAGTCTTTTTGTGTGATGAATTTCCTGTCCTGGTTCAGAAAACCGAATTCGGGAACAGAATGATAAACCGTATCTTTTTCATCCGAAGGGTTCACTTCCCTGGGCCCGAAATAGGGTAACAATTTCTTTTTTTCTTCTCCCGAGCAGGAAAAAAAGATAAACAAAATGAAAATGAAAAAACTACTTCTGTGCATATTCTTTTATCAGTAAACGCAAATCACTTAGCAGGTCGATCATCTGAACGCTTTGGGTAATATCATAAATTCCCCTGAGATGAAAGTCTTTATCGATGAGAAAAAATGTGTTGAGATAAAGCGGCTCGCCTGTTTTCTCACTTATTTTCTCCGAGTATTTTTTTCCATCCATTTCCACTTCAAAAAAGGGATTCACTTCCGAATAAAACATCATCCATCTTTTCTCATCCACACCCAGCCTGCCCTGCATTTGTGAAAGAAAACCCGAAGAAGAAGAATCTTTAACTTCTGTGAGCACAATAATATCCTGCATTTTTGATTCCTTTATGATCTCATTATACAATGTAAACTTAAACAGATTTACATCCCATTTGCAGTCATAAGGACATCCCGGCTGTAATACCCCGGTGACCAGAATTTTTCCTTTAAAATCTTTTTTCGAAAGTGTGGTATTGTTTACAGCATGAAGTGAAAAATCGGTAAACACAAATTCTTTTTCATTCTGCTGAGGGCCATAATAAGGCAAGGCTTCAAACCGATGAAGTCCTGTAGAAAAAAAATAAAAAAAGCTGAACGGGAGAATGACAACAAGAAAGAGCAGTGTGAATTTTTTGGCCAATTCTTAATTCATTTACAGGTAATTTTCCCAAATCCAGGCCACATACGTTCCCTCTGTAAGGCAAATAAATACCAGGTAAAGGATAAAGAGAATATAAGGCGCAAGAATGACCCACTTTAATGCCTTTTTCTCATCTCCCAGGTGCATAAATACCATAACAATGTATCCGGCTTTGATAACGGTGAGCACAAGATACATTACTTTGATTATCTGCCATGAAGTGGTATCTATACCACCCACTGCTGTTTTAGAAAATACAATTCCCACAAAAAGTTCGATGATAGTAATGATGGACATGATAGCTGTTACCAGGTATATCTTTTTCCGGATCTTTTTTCCGGCAGCTTCATCATGATGATAATACAACGAGTATTCTACAATATCATCTCTTTCCATGGTTTATTTTTTTTCGGTTTGAAAGATCTTTTTTTTTACAACAGGTAGAAGAATGTAAACACAAATACCCACACCAAATCCACAAAGTGCCAGTAGAGACCAATCTTTTCGATCATCTCGTAGTGTCCTACTTTATCATATTTTCCGGCCAGTACCTGTGAGAAAATAATAATATTAATCACCACTCCGCTAAACACGTGAAATCCGTGAAAGCCGGTGATGAAGAAAAAGAACATGGCATATTGTTGAGGACCGGGAGCCCCCAGTTGAGGAACTCCATGGTCAGTCATCACAACTGCCCCGGTTTCATCTACTACTTTTCCATAGGAATTATACCATAAAGTCGCGTTATCGCCTGCTGGCCCGAAAATCATTTCTCCATTGGGGCCACCAATAAAAGTATACCACTCAAAAGCCTGGGAGCTTACAAAGAAGATACCTCCAACAATAGTAAGTCCTAACCAAAAAATCACTCCTTTTTTATCCATGCGGTGTCCGGCTTCCACGGCCAGCACCATAGTTACAGAAGAGATAATAAGAATGAAAGTCATCAATGCCACGAATCCGAGCGGAATGTGAGCATGTGTAAACGGGAAGTGGGTAAATACCAATTCCGAAGAAGGCCATTCACCGGTGTAGGCGTGACGTGCAAATCCGTATGCAGTAAGTAATCCCCCGAATGTCAAAGCATCGGAAACGAGGAAGAACCACATCATTAATTTTCCGTAACTAACTGAGAAGGGGGAGCCTTTTCCGCCCCATGTGGGCTTAACGATTTCTTCTGCGTGGGCTGCGTGTCCTGCCATAGATGAAATGAATTTGGTGCAAGTTTAATGAATAAATTGTAAAAACAAGAACAAAAGGATCCATAATGCATCCAAAAAATGCCAATAGATACTTATCAATTTAATTTTCAAATGGTTTTGGCTGTTGAAGTGGTTCAGGAAAGCTTTCAACATGACTATGATCATATAAATTAATCCTCCCAATAAATGCAACACATGCAATGCTGTAAGAAGATACATATAGGAAGCGGCCGTGTTCTTTGCATCCTTCATTTGGTCGACCTGGGCCGGGTTCAATTCTTTTCCATCGGGCAGGTAGAATTTTCCGTCTTTAAAATCCAGTTCCTGTCCCGCAAACGAATAGGTAAAATCTGTGCCGTATTCGCCTTTGATGAACAGGTTGCCATTATCATCCAGAAGCGGACTGTTGGCAAAATAGCTTCCGCTTTCTTTCAGTTGTTTCCAGCCGTTAAACTGGGTAACTGAAAATCCGATGCCCAGCAAAAAAGTAACCAGCAGCATATATTTAGCCAGTGATTTATTGTCTTTTTTAATAGCCGACAAAGCCATATTTACTGTTACGCTGGATACGATGATGATGCCTGTACTGATCCAGAAGGCAGGAGGCACAGAAAGGTTCACCCAGAATTTCATTCCTTTGGAAACGAGGAACCCGCTGCAAAGCGAACCGAACAACATAACGATACTTACAATTCCCAGCCAAAGGAGGTTTTGCGAGGCTTTTTCCTTTCTTTTTTTATCGGCAATAACGTAATCCTGTTCTTCCATCAGATTTTATCTAAAACGTAAATGAGTTGAATGAGGGGCAGATAAATGAACGAGGCAAACATCAGTTTTTTGGCGTCTTTCATTTCCTGGGAATGATGAAGTTTTAAAGCGAGGCGGTAAAATAACAATCCTGCAACGGAACATACTATGAGTGAAATCACCCCGGTGATATTGAAAATCCAGAGAGAAGCACTGGAAACAATCATTGTGCAGGTATAAATGAGGATTTGCAGACTGCTTCCCGGATTTCTTCCGAATTGAGAGGGAAGCAAACGATATCCGGCTTTTTTATAATCATCGTCCAGCACCCAGGCAATGGCCCAGAAATGGGGAAACTGCCACATAAACTGCACAAAAAACAACAACCCGGGCACGATACCGAATTTTCCGGTAGCAGCCACATAACCCAGCAAAGGCGGAATGGCTCCGGGAAATGCGCCCACAAAAACAGCCCATGCAGAAACTCTTTTCATAGGCGTATATACGGCTACGTAAATGAACAATGCCAGAAAACCCAATACAAAACTCAGCGGATTAATCATCCACAACAAAACAAGCCCCGACACTCCGAATAAAACAGAAACCCAGATGGCTTCGGCCACTGAAATGGAATGTTTTACCAGCGGACGATTTTGGGTGCGCTGCATCAGTTTATCATAATCTTTTTCAATCACCTGGTTAAATCCGTTGGAAGCACCGGTTACCAGAAAACCACCGGCAATCATCAGTAAAAAATCGCGGAGCACAAATTCTGTTGCCATCAGGTATCCCAATACAGCCGAAACTACCACAATGGTAGACAACCGGAGTTTGGTAAGAATAGCATATTCCTTTAGCCTCAGTACAACACTGAGTTTTTGCGGAGCTGTGTATGATTGTTCCCTTACCAAAATAATAACAGGCCAAAGGTAAAAATAATGAGGAAAGTGTATTCAGAAATCGGAATAACTGTTCCAGAGGCGGGTGGATAAACCTGCCTGAAGATAATGGCTGGTAACCGTTTGGTTCTCATTTTTCAGCTGGCGATAGATATGCGACACGAAAAGGCGAAGATTAACAGAAGGAATAAGTATCAACGAAATAGTAAACTTATTATAAAACAGATCGTTCTTGAGTCCTTGCCCGATAACGTTATTATAATCCTGTGCCCGGTTGTTATACGACTGGTACACATTTCCACCATAGCTCAGTACAGATGAATCGGTTCCGTAAATGGCGAAATTGGTTTGGTTTTCCAATTGAAAATTTTTGAAACCATAGCGGGCAAATATCACATTTTCTTTAAAGTTTGATCCCAGCGGATGAGCCAATGGAGCATTAAAGTGAGCATAGTTTTGCAATGTTGAACCATGAGAATAGGTAAATGGCCGCGCCATATTGAATTCATATTGCAACTGAAGGTTTTTAACCTTAAATGGTTCCAGGATTTTAGCCCCGGCCTGGAAGGCATATTTATTGGCCCACCATCCGCTGTCTTTTTTTATTTCAGAAAGTAAAAATTCATCAATGAGCGCCTGGCCGTATACAAGATAATTATCGGTAATCTTTACTTTCAGATTCAATCCCATCAATGCATTATCAGCCGATCCGAGGGAATATTCAACCGGGCGGTAGAAAATAAAAGGGTTTAAATAATTGATATCGAACTGGCGGTTGAGCAGCGTGTCTTTGGCCTGCCACACGATAGCTTCGAAAATTCCGAGTGAAACACGCCTGCTGATATTCCAGTTAAGAAAATGCATGGAAGTGAATTTCTTTTTGAACTGTGAATTTTTTCCATCTGTTCCCCTTATATCATCCATCATCGCAAAAAGATTCACGTATTTTACTCTCCAGAAAGAAGTAGTAACACTAAGGTAAGGATAGTTATATGCATTATCACTCAGCAACATTGAGCGATAACCATCACCAAAAAAATTCTTGCCATATCCTGCGCGGAAATTAAAATAGGGATGGGGTGTATAGGAAAAATAACCCGAAAGCATGGTATAGGAATATCCGGCTTTTGTTTCGTGCGCATAACCTAACGAGGGGAGAATTTGTGTTGAATCAGCAAAATTTCCTGTCCAGTCGGCCCACGAAGAATTATCTGTATAAAACTCTCCGTACACTGCCAGTTTGTTTTTCAGCTGCATATCCAGCATGGCACCGGCACCCGATTGAATGAAAGAAGTATCAGAAGAAAGCGATAAACCATAACTGCCATTCATTAAGGGAAGAGCAATGACTGAAAACGGGGATGAAGAAGAATCTTTTAGTGAAAAACCATAAATGAATTCATCCCCCAGGCGAGAAATTTTAATGGCTCCTTTTTTTTCTTTTACTGCAGAATCAGCACCTGTGAGCAGTACTTCGTGCCGGTTGTAAGGGCGAACACATGTGTGAAAATTTACATCCAGTTTATTAAGATGCGTTTCATACAAAGATTTTACTTCGTAATGCAATGGCAGAAAATCCTGCTGAGAAAAAAGCTGCCCGGAAAGCGTTAGTGAAAGACATATAATGAACGGGCGGATCATTCTTCTTTAACTTTAAATGCGAATGGAATTGCCGCTAAAGCAGCCGCAGAAAGAAGGGAAAGTATGAAACAAACTGTGGGGCCGAAGGGCGAGGTGAAAAAAGCAGCCGTAACTACCATCATATTTCCGAAATAAATCCACAGTACGGTTTTCGCATGCGAATTACCGATTTTAATGAGGCGGTGATGCAAATGGTTTTTATCAGCTGAAAATGGTGACTGGCCTTTCACCGTTCTTACAAAAAAAACACGAAGGGTATCCAGCAAAGGATAAACGAGAACGGCCATAACGATTACGGGAACTGCTACTTCTTTTAATTCGGCAGGAATTTGTTTAACCGGTGTTTCTATCATTCGAATGGCCAGAACAGAAATGATGCATCCGATGGTAAGCGAACCTGAATCGCCCATGAAGATTTTGGCAGGAGAAAAATTGAAGATGAGAAAGCCTATCAGCGCACCGGAGAGCGTGAATGAAAGAAGTGCCAGCGGATAATTTTCACAGAAATAAAACCAGGCTCCGAATGATAAACCGGCAATAACACCAACACCGGAAGCCAGTCCGTCAACCCCGTCAATGAGGTTAAATGCATTTACAATAACTATATAAACAAAAACTGA
This sequence comes from Bacteroidota bacterium, assembly GCA_049322335.1. Classification (GTDB taxonomy): domain Bacteria; phylum Bacteroidota; class Bacteroidia; order Flavobacteriales_D; family UBA2798; genus JBMORL01. The sequence continues at coordinate 16,596 of JBMORL010000013.1, forward strand.
AAGCAATACGCTTCCCCAATCCGGTAATTCTTCCACGCCAAATAATCCGTGCATGCTGGTAATCTTTATATCACCCATCATCACCAGGATAAACGCCACCACAATATGAGCCAGCAGTTTTTTAACAGGAGCCGTTCCGATAATATCATCTTTCACACCTATGAAAAACAAAATGATAAGAGAAGCAGTAAGGTATTTGAATTCGCGGATAGCCTGATGAAGGTTTACACCGGCATCGGGAAACCAGAGTGAGTACGCAAACAAAATGCCGGAGAAAATAATAATTCCGCCAATGGTGGGAACACTTCGCTGATGGAGTTTCCGTTCCTCTCCCGGCTCATCCACCAGGTGTTTCATTTTTGCCACTTTTATCAGTGCGGGCGTAGCGAGAATCACTACGAGAAACGAAGTGAGAAATCCAAGTATAAAGTGTGAGTCGTTCATCAGATGTCGTAATAAAAATTTGAGAGTGAAGTTCTGAATCCAATGTAAATATAACTGGTTTGATGATGTTCAGGAACATTGTAATATCCCCGGTGAAGCCATCCCACCATCAGGTTCATATTGTATAACGGATTAATGATATAACCAAAAGCGGCTTCATTATACCATGACTGGGCCCATGTGTAGCCATCATCCGGATCAGGAACAGCTTCATCACTTATCAGTACATTGGAGTCATAACGTATTCCGGATTGATTGTACAATTTATACTGAAACCAGCTGAATTTGTATTCAAAAAAATAATCGTCTATCCGATAGTTTCCAATAGCCAGAAGTTCGGTAAAACCACCTCCGACAGAATGAGCCAGCGGTTGATTATAGTGTGTATAGGAATTAAGCCTGTTGGCAGACTGGTAGGTATAAGCCGATGCCTGGTTGTATTCAATTTGTAATGATGCGTCATCAAATCCCAGCGGCTCGAACCATTTTCCACCTAATTGCCAGCCTAATTTTTTTCCGGACAGATCATCTATAGCCATCTGAGCATAGAAGTAAATTTTTTTCATAGGCTGCACTTTGGCATTGATTCCCACAAGTGTATTATTATCATTATCCATTCCGAAACGGATGGTATTGATTCCCAAAACCGGGTTAAACATGGAAAAATCCATTGGTAAAAGTTCCTGGTTTTCGTTCATTCTTTTCCAGATGGTTCCTTCAAACAAACCTACCTGGACATTTTTGGCCAGCTGAATATTTAGATAATGAAAAGATGCTGCTTTGCGTTCAAACATAGGTTCGGTAGTGGTAAATATGTCCAGTCTCCTGAGCGATTGCATAGAAGCAAAAATTACTGAATACTGAATTCTGTTTTTCCACCAGTAAGATGTTGCCCGAAGGTGCGGAAAATTGAACGCGTTATCAGAAAGCAACATGGAACGATAACCTTCACCCACAAATAATTTCCCGTGGCCAAACTGAAGATTAACTTTTTCGGAAGGAGAATAGGAAACATATCCCTGTGCCCAGGCGTAATCGTAACCGGTGGTTTTAAAGGGTTTTGTTCTTCCCTGTCCGGGCATCACCGCATCTTCCTTTCTCCACGTATTGCTTATCAATCGTTCGGGGCCGATAGATGCTGCATATTCGGACAGATAGCGCGGAAGCATGGCCTGGTTTTCGTAAAAGGAAGTAGAGAAAGAAACCTTGTCAGTTATATTTCCATTAATAAGAAATCCGCGGGTATTCTTATACATTTTTTTAATATTGTTGTTAGCCAGGTCGCGGCCATATTCAAAATTGAAAACGGGATTTACATCAAAATAAAAATCTTTTCCTTCTGCATCATACAGATTTTCCCATTTTGATTTTCTTTTAATCCAGTTTTTATCCGCAAACAGCCATGCGAAATGTTTTTTCACTTTGGTGGAATGGTATTGCTGAAACTGTTTATAGGAAAGTGTCCTGTTTTCGGTAACGGGCCTCATAGAAGTATGCAAGGTAAAAGAATCGCGGGAAGAGAATTCATTTTCCCATTCCAGGTTCATCATGCGGTGGAGTGGCAAATTGAGATGCTGCGCCTGCCCGTTGGCCGTTAGCAGGGATATAAATGAAAAAAAAGCAAGTATTCTTACACTGCTGCCCATTCAAGGTTTTTAACTTCGTTGTAAACGGAGGCGATTCCTTCTTTCAATTCAATACGATGCTTCCATCCCAGCTGATGAATTTTTGATACATCCATCAGTTTACGTGGTGTTCCATCAGGTTTTGAAGAATTGAAAGTGAGTTTTCCTTTATACTCCACACATTCCATTACCAGTTGTGCCAGTTCGGCAATAGTTACATCCGCTCCGGTGCCAATATTTACAAATTGTTTTTCGTTGTACTGCTGCATCAGGAAAAAACAGGCATCTGCCAGATCATCCACATGCAAAAACTCCCTGCGTGGTGTTCCGGTTCCCCAGATTTCCACTTCGGGTTTATTATCCTTTTTGGCTTCATGAAACTTACGGATAAGTGCGGGAAGTACGTGCGAGTTGTTGAGATCGTAATTATCGTTGGGGCCATAAAGATTGGTGGGCATGGCTGAAATAAAATTGCAGCCATACTGATCGCGGTAAGCTTCGCATAATTTTATTCCCGCTATTTTGGCAACAGCATAGGGTTCATTGGTATGTTCGAGATATCCGGAAAGAAGATATTCTTCTTTCAACGGTTGCGGAGCCAGTTTGGGATAAATACAGGAAGAACCCAGGAAAAAAAGTTTTTCAGTTTTATGAACGTAAGCAGCGTGTATTACGTTAGCTTCGATCATCAGGTTATTATATAAGAATTCTGCACGATACACGTTATTGGCGTGAATCCCTCCTACCCTGGCAGCTGCCAGAAAAACATACTTTGGTGTTTCTTTTGCAAAAAATTCATTTACTGCGGCCTGATCACAAAGATCAAGTTGTGAAGAAGGCCGGGTGATGATATTGGCAAACCCTTCCTTTTGCAATTTGCGCACAATAGCAGATCCCACCATTCCGCGATGGCCGGCAACGAATATTTTATCGTTTTTATTCATGGTAATTCATCACCTTGTGTCCGCCTTCCAGCAGGTATTTGTCGCGCGTAAAGAGTTCGAGATCGGCTTTTACCATTTCCTTTACCAGGTCGGTTAATTCGTATTTGTGTTTCCATCCCAGTTTGGCTTTTGCCTTTGAAGGGTCGCCAATCAGCAGATCCACTTCGGTGGGGCGAAAATATTTCGGATCCACTTCAACAATTACTTCACCGGTAGCAGTATTTGTTCCCTTTTCATTTATTCCATCTCCTTTCCACTCTAACGTAATACCCACTTCAGCAAAAGCGAGGTTAACAAAATGACGAACCGAATAGGTTTTTCCCGTAGCCAGAACAAAATCATCCGCTTCTTCCTGCTGCAACATCAGCCACATTCCTTCCACATAATCCCTGGCATGACCCCAATCGCGCTGGGCATCGAGATTTCCTAAAAATAATTTTTTCTGAAGTCCCAGTTTTATTTTCGCTACAGCCCGGGTAATTTTACGGGTCACAAACGTTTCCCCCCGCAACGGGCTTTCATGGTTAAATAAAATACCGTTACAGGCATACATACCATACGCTTCACGATAGTTTTTGGTGATCCAGAATCCGTACAACTTAGCCACCGCATAAGGACTGCGCGGATAAAAAGGTGTGGTTTCTTTCTGCGGAATTTCCTGTACTTTCCCATACAATTCGGAAGTTGAGGCCTGGTAGAATTTTGTTTTCTTCTCCAGTCCCAGAATACGAATCGCTTCCAGTATGCGTAATGCCCCGGTGGCATCAGAATTGGCGGTATACTCGGGTGTTTCGAATGATACCTGCACATGCGACTGCGCACCGAGATTATAAATTTCATCGGGTTGAACTTCCTGGATAATACGGATAAGGTTGGTGCTGTCGGTAAGATCGCCATAATGCAGAATAAAACGTACATCCGATTCATGCTGGTCTTTGTAGAGGTGATCTACCCTGTCGGTATTAAAAAGCGAACTTCTTCTTTTGATGCCGTGAACGATATATCCCTTTTTTAAAAGTAATTCTGCCAGGTAAGCGCCATCCTGCCCTGTTACCCCGGTGATCAGTGCTGTTTTTTTACTCATAATGCTGTTATTCCTTCAAATTTACTTATTTTCAGTTATTCTGCGATAAACCAGTTATTGCGTAATTGTTCGCGGTTATATACCATTGGATTCCCGGTGGAAAAATCGATAAGGTTTTTTCCTGCCTCCAAAGCAATAGCCTGACCTGCTGCGGTATCCCATTCCATGGTGGGAGCAAAACGCGGATATACATCGGCCGATCCTTCGGCAACAAGACAGATTTTCAATGAGCTTCCTGAAGAGATAAAATCCACCTCCCCGTGCTTTTTTTTCATGTCTTCTACATACTGCAATGTTTCTTCTGATAAGTGGGATCGGCTGGCGACTATGGTGAATTTATTACGATTATGTTTTACAGGCAGTGGAACTCCCGTATTCATGAGCAGACCAAGGTCAACCGTTGAAGGCTGAAGACCGAAGGTTGAAAGTGTAAAAGCTCCCATTCCCTTCGCTGCATAATATAGTTTTTGCTGAACCGGAACGAAAATTACACCCAAAACCGGGATTCCGTTTTCTACCAGCGCAATGTTTACCGTGAACTCTCCGTTTCGTTTTACAAATTCCTTCGTTCCGTCCAGCGGATCAACAATCCACAGGGTTTTCCAGTTTTTTCTTTCTTCATATGGTATTTCGGCTCCTTCTTCACTTAATAACGGATACGGGGTTTCAGCAAGATGGGCGGTAATGCAATCGTGCGATTTTTTATCGGCCAGCGTAAGTGGTGAGTTATCGTCTTTGTGTTCAACGGCAAAATCGCTGTTATACACTTCCAGTATTTTATCACCGGCTTCGAGGGCGGCTGTTATCGCTATTTGTAAAAGTTCATTCATGTTCACCACAAATTATATATCCATGCCAGCATCAGCACTACTACGATCATATTCAGCAGCGAAAGCCCCCAGCCTACACGAATATAATCTTTGAATTTGTATCCCCCGGGGCCATACACCATCAGGTTAGTTTGGTATCCGTAAGGCGTCATAAACTCGGCTGAACCGGCAAAAGCTATCGCCAATACAAATGGAATATAACTCAGTTCCAGTGATACAGACGCGGCAATGGTTACAGGAAACATAATGGCAACAGCGGCTTTATTGGTTACCAGCATGGCCAGCACATTGGTAAGAAGATAAATGCAGGCTAAAACCGCAACGGGGCTGTTCAGCGGCTCAACTAACGTGATCATCCTTTCAGCAATATCCCTGTCGAGGCCGGTATTTACAATGGCTTTGCCCAGGGATAACGCCAAAACAAGAATGAGATAGAGATCGACATCAAAAGAATTTTTGATCTCGTTGAATTTTACCACCTGTATCACTACAATAACACTCATCAGAATCAGCAATGCCTGGAACAATGTTATCCATTCCGTAGCTGCCGCCACAAAAGAAAAAATGGTTCCGGCTATAACCGCTATCGATTTCCAGGCGGGAATATTATGTACTTCCTGCACTTTTGAAATAATATAAAAATCCTGTTCGTTTTTGGCACGAACAGAAAAGTCTTTTCCGGTAAGCAGTAAAATAAGATCGCCCGACTGTAATTCCACTTCACCCAGTTTGCCGGTAATACGTTCGCCATCGCGGTTGATGGCCACAATAGCTGCATCGAATTTTCCGCGGAAATTGGTTTCTTTCACAATTTTTCCAATGAGATCGGAATTGGCCGACACCACCACTTCGACCACCTGCATATTTTCTTCTCCCGGTAATTTGGAATATTTAGGTAATTCCAGCCCTGTATCAGACCGAATCAGGTCGGTAATCGTATTGGTATCCCCGGCAAAAATCAAAACGTCTTCTTCATATAAAGTTTGCCTCGGGCTAACGGGAGCAATTCGCTCATTTCCCCTTACAATCTCTACCAGGAACAATCCCTGTAATTTTCTTAAGCCCGCTTCTTCCACTGTTTTTCCAATCATGAGTGATCCTTTTTTCAAAAAAGTTTCTACCATGTATTCGCGCGATTTCTCTTTAAAACTGGAAAGCGCATCTTTACGGTCGGGTAAAAATAAAGGAGCGATGAAAATAAGATATATGGCTCCAAATGCCGCCACTACAATTCCGGCAGCTGTAAAATCAAATAATTCGAGTGACGGATATCCGGCATCCGTTACAAACCCGTTTACCACCAAATTGGTAGAGGTTCCCACCAAGGTTATAGTACCTCCCAAAATAGTAGCATACGAAAGCGGAATGAGCACCTTGGAAGGAGAAATGTTTTTCTTTTTTGCCCAGTTATACACATAAGGCATAAGAATGGCCACTAATGGCGTATTATTCACAAAGCCGGAAATACCTGTGACAATGGTAGAAAGCCGCGCCAGGAACGAACGGTAGGAAATGGAAGGATTAAAAATGTTGCGGAAAACGATGTCCAGCGCCCCGGTACGCTGAATAATATCGCTGAGCAGCAACAGTAAAATGACTACAACAATCTGTTCGTTGGAAAAACCGTGCATGAGGTCTTTTGAATCAATCACCCCCGATACCAGCATCACCAGTGCCGCCAGGAAAAAGGCTATAACCGGTCGCATCCAGTCCATATAAAGAACCGCGATAAGGCCGGCAATTACCGAAATAACAACAACCTGTTCCATCTCCGGGTTCAAATGTACATATTGTTGCCTGTTTACCTGCTTTTTATATGATTAACCTGCCCTACCCGATGATAGATTTTATCTTTTTCCTACATTTCTTAAAATATTTTCATTCCCCGTTCGTCTGCCCTTACAGATGGACAAATTAACGCTTGATACCACCCTGGCATTGGAACAACAGGACAAAGAGATCGCCCAAACAGTAAAATCGGAACGGAAAAAGCTGTTCAGTTTTATACGCAAACGCGTAAACGACCCACAGGAAGCCGAAGACATTCTGCAGGATGTTTTTTACCAGCTGGTGCAAACCTACCGGTTGATGAAACCGGTGGAAGAAGCAGCAGCATGGTTGTTTAAGGTGGCGCGCAATAAAATTACTGATCGCTACAGAAAACAAAAACCCGAAATTTTTTCGGATAAAGTAGTGGCCGGTGACGAAGAAAACGAAACATTTTTTTTGTCTGATATCCTGGTAGCGGATGCAAAAAGTGCAGAAGAAAAAATGATGAATGAACTGCTGATGGACCGCATTTGGGAAGCACTGGAAGAATTACCCGAAGAACAAAAGGAAGTATTTGTGATGCATGAAATGGAAGATAAAAGTTTCCGTGAAATTTCTGACCTCACCGGTGAGAGTGTAAATACATTGCTCTCGCGGAAAAGATATGCCATTCTTCATCTGCGCGAAGCGTTACGCGACATCTACAACGAAATGTTTAACTCATAAAAAAATTAAAACTATGAAACGTTATTTTATTTTAAAGGGCATAAAGATCGCACTGCTTGTGGCAGGAGCTGTACTTTTATTCGGCTGGCTATTTATGCTGCTGTGGAATTGCCTGGTTCCTGAACTGTTTGCCGGCCCGGTATTAACTTTCGCACAAGCCCTCGGATTACTGGTGTTGACAAAAATACTTTTTGGCGGATGGAAAGGCGGCCACTGGGGCGGACGCGGTTGTCGCTGTTGCTGCGGAGGCGGGCATCACGGAAAACACCATTACTGGAAACAAAAAATGGAAGAAAGAATGGCGAATATGAGTGAAGAAGAAAGAGAGAAATTAAAGGAAAAATTCAGGAAATGCGGATGGGAATAGAGAGATTTTAAAAAGTGAAGAAGTGAATAAATAATCTTCATTTTACTTTTCCACTTCTCAAAATTTCCAAATTTCACTTTCTAATACCCGCTTCCCGAACTGCCAATGTTCTCAATAGGATGCCAGGTGGTTTTTATTTCCTGGAGGTCGGAAATGAAATACGGGTTTTCTTCTTTTTTGTTCATCCAGTTATTGCTGTAAACAAAAACACGCTTCACATTTACCGGTGCGGTTTGCTGAATGAGTTTTATTTCTTCTTTGTTATTTCCGCAATATACTACGGCATTCACATCCATGTGTGATGCAAAATGTTCAGCGAGCTCTTTTCTGAAACCGGTAAGAATATTTACCACTCCACCGGGGACATCAGAAGAGTTGAGTACTTCGGCAAAAGTTACTGCGCACAACGGATACTTTGAAGAAGCCAATACCACACAGGTATTTCCCCCGGCAATAGCAGGAGCGATTACGGAAACCAAACCGGCAAGAGAAGTGTTTTCGTCAGCAAGAATTCCAACCACGCCTGTGGGTTCGGGAACGGAAAAATTGAAATGCGAAGTGGCAACAGGATTCACCGTTCCGAAAATCTGCTGGTATTTATCGCACCAGCCGCTGTAATACACCAAACGGTCGATGGAGAGCTGCACTTCTTCTTCTGCCAGTTTTTTATTACTCCCCTGTTTCATTAATTCTTCGACAAACTGCACTTTTCTTCCTTCCAGCATTTCGGCAATGCGATAGAGAATTTGTCCGCGGTTGAAAGCGGCACGTCCTGCCCACCCGGATAACGCTCCGCGGGCTGCTACAACGGCCTCGCGAAAATCTTTCCGCGAACACTGGCAAACATTGGCCAGCAGGTTTCCTTTTTTGTCTTTCGGTGTGTAATAACGTCCGCTTTCCGTCCGCGGAAATTTTCCACCGATGTAGATTTTGTAGGTTTTCATTACTTCAATTCTTTCCATAATTATGCTTTTTGGGCCACAGATTACTCAGATTTACACAGATTCTGATTACACAGATTTTAATTTTACAATATAACTCTTTTATATTTTAATGAATTTTCTCCGAAATTTACAATCAGGCCGACTTTACATTTTGATACAGCAAGATAATTTAAAACCTGTCGATAATGATCTTCAATTACTCCTGCCTGCGCTTTGACTTCAAGTATTATGTTATCATAAACAGCAAAATAATACCTCGAAAGTTTTACTCCTTTATAAAACACTTCATATTTTTTTTCTCTTTCAAAATTTATTCCTTTAAGATTAAACTCAGGCATTAATGCATCCTTATAAACCACCTCCTGAAAGCCTTTACCAAATTCGTTATACACCTCAAAGCATGCCCCTATAATCCTGAATGTTTCTTCCTGCAAAGGGTATTTGTCGTAATTTTTATATTCCGAAATAGGTTCGTTTACTTCCATCCATCCCGTTTCCATGATACCTTTTATTAATTATTTAAACTTAAAAAAATCTGTGCAATTTCTGTGTAAATCTGAGTAATCTGTGGCTAAACTTTTAAATAAGCTGCCAATCCATGCAACCCGCCTTCTCTTCCAAATCCACTTTCCTTGAAACCTCCGAATGGCGAAGTGGGATCAAATTTATTGTAGGTGTTGGCCCAAACCACTCCTGCTTTCATTTTGGAAGTCATGTTAAATATCTTTGAGCCTTTGTCAGTCCACACACCGGCACTTAATCCAAATGGCGTGTTATTGGCTTTTTCAATCACTTCGGCTTCTGTTCTAAACGTTTGTACAGCCAAAACAGGCCCGAAAATTTCTTCCTGTGCAATAGTGTGCGATTGTGAAACGTTCAAAAATAAAGTAGGTGCACAAAAGAATCCTTTGGAAGGAAGATCGCATTTGGGCTGAAACATTTCTGCGCCTTCTTCATTTCCGATAGTAATGTATTTTTGAATAGTGGCCAATTGTGATTTTGAATTGATGGCACCCACATCGGTATTTTTATCCAGCGGATTTCCCACGCGAAGCGATTTCATCCTGTGTTTTAATTTTCTGATTACTTCATCATACACACTTTCCTGCACAAACAACCGCGAACCCGCACAACATACATGGCCCTGGTTGAAATAAATTCCGTTGATGATTCCTTCGACAGCCTGATCGATGGTTGCATCTTCGAAAATGATGTTGGCTGCTTTTCCTCCAAGTTCAAGAGTCGCTTTTTTATTCGTTCCCGCAATGGCTTTCTGAATGATCTTTCCCACATCGGTAGAACCGGTAAAAGCAATTTTATCAATGTCAGGATGATTAACTATAGCTGCACCGGTTGCTCCTGCCCCTGTAATAATGTTTACCACACCTTCGGGAACTCCGCAATCAGCTATAAGTTCTGCGAGTTTTAGTGCGGTGAGAGAAGTTGTTTCGGCAGGTTTCAGTACTACAGTATTTCCGCAGGCTAAAGCGGGTGCGATTTTCCATGCTGCCATCAACAAGGGAAAATTCCAGGGAATAATTTGTCCGGCAACGCCCAATGGTTTTGGGTTGCGGTTGGGAAAAGCATATTCCAGTTTATCCGCCCATCCGGCATAATAGAAAAAATGATTGGCGGCAAGCGGAATATCCACATCACGGCTCTCTTTAATTGGTTTTCCTCCGTCCAGCGATTCGATCACGGCAAATTCACGGGCGCGTTCCTGCAGCATGCGCGAGATGCGGTAAATGAATTTAGCACGTTCTTTTGCGGGAATTTTATTCCATTTCCCGAAGGCTTTGCGGGCGGCTTTTACGGCTTTATCCACATCGGCTGCATTAGCTTCCGCGATCTCCGAAAGTTTTTCTTCGGTAGCAGGATTGATGGTCGGAAAATATTTTCCGGAAGAAGGTTTCACCCATTTTCCATCAATAAAAAGTTCGTAGCGGTTTTTTATGTTGGCTATAGAAGCGCTTTCTATTGAGGGCGAATACTCCCACGAAATAGCAGATGTTGAATGGTTGGTTGTTGATTTTTTAGAAATTGTATCCATGTAAAAATGTAATATTAATCTTTAGAAAAATAATCTCCGCTCTGATAGATTCCGGTTTCCTGTTTAACGATTTGCATCAGCACATCATTGGCAAGACGGCTGGCACCGAAACGAAACCATTCGTTGGTAAGCCATTCTTCACCCAGGGTTTCCTTTACCATCACCAGGTAATGCAATGCGCTTTTTGCAGTGGAAATACCACCGGCCGGCTTCATTCCCATCATTTTACCGGTTTTAAAATAATAATCGCGAATAGCTTCCAGCATAACTAACGTAACAGGCATTGTAGCAGCCGGAGAAATTTTCCCGGTAGATGTTTTGATAAAATCCGCACCGGCATACATAGCAATATCACTGGCTTTTCTTACTTTATCCAGGTTGCCCAGTTCACCCGTTTCCAGGATTACTTTTAATCTTGCTTTCCCGCATACTTCCTTTATTTGTGCAATTTCATCAAATACAAAATCATATTCACCGGCATGAAACTTTCCTCTCGAAATCACCATATCAATCTCGTCTGCGCCCTGGTCGAGGGCGAATTTTGTATCATCAATTTTTACATTCGTGGGAGCCTGTCCGCTGGGAAATGCTGTAGATACCGAAGCTACTTTTACACCTGTTCCTTTCAGTTCTTTTTTGGCTACACCAACCATAGAAGGATAAACACACACTGCCGCCACTGTGGGTAAGCCTTCATGATCGCCATGCAGATGTTTGGCTTTATAACAAAGCTGCTGCACTTTATGAGGTGTATCGGCCCCTTCAAGAGTGGTAAGGTCAATCATACTGAGCACCATTTTCAGGCCCTGCAGTTTGGATGCCGTTTTGATGCTGCGGGAGGTAAATTTGGCACATCGCTCTTCAATTCCCACCATGTCAATTACCGGGGAATTGGCGGGAAACCGGTTCTGGATTTTTGTCATAGGATAAAACTGTTATCAAAGATAGGTATTTGGGTTGTTTTTAGTTATTCCGGTAGGGCAAATAGGGCGAATTTCTTTATCAAAAACGCTATTATTCCTACCTTTGCCACCCATGTCAGCCCAACACATACACCCTGTTTACGACCGCGCCCTGCAAAGACAGGACAAGGAAAAGTTCCTTGGTCAGCATGCCGTTGTTGTTTGGATGACCGGGCTTTCGGGATCGGGAAAATCTACCATCGCCCTGGCGCTGGAAAAAAGACTACAGGAAAATGGATTTTTTACCCGGCTGCTGGATGGCGATAATGTGCGCACAGGCATCAATAATAATCTGGGATTCAGTGAAAGCGACCGAATGGAAAACATCAGAAGAATTGCTGAAGTGTCGAAATTATTTCTGAATAATGGTGTAATCTGCATAAATAGTTTTGTAAGTCCCACACAAGCAATTCGTGAAACAGCCAAAAAAATTATAGGGGAAAAAGATTTTTTGGAAATATACATTAACACCCCGCTGGAAATTTGCGAACAACGTGATGTAAAAGGATTATACAAAAAAGCAAGAGCAGGTGAAATAAAAGATTTTACAGGTATCAGCGCCCCTTTTGAGGCTCCCGAAAATCCTTCCCTTGAAATAAAAACAGAAAATAAAACCATTGAACAAAGTACGGATGAATTATATCAGTTCATTCTGCCAAAAATAAAAATGTAGTTATGGCCCATTATCATTTAACTCACCTGCAGGAACTGGAATCAGAAAGCATGTATGTTTTACGGGAAGTAGCCGCCCAGTTTGAAAATCCCGCCCTGTTATTTTCCGGTGGCAAAGACAGTATTGTTTGTTTTCACCTGGCTAAAAAAGCATTCTGGCCTGCTAAAGTTCCTTTTACGTTAGTGCACATTGATACCGGGCATAATTTTGAAGAAACACTGATTTTCCGTGATGAACTGGTGAAAAAAAATGGGGTGAACCTGGTGGTGGGAAGCGTACAGGAAAGTATTGATACGGGAAGAGTGACAGAAGAAAAAGGTTACAGTGCCAGCAGAAACGCATTGCAAACCGTTACGCTTTTAGATACTATCGAAAAATACAAATTCGATGCTTGTATAGGCGGAGCAAGAAGAGATGAAGAAAAAGCGCGTGCTAAAGAAAGATTTTTTTCGCACCGCGATGAATTCGGGCAATGGGATCCAAAAAACCAGCGTCCCGAATTATGGAATATTTTCAACGGCAAAAAAAATATCGGTGAGCATTTCCGTGTATTTCCCATCAGCAACTGGACAGAGATGGATGTCTGGCAATACATATTGAAAGAAAAAATTGATATTCCATCACTTTATTTTTCACATGAACGGGAAGTTTTTTTGCGTGATGGCGTTTTATATGCTTACACTCCCGTGATGCAACTAAAACCAACGGAAAAAACAGAAAAGAAAATTGTACGCTTCAGAACCATTGGCGATCTTACCTGCACCGGTGCTGTTTTATCAGAAGCATCAACACTTGAAGACATCATTGAAGAAGTCGCCTCTACACGCGTAACGGAAAGAGGTTCGAGAATTGATGACAAACGCAGCGAAGCAGCTATGGAAGACAGGAAGAAAGCAGGTTATTTTTAAATTTTGAGATTTTGAAAAGTGGAAATGTAAATGATGTGAAAAATGAAACAGGAGGAGTTAAAGAACAGAACCAAGAAATTTAATATCACTACCATTTTGGCTCTGAGAGGAATTAAAAGAAATGAAGAAACAGAAGTTTTCAAATACCAACTAATAAAGGCAAGTAGTTCTGTAGGCGCTAATTACCGATCATGTTGTCGTGCTAAATCGAAAGCTGATTTTATTAATAAACTTAAGATTGTGGAAGAAGAAGCTGACGAATGTTGTTATTGGCTGGAAATACTGATTGATTTATACCCTGAAAAAGAAACTACATTAAAGCCAATATTAAAGGAAGCAAATGAGTTGACAGCTATTTTTACCAAAGCAGGTCAAACTGCAAGAGGAAACAAATAAATTTTAAGATTTCAAAATTTCTAAATTTAAAATTTTATGGAAACTAATGGATATTTAGAAATGGATCTGTTGCGATTTACCACTGCAGGTAGCGTAGATGACGGAAAGAGTACGCTTATCGGACGATTGTTATACGACAGCAAATCGATTTTTGAAGATCAGATGGAAGCAGTGGAACTGGCCAGCAAGAAAAAAGGGGAAGAACATGTAAATCTTGCTCTGCTTACTGACGGATTACGTGCCGAACGCGAACAGGGAATTACCATTGATGTGGCTTACCGTTATTTCGCAACCCCAAAAAGAAAATTCATCATTGCCGATACTCCGGGACATATTCAGTATACACGCAACATGGTTACCGGTGCTTCTACTGCCAACCTCGCCATCATACTTGTTGATGCACGAAAAGGAATTGTTGAACAAACCTGCCGCCATTCATTTATTGCTTCACTTTTGCAAATTCCGCACGTGGTGTATTGCATCAATAAAATGGATTTGGTGGATTACAAGGAAGAAACTTTCAATAAAATCAAAAAAGACCTCGAAGATTTCAGCGCCAAGCTGGATGTAAAAGACATCAATTATATTCCCATTTCTGCATTGAATGGCGATAATGTTGTAGATCGTTCAAAAGTGATGAACTGGTATGATGGCCCTACCCTGATGTATTTGTTGGAAAACGTTCACATTTCGGGCGACCATAATTTAATTGACGCACGCTTCCCGGTACAATACGTTGTTCGCCCCATGTCGAAAGAGTTTCATGATTTCCGCGGATATGCAGGCAGAGTGGCCAGCGGAGTATTGAGAAAAGGAGACGAAATTCAGGTTTTGCCATCCGGATTTACTTCAAAAATAAAATCCATTGTTTCGATGGAAAATGAATTGAATGAAGCTTTTGCCCCCATGTCTGTTACCGTTACACTCGAAGATGAAATCGATATTTCAAGAGGAGATATGATTGTCAGAAAAAACAATCTCGCAGATGCCACACAGGATATTGATGCCATGATCTGCTGGTTTAATGAAAAACCTTTGCAGTTAAACGGAAAGTATGCGCTCAAGCATACTTCAAAAGATGTGCGTTCGGTGGTAAAGGAGATCAAATACAAAATGGACATCAACACACTTCACCGAAATGAAACCGACAAGCAAATAAACATGAATGATATTGCACGGATTCAGTTGCGTACCACTGCACCGGTTTGTACGGATAAATACCACCGCAACCGCGTTAC
>JBMORL010000014.1:0-30249 GCA_049322335.1 Bacteroidota bacterium
GACCGGTCTTCAAAAATTTTTCCCGCTTTATTGCCTGGCTTTTTTCCTCAAAGAACTCCACATGCACCACTTTCCAGGGACGATATTTTACCGTAAATCCCTTTTGGGCTAGTTTGTTGTGTGATGCAAATCTACTAATCAGATCCGATGAAAATCCAACATATGTGATGTCAAATTTCTCCGAATACATTATATAAACCACAAACATAAAATCCCGCTTTCGCGGGACTTTATTTCTTCGGTAGCGGGGGCAGGACTCGAACCTACGACCTTTGGGTTATGAGCCCAACGAGCTACCAACTGCTCCACCCCGCACTATTAGGGGTGCAAATATAGCTAATACTTTAGTACCTTTGCAAAAATTTTCTCCCATGGCCCACAAAGCAGGGTTTGTGAATATTATAGGAAGTCCCAATGCAGGGAAATCCACACTGATGAATGCGCTGGTGGGGGAGAAGATTTCCATTATCACCTCCAAAGCCCAAACCACCCGCCACCGGATTATGGGCATTGTAAGCGGGGAAGATTTCCAGATTGTGTATTCCGATACCCCGGGACTGTTAAAACCGGCCTATAAAATGCACGAAGGGATGATGAAGTTTGTGCAAACTGCCATGAGAGATGCAGATATTTTTCTACTGGTAACCACCCCCGATGAAGACGAACCTAACCTTCCCGGAATCTGTGAAAAACTGGCAAAACAAGAGGTTCCTGTATTTGTTCTGGTGAACAAAAGCGACCTTGTTGTACAGGAAAAAATTGCTGAACGCCTGGATTACTGGAAAACAAAAATCCCGAATGCATTTGTGCTTTCCATTTCAGCTCTGAAAAAAATGAACCTGGATATTCTTCTGCAGCAGATAAAAGAAAAATTACCTGAAAGCCATGCGTATTTTCCAAAAGACGAGCTGACGGATAAACCCATGCGTTTTTTTGTTTCCGAAATCATCCGCGAAAAAATACTGCGTATCTACGAAAAGGAAATTCCCTATAGTTGCGAAGTGGTGGTGGAATCATTTAAAGAAGAACCAAAAATTACCCGCATTGCCGCCAATATTATTGTAGCGCGGGATTCTCAAAAAGGAATTATTATTGGCCACAAGGGAGCAAAAATAAAAGAGCTGGGCACCAAAGCACGGATGGATATTGAAGAAATGCTCGAAAAAAAAGTTTTTTTGGAATTGTTTGTGAAAGTGGAAAAAGACTGGCGCGACAATGAAAATATGTTAAAGAATTTCGGTTACCTGAATCAATAAAAAATGGCAAATATTGTAGCGATAGTAGGAAGGCCCAACGTAGGAAAATCAACCTTATTCAACCGGTTGACGGAAAGCCGTGATGCCATTGTGGATCCTACCGAAGGCGTAACCCGCGACCGTCACTACGGAAAATCGGTGTGGAACGGAAAAGAATTTTCGGTGATAGACACCGGTGGATATGTAGAAGGTTCGGATGATATTTTCGAAGAAGAAATACGAAAACAGGTAAAACTGGCTATCGAAGAATCCAATGTTATTTTATTTATGGTGGATGTGATGGCAGGAATTACCGATATGGACAATGAAATTGCCAACCTGCTGAGGCGTTCGAAAAAGAAAATATTTATCGTTGCCAATAAAGTGGATACCGGTGACAAACAATACCAGTCGGCCGAATTTTATGCATTGGGGTTGGGAGATATTTATTGCATTTCGGCTATGAATGGTTCGGGAACCGGTGAATTGCTGGATCTGATTACCAAAGATTTTGAAGAAGAAACTTTACCGGAAGAAAACCATATTCCACGCATCGCTATTGTAGGAAAACCCAACGTGGGAAAATCTTCTTTACTGAATTCGCTTACCGGGAAAGAAAGAAACATTGTTACACCTATTTCAGGCACCACGCGGGATTCCATCGATACGCATTATAATGCATTCGGATTTAACTTTATTCTTATTGATACAGCAGGAATAAGAAAAAAAGCAAAAGTGCAGGAAGATATTGAATTCTATTCCGTATTGCGTTCCATCCGCACCATTGAAAGCTCTGATGTTTGTTTGTTTATGATTGATGCTACTGAAGGAGTACAAAAGCAGGATCTGAATATTTTTTACATTATCGAAAAAAACAAAAAAGGAGTGGTTGTTTTGGTAAACAAATGGGATTTGGTGGAAAAAGACCACACCACTACACTGGAATACGAAACACTAATCCGTAGCCAGTTAGCTCCTTTTAATGATGTTCCCATAATTTTTGTTTCAGCACTTACCAAACAGCGTGTTCATAAAGCGCTGGAAGAAACCATGCGTGTATATGAAAACCGAACCAAAAAAATTCCAACTTCAAAGCTAAATGAGTATTTATTGCCCATCATTGAACAAACCCCGCCTCCTGCTATTAAAGGAAAATACGTAAAAATAAAATACATCACCCAACTGCCGATGCATTATCCCTGTTTTGCATTTTTCTGCAATCTTCCGCAATACGTAAAAGAACCTTACCGCAGGTTCATGGAAAACCAATTGAGAAAGGAATTCGATTTCCAGGGAGTTCCGTTACGGTTGTTTTTCAGGAAGAAATAGTTTTACAAAACACCTTTCGTACTCGGCAAAGCCGCATTGCTTTTATCTCTTGCTACAGCCATTTTTACTGCTTTTGCAAATGCTTTAAAAACAGATTCTATTTTGTGGTGTTCGTTTTCTCCTTCAGCTTTTATGTTCAGGTTGCATTTGGCGGCATCTGAAAAAGATTTGAAAAAGTGAAAGAACATTTCCGTTGGCATATCGCCTACTTTTTCGCGTTTAAATTCAGCGTTCCATTCTATCCAGTTTCGTCCACCGAAATCCAGGGCCACCTGTGCGAGGCAATCGTCCATCGGCAGGCAAAAACCATAACGTTCCATTCCTCTTTTATTTCCCAGGGCAAGCGAAAAAACTTCTCCCAATACAATGGCCGTGTCTTCGATGGTGTGATGTTCATCCACCTGCAGATCGCCTTTACAGTTTATTTCAAGATCGATATTTCCATGCCTGGCAATTTGTTCCAGCATGTGATCGAAAAAATGAAGCCCGGTGGAAATTTTTGATTGCCCGGTTCCGTCCAGGTCAACCGTAATCTCAATTTCTGTTTCTTTTGTTTTTCGTTTCACCGTTTTTTTTCGTGCGGGAAACCGGAGAAAATCAGCAATGGCATTCCAGTTATCAGTAATCAGTTCAATGTCTCCTGAAAAGGAAGACGGATCGTCATAGTTTTTAATGAGCAGGGCTTTTGCTCCCAGATTTTTGGCCAGTTTTACATCTGTAATGCGGTCACCGATTACATAACTGCTGGCCAGGTCGTATTTTCCGTTCATATATCTGGTGAGCATTCCGGTTCCCGGTTTGCGGTTGGGAGAATTGTCCTTTTCAAAATGAGTGTCAATGTGAATGTCATCAAACACTACTCCCTCACCTTCCAGTATCTTCAGCATTTTTTTCTGCACACTTTCAAAAGCCTCATTCGGATAAGCGGGCGTTCCCAATCCGTCCTGGTTGGAAACCATCACCAGTTCAAAATCCGTTTCCCTGCGGATGCGGGCCAATGCACTGATGGCATAAGGAACAAACTCCAGTTTCTCCAGCGAATCCACCTGGAAAGTAACAGGAGGTTCTAAAATGATGGTGCCGTCACGGTCGATAAACAATACTTTTTTCATGGTACAGAAATGTATTCAAAGATAAGAATTACCCATGAGTGAAAAGCGGCAGCGAAAAACCGTATTTTTGGAACAATGTATAAGGCAAAGTGCCAAAAATATATGCTCCAATTCAGGCACCCGGGCGGTACTTCAAGAGGTGTTTTAACCGAAAAGGAAACCTGGCTCATTGAATTGACGGATGAAAACGATCCTTCATTCACAGGAACCGGTGAGTGTAATCTATTCAGGGGATTGAGTGCTGATGATGTTCCCGGGTTTGAAAAAAAACTGGATGAAGTTTGTCAAAACATCAATAAAATACTTCCTGGTTTTCATTTATCTCTTGCCGGTTTTCCTTCCATTCGCAGCGGCATCGAGCAAGCGTTAATCCATCTTCAGCAAAAGAAAAAATTTATTTATTTTCCTTCGGCATTTACATCGGGTTCGGCTTCCATGCGTATCAACGGATTGATCTGGATGGGAAATTATGATTTTATGTGCGAACAGGTAAATGAAAAAATTGAAAAGGGATTTTCATGTATTAAAGTAAAAATTGGAGCTATCGACACAAAAGAAGAATTAAAACTGCTGGAACATATCCGGAAAAATTCTTCGCACATTGAAATCAGGCTGGATGCCAACGGAGCCTTTACTTCTGAAAATGTTCTGGAAAAACTGAAATTATACTCTGAATATAATGTTCACTCGGTGGAGCAACCTATAAAACAAAAACAGTGGGAAAAAATGAAAAATGTTTGTAGCCATTCTCCCATACCCGTTGCGCTGGATGAAGAACTGATCAGTGTGCATACACCCGAAGAAAGAAAAAAATTACTGGATACCATTCAACCTCACTATATCATTTTAAAACCCGGATTGCTGGGTGGATTTAAAAGTTGTGAAGAATGGATATCGCTGGCGCAAGAAAGAAAAATAAAATGGTGGATTACTTCTGCACTCGAATCCAATATTGGTTTAAATGCCATTGCACAATGGACTTTTACATTAAATAATTCCATGCCACAGGGTTTGGGAACAGGTTCGCTTTACACTAACAACTTTGAATCGCCACTGGAACTTAAGGGTGAAGTTTTATGGTTCAATCCCGAAAAAATATAATGATGGGTGAAACATGGAAAACATACCGCGAAATTTCAATGGATGGAGAAACCATTACTCCCGAAACGGTTAATGAAGATTTTTCTGATCATATTCCCGGATGGAAAATAGCAATCGGTGATTTTCTAAAAGAATGGTGGAATGAAAAACCGTATATAGAAATAAAAACATCAGGAAGTACCGGCACTCCGAAAATCATCCGCATTGAAAAAGAAAAAATGGTGAACAGTGCAAAAATGACCGGTAATTTTTTCGGATGGAAAGGAAAAGAAACTGTATTGCTTTGCCTGCCTGCCGGTTTTATTGCCGGAAGAATGATGCTGGTGCGTTCTATGATCCGGAATTTACAATTGCTAACTGCAGAGCCACTGGTAAACCCGCTGGAAAAAATAAATTTTTCTTCTGTTGATTTTGCCGCCATGATTCCCCTGCAGGTTTTTTCTTCGATTGAAAACAATCCTGAAAAAATTGAAAAAATAAAAACGCTGATCATTGGTGGCGGGGAAGTTTCGTATACCCTGCATGAAAAAATCAAAAAACTTTCATGCTCCTGTTATGCTACTTATGGAATGACAGAAACCATAACGCACGTAGCATTAAAAAAACTCAACGGGAAAAACGCTGCGGAGAATTTTGAAGCCCTTCCCGGCATTCATTTTTCGGTGGATGAAAGAAATTGCCTTTGCATCAAAGCGCCTATGCTGCTGAATGAACTTCTCGTTACCAACGATATCGTTGAATTGGTTTCCGCAACTTCTTTTCGCTGGCTGGGCCGCTGGGATAATGTAGTCAATACCGGTGGAAAAAAAATATTTCCCGAACAACTGGAGAAAAAATGCGAATCACTGATTGATTACCGGTTTTTCTTTGCCGCTTTAGCTGATGAAGCGTTGGGACAACAACTGGTTTTGGTAGTAGAATCGGGGCCTTTTCCTGCCGATGCATTGCTGGCCCGCCTCCGGGAGACGCTTCATCCCCACGAAATGCCAAAAAAGGTGTTGTTTTCTGCCGTATTTGCCGAAACTTCTACCGGTAAAATAAACCGTGGCGCCACTCTTCAAAAAGCAGCACCCCTGCTTTAAAATTTGTTTAATTTAGTCCCCTCAAATAATTAACCCATGCAAAAACTGTTTTTAACCTCAATTGTTGCTTTAACAATGATCGCCTGCGGTGGCGGAGAAAAAAAAGAAGGAGAAAAAGAAACTCCAAAAAACGATACCCTTCAAAAATCCGCCCAAACTTTCCTGGATGAATACAACAAAAAATACCAGGAATTGCTGTATGCTGCCAATGAAGCACAATGGGAACTGAATACCCATATGGTAGAAGGCGATACCATGGCTGCCCATAATGCCGGAAAAGCCGATAAAGCCATGAGTGATTTTACCGGAAGCAATGCCAATGTGGATAAAGTAAAAGAATTTTTAAACCACAAAGACCAGCTTACTGAATTGCAGGTTCGCCAGATGGATTATATTCTTTATCTCGCAGGAAATACTCCCGAAGCTTCAAAAGATATTGTGGAAGAACGCATCAAAGCACAAAATGCACAAACAGAAAAATTGTATTCCTTCAAATACATGATCGATGGAAAAAAAGTTTCTACCAATGATATTGATGGGATTTTAAAAACTGAAAACAATCTTGCCAAACGATTAAAAGCCTGGGAAACCAGCAAAGAGGTAGGAAAAGGATTAAAAGAAGGATTGGTAAACCTGCAACGCCTTCGCAACGAATCGGTGAAAGGTTTGGGTTATTCTGATTTCTTCAGCTACCAGGTGTCGGAATACGGAATGACTTCGGAAGAACTAATGACCGTTTGCAAAGACATGATCAAAGACCTGTGGCCGCTTTACCGCGAATTACACACATGGGCACGCTACGAGTTAGCCAAAAAATACAATGCCGAAGTTCCCGATATGCTTCCTGCGCACTGGTTGCCCAACCGCTGGGGTCAGGATTGGTCGCCCATGATAAAAGTAGAAGGATTTGATGTGGATGGCGCGTTGAAAGAAAAAACGGCAGAATGGATCATGAAAGAAGGTGAAGCATTTTATGTTTCACTCGGATTCAGGCCCTTGCCCGAAACATTCTGGGAAAAATCAAGTTTGTATCCGCTTCCGAAAGATGCCAACTATAGTAAAAACAATCACGCTTCGGCATGGCATTTTAACAATGATATGGATGTGCGTTCACTGATGAGTGTAGAACCCAATGCAGAATGGTGGGAAACTGTTTTACATGAATTGGGACATATTTATTATTTCATGGAATATTCCAATCCGGATGTTCCCATTGTATTGCGTGCAGGCGCCAACCGCGCTTATCACGAAGCTTTCGGAACCATGATCGGGCTGGCTTCGATGCAGAAAAATTTTCTTGTGGAACGCGGACTCATTTCAAAAGATTCGAAAAGCGATGAAATGCAAACACTGCTGAAAGAGGCACTCAGTTATGTGGTGGTGATTCCCTGGGCGGCAGGAACCATGACAGATTTTGAGTATCATCTCTATGCAAAAAATCTTCCGGCCGATCAGTACAACGCCAAATGGTGGGAACTGGTAGCCAAATACCAGGGAATTGTTCCTCCATCGCCAAGAGATGAATCGTTTTGTGATGCCGCCACCAAGACACACATCAATGACGATGCAGCGCAATATTATGATTATGCCATGAGCAATTTGTTGTTGTTCCAGTTTCATGAACATATTGCTACAAAAATCCTGAAACAGGATCCGCACAACACCAACTATTGGGGAAATAAAGAAGTGGGTAAATTCCTGGCTGATTTAATGCGCCCCGGTGCCAGTGTTGACTGGAGAGAACATTTAAAAAAACACATCGGAAGCGACATGAGCGCCAAATCGATGGTGAATTATTTTGCCCCGCTGATGGACTACCTGAAGGAACAGAACAAGGGAAGAAATTATACGTTACCAGAGACATTGGAATAAGACTTTTTTCTGCAAAAATCACAAGCGCTGGTAGTAATCAGCCCTTTTTGATAATAAAATAATTAAAATCCGGCATCATTCCGGCACATCAATTGCAGGCTTCTGTCTTATGAATCTTAATTTTCATCACATTTACATAGCCCTTAGGTTCTATAATTCTATTTTTATTGCATGAAATCAACCTTAACACTACTGTTGCTTCTTTCCGCAATCATGGGTTTTTCACAACCCGGCAGGATCAATCTCACCCACAAACCCATTTACGACAGCGGGGTAAGCGCCAATGTGCCGGATAGTATGCCGGATGCCCGAAGGGTACCGGCTGATGACAGTTCTATGGTATATATGCAGAAATATACCGACACGGTAAGTATGTTCACTTTTATGTATGTGATCGTAAAATTCAAAACTCCGCTGGAAGAAAACCTGAAGAATAAAGAAAAGGAAAACATGCTGAAAGCCTACCTGGAATTTTTGAAAGACCAGTTTTTGATTGAAGAATACTGGGGATTTGGTTCAGGTTATACGCACGAAAAAATTCCCGGTGCCTTTGCCGTAATTGATTTCTGGAAAGATGAAAAACAAAACGACTGGGCGGTAAAAGCCTGGATCACCAAAACACATATTGCCGTGATGATGGTTTATGGCAAAGGAGATTACCCTGTTTTTGAAGTAAGACAATCGTTTTTTGACGGGGTGAGGTTTTAGTAGCCCATTTTTTCCGTTTCTCCCTTTTTTCCTGCCGTTCCCTCATTTTAACTAACCTGTTAGTTGTATAACTAAATATTTAGTTATATATTTGGGGCATGGAAATAAAAGAACTCACCAAAGCAGAAGAAGAGGTAATGCATTACCTCTGGCAAATGGAAAAAGCGTTTGTGAAAGACATCATTGCCCGCATGCCTAAACCCAAACCTGCCTACAACACCGTGTCTACCATCATCCGCATACTGGAACAAAAAGGATTTGTTGATCACCGTTCATTTGGAAAAACACACGAGTATTTTCCTCTTATAAAAAAAGAAGAGTATACCCGCTTTTCCATGAAGTTGCTGATGAAGGGATATTTTGGCAATTCATTCAAAAACATGGTATCGTTTTTTGCCAAAGACAACCGGATGTCGGTAAAAGAACTGGATGAGATCATGAAAGAAATTAAAAAAGAAATAAAATGAGTGCGTTTTTTATTTACTTAATCAAAACAACAGTTGTTTTTACGCTGTTGCTGATTCCTTATTTGTTTACAAAGAATACAAAATTCTTTACCATCAACCGTTTTTACCTGTTGGGTAGTATGTTGCTTTCTTTATGCATACCTTTATTAAAATGGGAAATTCCGGCATCCGGAATAACTGGAATTACCTACATGATGAACACTATAGAAGTGAATGCTGTCCGTTCTTCAGCAGAAACGGGTGCCCCGGTAAACATTCTTTCCGTTCTTTTTATGGTTTATGTAGCTGTTTCGGCAATGCTTTTCATACGTTTTCTTTCGGGAATTATACAATTATTAAGAATGATCAGTAAAAACAAAAAAACCGTTTACAAAGATCACACGCTGGTAGTAACCGGAAATAAAATCCCGTTTTCATTTCTTCATTTTCTTTTTCTTCCTGGCGAACAAACAGATGAAAAGATAATAGCCCACGAAAAGATACACATTCATCAGCGACATTCGCTGGACGTAATAGCTTCAGAATTATTTTTGATCCATCAATGGATAAATCCCTTTGCATGGTGGATGAAAAAAGAATTGCTTCAGATACACGAATACATTGCTGATGATAAAGTAATAAAGCAATACGACCGCACCACATACAGCGAGCTCCTCCTCTGCTCTGCTCTTTCTTCGCCCGCGCCTTCACTGGCTCATCGCTTTCATACATCCACCCTTAAAAACAGAATAGTTATGATGAAGAAAAAAAACAACCGAAAAGTGATCCTGTTATCACTGGCAGCCGCATTGCCCATTGCAGCGCTGGCATCTGCTGCATTTTCAGGAAACGCTACCCTTAACAGTTTCTGGAATGTTCCTTCTATTACCTGGCAACAAAATGAGAATCCTGCTTCCACAGGAAATGAAACGGTTAATCCGCAATTCAAAGGCGGTGATGCCGAACTGGCCAAATTCATCGGAGATAATTTAAAATATCCCGAATCAGCCAAAAAAGATAAAAAAGAAGGAAAAGTGTTCATTGGTTTTATTGTCGACAAAAACGGAAAAGTGAAAAACGCAACCATAAAACGCGGTTTTGATTCCGATTGCGATAAAGAAGCATTGCGTGTTATAAAAATGATGCCCGACTGGACACCCGGCTCGGTTGACGGCAAACCGGCCGATGTGGAAATGGTGTTGCCGATAAAATTTAAACTGTAATAAAATAAAAAAGCGCTGACAAAAACAGCGCTTTTTTTTATTTCACTGGGATGAATTACATTTTCTGAAACTTCACCACTCCCTTTATTCTTCCCTCTTCCACCACCGAAATAAAATACATTCCCGGTGAAAGCGGCTGTACATCCAGTTGTAACTGACGGGAAGAAAATCCTTTGCTTAGAATTTGTTTTCCGGTAATATCACTAATTACAATTTCACGTTTTATATCATTATTACCGGATAACGAAATAAATACACTTTCACGTGCAGGATTGGGATAAACACTCAGCAAAAATTCTTCCTGTATTTCGTTGACGGATGAAGGAACCACCGGCCAGCAATTTCCGGGAAGATTATCATCCAGCCAGCTTAACCTCAGCGTGAGCCAGGCCTTTAAATAATTGATCTCATCCGTAAATGTTGCTCCTATATAATTATTGGGCCATACATAGGTTCCCAGGATCGGCCATTTTTCGTAATTACGGATTTGCGATTCATCCAAAACTGTTGCTACCGAATCAATATAATTTACCATATAAGCATCACTCAGCACATTCGCCCGCAATTCATCATACCGGCAACGCACACGATTCACAAAATTGGTATCATTGGTCATTTGATACCACCAGAAAGGAATCTGCCAGCCGTCACCGGGACAATCCGTATTAAAATCAAGTGCATATCCCGTTGTATTTCCTCCGTTGCAATAATCGGCATTTCCATAACCTAAATTATAATCCCATAACGGTCCGGCCATTAGTTTTCCACCGTTGCTTTCTTTGTCTTTGTATACAAATGCGCTCAAACGATATCCATCCACGTTTCGTGACACTTCATTCACAATAAAATAATCCACAAACGAATTCATGTCGGCATACTTCGGGTAACCTACAGCAGTATCTGCAAAAGTGGGTTGAAAAGCGGCATATTCAAAATCATAAACATAATTCTGGATGTATTGTTCCTGCACAGGCAACAAATCCTGTTCTTCGGGATCGTCATACACATAATTGATCTGCGTGTTATTGGGAATGGTATTGAAGGAAGAAGTAAAATGATCAACCGGTGAATCGTAACGATCAACTTTAAGAATATATCCACCGGTTAGTTCATCACCTGTAGTATCAACAGTGGTAAGATTGGCAATATTAAGACGGTTATTATCCACTTTTATTTTTTCCAGCATCACATAAATACCGAGGTATTCACCATTAATCACCAGTTCGCAAAAACGGGTTCGGGGCGCCCAGTGTCCCTGGTCGTTCCCCAGCTTATATGCCAGCACATCGCGCATAAAAGACTTATCTGTATAAGGAGCATACAACACCCAGTCATTTTCGGCAGGCATTCCCATTAAGGATGCATTCAGCGGATTACCGATTGAGTCCTGTGTCTCCAATGCATAACTTTTTTTAGGGAACATCTGTGAAGAAGAGCCGCGTATTTCGATGGAAATTTTTCCATTGTAATTGTTATACGGATCGTTGAGATAATTTCGGATGCCGGGGCCGTTATCAATAATTCCCATGTCGCATACAATCCTGGGATCATCCAAAATAGTTTGCGAGTTGGTATTGATCACAACAATAGGAATGTTTGAAGATGTGAAAACCGTTGGCGCCACAAACCACGAAGGTGTGGGATTATAATAAGTATTGGTATCATCTATTCCCACACTAAAAAAACCAATACCTGTAAGATCGGAAGATCCGGAATTCTGATTATGTGCTTCAATGGCCAGCACGTTAGTTCCGTTTACCAGTAAGGCAGACAAGGTGCTTTTGCTGATGGAATATGCTTCGGGAGTGCCACCGGTATACATCACCGCTTCGTGTTGAGCCGATGCTGTACTGTTGTATGCCGGAGTACCCGTCATATTCGACCGGGCTATTTCGGTTCCGTTGAGATACGCCACAAAGCCATCATCATAATCCACATGGAAAAATGCCGCTTCAATTTTCGAGGTGTCCAGTACAGTAAAGGTGGCCCTCATGTATACACAAATTGTCCCGGTTGAAACCGTTGTAATATCATCACCATCTCCATAACCTATGCTGGCTTGTCCCTGCGACCAGAAGGAATCGTTGAAACCATTATTTTCCCATCCTGAAACCGGAAAAGAAGGAACCCTGTATCTCCATTGCTGGGTGGAAGTAACAATGGTTTCCCAGTGGTCGACTGCCTGCTGGGTGCTTCCCGCCAGGGGAAAAAGAAGAAGGATGGCTGCAAGATATCGTTTCATAGCGGAGGCAAGTTAATAAAAAATGAACAAAGTTTATTTAATATTAAGCCGAAAACTGCGTATTCTTTTATTCTCAAACACTTATTTTTGGCAAGCGCCATGAAACTGATAGCCGACAGCGGATCTACCAAAACCCATTGGGCCTTTCTTTCAGAAAAAGGAGTGGAAGCAGAGGTATTCACTTCCGGCTTAAATCCCAACCACGTTAGTGAAGAAACGGCCCTTGATGAGATAAAAAAAGCATCACTGAAAAACATGCCCGTATCCGAAATTTTCTTTTACGGTGCCGGATGCGGAAAAGAGGAAAATAAAGTAAAAGTAAGGGTGTGGCTGAGTAATGTGTTCTCAATAAATAGTATTACCGTAGAAACCGATATGCTGGGAGCAGCCCGGTCGCTGAGTAACGGAGGCACTTCCTTTATCGCTATTCTGGGCACCGGTTCGAATGCCTGTTTGTTTGACGGAGAAAAAATTATCCATGCCTTTCCTTCCCCGGGATTTGAAAAGGGAGATGAAGGCAGTGGGGGATATATCGGCAAAAAATTGCTGGAAGATTATGCCTCACACCGGATGCCGGTTGACCTCACTGAACAGTTTTATTATCAATCGGGGAAAAAGCCGGCACAGATAATGGATAAGTTAACCGCACGATATGCAGCCTCTCATCTTCCTTTTATCAGGGAAAATATCCATCATCCCTGGTTTTATTCATTGGTAAAAAACGCCTTTAAAGAATTTCTTGAAAAAACCATTTGCAGTTTCCCCGGTTATGAGAATTATCCAGTTCATTTTACCGGTTCGGTAGCCTTTTATTTCAGTGAAATTTTACATGAAGCCGCCAACGAAAAAATGGTACGCATAGAAAAAATAAAAGCCAGCCCTATGGAAGGACTGGCTGAATATCATTTAACGAACTGATTAAAAATCTTTACCGGGGCCGGTAATTTTTTTCAATTGTTTTTTCTTTGGCCGTATCTTATCTACAAAAATCACATAAATAGATTCTCCTGTAGTGGTTACCAGGGCATCAGTAATACCATTTACAATTTTTGCTTTCGCGGGGCCTTTGTATTTCCTGTCCAGAAAATCAAATGTATTGTCTTCGTACTGGAGCCAGATAGTTGTCACAAAACCTTCCTCTACCTGTACTTTGGCAGAAACGCATTCGGTTCCGTCTGCGGTAGTGATAGCCACTACTACCCCGGTGTATTTTCCATCTTCTACATTATAGGCACCACGCTCATCGAATTCTTTTTTATAGGCTTCGTAACAGCTGAGTTCTTTTTTGGTGGTGGATTGTGCAACAACGGCAAGCGCTGGAATTGAGAGAAATAAGGCGAGTAAACACTTCTTCATATCACGGTTTGTTTGGGTTGATAAAGTTAAACATTCTCGGTTAATTTTTTAATCCTGTTGACAATTTCGCAAATTTATTACATTTGACCCGGTTTAAAGATATGGATATCAAACGGATACTAAGTAATTTTACGGAGGCACAAGTTGCCCTTCAACAGTTCATGGCCAATGAAAACAATATTCATGCCATTGGAAAAGCAGGAGATATCCTGGCCCGTGCTTTTGAAAACGGCAATAAAGTGATCTCCTGTGGAAACGGGGGATCGATGTGTGATGCGATGCATTTTGCCGAGGAATTATCAGGCCGCTATCGCAATGATCGTCCTGCACTTCCGGCTCTTTCCATCAGCGACCCTTCGCATATCAGTTGTGTGGCCAATGATTATGGCTATGAAAAAGTATTTTCCCGTTTTATCGAAGCACATGGCAATGAAGGTGACGTATTATTGGCCATCAGCACCAGCGGAAACTCTAAAAACGTGTTGGAAGCTATGAATGCTGCCCATGAAAAAAAGATGATAGTGATTGCCCTCACAGGGAAAGATGGCGGAAAAATGGCCGGAAACTGCGAAGTGGAAGTAAGGGCACCTCATTCTGACTATGCTGACCGTGCCCAGGAAATTCATATCAAAATCATTCATACCCTCATCGACCTTGTGGAATTAAAACTGTTTGGAACCAATGCTGGTTAAAACCTTTTCGAGTGCCGTTTTCGGAATCAATGCCACCATCATCACAGTAGAAGTAAACGTAAGTACCGGAGTCCTTTTTTTTATGGTGGGCCTTCCCGACTCTGCAGTAAAAGAAAGCCAGCAACGCATACAGGCGGCTTTAAAAAACAACGGATACAAAATTCCCGTAAAAGAAATCACTGTTAATCTCGCCCCGGCCGACATCCGTAAAGAAGGCTCATCATTCGACCTTTCCATTGCTGTGGGAATTTTAGCTGCCAGCGAACAGATTAAGAATGATAAGCTGAATGAGTATGTTATTCTCGGTGAACTTTCGCTGGATGGAGGATTGCAACCTGTGAAAGGCGTATTGCCTGTAGCCATCAAAGCAAAAGAGCAGGGATTTAAAGGAATTATTCTTCCCCGGCAGAACGCGCGTGAAGCGGCTATTGTGGGCGAACTGGAAGTATTGGGTGTGGAAAATATTTCGGAAGTCATTCAGTTTTTTGATGGAAAACTGGAATTGAAAAATACCGTAGTGGATGTGGAGCAGGAATTTTATTCTCACCTTGACGGACACGAATTTGATTTTGCCGATGTAAAAGGACAAATGAATATAAAGCGTGCTTTCGAAATTGCAGCTTCAGGCGGACACAATATTATTCTTATCGGTCCACCGGGCGCGGGAAAAAGTATGCTGGCAAAAAGATTGTGTACTATTCTTCCCCCGTTAAGCCTGGAGGAATCGCTGGAAACTACAAAAATTCATTCGGTAGCAGGAAAACTTTCGCGGAATGATGCACTGGTAACTGTGCGCCCCTTTCGTTCGCCACACCACACTATTTCTGATGTGGCACTTGTGGGTGGCGGTGGATTTCCGCAACCGGGAGAAATTTCATTGTCGCACAATGGCGTTTTGTTTCTTGATGAATTACCCGAATACAAGCGAACCGTATTAGAGGTAATGCGACAACCGTTAGAAGACCGGAAAGTAACCATTTCACGCGCAAAATTTTCGGTGGAATACCCCGCCAGTTTTATGCTGGTGGCTGCGATGAATCCTTGCCCATGCGGATACTATAATCATCCCGAAAAAGAATGTGTATGCTCCCCGGGAACCGTTCAGCGTTACCTCAACAAAATTTCGGGACCACTACTCGACCGGATAGATATTCATATTGAAGTGACACCGGTGTCATACGATGAACTTTCAAGCAAACAGGTAAATGAAAACAGTAAATCGATCCGCGACCGTGTTATAAAAGCAAGGCTGATACAGGAAGAACGATATAAAAATCATAAGGAAGTACACTGCAATGCACAAATGGGATCAAAATTATTGAGGCAGGTTTGTAAAATTGATTCCTCAGGCGAACAGATATTAAAAACCGCAATGGAAAAATTAGGATTATCTGCACGGGCATATGACAGGATTTTAAAAGTTTCAAGAACCATTGCCGACCTTGAAGGAAGCGAAAAAATAGAAACTTCTCATCTGGCAGAAGCCATTCAATACCGAAGCTTAGACAGGGAAAGTTGGGCAGGATAGTTCATTGGGTCATTGGGTCAGTGGTCAGTGAGTCATTGGTTAAATGGATAAATAGTTATTACAGGCTATTTGAACATTAAAAAACCAGAGTGCAGATTGAAATTCGTAACTCGTATTTAGTAACTCGTAATTCACATTCGTTGGCAACACTTTTAAAACCCGGTCCTGTATTTTTGCATGTTCCTAAAACGGGCGGAACTTTTCTGCGTATGTTTTTTAAAGAATCGGGGCTTATTCGTTTTGATTTTGCAAGAGATCATGCCGACATGGAAAGAGTATTGAATGTATCCAGCTTTTACCGTGGCAATTTTTTAAAACGCTCGATACAGTTGGGGAAAAACCTTGACCATTATGTAGCTGGTCAATATAAGTTTTGTTTTGTAAGAGATCCTTTCAGCTGGTACGAATCGGCCTGGAAATTTTTAATGGATAATAAAGCACAAACTTTTTCACAAAATAAAACAAGAAGCCGTTTTGGATTTAAAATAGACACATGGCAACCCTGGAATGACATTGAAAAATGCAGGGATGAAGATTTTAACCGTTTTATTGAATGCATGCTGAAACATTATCCGGGGTATCTTACCGGACTTTACAACCGATACAGTGATGAAAGACATATTAATTATGTGGGCAAACAGGAAGAGCTGGAACACGACACCCGTAAAATATTTTCTGAAACCGGAATTCCTTTCAATAAGGAATTATTTCGAAAAACCGGGCAGGTGAATAAAAGCAAAACACCCGCTCCGAAATGGAATGATAACAACAGAAACCGTATTTACCGGGAAGAAAAAGCGGTGTTTATGAAATATGGGTATTGAAAATGTCAGCAGTAATATTCATCCTCTTCCTGTTTTCATTTTAACTTCTTTTAAAGCAACTTTGAAAAAATATTTTCGTCTTACATAAAATTATCAGCATGAAAACATTATTTACCCTCCTCTTTTTTTCACTCGGTACAATTACCGCCAGCGCCCAGTGCGGAACACTTACTTCGCATGGAGTAGTGCCCAATCCAACCCTTTCCAACGATTCGGCATGGTTGAATTTACAAACCTACTGCGGATACAACATCTGGCTCGACCATTATACGGTAACTCCTTCGGGAAACAGTTTTATGGTAGAAGCTTATTATTGCCAGGGTATGCTAACTGTTGTTACCACTACCAACGATTCCATTCCGCTGGGTATCCTGGCAGCCGGAAGTTATAGTTATATTGTTAATGTTTATACTTCGGGAGATTGCATCACTTACACTACCACCGACCAGGATGGAGGAAATTTTACGGTGAGTAATCCTACCGGTGTGAATGAAGCCTCTGAAAACAGTATTGAAATTTTTCCGAATCCTTTTGATGAAACTATTTCTGTACGAATTCCGGCAGGAATTTCTTCGTGCACTGTGGAAATTTCAGACGCTGGCGGCAAGCTGATATATACCGAAAAAAATATTACCGGTTCGTCTCACCAAATTAATACAAAAATGTTGGCCAGCGGAGTTTATATCGTTGAAATTATTTCGGATGAAAAGCGATACTTCCAAAAGATGGTAAAATAACACCAAACTGATTTATTAAACAGACCAATAACTGGTATTATGCCGAATGAAATTCTTCAAAAAAACAGACCATGATGAATTTCACTTCGGTATAATTTTCTGAATGGTATGAAAAACAAAAAGTCCCGGAAAAAATTCCCGGGACTTTTTTTACTTGTGAAGTTATGTTATTGCTTTACCAGTTTTTGAGTAACTACTCCAGAAGAAGTGGTTACTTTAACGGTATACACACCGGCCGCCCAGTCATTCATTATAACGGGTAGCGTATATGCGCCATTCAGTTTTCCGTAATTTTTAGAGGCTACTAATTTTCCGTCAACAGAGAAAATTTCCATTGTCACTTCTGTTTCGTCAGTGAGATTTAGTAAAACAGAAGCCTGTTCGGCTGAGGGATTCGGATAGATGGTTACCATTGCATCGGGAGCCGGAAGAAGAACAGAAGTTCCCAATTGCGTTCCGTTCTGGAACCCGTTGGCTACGGCTTCGGTAATGGTAGCAGAAGCGGCATTATCAATTTTTCCTGTAGGATCAATAAGCAACCCTACAATATGAATTTCATTTTCATCCCATGCGGCAGGAAGCGTGAATGTGAAATTATGGTCGTATGTACTTCCTGATGTAATTGTTCCGGGGAAATTTCCGGCAACACCATCAAAATCGGGAGAGATGTCGCGGGCCACGTGATCGTATACCATTTGCGATGCGGGAACCGGGTTAGCTAACGCTTCATATCCACCCATAACACCATTTCCTCCACCGGCATAGTAGTTGGTTTGGGCATAACCTGAAGTTGTTCCGGTTACATTATCTTCTGTTAGAACACAAACAATTCTATAGTCGCCTGTAACGGTTTGCTGCCAGTCGGAAGAAACAGAAACATTCAGCACACGTGTAGTGGCATTCCAGTTGGCACCATTGATCAAAAATGCTTTCGGAGCAACAGTGATGCGCTGAAGGAAATCGATTTCGAAAGCAGAAGGATCGGCTTCAGGAAGGCGATCTACAAATCCGCTGGGATAACCACTGATAGCTGCACTAACTGCTGCATCATAATCGGTTACCACCATCGGGTCGTTGGTTCCGTTATGAACAGCTATTCCGGCCCAGAAATCACCGTATTTGGTTTCGAGCATTTCCATGAATACAGCACCACGCGGACACCATCCACACCATGTTCCTGTTCCTTCTTCACCCACTACCATTTTTCCGGTTGCGGGCACAACGGGATTTATGGTAACTGTTTTTACATCATCAGCAGGATCTCCATCAGGAGTAGTTCCGTTTACATTGTAAATAGTAGCCACCGCATTATTGGATCCCCCCACCAGCAAATGTGTTCCGGTAAAGTTTACAGTATAAGTAGCCAGTGATGCAATGTTCACACCGGTTATGTTTTCAGTAAGTGTATTTCCGTTATACGTCACATCGAGGTCGAAAGAAGTGATGGTTGTTGTTCCCAGGTTTCTTACCACTACCGAAGGGTTAACTGTTTGCCCGGCCAAAGCGCTGGTCATATTGTTTAGCTGCGTAACGGCACCGTTAAGGGAAGGAAGTGTATAAGGAGTATAATTATACATTACATCATCCACATAAAACTGCGAACCGTTGATAGGAAATAAGTCTACAGAAGCAACAGAATTCACACCGTTACTCCATGTTCCCTGAGAAACGTTATTGATAAATAATTCCCAAACATTGCTGTTGAGATTAATGTCAATACGCAGATCGAACCATGTATTTTGTGTGTAAACAGAGTTCAGCATAACAGCAATTCCATCATCTATAACCAATGTTCCGTCTGAATTCATATTTACATTCAGCGACCATGTAGTTCCCACAGGGTTCACTGCCTGGAAATTGAAATAGGCATTTTTTGTGCTGTTCACGAAAAACGATGCTCCCCATGAAAAGTTCCCTGTATTGTAAACTCCGCCAAAGGGAAGTACACAATCCTGCGGGCCGCCACCTGTTGCAGTAGAAGAGAAATAAACCGAATTTGAACCCGAATTGGCATTGGCTGAAGTTACCTGGGTATCCTCTGCCCCACCGGTAGCCCCGCTCCAGGTTGTCCAGTCGGGAGAAACCGCACCGATGTATTGCCCTACTGTATACGATTCAAAATTGTCGGTAAAGGTTTGCGCATTAACTGCCAGTGCTGCAGACAATACGCCAATGGTTGTAAAGATTTTTTTCATAAATGATGATTATAAATTTTCATGTTAAATATAGGGCAATTCTTCCATACAGAAATAAAAAAAATAAAGGGGAAAATTGGGAAGCTATGGAACCCGAATCTTAATTTTAGGTTCTATGTTTTACGTTGAAATGCCCAACGTAAAACTTAAAATACCAAACATAAAACCGCTATTCCACCATCATCTTCTTAGTGAACACTTTCCCGTTATTGAGCACTCTTACGAAGTAAAACCCTGTAGCAACAGATGGTAGGGAAAGATTCATATTCAGCTCACCATTGGAGGAAACCTGTTGAAAAGTGATAGCCTGGCCAAGCGCATTCAATACTTCTACTTGTGTGTTCCCTTCAATTCCTATCACCCGCAGGTTAAATGTTCCGTTATTGGGATTGGGAAATAATTCAATAAAGGGATCTTCACCTATTTCATCGATGGTGTTAAGATTTCCTACCGAAAAAGCATAGAACACCGTGCGTCCGAACTCAGGCTCAAAATTTTTGATCAGCCCGTTTGTCATAGAACGCAGTTGCAGGTAACCACTGCCCTGTGCAGCATCTGCCCAGTAGTATAAACCATCATTCCCGGTGTCTGTTAATTCAAAAGTGTAGCAGCCATAGGGCAGATCGACTGTATCTTTATACAAAGCCTGTGCAGTAAGTCCCGAACGGCTCATCACTACGTTCCCGTTGATGTCTTTTATCGTATAGGAATTATCATTGGGATAATTGTTTGCCTTTAACCAGATGGCAAATTTGGCCATGTGAACTGCAGGAAGATTAAAATGAGTAGTGTAAACATCATTATCTGTGTTTTCATCACTAACGTTATTGGGATTGCTTATGCTTACACTGAAGTTATTAGTATTGTCCCCCACCCAGAAAGAAGAATTGGAAACAGGAAGATAGACATTTTCAGTTTGCATAAAACCAAGATTGCCGTTCCATGTATAATTCTGCGGAACTCCACCGGAAACGGAATAAGTAAATGTAACTGTGGTTAATGTATCGGTTCCTCCGTTGCGTAATACTACCACCGGATCATCACAAACCGGGTTAAACCTTGAATAGATTTTATTATCGCTGGGATTAAGTACATCATAAATTTCGGCATCGGTTGTAAAATGAGAAGTATCGTATTGAAGAAGATGTACTGACAGAACATAGTTTCCTCCACCCATTCCGAGGTTGGTAACGGGAACAGGAGTGATATCATAATCAAACGATAGGCTGTCGGCTGTTACGAATGGTGTTATTTCAATTTCATGTTCTTTCACTTTATCACCGGGACACCACCCTTCGCGTGAACCCGGCCATGTTCCTCCCTGCGGATAAACGGGATTGAGGGCACAATCGTTGGTTTGCCAGATGTGCCAGTTATCCACTTCTGCTCCGTTTACATAAAAATAATGCGTATTGTCTTTCCACTCGCAGCAATGCGGATAGCTTCCATCGTTACTGTTATGGCCGTGGCCCGTAATTCTTGTTTTAATTTTAAAGCTCTGTGCCATCGAATCCAGTTGAACAGTTCTTGCGCTAAGGCTCACATCGTTATCGAGGTTGGCATAAGAATAAGAAGGATAATCTTCAAGATCACACCATACCTTGGTGATGTTTATCACATCACGGGCAGGTGTTCCTTTGATCATAATAAATTTAAGATCGATAAGCTCCTGCGTATTTCCGGCTGAAATTTCCACTGTATCGTGAAGCAATGGTTCGTAATCGGTAACGTCATAAATCCATGTGGTTCCTGTACTGCCGAGTGATAAACCAATTCCATAAGGAGTAATGTATCTTCCGATCTCATAATTGTCAATCACTTCATAAGGGGGATTGAAATAATTGAGTGTATCATTCACATACAATGTTCCACCGGAAATCAAAGTGGAGTCGGTGGCCACTCCATTGGTATAGGTATACGAATAACCTTCCTGCCATCCGTAAAGTGTATCGTAAGAAACAGCATAATTTCCGTTTACATTATAAAACCAAAGCGAAATTTCGGGTTGCGGCATGGAATCCGTTACAAGAACAGAATCCAGGTGCGAAGTATAGGAGCCGCGGACGAATGTAACATTGGGGCGAACCATAAGAATAGTATCAATCTCTTTCAGTTCCCATGCATTGTATTGCATTCGTTGTCCCATACCCACTAACGTAGCTGGCATTTGTGCATTTACTTCGTTAGTGGCAACAGCACCCGCATTTTCTTCAAAGCGGTAATAATACAACAGGTTGGCATAATCAGGATGTGCCGGTGTAATCTTTTGGTTCATCAATCCGGGGATGGTGGCAGCATCCAGCTCTTTGTTCCAGATCATGAATTCATCTACTTTTCCGTTATAGGTATTGGTATTGAAAAAATTGGCAGCAATACGAAATTGCGCAACGCCATCCATATCATTAAACAAATTGGTTCCCTGGTGCCACTGAATACCGTTGAGATAAATTTTCATGTTACCTGTGGTGGCATTTTTGGTAAATGCCCAGTGATTCCATTTTCCTTCGTATTCGGAAGTAACGGCTGCTTTGTTGATGCGGTCGTATCCACCGGTAGCGGGATCGTTTCCGGCATCCCAGTAAACATTTCCGTTGCTCCAGGGTAAATGAGAATTCAACACACGCTGCCCGGAAGCGTTTACTGCTTCAAATAA
Organism: Bacteroidota bacterium; assembly: GCA_049322335.1. Lineage (GTDB taxonomy): Bacteria > Bacteroidota > Bacteroidia > Flavobacteriales_D > UBA2798 > JBMORL01. The sequence continues at coordinate 22,336 of JBMORL010000014.1, forward strand.
AGTTCCGTCTTCAGGCTGCACACCGGGATCACCATATTGCCAGAAAGCGATGGTAATTTCATTATCAACCGATGCAAACGAATCCACCGGAACGATAACAAAATCATTTCCGGCACAATTCAGATACTGATTGGCTGTTGTGGATACTACAGCAGAATTAAATGCAGTATTGTCACTCAGCACCTCGTTATCTGTTCCGCCAGAAGCAACAGAAAAACTAAACTCTACAATCAGGTTATTGATGCCGTTCCATGTATATGGATTGGTGAAATCGATGGTATTGATGCCTGTTGTGCTGAAAGAATGATTGTTTTGGAAAACCGTAATAAAAGCCGTGCTGTTATCAAAACCTGTTAGGGAAGTGGAAGTAGTGGCTTTTATGCGGATAGTAAGATTTTGAATATTTGATCCCAAAGAAGAAACATCCGTTTTTAGCCTGTCAATGGTTCCTGACGTAAGTCCCGAAGCCGTTAGTTCTGAGGCGAGCCACAAATATTGTACGCGTCTTACAGCTGAGGAAGTTTGAAAGGGATAAGCTGATGAAACCGACCCGCTGCCAATGGAAAAATCGTTTTCGGAATTGATCGCATCGTAAACGACATTGTAGAAATAGTTTTCGTAGTAATTATACACCGGGTTGGCCAGCAGGTAAACCGAATCAGGTGCCTGCATTCCGAGTTTGAACCAGGGATGGGTGGTGGCATTGGAATCGAGTGTACCGGTATGTTTGTGAATAGTGGTGTAAGTAAGATAATCCCACTCTCCACAGGGATATTGATCCCACGTGGTAGCCGGATCGCATTTCAAAGTATAATACATTAATATTTTCCTGTACGATTCCGTATCATCGGGAAAAGCATACATTCCTCTCCGTTTGGTGATATCGGAAAATGTAAATGTTTGTACTGTGGTGGTATCCTGTGCAAAAACTGCTGTGGATGAAAAAAACAGCAACAGGGCTGTAAAACGAAATAAGTTTTTCATTGAACTAAAATGTTTTAGCAAAAGTAAGGTAAAATGGGCAGGACGGGAAAGCAAAAGCGGGACAAAAAAGGGGTTACATTAACATTCCTACGATAACGGCTGTAAAGAGACAGGCTATAGTTCCTCCAATAAGTGCACGAAAACCCAGTTGCGACAAAGTAGCTTTTTTACCGGGTGCCAGTGAGCCAATACCACCGATTTGTATCCCAATAGAAGCGAAATTGGAAAAACCACAGAGGATATAGGTGACCATGATGATTGATTTTTCGCTCGAAAACATACCGGCATTTTTCATTTCACCCAATGAAGTATAGGCAAAAAATTCGTTGATCACTGTTTTTTCCCCCATCAGCTGGCCAACAATTACAATATCATCAGATGGAACACCCATCAGCCAGGCAAGAGGGGCAAATGCATACCCAAAAATAAACTGCAATGTAAATTCTTTTGATTTACCATCTGTAACTTCCTTTATATACTCATTTAGACCCGTATTTGCTCCAATAAAATCACTCAATATCCAATTTGCCATTGCTACCAAAGCGGTAAAAACAAGAAGCATAGCAGCAACATTGGCGGCCAGTTTTAATCCTTCCGTAGTTCCGTTGGCAACAGCTTCGAGAGCATTAGTCCCAATCTTTTCTTTCGGAATTTTCATTTCATTATTGAATTCTTCCGTTTCAGGAACTAAAAGTTTAGCTGCAACAATAGCCGCGGGAGCCGACATCACTGATGCTGCCAATAAATGTTTGGCAAAATACAATTGCTGAACGGGATCATCTCCGCCTAAAAATCCTACATAAGCTGCCAGCACACCACCGGCAATGGTAGCCATTCCTCCTGTCATCAAACACATGATTTCCGAGCGTGTCATTTGCCCGAGGTAAGGTTTGATGAGCAAAGGCGCTTCCGTTTGCCCGAGAAAAATATTTCCGGCAGCTGCCATACTTTCAGCTCCGGACAAACGCATGAATTTTTTCATCACCCAGGCGATACCATAAACAATTTTTTGCAGAATTCCCCAGTAGAAAAACAAACTGGTAAGTGCACTAAAAAATATTACGGTAGGCAACACCATAAAAACAAAACTCACGAGAGGGCTTTCTATTACACCACTATCAAAATTTTTGAACAAAAATGTAGTTCCCGCTTTAGTAAATTCCACCACACCCAGAAAAAAACGGGATATCCCTTCGAAAATAGACTCCACAAAAGGAACTTTCAATACGCCTAAAGCAAACAATAGCTGTAATGCTATTCCTGTAAATACAATTTTCCAGTCGATTTTTTTGCGGTTGGTACTTAATAAATAACAAATCACCACCAATACAAATAAACCTAAAATCCCCCTGAATACAGATTCCCAGGAAAATTGCGAAATCAATACCGGAGGAATATATTTGAATTCTAAAATTTCATTTTCTGATTTTAATATCAGCTTCGAATCTGTTATTTCCTTAATCTCATAAACTTTTTTCGCTGCAGGACAGGAGACTCCTTCATCCGAAATAACAAATATTTCTTTTTTTTGACTGAAAAGTAAAGCGTAAGAATCAAGTGAGTCTCTTATAAAAGCGATAGAATCAATTGCACCGTGCACAAGTTCTTTTGATGCTGATTCTATTATCAAAGCATTGTTTTCATAATACCATGTTCCTTCTATTACCCCAAATGATTCCGGAGTTTTATACATCGAAAAAACATTTAAACCGTTTTTTATACTTATGTGAAGAAACTGTGAAGTATCAGTACTTAATACCCATTTCCGCTGCAATAATTTTACAGGATCCTTTATTTCTTCTTTCCCGCAGGAAATTCCAAGCAGGGATATAACGATGAGCGCGTATAGGTAGCGCATACTACGAGGATTTTTTTCTTTTATTCAGCTCATCGCGCAGGCGTGATGCTTTCTCATAATCCTCGTTATCGAGTGCTTCATTCAGTTGTTTTTCGAGGTCGGCAATAGCCATTTTAGCAAGGTCGGTTTCTTTTTTGGATACTTTTTCTGCCGGTATTTCCTCATCACTTTCTCCTTCCTCTTCCTGCAGGTTTTTTTCCTGTTCTTCATCCAGGATAATTCCGGCTGAACTCAGAATAAATTCAAATGTATAAATGGGGCAGCCAAAACGAACAGCCAGCGCAATGGCATCGGATGTACGTGCATCAATCTCTACTGATTTATCATCTCCCTGGCAAACAATCTTCGCATAAAAAATTCCTTCCACGAGGTTATAAATGACAATTTCTTTTACTTCCACTTTAAACCGCTGGCAAAAAGCTTTAAAAAGATCATGGGTAAGTGGTCTGCTGGGAGTCATTTTTTCGAGCTCGATAGCAATGGCCTGTGCCTCGAAACCACCTATGATAATAGGTAATCTCCTTTTCCCTCCTGCTTCTCCCAACACCAGCGCATAGGCACCCGATTGGGTTTGGCTGTAAGATAGTCCGACAATATCCAGTTTTATTTTTTCCATCAGGCATCGCGAAAAGCACACCTCTTTCCGCTGTTTTTCATCGTTTAAAGTTAATAAAAATTGCGGGAATCAGTGAGATGCTTTCAACTTTTTTACTGCTTCAATCAACTGCGGAACCACCTGGAACGCATCACCTACAATTCCATAATCAGCTGCTTTAAAGAAAGGTGCCTCGGGATCGGAGTTAATCACCACAATCACCTTGCTTCGGTTAACCCCGGCCAGGTGCTGAATGGCTCCCGAAATTCCAATGGCAATATACAGGTTAGGCGCAATAGCAATACCGGTTTGTCCCACGTGTTCGTGATGCGGGCGCCATCCTATATCAGCAACGGGACGTGAGCAGGCGGTGGCAGCACGTAATTCTTTAGCCAGTTCTTCTATCATTCCCCAGTTTTCGGGTCCTTTTAATCCCCTTCCGGCAGAAACTACCAGCTCCGCTTCGGGAAGGGAAATTTCACCTTCATTTTTCTTCACTTCTTTTACTTTTACCGATGGGGAACCAATTTCTGCTGTAAAATCTTCGATGGTAACCGATGCGGAAATCTTCTCTATTCCTACTGAATTGGGTTGAACCGCAATAATCTTTTTTTCAGCATGCACTTCTACTTCGGCAGAAGCTTTTCCTGAAAACACATTTACTTTTACTGTAAACGTTCCGGTCGTTTGAGGAAGAGCCACCGCTCCGGCCACCAAACCTGCATTCATTTTCACCGACAACCGGGGAGCTACCGCTTTACCGGTGAGGTCGTTGGAAAAAATGACAATGGAAGCATTCTCCTTTTCGGCTGCTGCTGCCACCAGTTTGGTTACCTGTCCGGCATCCAGGTTATCCTGTCCGCGCAACACCAGCACTTTCGAAATGCCGTGCTCTCCGAATGCTTTCAATTCATCGCCAGCGTTTCCATAAGTGATGACTGAAGCTGTTGTTCCTGCCGCTGCGGCAACCCGGGCACCGTAAGAAGCCGCTTCGAAATTCGATTTGGCAATTTTTCCGTTTTTACTTTCTGCAAATACTAAAACTGACATATGATTGGTTTTTTGAGTCGTGGTTAAATTACTTTTGCTTCGTTGTGTAACAGTTGAATGAGCTCCCCTGCATTATCTGCACTCACCATTTTACAGGCCGATTTGGCCGGGGGAAGAGCGAATTTTTTTACCGATGTCATTTTTGGCGAATCAACAGCAGTTATAACGGTTAACGGCTTTGTGCGGGCAGCCATGATTCCCCGCATATTGGGAATACGTTGCTCCGACATTCCTTTGGCACAGCTGATGACAGCCGGAAGATTTACTTCCACCACTTCCGATCCGCCCTGGATATCACGGGACAGGGTGGCTGTTGTTCCCGCCACATCCAGTTTTCCTGCAATGGAAACATAAGGAAGATCCAGGCTTTCAGCTATCATTCCTCCCACCTGTGAACCATTAAAATCAATGGTTTCCTTTCCGCAGAGAATAAGATCAAATCCTTTGTCTTTGGCATAAGCGGCAATTTGCCGGGCCACAAAAAATGCATCAGTAGCTTCTGCGTCTACACGAACAGCATCGGTGGCACCAATGGCCAGCGCTTTTCTGATCACAGGTTCGTCAGTAGCCGGGCCAACTGTAATGGTGGTAACCGTTCCTCCTGATGTTTCGGTAAGCTCAAGAGCACGCACCAGCGCATACCATTCATCATAAGGATTAACGATATACTGAACCCCGGTTTCATTGAATTTTGTATCATTATCGGTAAAGGCAATTTTGGTGGTGGTATCAGGGGCTTTGCTGATACAAACTAAAATCTTCATACTTTAAACTGGTTTTATTTAGGGCTGCTAAAATAAGAAAACTATCAATACAACCTGAGGACGGCAGTGGTATCTGTAAACCCCTTTTCTTTCAACCAGATATCAAGATGTTCGTTACAGGGTTTCCACCAGAACAAACCGAAACTTCCCGGTGCGGAAGAAGCATAGCCGTTTACACATTTCAGATCCATTTCCTGGCAAGCCAGCATAGCATCCAGTTGAAGGTGATTGACATCTGCGGTTTCGCGGGGCATAAGGGCCACAATTTTATGCCGGGGTTGTATGGCCAAAGCAATTTTTGATTGGGTGAATGCAATTTGCTGTTGTGCTTCGGCTTTAGAAAACCGCATATACGATTTTTCTGAAACATACTGATCGGCAACAACCAGCAAAGCAGCTATAACAGAAGCACCCAAAACTACATTTCTTTGCAGGTGAAATTTTTCTTCGAGCAATAAAAATGAAAACGCAATAGCTGCCGAAAAGAAAAACAGCATTACAAAAATGATCCGTGTAAGAATTCTCATTGAACCAAAACCCGGAAAATACAATACCAGTTTATATAATGTATCACCAAATGCAAAAAGGCTGATGAGTCCCAGCAGAAAAAGCGTTAAAACAAAAACAATCATTAGTTTTCCATTTTCCGTTTTTCTTGCTTTGAAGGCCATGATTGTTATCACTGCCAGACACAACCACGAAATAGCGCCAGCAAAAATGCGGTGTTCCCACGGATACGGAAGATAATCGCCCGTTGTGGAAAGCGAATTCCATAAGATGGAATCATTTACAGAATAAAAATGCGAAAGTACGCGCGGTAATCCGGGAACAATTTCCTTTTCAAAATCACGGTAGCCGATCTGGCTGACTGTTTCAAGATAAGGACCTGCCAGCGGGTATATAACCAGCAATGCGAAAACCGTTAGTCCTGTTATCTTTAACCAGAACCGGTAATCCTGACGAAACAGTTTTTTCCATGGAATCAGCAGGAAAGCAGCAATGAAAAGAAAAAACACAATCGCCAGCAGCAATAAAAAACCCAGGTACATACCGCAGTAAAACTGCCAGGTCAGCATCAGAACAAAACCTGCAAAATGCAAGGGATGAAGTGTGCGCAGAAAGTAAATCAAAAAATAAAAACACAAAGGAATCGCAAAACGGGGCAATAACTGAACATGATTGATTTGCGCAATAACGGGCATAGAAAAAGCAAATACAAATGCCCCTAATGCCGCTCCCGTTTTATTTCCTGTAATTTTATACAGGCTGAACCAGGCTGCAAAGAAATTAAATACGAACATCGTCACAAACCACCACTGGAAAGCAGTTTCCTTGTCGGTTCCGAGCATTCGGAAGAAGGAGTACACTGGCAAAGTGCCAAGTAAATTATCTGAAAGAGCTATGTTTTTTTCCTGTGGAAACATAAAAGGGGCGGTCCAGAAAGAATCCTCTTTTCCTGCCAGGAAACGATGGCCATGTTCAAGCACGTAGTTGTTGAACCGGCTGTCGCCCTTGTCGCCCGGAATATAATCCATCCCAAACCCTGTGATCCTCAGCGGAACCAGGTACATACCTGCCAAAAAAAGCAGGATAACTATCCCCGATCCGGGATATTTGTGTAGTTTATTTTGCAGCATTAAATTTCCACGAATTTATTAAATATTCAGGTGCGTGGATTTCGGGCGAATACTATATTTGCATCCTAACATTTGCAGCATGAGAGAGGTACAATTCCGCGAAGCGTTAAGAGAAGCCATGAGCGAAGAAATGCGCAGGGATGAACGGGTATTTTTGATGGGAGAAGAAGTGGCCGAATACAATGGCGCTTATAAAGTGAGCCAGGGAATGCTGGATGAATTCGGGCCAAAACGCGTGATTGACACTCCTATTGCTGAGTTGGGTTTTGCCGGAATTGGTGTAGGAGCTGCCATGAACGGATTGCGTCCCATTGTGGAATTTATGACCTGGAATTTTGCCATTCTCGCAGCCGACCAGATCATCAACTCAGCAGCGAAAATGATGCAGATGAGCGGTGGTCAATACCATGTTCCCATTGTTTTTCGTGGCGGAAACGGAACAGCAGGACAGTTAGGCGCCACCCACTCGCAAAGTTTTGAAGCGTTTTATGCTCATGTGCCGGGACTAAAAGTAATTACACCTTCCAATCCTTATGACGCCAAGGGTCTGCTGAAGTCCGCGATACGTGATGACGATCCCGTTGTTTTTCTGGAATCGGAAAAAATGTTTGGCGACAAAGGCATGATTCCCGAAGGAGAATATTTATTACCCATTGGTGTAGCCGATGTAAAAAGAAAAGGCAGCAGTGTTACAATCGTTACATTCGGAAAAATTTTGAAAGTTGTGCAACAGGCTGCCGAAGAATTAGCCAAAGAAGGAATTGAATGTGAGATTATCGATTTAAGAACTATTCGTCCGATCGATTACAACTGCGTGATAGAATCAGTGAAAAAAACAAACCGATTAGTTATTGTAGAAGAAAGCTGGCCGCTGGCATCTATTTCATCAGAAATAGCCTATTGGGCGCAACGATATGCATTTGATTATTTAGACGCTCCGGTTTGGAGAGTAACACAAACTGATACTCCGTTCCCGTTCTCTCCTTCCCTTTTGTCGGAAGCCGCGCCTACTGTTCCGAGAGTGAT
>JBMORL010000015.1:0-3263 GCA_049322335.1 Bacteroidota bacterium
GCTTTAACCAGTATTGAATAACACTTGCCCGTACCTGTTTGATGTTTTTTACCTGTGGATGGGTTTTTCTTATTTCTTTTAAAAGGGCTGTGGCGGCATTGCCTAAGAGGTTGCCACCACCGGTACTTACCAGTAGTTTGTCAGTTCTTTTTTTTCGTAACGATAATAAAAGAGGCCTTTCCTGTTTGATGTAGTTCTGCAGGTCAATGATCTGCTGTGCTTCCAGTTTTAATACCCGGCTGTTGCTTCGGCCAATGGCGGGGATGTATATTTTTCCTTCGTGTATTTTTATATCATTTACTTCCAGTTTTGCCAGCTCACCGGTATTTAATCCCTGGAAGATCATCAGCCCGATCATTACCCGGTTGCGTTTTGCTGTAATTCCTGCTCCGGTAGTGGCACTCTGTTCATATATTTTCTGTAATACCTCGTAAGATAAAATGTTGTGGGGAAGGGTTTTTACGGTGTTTTTTATTCGCAGTTCTTTTACCGGGTTGCTGTCGGTTTCACTTTTTTGTATTAAGTAGTTGTAATACATTTTTACGGATTGCATTTTGTGTCTTTGTGTCCGCTTGTTGGATGTTTTTTGCTGTATGCTTTCTAAATACCGGAGTATTTCATTGTAACTAACGTTTATGGGATTAATTTTATTTTTTTTACACCACTGTAAAAACAGTTTTGTGTTGTTTACATATCCGTAAATGGTGTTGAGTCGGTAGCCCCTGCCGTCAAGGTAGTTTTTAAATTCATTCATTATTTTATGTTTTAGGTTTTACGTTATAGGTTTTTTTTCAGATGAAAAGAAAAATGGATTATATCCGGCCCCTCTGCCCCCCCCCCCTTAATCCCCCCGGCTCCCCGCAGTGCCCACCAGGGGGGAGACCAGCCGCACCGGTTTTTCATTTAATACTTTTCGTTGAGTATGTGGGTATATACCTGTGTGCTGTCGAGTGAGCGGTGTCCTAAAAACAAAGCGATATTTTCAAGGTCCATTCCCTTTTTTAAAAGATGGGTGGCTATGGAATGACGCAGGGTGTGTACACCTATGGTTTTGGTAATACCGGCTATTTCTCCGAGGCGTTCTATTCGTTTGTAGATCATGTTGGGGTCGATGCGCTTGCCTCTTTCACTGATAAAAAAAGCATGTTCTTTACTTTTCCGGGGTAAAAAAAACGGACGTGCGGTTTCCAGGTATTGGGTGATGTATAAAAAATGTTTTCCGGTGATGGGGACTTGTCTTTCGTAGTTGTTCTTGGGTTGGGTAACAAGTACTGTTTTTCGTTCAGTAAAAATGTGATCGGTGTCTAATTGCACTCCTTCGTTCCTGCGCAACCCGCATCCGTAAAAAATACTTAACATGGCCCTGTCCCGGTATCCGTGCGGGGTTTCATCGGTGGCGTTGTAGAGGGCTTTTATTTCTTCTTCCTGCAAAAAATCTACTTCTGCATTGCGTTCTTTTTTGATGTAGGTAACCTGGTAAGGAAGTTTTTTTCCCTCTGTCTTTTCAATGTATTGCTTAAATTTTTCAAGCACTCCGTAACAACGGTTTATGTGTCCATTGCTTAATCCTCCTCCCACCTTCGCTAAAGCTTCGGTGGGCGATGCCCTTACCTGCCTGTAATTGGGACGGCTGTGTAAATAGCCGGCATAACTGTCTATGGTTTGCTGGTTGATTTCTTCTATTTCCGTTATGCCGGCTTGTTCGATGTAATAAAAAAACTCCTGCAGCATCTTTGGGTAATTTTTTACGGTGGTCCCGCTGTAACCGAGCAGGCGCAGCCAGTTCTTAAATTCACTGATGTAGTGACGGAGGTGCTGTTCTTTGAGTAAGTAACGGATCATGGGGAATGCGTTTTTGGTTTTATGTTTTTTGTTTTTTGTTGGAATGCTTGTTTTCAGATGAAAAAAAAAGATTTTTTCTGTTACTGGTTTCGGTACGATGATTTTTTACCCTGCCTTACCTTTTTCCCTGTCGCACTGTCGCACTATGCGGAAAGAGCTGATACGGCTGCGTTTGAGTGCGACATTTGTACTTCTGTCGCACTGTGTCGTTCTGTGTCGCTTTGCTTTTTTCCCACTAAGGTGATTTCCTTGTGGTGCTGCCAGATGTTTTTCATTACTATTTCAATGTGCTTGTCAATGGTGGCCCTAAGGTCTGCTTGTGCCATTCCCGTTAGTTCGTATTCATATCCTTTTCTATACTTGTTGCCTCCCGTTATTTTAATGTATCCAAACTGCAGCAGCTCGTATAAATGCCTTTGTGTTGTTCTGGGATGCATTTTTAATTTATTTCGTACTTCCTGCATGTAAAAACTCTTTTTCTTATTCTCTGCGGTATAGTTTATTAATTGGTTTAAAAAATTCCGGAGCGTTGCGCTGAGTTCATCGCTCTTTGCAAAAAGACTGTCTTTTAATAACTCAAAAGCAATTTCGATGTGTTTGGGATGTACAAGTAATGCCCCGTCTTGCTTCTGGCATTGCAACTGGTGGTAGTTAGTGACACTCTCGATAAAACTGAGCAATAATGAAAGGGTTCTTCTTGGTTTAAACACTTCCTGCGGAAGATCAATGAGCGTTGCATAAGGATTTTTTATTTTGTAGTTCTTCAGTACACGCTGGATGTTGCTCAGTTGGTTCTGTATTTTTTCTTCCTGTTGTTTATTGATTAATCCTGCTTTTACTTCTTTGTGGTAGTGCATCACTCTGCTGTCTTGTTCTGCACTGCTATCAAGGTAAATCAAAATACAGCGGTTGGCGTTGTCTTCGTAGAGTTTTTCTTTGGTGGTGGCTCCCAGAAAGGTTACCGGGCCTTCCACGGTTAAACTAACGGTTCTCAGGTTGCCTTTTGTGTCTTTTAAGGTGACGGTCTTTGATATTTTTTTCTTGCTGATTAACTCGCGGATAGGGTATTCTACATTACCGGCTCCGTCCATGTCTTCGATTAAAAATATCTTGTGTTTTATTTCATCCTGTTTGAAGTAGTAAAAACTGTTTTCGGTGAGCTGTGTATTTTCAATGATGTCTTCTATAGGAAAACATTTGGCTACTCTTTCTAACAAATAGCTTTTGCCGGTTCCGGAGGCACTTAAACAGATGACGCTTACGGGGTCTTCACTTTTTCTGCTGTTCATGGCAAAATGTAATATCATGGCGTTGTTGAGTTCTCCGATGATTCCGCTTTTACTATATGCGTTTTTGGTGAAGTTATACAGGTCTTTGTGCTGTAATATTTTTACGGCTTCTTCGATCTCATAGGGGTTGAG
>JBMORL010000016.1:0-29644 GCA_049322335.1 Bacteroidota bacterium
GTAGAACGCCTGCACCTTACCGCCCGTAACGGACTAAAAATGCTCAACCGGAAAACACTTTCATTTGTAAGAAAACCCGAAACTTTGCTGGCTTGTTTGCGGTTGTTGTTTTGGGGTGTTGTGTGAAATCCGGGAAGAGATCAAATCAAAGTGGCTCAAAATTTTTCTTCTTTAAAAGGAAAAAGCAGGAAAATAAATATCTTTACTTAGCTGGATGAGTAGGTATTACAAGCACTATAAAGTGTATGTATATATGTATGTAAGTAGGTTATTTTATTTTTAATTGTTTGAAATTCAAATGATTAAATTTATTATTGTCTACCCCGCTGGGGCAATAATCGCAAATGAAGTTAATTGGTTAAAAACGTTTGGCACCTCTGGTACCGGATAATTAATTGATAACAGAAAACCGCCATTACTCCCGCCCACTAAAAAATTCAAAAAAAAAAAGAAATCGGTGCCAGCGGCACCCAATGTTTTTAACTTTTACAGAACTAAATTGTGGATTGCCCCAGCGGGGCAAAACGTTATTTAATTCCCGCAATTACAACTGGCCGAAAAATGAATTTTTGTATTGGGGAAAAGAGAGGAAATATAATCCTGCTCTTTTTGATTGAGCTGTATATTCCGCAGGTCGAGCTCTTTCAGGTTTTTCATATTGCTTAATTCTTTCGGAAAATCAGAAAGATTATTGCTCCACAGATCCATGTATTCGAGTTTATCCAGCTGGCCGAATGTATAGGGGATGCCTTCAATTTCATTCTGGTTGGCGATAAACACGCGGAGGAATTTCAGTTCACCGATCTCCTGCGGCAATTGGGTGAGGTGGTTTTTGGAGAGATTCAATACCTGGAGTTGGGTAAGCTGGCCGATCTCTGCCGGAATTTCTTTTATTTTGTTTTTGCTGAGGTCGAGTGAACGCAGATTTTTAAACTGCAAAATCTCTTTTGGGAATTCCGTAAGTTTCATTTTGGTAAGCCGCAGTTTATACACTTTATCGGGATTCCGTAAAGCCGATTCAAGGGAAGTATAGGTGCGCGCGGTATCGGCAACAGTTGTGTCTTCCTGCGCAAATGCGGGAAGTGTTAGTGTTAAAAACAAAGCATATAAAAAATATTTCTTCACTATGCCAGTAGTTTTTTTGCCTGCTCTTTGTCTTTTTCCAGTTGCTTTCTGAGTTGTTCTACGTTATCGAACTTTACTTCGTTGCGAATTTTATTAATAAACTCAATATGCAGAATTTCATTGTAAAGTTCGTTACTGAAATCAAAAATATTTACTTCAATGGTGCGTTTTCCTTCAGGTTCGCTTACCGTGGGGCGCAGGCCGATATTGAGCATGCCATCAAAAAACCCGCTTTTTGTTTTCACTTTTACGGCATAAACTCCATCAGCAGGAATCAGTTTCTGTGCATCCATTACCTGTATATTGGCAGTAGGGAATCCAATTTCCCTGCCAACTTTTTGCCCGCTTACTACCAGTCCGCTTAAATGATAGCGGTAACCCAGGTAAGTATTGGCGGCATAAACATCCCCTTGTTGCAGGGCCGTGCGTATTTTGGTAGAACTAACTTTTATATCATCTACCTCCTGTGCAGGAATTTCTTCCACTTCAAATCCGTAAAGTGGCGCCAGCTCTTTCAGATTGGCAATAGAACCCTCACGGTTTCTGCCAAAATGATGATCGTAACCGATTACCAGTTTGGAAATATGCAGTTTGTTTACAAGAATGTCGCGCACATACTCAACGGCACTGAGGCGGGAAAACTCTTTGGTGAAAGGAAAAATCACCAGGTGGTCGATACCGGCTTCTTCCAGCAAAGCAATCTTTTCACTTTGTGTATTGAGCATTTTGATATTGGTATCATCGGGGAAAAGTACCGTGCGGGGATGGGGAGAAAAAGTAAACAATACGGTTTCACCATCATTTTTTTCAGCTATTTCCTTTAACCGCGAAATGATTTTTTTATGCCCAAGATGAACACCGTCAAATGTCCCCGTAGTGATAACGGGATTTTTTACATTTTTCCAGGAATCGAGATGCGTGCAGACTTTCAATTTCTTTCCATTCACCCGATAAAGGTAAACCAAAAAAACAAACCATGAAAAGGTTAATGTGAGGGGATAGAGATCATAAAACGGGTTCCGATACCGGGGGCGGTATCAATTTCCATGCTGCCATGAATGTCATCTATGCGTTTTCGGATGCCCGCTAATCCAATTCCTCCCCCCTGTTGAAGAATTTCGGGTGGTATTCCTTTTCCGTCATCCCTTGTCTGGATAAAAATGGATTTTTCATCAGTGGTGATGGCGATATTGAGATAACCGGCAAAAGCATGTTTGATGGTGTTATGTATAATTTCCTGCAAAACCCTGTACATCGCCATTTCTTTTTCTTTTGAAAATCGCTGCGAGCAGAATGATTCGCTGATGTGCAGGCGAATTTTTACATTGTCCTGTATATGCGGAATATTGCGGATCATTTCCCTGAGGGCCGGAACCAATCCTCCTTCCATCAGGTTTTTAGGTTGAAGATTATGGCTGATAGCACGGCATTCTTTGATAGACCGCTGGGTAAGTTCTTTTACGGTTTCAAATATTTTCCGGGTTTCATTATTTTGTGTGCCAAGGTGTTCTTCGAGTGACAAAACAAACATGTTTAAAGAAGCCAGTACCTGTCCCAGCCCATCATGCAAATCATAGGAAATTCTCGACCGTTCGTTTTCCTGCGTTTCAATGATGGCCATTATTTTCTCACGGTGTGCGTGTATACGTTCTTCTTCGGCTCTTTTTCTTTCGGTAATGAGTTTGGCGGTGAGGATAACCTCTTGCACCTCACCTTCACGTATTACGGGAATCAGAGACACTTCATACCAGTTTTCTGATTCATCTTTCACTTCAAATTGTTCAACTCCTTTTCCCGAAACAACATTTCTGAATTTTTTTCTGAAAACAAAAGCAGAATCCAGGTGCAAAAATTCAATTCCCGGGTGGCCGGTGATGGATTCAACGCTGATGTCTTTTTTGATAAAATATCCCGGAACCCGGTTGAGCATTAAAATTTTTCCTTCTTTATTCAGCACCGAAATAATATCATCCGACTCTGCAAGCAAAGCATTCCATAATTCATTCGAACGGAGCAATTGTTTTTTCAGCCCGAAATTTTCTGTAATGTCGCGGATAACGGTGAGAACATATAATTCTCCTTCAATATAAATCGGGCTCAGGCAGATATCCACAGGAAACAACGAACCGTTTTTTTTGCAGGCAAATAAATCAATGCCGCGTTTTCCCATTTGTCTTTTTTGCGGTTGTTTGTAAAACGCCATCCGGTCGCGCACATGTTGTGCCGATTTTTTCTGCGACATCAGGATTTCAACCGGCTTTCCGAATAATTCTTCCCGCGAATAACCAAACATTTCTTCCATCATCGGGTTGAAATTTACAATACTGCCATTAGCGTTTACTATTACACATCCGTCAGGCAGGTTTTCATACAATACCTTGAAAACAGAAAGTTGAAATACGTTCGGCTCTTTGTTCATTTCCCCGGTGGCGTTGGGTTATTTTTTTCCGTTAAGCTTTTCTTTCAGGATAATTTCTTCGAGTTTGTGAATGGACTTCACTTCTATGGTTTTTTTACTCCATTTGAGAATTTGTGCCAGTTCAAGTTTTTTCTTAAGACGCTGCAATGTTTCACGTTGCAGGTTGGCCAATTCGGCCCATTCTTTTATGGTAAGGGATAATTCCAGCTCATTTTTTGAATTCAATCCGAACTGATGAATAATCTCCTTCAGCAATCCGCAAAAACGCACCACCGATTTCTTGCTGGACATATAACCGATAAGAATTTCGGTATTTCTTTTTTTCTTCAGCAACTGGCTCAACAGGCGCATAGAAAATTCATTGTCGCATTGCTGGAGAATTTTTTTAAAATTGTCCATAGCAATAAAACAACCCCGGGTTTCTTCCAGGGCAGCAATGTTAAGGTGACCAATGCCGTCTTTTTCTATCTGGCAACATCCCACCACATCACCCGGCCCCGCAAAACCCACCAGCACATTTCCTTCGGGCGACTGGCTCATGACTTTCAGCTTTCCGCTTTTTACACAAAAGATTCCATGATAAGGTTGGCCTGCCCTGATAATCACCTCCCCTTTAAAATATACCGGAACCAGTTTGTTCTCCAAAACCTGTCTCGCCTTTTCCGTAAATATGCACAAAGCACCCGCCTCACAATCTTTACATTTCACAGCATTATTTTTCACCAAAAAAACTCAAACTTTTAGAGGAATGTTGTGACATGAATCACCCAAAAAATGACTTTTGTTAGTTTCTCTTTGAGTGAAAAACAATATATTCCGTTTTTAGACCGGTATTTCATTTTTTTCTTCCGGCCATAGATTAGTCACGATAAATTTTATACCTGATCATCGTTTTTTGTGAGGTGGCTTTCATTGTAGAATTCATTTGAAAAATAAAATATTCTGCGCCTTTGTTTTATTCAAAAATTAATACATTTGCGCCCGAATAAAGCGACTAAAAAACAAAACAATGGCAAACCAGGTTTCAGGAAAAATTTCACAGGTAATCGGCCCCGTGGTCGATATCAGTTTTGATAACGGGGTAAAACTCCCCAACATTCTCGATTCCATCGAAGTAACAAAAGATAATGGCCAACTGGTAATCCTCGAAGTTCAGCAACATACCGGTGAAGATACCGTTCGCTGCATTTCCATGGACTCTACTGACGGTTTCCGCAGGGGGATGAAAGCCATTTCTACCGGGGCGCCCATTACCATGCCCACCGGTGATGCCATTAAAGGCCGCCTTTTCAATGTAGTAGGTGATGCCATTGACGGAATTGCGCAGGTAAGCAAGGCCGGGGGATACTCCATTCACCGCTCTGCCCCCCGTTTTGAAGACCTTTCCACAGCTACCGAAGTCCTTTTTACCGGTATTAAAGTCATCGATCTTATCGAACCTTATGCCAAAGGAGGGAAAATAGGCCTTTTTGGTGGTGCAGGAGTGGGAAAAACAGTACTTATCCAGGAATTGATCAATAACATTGCCAAGGGATATGACGGATATTCGGTATTTGCCGGGGTAGGAGAAAGAACGCGCGAAGGAAACGACCTTTTGAGGGAAATGATCGAAGCCGGAATTGTTAAATACGGTGATGGATTTATGGATTCCCTTCACCACGGTGGCTGGGATCTCAGTAAAGTTTCTGCTGAAACATTAAAAGAATCAAAAGCTACATTCGTATTCGGACAAATGAATGAACCTCCCGGAGCACGTGCGCGTGTGGCACTTTCAGGGCTCACCATGGCTGAATATTTCCGTGACGGGGATGAAAAAAGCGGGGGACGCGATATCCTTTTCTTCATTGATAACATTTTCCGTTTCACACAGGCAGGATCTGAAGTATCCGCCCTCCTCGGACGTATGCCCTCAGCAGTAGGATACCAGCCTACACTGGCCACCGAAATGGGATTGATGCAGGAAAGAATTACTTCCACCAAACGCGGATCCATCACTTCCGTTCAGGCGGTTTATGTGCCTGCTGATGACCTTACCGACCCTGCACCCGCAACAACATTTGCACACCTTGATGCTACAACTGTATTGAGCCGTAAGATTGCAGAGCTGGGGATATATCCCGCTGTGGATCCTCTTGATTCTACCTCGCGTATTTTAACGCCTGAAGTAGTAGGAGCCGCTCACTACGAATGTGCACAACGTGTAAAAGAAATTCTTCAACGCTATAAAGAATTGCAGGATATCATCGCCATTCTTGGGATGGATGAATTATCCGAAGAAGATAAAAAAGTGGTTCACCGCGCAAGACGTGTACAGCGTTTCCTTTCGCAGCCTTTCCACGTAGCCGAACAATTCACAGGGCTAAAAGGCGTAATGGTTCCCATCGAAGAAACCATCAAAGGATTCAACATGATCATTAATGGTGATGTAGACCAGTATCCCGAAGCGGCTTTTAACCTGAAAGGAACCATTGAAGAAGCTATTGAAACAGGCGAAAAAATGCTGAAAGAAGCAGGAATGAAGTAAATATGAAGCTCGAAATACTTTCACCCGATAAAAACCTTTACAAAGGAGAAGCCCGCTCGGTGTTCCTCCCCGGAAAAGACGGCTCGCTGGGCATCCTGGAAAACCACGCCCCGCTTATCACCACGCTAAGAAAGGGAACCATCCGCATCGAAAACGACAAAGGAACCGAACAGTTTGAGGTAAATGGCGGTGTAGTGGAAGTGCTGAAGAACAAAGTGATCATTTTAGCCGAATAAAGAATTAAATATTGTCAAAAAGTCCTGTTTACGCAGGACTTTTTTTATTTTTAACCAACCCAAAAATTATTCTTATGAAAAAGATGCTATCGCTTATTACTGTTTTTGCACTCGTTTTCGTTTCCTGCGGAGGCGGTAAAAAAGAAGAGCCAAAAAAAGAAAAAGAAGTGGTGCACGACACCGTGGTGGTAACAGAAGCTCCGCCCAAAGATTCGTTTATGGTTTACGGATTTCTTGAGTTTCCTTCCAAAGACGGGCTGCTTATATCCGCCAACAGTTATGAAATTACCAATTCGCACCAATACATTTTGCTGTGTCACCAGGCCGGTTACAGCCGCGGAGAATACAAGGAAACCGCCAAAAAATTCAATGAACTCGGATATAACTGCCTGGCTATAGACGCACGTTCGGGCGATGAATGTAATGATATGGTAAATGAAACGGCCAAAAGAGCAAAAGCAGCCAAAAAAGGAACAACTTACCTGGATGCAGAACAGGATATTATCGCAGCCATAGAATACATCTCGGGAAAAACCGGGCAGAAAGTGGTGTTGTGCGGAAGCTCCTATTCCGCTTCCCTTGCTTTGAAAATCGGAAAAGAAAACGAAAATGTGGAAGCAGTACTGGCTTTTTCTCCCGGAGAATATATGAGAGATGTAAACCTGGCAGAAACCATTAAAGGATTCAACAAACCGGTTTTCATTACTTCCGCAAAAAGCGAAGTAAAGGATTATGAAGGCATTGCCGCAGCTATTGAATCCACCATAAAAGATATTTTTGTTCCTGCCGAAGAAGGTATTCACGGATCGAGCGCTTTGTGGGAAGAAACCAAAAACCATACTGAGTATTGGGCGGCCGTTGAAAAATTTCTTGAGAAACTAAAAGCACAATCCTGATTTTCCATTGGGGAAAAAAATATTCCTCGCAGCAGTAATTCTTTCAGTAGCCGCCATAGTTACTTTTTATCGCTATGGCACACTGGTGGCGCATTATAGAATTGTTCCTCCTGCGGAAAGTCCGCTGATGCCACAATATGTAATAGAGGATGTTTACCGGGAACAGGCAGCGTTTTTTACCCTTTCAGCTGCTGTTATAGGTTTCGTTTATTTTTTATCGCACCTGGCACTTTATTTTTTTGCCCTGCGAAAAAGCTGGGTAAATAATTCTGCCGCATTGGTTTTTTGTATAGCTATTGCGTTGTTGTTTTGTGTATGGAACGGTATAATGTTTTTATCGCCCCGGCACATTTCATTCGATGAGGTATATGTAGCCTGGGTGGCGGTGGCAATGATTTTTATGATGATGAACTATATTTTTTATAACCGCACTCTGCGAAAAAGAAAAGGAAAATACAATCCTGATGTGCTCGATAGCGAAATGGAAGAATAAAATTATGCAGGATTTTGTGTGCTGTAAAATTCTTTCAGGTAAGATGGCCCGAAATAAGCCAAATCCTCAAAGGCCTGTTCTTTGAATTTTTTGAAGGACACTTCTCCCATGTAGCGGGCTAACGGGTTCATCATTTCAGCAAACAATGCGTTAGGGTGTTTTTCGAAAACCGGCTTGCATTTTTCAGCCCCATTTCCGCAAAACACCACTTTGTTTTCGTTCAGCAAATCCTCAAAACTTTTTTCAGTTATAATTTCCGGATGCGGTGCCCATATTTCCTCCAGGTTTTTGTTGTATGCTGCACAAAACACTTCCATTCTCCGGGCATCCAGCAGGGGTAAAAAAACCGCTTTTTCGTTTACAAGCCTGTCGCGGGCAGCTATTGCTACCAGCAGTAATGTGTTCACCGTTATCAGCGGAATATCCAGCGAATAACACCATCCCTTGGCGGCACTTACCCCAATGCGTAAACCGGTATACGACCCGGGTCCGCCACTTACCGCAATAGCCGAAAGGTGGCCGAAAGTTTTCCCCGTGATCTTCATCACTTCCCCTGCAAAAAGATGTAAATTTTCGGCATGGGTAAACTGACCGGTTATCAACTCTTTGTTGGCCAATAGGTTACCGTCCTCAAAAAGGGCTACCGAACAGGCTTTGGTAGAGGTTTCTATGCATAGAATGAGTGCCACGGCTCAAAAGTATAACAGTTTGGGGTTCAGATTGGCTTTGACACTATAATAAAATTGGTTATCTTCACAGGCAACCGTATATACGGCAATGCAGTCTTAGTAATAGAGACACAAGGTGAATACCATAAACAACATAGAAGAATTGTTCCTTGAGGCCGACAGGGCACTGGATGAGGGCAACTTGTCGGAGGGAAAACGTATGCTGGAAGATATCCTGCATGAAGAACCTTCGTATGGGAAAGCCCATAATCACCTCGGATGGCTGTATAAAACCAAGTACCAGGATTATAAAATAGCTGAAAAGCACTTTAAACTGGCCATCAAATTCGATCCCGAATATCCGCCCTCCTATATCAATTACGCTTACCTGCTTCGCGATCTGGGACGACTGGATGAACTGGAAGCATTGTTGGTGCGCGCCATGCAGATTGAGTCAACCAACAAGTGTTCACTGAATGACGAATTCGGTTCGCTTTATGAGTTGAAAGGAGATTACAAAAAAGCTATTGAATTCTACAATAAAGCCATCAAACTTTCACTGAATGATAAAATAGTGGAAGATCTTCGCAACCACGTAAAACGCTGCCGCAGAAAACAAAGTTTTTTCGGGCGTTTCCGCAGGTGGTTTTCAAAATAAAATTTTTTACCCAACAAAAAACCCTGACCAAACAGCCAGGGTTTTTTTATTTGGAGTGAGATGAATTACACGTGTCCCTGTCCCATCATTGCTTCCGCCACTTTTACAAAACCTCCGATGTTGGCACCTTTTACGTAGTTAACATACCCGTTATCATTTCCGTATTTCACGCAGGTGGCGTGGATACTTTTCATGATATTGTGCAGGCGCTGATCTACTTCTTCGCTGGTCCATGAAAGGCGCAGTGAATTCTGGCTCATTTCAAGTCCTGAAGTAGCAACCCCTCCTGCGTTAGACGCTTTTCCGGGAGCGAAAAGAACTTTGCTGGCAATAAAATAATTTACTGCTTCGGGAGTGGAAGGCATATTGGCTCCTTCGGCAACGGCTGTTACCCCGTTTTTTACCAGCATTTCTGCATCGGCACCGTGGAGTTCGTTTTGTGTAGCACAGGGAAGCGCCACATCACATTTTACGCCCCATGGAGTTTTTCCTTTAACATATACAGCGGTTTTGAATTGTTTGGCATAGGCCGCAATTCTTCCGCGT
This sequence comes from Bacteroidota bacterium, assembly GCA_049322335.1. Classification (GTDB taxonomy): domain Bacteria; phylum Bacteroidota; class Bacteroidia; order Flavobacteriales_D; family UBA2798; genus JBMORL01. The sequence continues at coordinate 9,566 of JBMORL010000016.1, forward strand.
TTTACGTTTTTCAATTCCATGATGAAAGCGAGTTTTTCTGCATTGATACCGGCCTTATCATAAATATACCCGTCAGAGTCGCTGGCGGTAACCACTTTTGCGCCCAGGTGGATACATTTTTCAATAGCATACTGAGCCACGTTTCCTGAACCTGAAACCACAACTGTTTTTCCTTTTAAGGATTGTTTTTTGGTTTTCAGCATTTCTTCGGTAAAGTAAACGCATCCGTATCCGGTAGCTTCGGGGCGAATGAGTGATCCGCCAAAAGTGATACCTTTTCCGGTAAGCACGCCTGTAAATTCATTGCGCAGGCGTTTGTATTGCCCGAACATATAACCTACTTCGCGTCCGCCCACACCGATATCACCGGCAGGAACATCTGTGTCAGCGCCAATGTGCTTGCTCAGTTCAGTCATAAACGACTGGCAGAAACGCATGATTTCATTATCCGATTTACCTTTTGGGTCGAAATCAGATCCGCCTTTTCCACCGCCCATAGGAAGAGTGGTGAGGCTATTTTTAAACACCTGTTCGAAGGCAAGGAATTTTAAAATAGAAAGATTAACGGAAGGGTGGAAACGGATTCCTCCTTTGTAGGGCCCGATGGCGCTGCTCATCTGGATACGGTATCCGCGGTTGATCTGCCATTCGCCATTGTCGTCCATCCAGGGAACGCGGAACATGATTACACGCTCGGGTTCAGCCATGCGCTCCAGCAATTTTGCTTTCTTATAACGGGGATTGGCCTCGAGATAAGGAATGATAGCTTCTGCTACTTCATGAACGGCCTGGAGAAATTCAGGCTCATTCGGGTTTTTCGCTTTTACTTTAGTCATAAACTCATCTACTTTCGCATGGAGAGCAGATCCGTTTTTGGAGGGTTTTCCCACAGCTTTTGCTGATGCTTTCACCGCAGGTTTTTTAGCCGTTTTTGTTGCCATATCAGTTTTGCTTTTATTCAGTTTTTAAGAGTGTCAAATGTATTGAATTTTTAATATGCTGTGCGTTTTAAGGGCGATTTTTCAAGGGGACGGATGTAACTTCCGGCAGCCCGGCTTTTTATAGTAGAAAACAATCACTGTGAACAAGCTCATTTTACCCCTTTGCCTGCTCATTTTAACGTCATTTTCCGGGCCTCTGCCGAAACAAAACGATGATCCGGTTTATAACGCTCCCTGGCTCGACAAAAAGATGATTTACGTTCCGTCAGGTACATTTACGATGTGGGAAATCGTAAAAGAAAAAGAAAATGTGCGCACCGGCACCAAAAATATTTCTGTGGCTTCCTTTTATATGTTTCCCTTCGAAGTGAGCAATCATTTTTACCAGGTGTATCTGTGGGAACTGAAAAAAACCGACTCACTGGCTCACCGGGCTGCATTACCCGACACAACGGTGTGGAGAGATAAACTCGCATACAACGAACCGTATGTGGATTATTATTTCCGCCATCCTGCGTACAGGGAATATCCGTTAGTTGGCGTTACGCACCTTCAATGCGAAAAATTTTGCGAATGGCTTACGGAAAAATACAACAGCGATCCTAAACGCAAACACAAAAAAGTAAAATTCAGGTTGCCCTCGAAAGTGGAATGGATGCACGTGGCGGCAAATCTTACAGATGAAGAAATAAAAAGAAAAATGACGCATGACAAGTCTATTGCTGAGATAAAACGTTTTCCATGGAAAGGCCAGTATATGACAAACGAAAAAGGGCAGCCACTGGCCAATTTCAGGATGATTGATCAGGGCTCGGTGTTACAGGTAAGCGGGAAATATATAACTGCTGATTCATTATATAGTGAAAAAGGAAATTTTTTAGTAGCAGAATCAAATTTTAATCCCTGTTCCTATAACGGATATATTATGGATTGTGCGGATGTAACTGCACCGGTAACCGCCTACCAACCTAACGTGCTGGGCCTATACAATCTTGCGGGAAATGTGGAAGAATTTGTTTTGGAATATGGCATTACCAAAGGCGGAAGCTGGTGTGATACGGGATACTATTTACAGAATTTTGTGGAAGAATATTATACCAAAGCAAATGAAGCTACAAGTTCGAGAGGATTCCGGTTTGTTATGGAAGTAGTAGAGTAGGAAATAACAGCAGATAGCAACAGCGGGCAGTAGCAGAAATGGTGAGAAAGGTGTCATTGGTTATTAGTCATTGGGGAAATGAGACGAAGAAGACATTCGTTAATTAGCGAGGGCCAATTGTCAACACGCCATACGCAATCGGAAACCGGGAAGATTTTTTAACGCTTAATCTGGAGATAACATTTAACACCCCTTCATCTAAAATCTCCCCATTCTCATCAAAACCGGATGCCGATGATGCAAATATCATCCAGTTGTTCGAGGTCGCCACACCAGGAGCGGAATGTTTCTTCGAGCTTTGATTTTTGTTCGTTAACAGGAAAAGCAGAAAGCTGAAGAAATAATTTTTTCAGATTGGTTTTTTTGAATTTTTTTCCGCCTGCTTTTGATACATCGTGATTTTCTCCTCCAAACTGGTCGGCAAAACCATCGGTGAACAGGTAAAGCATATCGCCTTTTTCTATGATGATAGTAAACAGGTTAAAATCATCTTCCCTGTGTCCTTTTCCCACCGGCATTTTATCGCAGGGAAGATCGATGATGGTGTTGTTGCGGATGATGACAGGAGAATTGTTGGCGGCAGCGTAGGAAACCTCACCCCCTTGCTCCGCCAAAGCGCTTCGCAAAGGCGAGCCTGCCCCTCTCCCCGGGAGAGGGGAGGAAATGCAAAGTAACACCCCATCCATTCCGTCACGGGCGCCTTCGTGGGTGATGTTTTCGATGAGCCTTTTTCGGATGTGATTAAAAACTTTATCGGGAGAGGAAATATTTTTTTCATTGATAGCTTCATTCAAAAAAGAGGTATTCAGCAAACTCATAAATGCACCGGGAACACCATGTCCGGTTGAATCACAAACCGCCAGGTAAAAATTATCATTGCCACCGGGAACTGTGGCTTCAGCGAAAGTTCCCCAGTAAAAATCTCCGCTCACAATATCTTTCGGCTGGTAAAAAATAAAATGTTCGGGTAAATTTTTCTGCAGTAATTCATCATGCGCCAACAACGCCATTTGTATTTTTTTGGCATAGTTGATGGAGTCAACAATTTCTTTTTGTTTCTGGTCGAGTGCATCTTTTTGCTGAACGATAATGGCATTGGTTTTTTTACGCTGACGGTTGGTTCGGAACAGCTGGTAAATAAAAAACAACAGAAAAACCATTCCTCCGGCCAGTGAATAAAAAACAACTGAATTTCTTTTTTCTTTTTCTTCGGCCACCATATTTTCGGCAATTTGCTTTTCGGCATTGCTTATGCTGTCCTGCCTGATTTTCATTTCAAAATGATTTTGAAGTGTGGCATTTTCAATAGCCATTTTTTTATCGTAACCAAACAGGCTGTCTTTCGCTTCATAATACAGTTCCTGCATTTCAAATGCTTTTTGAAATTGTTTTTGCTGATAATAAAGATCCTTCAGATGTTCGGATGCCCTTCTCTTCAGTTCGTAATGATTTTCTGCTTCCGCCATTTTTAGTCCTTCTTCCAGCCACCAAACGGCATTTTTTTCATCATTCAGTTTAAGGTAGGTTTTACCGATATTGATCATAGATTCTGTGAGGCCCGAAGCGGGTGCTTTTCCGGTGATTCTTTCCTGGTATCCGGTTATGTAATACTCCAGTGCTTTTTTAAATTCTTCTTTTTCAAAATACAATGTGCCGATATTATTATACGATTGCCCCATACCATAATGATCGTTTAAATTTTTCCGGATAGTGAGACAGCTGTCAAAATATTTTTGTGCGGTATCAAATTCTTTATCCTCGAGATACATCAGGGCAATATTGTTTTTCGTTGAAGCCATTTTTTTCAGGTCGTTTTTTTTCCTGAAAAATTCAAGTGCGGTGATATAATTCTTTTTGGAATTTTCGCTGCTTCCTAAAAAATGATGCACCAGCCCTATATACACATATAGCCTGGCCTGCTGGAAGTTTTTCGGTTGATAATTGACGATAAGCGATGCCTTGTTGAGATAGGGAAGCGATTGTGAATAATTGTCAGTGATGCAATACAGGTAACCTACTTTGTAATTGGCGAGAGCAAAAAGGCTGTCGGTGTTTTTTGAGAGCTGCAATGCATGAAGGTATTCATCGAGCGCTTCAGTAGTTTTACCGGATACAAAAAAATAATCTCCCCGGGCGAGCGAAAGATAAAAATCAGACAAATCGGCTTTTTGCAAAAGTAAATCATGCATACCGGTAGTGTCTCCGCTTTCGGTTTTGTAGTGAATAGCATAATAGGCTTCGGGAGACATGGAATACATCCAGCCGTAACAAAACAGGAAAAACCCCGAAAGGAAAACACGTAATTGAAAGTGCAATAGCTGTTGCATTTTTACCGGCCTGTTATGATGACAGAAAGGTATAAAAAATTTGTTATGGCGGGCTGTTTTATTTTCAGGCAGATAATACCGATATTTACCGGAGTATAGTATGAAACTCAGTATCATCATTCCCGCCTATAACGAAAGCCGGCACGTACAGCAGGTTCTCGATGCATTGGTGTCAACTGCTTTTACGGGAGTGGACTCAGTGGAAATGATTGTGGTAGATGACTATTCTACCGATGATACGGCAGAAAAAGTAAGGCCATTCATTCAGCAGCATCCGCAGGTAAAACTTGTTTCGCTGGAAAAGAATTATGGGAAAGGATTCGCGGTAAAAAAAGGAATTGAGGCAAGTGACGGTGACCTGATTATCATACAGGATGCTGATATGGAACTGGTGCCTTCGGATATCCCGGTGATGATGGATACGATGAAAAAATTAAATGTGGAATTCGTAAATGGTTCACGCTACATGCCGGGAATTATCCGCCCACTGTATTCTTACCGAAGGTATTTTTTCAATAAACTGTTTACACGAATGGCTGCTTTTCTTGTCAACACGCAACTTACTGATTTGGCCTGTGGATATAAATTATTTACGCGGAATATTTACAACCAGGTAAAGTTGAAAGAAAACCGTTTTGGTTTTGAAGCGGAATTGCTGATAAAAGTAATACGCCTCAAAAAAACACTCATTGCTGAAGTACCGGTGCATTATTTTCCACGGAATGCCGGTGACGGGAAAAAAATAAAAAATGTTGACGGCTTTCGTATTTTCTGGGTGATTATGAAATACGGATTTCTCAGAATGAAGTAATACCAAACCGATTTAACCCAAATTTTTCATCAGAGAAATGAAAAATTTGCCAAAGGCCGATGGAAACTGCGTTTCATCGGGGTTAAACCCGGATACGTTTGCTTTTGATAATCTTCTGCACACTACTACATTACAATCCAACTGAAAAATCCGGGTTTAACAAACCGATCAATAACTGGTGTTATGCCGAATGAAATTCTTCAAAAAAACAGGCTGTGATGAATTCACTTCGGTATAAAATCGTATTCGTCTTCCCCTTTTCTTGCCTTATCGTAATCAGGAGCGCGCAATGCGTTTTTAATTTTTTCATTACCGTGTAATTGCAACAGGCTTTCCGTGTAAGCTTCACGCGTCATACTATCCCAGTGAATGATGCCGTTTCGCAGCTGCCACGACTGAAAAATATTTTGCGCTGAAAAAACCAGGATGAGAAGTGAAAAGAAAATTATTTGCAGGTATTTTCTTTTTGTATATACAAATTGCAGGAATGCGGCAAGAGGAATAAACAAAAGCGCATAGCTGTCAATCATAGGCCGCATGCCCAGTCCGCCACCATACCACCAGCACCACCACGAAAAAATAACATAAGAATTAAGAATAAAGAACACCAACAGCGGTAAAAAGAAATCGCGGTATTTTTTATACACAAAATAAAATCCGGCCAGTGAAAAAATCATCAGTGGTGTATACACCAGCCATCCTTTTCTGAAACTCAAAAATCCTTCGGCAATGTGTGGGTGGGAAAAATAGAACCGTTCACCTACATAGGAATTAAACATCCATGAATCGGTAATGTATTTCCAGTAAATAAATTGAGGCAGAAGTACTAAAAATGTGATCAGTGCCATCAGCAAAATATATTTTCGTTGCTGCCACAGAAACTGAATCCGGAGTTTAAATTCATTTTTATTTTTTACACCGTACAGCAGCGGAAAAACAGCAATCAGCAGGTTAACGGGACGAACCAGCATAATCATTCCCAGTAAAAGCGAAACCATCACGGAGTTTTTCACGGAAGGAAGTTCTTTCCATTTTACAGAAAAAAAAATAAAGGCAGCGATAAGTGCAAAACCGGGCGCATGCGAAAGAGCAGCTTCGGCTGTTGAGTAATGAAAAAGGTTGGTCCCAAAAACCACCAGCAACAACGAAAAGAAAACAATCCATTCTTTAAAAAACCGCAACAAAAGTTTTCTTAAAAAAATCAATCCCATCAAACAATAAAACACACCGGAGAGATGGATCCATTTATGATAGGGCTGACTGAATCCGTCAGTAGTTTCGCCTTTCATTTTTGCTTCCGCATGGGCGATAGCAAAAAAGGGAGAATACAAAACAGCCATTCCCATAGTGGTTTTAATTACTTTTTTTCCGTTGGGGGCTTTTTCAGGCCAATAGCGGTTGGTGCCTGCATAATAATCTTCTTTTCCATCGGTAAAAGACAGGTCGGGACATTGTTCGATAAAAAAAGCAGGAAGATAAGCGTAGTAAGAAATCACATCCGATTTGATTGCATCATTCTCCCCCCATTTACGGATGTTGAAGTTTATCCAGATAAGAACGACTGCTGTAAACAGGATGGCGTAAAACGAAGGACTTTTATATGGCAGGCGAAAAGAGATCATATTTTAATACCAATAACATCAATGTCATCCATGAGAGACAAAAGCAATTTCAAATTGTTTTTTCTCCATTGTGACTTTTCTTTTTTTAAACTTTGTTTCATATACGAACTCCTATCACACAAACGTCATCGATCTGTTCCATATCGCCTTTCCAGTTTTCAAATGTGTCGTTGATAATTTTTACCTGTTCATCCATAGATAAATGGTTTATATTTAAAAGAGTTTCTTTTAATCTTGACGTCTTAAATTTTTTACCACCAGGCTTTGAACCCGCTTCACCTCCGAACTGATCAGCATAACCATCCGTAAAAATATAAAAAGAATCACCGCTGTTTAATACAAAAGAATGTGTGGAAAAGGGGCGGGGATTGGCATATTTACCTATGGGTTGTTTATCCGGTTTTATTTCTTCAACAACAGATGAATTTTTCCTGATGATCCAAAGCGGGTTATTGGCTCCCGACCAAAGCAATTCATTTTTCTTCAGGTCAAGAACGCAGAGGCTGATGTCCATCCCGTCTTTTACTTCGCTTTCACTTTTTGAAAACGTTTCTGTTACCAGTTCGCGTACTTTATTTAAAATTTCACCCGCCATGGTAATTCCAAATTCTTTAACTGTACGGTTCAGCGCATTGGAGCAAACCACGCTTACCATGGCACCGGGAACGCCATGGCCGGTACAATCAGCAGCAGCAAAGATAATTTTATCGGAAAAAGGTTCGAGAAAATAAAAATCACCGGCAACAATATCTTTTGGTTTATAAAGTATAAAAGAATCATTCAGGTATTCTTTCACAATTTTTTGCGGTGGCAGGATAGCTTCCTGTAATCTGCGGGCATAATTTATACTATCAAGAATTTCTTTGTTTTTTTCTTCAATAACATGTTTTTGCTCTTTGATTTCTGTATTTTGTTGCGAGAGTAATACATTTGTTTTTTTTCGCTGAATGCTGATATAAAAAATAATTCCCGCAATGATCAGCAAACCGACTACTGCAATCTGGAATATTTTGGTTTTTTCTTCTTCTTCTATTCTTTGAGCCCTTTCTTTTTCTGCCTCAGCCTGGCGGAGGGCTTCCTTTTTTTCAGCTTCTGCCTTTTTCTTTTGCAGTTTCAGTATTTCTTTTTCTTTTTTTTCTGTTTTATAGCGTACTTCCATTTCAGCAATAGCTCTCGAGCTTTCCTGGTTCAGTAAACTATCTTTCACCACATCATATTGTTTAAAATACTCATACGCTGTTTTGTAATTTTTTTCCCTGTAACTGAGATCGGCAAGCGACTGATAGCAATGCAACATAAGTTCAATTCCGTTTACTTCTCTTGCAAATTTGAGTGCTTTTTCAAAATATTTTTTTGCTGTAACAAATTCATTTTTCTCTTTATATACAACAGCAATATTAAGGGCAGAGAACGAAATTCCTTCCAGGTCGTTTATTTTTTCTTTTATGGAATGGCATTCCAGGTAATAGGATAACGCTTTGTCGGTTTCTCCTTTGGTGTAATATACATTTCCAAGATCATTATAAGTATCGGCAATAGCTGAAAGGTTTCCCAGTTCTTTTCGGATGACAAGAGCTGTTTCAAAATAGTGTGATGCACTTTCCATGTCGCCCAGGTTGAAAAATGAATTCCCGGCATTATTCATGCTGCGGGCAAGGTTTCCTTTGTGAGGAGTTTTCTCCAGTATTTTTACTGCTTCAAGAAAATAACCATTGGCTTTTTTATGTTCGTTTTTCAACTGGTAAATTAATCCGAGGGAATTGTTGGCATCACCTATTCCGGCAGTATCTTTTAATTCTTCGGCAATCCGCAGTGAAGTTAAGGCGTAATCCACCGCTATGTCCAGTTTTCCCCTGAACGAAAATACGTTGGAAAGGGAAAAGAGAGAAAACATTTCACCTTTCCTGTTTTTATTTTTTTTGGAAAGAGCCAATGCCTCAGTGGCCAATCGTTCTGCTTCCTCATTATCCTGGTAAGTCAGGTGAAGTGAGAGCTCATTCATTAACCGGGCTTTTGCTGTATCTGTGGAAGCCGATTTTATTTTTTCCCGGAGTTTTGCGGAATAAGCGTCTTCTGCATTTTGTGCAAAAGCAAACGAATAGAAAAACAGTACCGAAAAAAGAAAAACAACTCTCATTTAAGGGCATTAGAGCTGAAAGGTAATAAAAACCTGCTAAACCGGGAGTGCGTGCGGTAAATTGTACAATAGAATTTCCTGAAATTAACGTATCTCCGACCCGTTGTCAAAAGTATCAGCCGGTTGAACAAAAGTGAGTTTTCCGTCAGGATTTTCCGCCATCAGTATCATTCCCTGCGATTCGATGCCGCGGATCTTGCGTGGTGCAAGATTGATAAGTATGGAAACTTTTTTGCCAATCACTTCTTCGGGTTTGTAAAATTCGGCAATGCCTGATAACACAGTGCGTTTGTCCAGCCCGGTGTCAATAGTCAGCTTTAACAGCTTGTCGGCCTTTTCTACTTTTTCGGCCGCAATAATTTCACCGATACGGATATCCATTTTCGAGAAATCATCATAGGTAATTTCGGGTTTCTGCATTTTTATTTTCGGATTTAAAACAGCGTTTTGTTTTTTGCTGTTGTGCAGTTTTTCTATTTGTTTTTCAATAATGCTGTCTTCGATTTTTTCAAAAAGAAGAAAAGGTTCTCCTAATTGATGTCCTGATGGAATAATAGTTGTGTTGTTCAGCAAAAGATCCCATTTCCCGGTGGAGTGATTCAGCATTTTTTCAATTTTTTCGCAGGTGTGTGGTAAGAATGCACGGAATGCAATGGCTAGCCGGGCGGTTAATTGTAAACTGTTAAACAAAATTTCTTTTACACGGTTCTCATCGGTTTTCACCAGTTTCCATGGCTCGGTATCAGCAAGATATTTATTTCCGTCACGGGCAATCTCCATAGCATGAAACAATGCGTCACGGAAGCGATACTTGTGAATATATTCATCTATTTTTTCAGCATTTTCTTTAATCCTCCGTGTAAACAAATCTTTTTCGAATTCACCGGCTGTGGAAGTTTTATCATAAGCAGGCACTACACCGTTATAATATTTTTGCATTAGTACCAGTACCCGGTTCACAAAATTCCCCAATATCGCCACCAGCTCATTATTCACTCTTGCCTGGTAATCTTTCCAGGTAAACTCACTGTCTTTGGTTTCGGGGGCAATGCTGCACAGTACATAACGCAACTCATCCTGCTTATTTGGAAATTCTTCCAGGTATTCATGCAGCCACACCGCCCAGTTGCGCGAAGTGGAAATTTTATCCCCCTCAAGATTTAAAAACTCGTTGGCAGGAACATTATCGGGTAACAAATAACCTCCATGGCATTTCAGCAGCATGGGAAAAATAATGCAGTGAAAAACTATATTATCTTTTCCTATAAAGTGAATGAGTTTTGTTTCCGGGTTTTTCCAATAGGTTTCCCAGTTTTTTCCGTTATCGGCCGCCCACTGTTTGGTTGCTGAAATATAACCAATAGGCGCATCCAGCCAGACATACAATACTTTTCCTTCAGCACCTTCCAGCGGCACTTTCACTCCCCAGTCAAGATCACGTGTCATCGCCCGCGGCTGCAAACCGGCATCAATCCACGAGCGGCATTGTCCCAATACGTGCAATTTCCATTCTTTCGGATCGTGATGTTGTTTTGCATCCAGCTTCCCGGTTTCAATCCATTCCCTTATCCAGTTTTCATGAACGTTCATCGGCAAATACCAATGGTAAGTTTGTTTGAGCACCGGTGTGTTTCCGCTAAGTGTCGATTTGGGATTGATTAACTCAGAAGGGCTAAGCGCAGTTCCGCATTTTTCGCACTGGTCGCCATAGGCATTTTCGTTACCGCATTTGGGACAAGTGCCAATGATGTACCTGTCGGCCAAAAACTGCTGGTGTTCTTCATCAAAAAACTGTTCACTTGTTTCTTTGGTAAAAACATTATTTTTTTCCAGCTGAAGAAAAAATTCCTGCGCTGTTTTGTGATGAAGAGGAGAAGAAGTACGGTGATAAATATCAAATTTAATTCCGAAATCTCCGAAGGCCTTTTTGATTTGACCGTGGTATTTATCGATGATTTCCTGCGGAGAAATGCCTTCTTTTTTTGCCCGGATGGTGATAGCGGCACCATGTTCATCCGAACCGCAGATAAACACAGCTTCTTTGCCGATTAAACGCAGGTAACGCACAAAAATATCAGCAGGAAGATAAGCCCCTGCAATATGGCCAATGTGCAAAGGCCCGTTGGCGTAGGGAAGGGCAGCGGTAACGGTATATCGTTGTGTGGAGCTCAAAATCTGTATTTCAGGGGCGTAAAGGTAATTATTTTACCCTTTCGGGACAGGCGAAAAAACCCGTATTGCCCTGTTGATTGTCAGAATATTATAACAGCCCGAAAAAATAAAGCGGAAATAGCTTGACAAGCGGGTAAGGACCACTGTATATTTGCCGCCCTGAAATAAATCCCGTAAGATTTATGCAGTAGACCCGTAAAACGGAAAGCTTCATTTTTCTTCCGGAAAAAAACTAAAAAAACATGAAGCTCTCACAATTCAAATTCAAACTTCCTCCCGAACTTATTGCCAACCACCCGGCCAAAATGCGTGAAGAAAGCCGTATGATGATTTTACATCGTAACAGCGGAAAAATTGAACATAAAAAATTCAATGATGTGATCAAATATTTTGGTGATGGAGATGTATTGATCATCAATAACACCAAAGTTTTTCCTGCGCGCATGTACGGCAATAAAGAAAAAACAGGAGCTAAAATAGAAGTGTTCCTGCTGCGTGAACTCAACCGTGAAAGTTTGTTGTGGGATGTGCTGGTGGATCCGGCCAGAAAAATCCGTATCGGGAATAAATTGTATTTCGGTGAAGATGATTCGCTCGTTGCGGAAGTGATCGACAATACCACTTCACGCGGACGTACATTGCGTTTTTTATTTGACGGCCCGTATGAAGAATTCAAAAAAATTATTACCGACCTGGGAGAAACACCTCTTCCCAAATACATTAAACGTGAAGTGGAAAAAGATGACGAAGAAAGATATCAAACCGTTTTTGCAAAACATGAAGGAGCGGTGGCTGCTCCTACAGCCGGTTTGCACTTTAGCCGCGAACTGATGAAAAGAATGGAATTACGCGGAGTAAGTTTTGCAGAGTTAACCCTTCATATCGGGCTCGGAACCTTCCGCGCGGTGGAAGTGGAAGACCTTACCAAACACAAAATGGATTCGGAGCAGGTAATTATTCCTGCCGAATGTGCCGACATGGTGAATTTTGCCAAAGCCGATGAAAGAAAAGTATGTGCCGTGGGGACAACGGCCATGCGTGCTATCGAAACATCCGTTTCTACCGAAGGATTTTTAAAACCGTTTGACGGATGGACCAATAAATTTATTTTTCCGCCTTACGATTTTTCTATTGCCAACAGTATGATTACGAATTTCCACATGCCCAATTCCACGTTGCTGATGATGGTTTGCGCATTCGGGGGATATGATTTTATGATGGAAGCGTATAACGAAGCTATTAAGGAAGAATACCGTTTTTTCTCCTATGGCGATTCGATGCTAATTCTGTAATGTGAACCAATATGTGATTATTGTGGCGGGCGGCTCCGGAACACGGATGAAAGCCGGCCAGCCCAAGCAGTTTCTCCCTATAGCGGGAAAAACCATTTTGCAGCATACGCTGGAAGCCTTTCACCGTTATGACCCTACATTTAAATACATTGTGGTTTTGCCCAAAGAAAGCATCGATTTCTGGAAAAACCATGCGGTGATGAAAAAAATAAAAATCGCACACACCGTGGTGGAAGGCGGGAAAGAAAGATTTTTTTCGGTAAAAAATGCATTGGACACGATTAAAGGAAATGGTATTGTTGCGATCCATGATGGCGTTCGTCCGCTGGTATCAAAACAAACGTTAAAAAATTGTTTTGAGGGAGTTAAAAAGTTCGGCAATGCGATTCCCGTTATACACGTGGTGGAATCCATACGCATGCTGGATGGCGAAAGTTCAACACCATCTCCGAGAAGCAAAATAAGAATAGTACAAACACCCCAGTGTTTCGAATTGGGCAGAATAAAAAAAGCCTACGAACAGGAATTCTCTCCCGATTTCACCGATGATGCCACCGTGTTGGAAAAAACAGGTGAAAAAATACACCTGGTAGAAGGTAACCGCGAAAACATTAAAATCACCTCTCCCTTTGATATGAAACTGGCGGAATTTTTTATGAAAGAGTGAAATTTAGTGGCTTGGAAATGATGGGAATTTGAAAAAGTCTAAACCTGATTTCAAATCTTAAGTTTTATATCTCCAGTTTCCGTTTCCCCGCCTTTATCCACGAATTGGCAAACACCGAAAGTAATATGATCGCAGATCCGAGATAAAATCCCGGGCCCATTTTTTCTTCTTCGGGCCAGAGGATAATAGCCATGATGAATGTGTAAATCGGTTCAAGATTAACGCTGATACTAACGGTATACGGGCTAACGTATTTCATCAGCCATACACTGGCTACAAACGGAAAAGCGGTACAACAAACCGATAAAAGAAGCAAATACCACATATCGTGTTCACTGATAGCCAGCTGGTCGCCCGTCATTTTTCCTATCAGCAGAATGTAAATGCTTATACCGATAAAACCTCCGATCATTTCATAAAAGGTAATGGATACCGAATCAGCTTTTTTTACAAGTAATCCATTGATAACGGTAAACAAAGCGGAGAAGAATGCAGAGATCAGTCCCCAGATAAATCCTTCCATGTAACCGGTTTCCACGCCCATCAGGATGCTTACACCAATGATCACCCCGATACTAAGCACGAGTTCATATAGAACAATTTTTGTTTTGTAGAAAAGCGGTTGAAGGAAAGCGGTAAAAAAACTCGCCACAGCCATCATTGCTGCAGCGACAGAAGCATTCGCCAGTTTTATCGCCCCGTAAAAAAATATCCAGTGCAGGGCAATTACGATTCCCGTTCCGAAAGTGATCCACCAGAATTTTGCCGTTATTTTAAATTTATCGCGGTGAAAAACGAGCATATAGCTGGCCAGCACTACCACCACCATCAACATTCTCCACCACACCAGCACATCTTCTTTTACAGAAATAATTTTTCCCAGGATTCCGGTAAACCCCCAGATGAAAACGATAAAATGAAGTAAAAGATAATGACTCAACCGCGCCTGCATAGCGCAAAGGTAAGAAAAGAGATGAAGTTATTGGGTTATTAAGGGATAGAGTAAAATGCAAAATCCCTTATTTTATATTCTTACCCCATCCCTCAATAACTTAGTACACTCAATAACTCTATCCTACTTCACAGCACTCATTTTCTCCTGTACTTCTTTCACCACTTTTTTCTGGGCTTCTATTTCTTCCTTTTTCTTTTTCTGGTCTTCTTCGTTCTTTTTGATTTTTTCTTCGGCTTCTGCAATTTTCTTTTTATAGTCTTCGATATCTTCTTTATAATCTTTATTGTCTTTTTCCAGGTCTTTTTGTTCGTTTTCCTGTTTTTCGAGAAGTTTTTCGGCTGCTTTAAGGTCTTCGCCAATAGCGTCTTTTTGAATTTTTACAGCCAGTTCATACACTTTTTCCTTCATGTATTTAAACTGGTCTTTGTGTTCGCCCGAGTTAAGCCATGCACCCCCGAGGTCAATACCAATGGTCATTTTAAAACCTTCACCTTTTACTTCTTCCACTTTTCCCCAGATATAAAAATATTTTTCGCCCATGGCTTTGGTTTTGGCCTTTTCGCCATATAATTCCCCCTTTTCGGTAGAGGTTTTGGCGTCCATACTTTTCATAAAACTGCGGATAGCATCTTCCACATCGTCTTTATCTTTGGCGGCCACTACCACTGAGAGGGAATTATGGCTTCCGCCCCCGATATTTTCGTTGGATTCGCGGACTTCAATCTTTTTTTGTGCAAAAAGCGGCAACTGGAAAACACACAGCGCCAACAGGAGTATTCTTGTTTTCATACAATTAATTATTAGGCAGCTAAAGTTAAACAATTATCGTTCCAAAACCATAGATGCAGGAGTTAATTTGAATTATTTTTAAGGTCTTGACCTTTTACTCATATAGTTTTCTTGATTTTTAAGGGATTCGTGAGTTTGCTACGCAAAGCGGCTTCTTTTATGTCAAGACAAGAGAAGGATAATGTCATGAAAACAAATGAAAATCACTTCATTAAATAGATTATCAAAGTGAATCCTAATGATTTTGCTACTTTTGTAAAAAAAGTTTATGTACAACGCTCTCCACCACACCCACTCCGGTTTACGCTGGATCGTGCTATTGCTGATCGTATTTGCAGTTTTTAATGCTTTCAGCAAATGGCGGTTCGGTAAAGCCTATTCGCGCATGGATAAAATGCTCAATCTTTTTGCTATGGTGTTTTTTCACCTGCAGTTTGCTGTTGGGTTGATTCTTTATTTTGTAAGCCCAAAAGTGCTTTTCGGGAATGGGATGATGGAAAATCCGTTTCGTTTTTATACAGTAGAACATTTTTTTATGATGACAGCAGCTATGATTGTTATTACCATAGGAAGAAAACGAGCCGAAAAAGCAGAACGGGATGCTGCTCAACACCGTAAACTTTTTATCTGGTACACGGTTGCCTTATTACTTATTCTTGCAGCTATTCCCTGGCCGTTCAGAACGGAACTGGGCGGATCGTGGTTTTAAAATTACAACCTATGAAACATATTTTATTTTTTTCTTCTCTTTTTATTTTCGCTTCCTGCGGAGACAATAAACCGGCACAAAATGCTGATGGCACACCTAACGGACAGCAGATATACGAAGATAATTGTTCCATTTGTCACGGTGGAGATGGTAAATTGGGAGTGAATGGGGCAAAAGATCTTGCTGCCAGCACTATGTCAAAGGAAGAAGCCCTGGCTATTATTGCCGAAGGAAAAGGGAAAATGACTCCGTTTAAAGAATTGCTGGATGAAAAACAAAGGGAAGCTGTGGCGGAATATATCCAGACGTTAAAAACAAAATGACCGGAATTTCAACTTTTTCAAATCTGAAATTTCCAAATGATTGATAGCAAAATTCCCAAACGTGTGGACGAAAATGCGGTGCTGGTGGGAGTGATCACTCCGCAACAACATGCAGAAAAAGTAACAGAATATCTTGATGAACTGGCTTTTCTTGCAGAAACTGCCGGGGCAAGAATCATGAAACGGTTTACGCAAAAAATGGATGTTCCCGTTCCCGGAACATTTATAGGAAAGGGAAAACTGGAAGAGATCACAAAATTTGTGGAAGAGAACGACATCAAACTGGTAATTTTTGATGATGAGCTTTCTCCCAGCCAGCAGAAAAACATAGAAGAAAAAGTAAAATGTCTCGTTCTCGACCGCACCAACCTTATTCTCGATATTTTCGCTTCACGCGCACGAACAGCGCATGCCAAAACACAAGTGGAGCTGGCGCAGTATCAATATTTGCTTCCGCGCCTCACAAGAATGTGGACTCACCTCGAACGGCAAAAAGGAGGAATAGGATTACGCGGCCCCGGTGAATCACAAATAGAAACCGACCGAAGGATCATTCTTGATAAAATTTCGAAGCTCAAGGAAAAACTCAAAGACATCGACAAGCAAATGGCTACCCAGCGCAGCAACCGGGGAGCACTTGTGCGTGTAGCGCTAGTGGGTTATACCAACGTGGGAAAATCAACACTGATGAACCTGATGAGTAAATCGGATGTATTTGCGGAAAATAAACTCTTTGCCACACTGGATACAACGGTTAGAAAAGTGGTATTGGAAAATCTTCCTTTTTTACTAAGTGATACAGTAGGATTCATCAGGAAACTTCCTACGCAACTGGTGGAATCATTCAAATCGACACTGGATGAGGTGAGGGAGGCGGATGTGTTGATACATGTAGTGGATATTTCACACCCGCAGTTTGAAGATCACTACAAAGTGGTGAATGAAACGCTGAAAGATATCCGGGCGCTGGATAAACCCACTATTCTTGTGTTTAATAAAATTGACCAGTATCACCATGTAGAAAAAGAATCCGGTGATCTTTCTCCACTCACCAAAGAAAACATCACGCTGGATGAACTGAAAAAAACCTGGATGGCAAAATTACCACCGGGAAAATGTGTTTTTATTTCTGCGTTTAAAAAAATAAATATTGAAGAATTGCGTAACACCTTATATGAACTGGTGAAGCAAATTCATGAGGTGAGATATCCTTACAATAATTTTTTGTATTAAAGAATGAACAAGCTAAAGACGGAACTATAGTATTCGAAATATGTTTGATAATTACACGGAGTGCGCCATGTAAACGGCTATCCACGCTGCAAGGGAAAAGAGCAGAAAAAAAAGGATAATTAGAATGATGATGTTCTTTTTTCAGTACAGTATCAGATTATCATATTTCGTCTGCAAGCCCGTTCAATCAATCCTCAAAAGGTTAGCATCAAAGTGAGAATGATTTAGCTCTTATCAACGATGGTAAATTCAATGGTATGGCTGGAAACAACTATTCCTATACTGAAATTGGGGAACTGGAAAGCGATTTCCAGGAGGATATAGAGAAAATCAGCTGGAGAGTGGATGGAAAGGTCAGTGAGGTATTACGGCCTGTTGGTAGTTCAAAGAAAAACCTTAAATTTGAGTATGATGCTATGGGACAAAGAGTAGCCAAACATATTTACAGCAGCAGTAACAATTGGGAGAAAAGCACGTTTTATGTACGGGATGCTCAAGGAAATGTTATTTCCGTTTATGAAGAAACCAATCCGGTAACACCCAGCTACAAATTAATTGAGCAACACATCTACGGAAGTTCAAGGTTGGGCATGAATACCCAAGAAAAAGAGATGATCGCTACCACCATAATTCCAAACCAGCATCAAAGAGAACTCGGAAAAAAACAGTTTGAGCTTACCAATCACTTAGGTAATGTGCTTACTGTTATAACGGATAAGAAGATTCCCATTGAAAGCACAACAATTACCGGTGAAGTGGAATATTTTATTACTGAAATTGTTTCGGTAAATGATTATTCGCCTTTTGGTGTATTACTAACGGATAGGGATTTTAGCAGTGAGAAATATCGGTATTCATTTCAGTCGCAGGAACGGGATGATGAGTTGAAAGGAAATGGAAATTCAATTAACTATACTTTTAGAATGCACGATCCGAGATTGGGGAGGTTTTTTACTGTTGATCCAATGTATATGAAATATCCTTATAACAGTACCTACGCATTTTCTGAGAATAGGGTTATTGATGGAGTTGAGTTGGAGGGGTTGGAAGTAGCAACTATTGAGAATAAGACAATTGGAATGTATGCTTTTGTTCAAATTAATTTTGTAGGTGGGTCTTATTTCGGAGGCAAAGGAATTGGGTTTTATTGGGGAGCTGGTGGTGGCTTAGGGCTTGGAGCAGGAGTAGTAAATACAACAACAGTTACTGTTCATGCTACAGATATTGCTACTTTTAAAGCCTGTTCTAATAACATTAGTGCAGGTTTCTTTTACGCCAAGCCCGTTGGGATGAAAGCATCAGCAACATTGAGTTTTTCAGATGATTTCAAGAAAGGATACATGAATTATAGTACTTCATTTAAAACCTTTGGGCTTGGAGGTGGGGGATATATAGAGTATACCCGAACTTTTACATATGATGAAGTTGTTTCATGGAAAGATTTGGCTTTCGAGTTAAATGCGGCTTTTGGTGGTGATGAGGTTTTTACGGCTCAAAGTTTATTTGAATTAGCTAAAGAGAATGCTACTGCTGCGATTAAATCTGATATCGCTATGATAAAAAATACAATTGATACTTATGAGAAAGGGATTGAAATATTAAATTCAAATATTGAAGAGACCCAAAGCGCTCTGGATAATTATGTAAATGATGGGGGAAAAAACCAATCACTTATTGAGAAATTTGCTAAAACAATTAATGAGGCACAACAAAAGGTACTAGATTATAAATCAAAAATTGAAGAAAAAAATACTGAATTAAAATCTGCTGAAGCAGCATTAGAAGTGGTAGAAAAAATGACTATAGAAGAATAAATTAAATCATGGAAAATAAAAAAATACACTGGTTAGGGAAACCATCAAAATCAAAACTTATTTTTCGTTCAAGTGAGTGGATATTAACCCCATTTTCTATTTATTCGAGTATAATATTTTTGGTTTTTTTTTACATTTTAGTGTTTGTCTTTGAAACACCGCTCGTTGTAAAAATTGTAGGATTGGCGCTATTGTATCAACCTTTTAATCTTTTATTTCTCAGATTTTATATTGATTATAGGCGTAGAAAACGAATGTTATATGAGTTTAAAGAAGGAAAACTTAGATGCTATTACTCAGAAAAGTTGGCATGGGAAATTGATTTAAATGATGTAAAGTTTATAACAATAATCACTCAAAAAAATAGTAGAAAAAAAGATGATTCTCAAATTAAGTCAGTTATTTTTACGATAGATAAGAACGAGTTTGTTCCAAAAATACTCTATTCAAATAATATAAATCGAAAAAATATAAAAGGAGTTTTTGATCTGATAGAAAATTCTGATGAATTAGTTAATTCTATTAAGCAATTTGGTTTTAATGGAGAAATAAAATATCAGTAAGTACCGCCTCAAATTATCATATTTCGTCTGCAAGCCCCGGTTTTCGGGGCTTTTTGCTTTGTTAGGGTTAGTATTTTTGGGTATGATTTAGGGAGAAATGCCTTTAAAACTTAAATTAAGGGTGAAAAAACAGGGATGTAAAACCCTGGTGTATCAAATTATCATATGCAAATTTTTCATTTATGAATTGTCAATATTGTAAATCAGCCTGTGTTAAAATCGGCAGGCAAAAAACCGGCACTCAAAAATACCGCTGTAAAGAGTGCGAAAAATATCAGCAGGAAATTTATATATACCAGGCTAAAGTTGTTGAGAAAAGAAAACTTATTTCAAAACTCATCACGGGAAATTGTGGTTTCAGAGGTATTGCCAAAGTACTGGAGATGTCAGTAAACACCGTTACAAAAACTGTTATTGCAGATGCAGCAAAATGCCAGCCCCCACCCATGCCCAAAAACGGAGTTTATGAAGTAGATGAAATGCAAGCCTATCATAAAAAAGGAGAAAAAGATATTTGGGCAGTATACGCCATAGAAAGAGAAACAGGAAAAAAGATAGGAATAAG
>JBMORL010000017.1:0-29421 GCA_049322335.1 Bacteroidota bacterium
TCGAACTGGGTGATGTTTTTCCCTATGATTCAAAAGGCGTTTTGCTGAAATTCAGAATAGATGATCCCACTCAGCTGAATTATAATTTTAACTCCACCCTGAGTTATGACGATCCGTTTGCAGGACATCGCAAAAAATACATCACGCAAATGAACAGCATCGCTCCCACCAACAATTATGCTGACTACAAAAACCATGTCAACGAATCAGTGATACAACAATCCGTTTTGTTCGAATCCAACGAACGGTTAGCCAAAGCCATCAAAGCCATCGACTACGACAAGTTTGATGAAGCACGCACCCTCGTAGCAGAAAATAAAAAATATTTGCAGGATCAATTTGCTTTGATTACCCCCTCCACCGAACTAAAACTACAGGACTCACTCAATACCGCCTACGAAAAACAAATTGCGAATGCCGAACGCATGAGCCGCGAAAATAAACTGATGATGCAAAAGCACAGCAAAATGAATAATTATTACATGGAGAAAAAGCGAATGGATAAAAATCCCTATTACAAAGGCAAAGAAAAACTGATGCAGGAAAAGAAAGAAAAAATGGGGAAAGGGTACGGTAAGGGATATTAGTTTGAAAAACGCAAATTTTATGATTGGTGATTACATGATTTTAGATTTGTGATTTATACCATTCAAAACTCATGTAATCAACAATTGTTCAGTCCGCATTTCGCTTCTTACTTCACTATTCATGTATTCGTCATTCGTTCATTCATTCGTTGGTGAGTTAAGAATAATAGAATACATGAATGATGAAGTATTTTTTCTTAATTTAAAATTCGTTCATTCGTCATTCTCTATTCCGCATCTCTCTTCTTACATCTGATATCTCCACATCTAACATCTCTCCTATCCATGCAGATCATCCAGCCAGCCGGGGTCGCTCATTTGTTTTTTTATGCGTTCCACATCTCCGAAAGCGGTAACGAGGTTTCCTCTTCCTTTTTTCGAGAGATCGGATTTGAAGTAATTCCCGCTTTTTTCACTGCAAATATATTCCGCCATTGCTTCACCAATGGTTTTCATCATACTGAATTTTGAAACATCACTCATATCGATATTATCGAGTTCTTCATCTGTAATGTCATAAAGCCACTTTGCTCCTGAAACCAGTGGTTCGGGTAATTCGCGGTTGGGTAGCTTTCCTATTGAAGTAGTATCAAAGGATATCTGGAATCGTCTAACGTTTAGTCCCCTTACGATGCCGCTGCGCAACATGTCCATTTGCATATCACTGGCGTCCTGGCTCGACTCATCCATTACATAATTCAGCCAGAATCCCACATCAAATCCTTTCGGGTTTTTGGTTTCTCCGGGTTTTACGAATTTTACGCGTGTGCCTGTACCAAAACTAAAAACGGTGATCTTATCGTGAGAATATTTTTCCTTTCCGTCATAACACAATGCTTCCATCACTGCTGCCGTCACCGGGTTGTTATACGTAGTAGTTCCTCCATCGAGAAAACGTTCCAGCGGATAAAAATAAGTGGGAGCCGACATCGTGGCTTCCATCACTGCACGCAACAAAACCGATTTGTATGTTCCTTTATACTCACCGTTGCTGTTGAAACAGGTGAAAAAAGTTTCTTCGCTGGCAGTAATATCTTTTGCGGTAATAAGCAAATCGGTTTCCGTTTTCCGGTTGGCTTCTTCGAGAGTTATATTACCGAGCAGCCGTTTCAGGTTTTCGCGGTACTTCTTTTTGGTGAATTGCGGAGGATTGATAAAACGATTGGACAGCGCGCTTCGTTTTTCAAACACTTCGTTTACCAATTCTATGTATAGTTTTTCTATTTCGGCAGCGGTGTGTCCGGTAGCCATCAGCCCGGTGATAATACCTCCGGTGGAGGTTCCGGCTACCATGTCAAACAGCTCATGGCAGGGCAACTCTGTCATTTCCTCGAGTTTTTTAAGCAGTTGTATGGTAAGTATGCCCCTGATGCCGCCACCGTCAAGGGAAAGAATCATGCGGTGATCCTCAGGAACATCCAGCATGCGCATTGCTTTTAACCTTTTATCCATATCATTATTTATTTGGCTGAATATACGAATAATAGCCGGAATACAAATACCCTGAAAAGTGTATGGCATTTCCGGCTTCTTTCCTGTATTTTCGTGGCTTCTTATATGTACCTGTCGCTGAAAAAACACTGGTTGCGCCTTTACAAAAGCTGGCTGATCCTTTCGCTGCTGTTTACTGCTTTAATCCTTATCCCGTTAGTAGTAGTGGTGGGCGGTATTTTTTCGGCAGGAGAAAAAACGGAAGCCATTCTTGATGCCACCGTATCAGCCGAAGATGTATACAATACTTTCCGGCTCGCTGTTTCAGTGGCGCTGGCCAGTTTTGTCATGGGCACCGTTTCGGCCTGGCTCGTGACGCAATACCGGTTTCCCCTGCGCAAATTTTTTCAATGGGCTTTGCTGCTTCCGCTTACTATTCCCGGTTATATTCTTGCTTTTACCTGGGCGGGAATTTTCAGTTTTTACGGCTCTTATCATTCATTGCTCGGCCTGCTGGGAGTGACTGATCAGAAAGCCTGGCATTTTGATATCATGACTTTTCCTTTTTTGGTGCTTATACTTTCTTTCAGTTTATTTCCCTATGTCTATATCACTTCCAAAAATGCTTTTACAGGCCGGTTTGCTTCACATATTGAATCGGCACGATCGATGGGTGTATCTTCGCTGGGAATATTTTTCAGAATAGCTTTACCTCTCTCCCGTCCCGCCATTGCAGCCGGATTATTCCTGGTAATAATGGAAACACTGAATGATTATGGCGCTTCCTCCTATTTCGGAATCCGGACACTCACCACTGCCATTTTTCGCTCGTGGCAATACGACCTGGGAGCTGCCTTGTGGATTGCTGCTGTTTTATTTTTTGCTGTATTTGTTTTTCTTTCACTTGAAAGAGTATTAAGAGGCAAAAAAAGTTATACAGAAAACATACGTTCTGTTTCTTCCCCGGGAAAAATTTTATCGGGGTGGAAAAAAATAACTGCCTTACTCTTCTGTTCAGCACTTTTCCTTTTTGCCTTTCTCATTCCCTTTGCGCAAATCATTTACTGGTCGTGGCTCACATTTGAAAAAGTAGTTACAGAAAAATTTGTGATTATGGCATGGAACAGTTTTGTGCTGGCATTTATAGCAGCAGTAACCGTTACATCTGTCGCGCTATTGGTAGCTTATGCACGCCATACCAACCGCATCCGTTTACTTTCTTCCGTTTCTTCCATCGGTTATGCTTTACCGGGAGCGATAATAGCCGTAGGTGTTTTGGTGGTATCGGGAACACTCGATCATTTTTTTTCGGAATATATCCTGATGAAAAAAGGATTGATTTTTACAGGAAGTATTTTTTTCCTTGTTTTCGCCTACGTAGTGCGTTTCCTGGCCGTAGGTTATCAGCCTGTGGAAGCCGCTTTTCAAAAACAAAGTCTCCAATTATCTGCCAGTGCCAGATCGATGGGGAAAAATACCTGGTTCACATTTTTTAAAATCGACCTTCCGGTAATAAAAGCAACGGTAATATCTGCCTTTATTCTTGTTTTTGTAGATGTGCTGAAAGAACTGCCGCTGACCATGATCCTGCGTCCGTTTGATTTTAATACACTGGCTACAGAAACCTATCGACACGCCAAAGTGATGGAATCGGTGCCTGAAAGTTCGAATGCGGCACTGATCATTGTGCTTACCGGAATGATTCCCCTATATTTGCTGCATCGCCTGATGAATAAAAAAAATGCTTGAACTTACCAACATATCTCACAGTTACGGCAAAAATAAATTTGCGCTGAAAAATATTTCTTTTGGTGTTGGCGAAAATGAAATGGTTTGTCTTTTGGGAGAAAGCGGTTCGGGAAAATCTACTTTATTGCGGGTGATAGCAGGATTTGAACAGCCTTCTTCGGGTAAAATTTCCATCCATGAAAAAATTATCTGTTCTGACGATACTTTTTTACAACCGGAAGAAAGAAAAACAGGAATTGTTTTCCAGGATTACAGTTTATTTCCGCATTTATCTATAGAAAAAAATATCGGGTTTGGATGCAGGGAAAATAAATCGCAGAAAATAAAAGAACTGTTATTGCTGATCGGGCTTACTGAGAAAGCCAAAAATTTTCCCCATGAATTATCAGGAGGTCAACAACAGCGCGTGGCTATCGCGCGGTCGCTGGCGGCCGATCCACAGGTGTTATTGCTGGATGAGCCATTCAGCAGTCTTGATGATTCTGTGAAAACAACCGTGCGCGGTGAATTGAAAAAATTATTGCGTTTGGCAGGAAAAACAACGCTGGTGGTGACACACGATATAAACGACTGCATGGCGCTGGCCGACCGGGTAATAGTTTTAAAAAATGGTGAAATCATACAAACCGGAACAACCGAAGAATTATTCCGCCAACCGAAAACACTGTATGTTGCCCGGTTGTTTGGAAAAATTCAGAAAGTGCCTTCCGCTTTCGGAAAAAAAGAAAATGCTTTTATCCGCCCCGGGCAGGTAAAAATTTGCAGCGGACAAGAAGGCTCTGAAGCAAAAGTTACCAACTGTGTATTCATTGGTGGTTGTTACGAAATCACGCTGATTGTTGAAAACTCGGAAGTACTGGCATGGTCGGACAATAAAATGGAAATCGGTATATTTACGCGCGTAAAAATTGACGATTCACATTTAATTTTTTTCCATCATGAATAAAGAACGAATGGAGATGATCAGCGAGATGCTGAGAAAGAACCCGGATGATTCATTTTTACGATATGCAGCCGCTCTTGAACACAAAAAAAACGATGAATCGGAAATCGCCATCGGTCTGCTCGAAGAACTGATCCGGAAAAATCCCGATTACCTGGCCGCCTACTATCAACTGGGAAAACTATACGAAGCCAAAGGCCAGGCTCATGTAGCCATAAAACATTATAAAAACGGAAAAGAACTCGCCACCAAAGTAAACGATAAAAAAACCCTGGGAGAATTATCAGAAGCACTGCTGATTCTTGACGCAGATGAAGAGTTTTAAAAGAAGATTTTATGTTTTAAGTTGGGAAGGTTTAGTATGTTGCGGTGTTTGACTGCCAATTGATGATGAGGAATAGAGTTATTGAGTTATTAGGGCATAGAGGAAAATGCGATCTGCCGGCTGTTAACTGATTCCGATAGCCATCGGAACTGCGAGTTGCCAGTCGGAGAGTGAAAACTGAAAAATGTAACCCATTCCAAAACATATAACTACCTCAACTTTCAAAACTCCTAAACTTTCTTCACTCAAAAACTCTATCCCTTAATACACTCAATAACCCTATCCCTATGCACCCCATGTTTCCCCTTCTCCTGTTTCTTATCCTTTTATTTACTGCCTGTAAACCCAAACTGGTAACGCATACCAACTTCAGCGAAAAAGTCCAGGGGATTTGGACAGACGGCAACAGCGAGAATGCCAGTTTCCAGATCAGTAAAGATTCTATTTACTATGTGGATCATTTTCTCACTTTTAAATACGAAGTAAAAAAGGATTCTATTTTCATTCACTATCCCGATTATTTCTACCGGGCGGGAATAAGTTTTTCGGGCGATACGCTGATTCTCCATTCTGCAGAAATGGGAAGAAGAAAATATTACCCTTTTCGCAACTGAAAGCGGTATTTTTTCTACATTTATACAAACCACATGTTATGAGAACAGCAACCCTTTTCTTTTTTATTTTACTTGTTTCTGTTTGCAACAGCCAGAATGCCGACCGTCACATCATGGAGGGAAACAAATATTATTATGAAAAAAATTATAAAGCTGCTGAAGAAAGCTTCAGTAAGGCCATAAAAGCAGAACCCAAACGGATAGATGTTTACCTGCTGAGAGGCGATGCCAGGAGAAATTTAAATGATTTCAAGGGTGCCATTGAAGACTATACAAAAGTGATTGCGGAAAAACCCAAATACTATGAATCCTACGTAAACCGCGGCAGTTGTTATGGAAATATGGGGAATTTTGATCTTGCCCTGCAGGACGCCAACAAAGCCATTGCTGCTGATTCCAGCATTACCGATGCTTACTTTCTTCGCGGGCAAATTTACTTCCAGCAAAAAAAATATATGGAAGCAGTGAAAGATTATACATTCATTATTGGCAAAAAACCCAATGACATTTATGCCTACCACCTGCGATCGGAAGCCTATCATTATGCCGACAGTTTACGTGCCTCGATGAAAGATTTGGAAGTGATTCTTAAACTCGACCGTGAAGACCCGATTGCAAAAAACAATCTCGGTTTTCTTTATATCCGTTTAGAAGAATTTGAGAAAGCCGAAGCTCATTATAAAATGTTGCTGGAAGAAAATCCCAACGAACCTTATGCCCTGAACAATTACGGTTATGTGCAACACAAGCTCGGCAAAACAGAAGAAGGAATGAAAAACATCGAAAAATCACTGAAACTGCTGCCGGAAAATTCCTATTGTTATAAATACCTTGCGCTGATCTATTTTGATAAAGGTGAAACCAAAAAAGGTTGCAATGCCATCGAAAAAGGATTAAAACTCGGCTTTACCAAAAGTTTCGGCAACGACCTGATTGACCTCCAAAATGAAAAATGCAAATGATATGCATTATTGTTTCCGTATATTAACTTCTGTATTTTTCGCAGCCGGATTCTCTTTATTGCTTTTTTCATTTTCCTGCAATGGCGAAAAAAAACCGGCAGAAAGTAAAACAAAAACAACCGAACCGGAAAAAGACCTTTCACCTGAAATAATTACACAGGTGGAAAAAATAAAACCACTGTATGATACAATCACTGCAGCTGGCGACTGGATGATGAACCACCCGGATGAAAAATTTTTGTCGTTTGATGATTATAAAAAGAGAAAACCTGAGCGTATTACAACCAAACGCTATAAAATATACATTCAGCCCATTGGTAATTTTGACTCTATACGAAACGAAATATTAAAAACCACTGCCCGTTATCTTGAAGCTTTTTTCGGGGTAGCTGTTGTCATCAATTCCCCGCTGAGTGATACGCTGGTGCCGGATGACGAAAGAAGAGTAATGCATGGAAATGAACAGCTCAAATCTTCCTATATCAACAAAAGTATTTTAAAACCTCTTTTGCCGGCCGATGGAGCGGTGATGGTAGGTTTTACCCCGATTGACCTTTATCCTTCAGACGAATGGAATTTTGTATTCGGCCAGGCGTTGACGAAAGGAAGAGTGGGTGTTTGGTCGGTGAATCGTTTTGGAACACCTGAAAAAAGCAAAAAAGATTACCGTATTTTTCTTCTCCGCGCACTCCGCACTTCTTCACATGAAATCAGCCATATGTTTTCACTTCCGCATTGTGTAAAATATCATTGCGTTTTAAACGGAGCCAACAGCCTCGAAGAAGCCGATGAACGCCCGTTGTGCCCCTGTCCCGAATGCCTGCAGAAACTTTGCTGGAATTTTAATGTACTTCCCTCGGAACACTTCGAACGAATGAAAAAATTCTGGGAAGAAGCCGGTGAAAAAGAATGCACAGATTTCTATGAGAAAAACCTGGAAATGCTGAATAAAAACTGACCGGATAAAATTTTTATTATCTTCGGAAAAACCAAATAATTATGCTTGAGATCATTATCATGGCGCTGGTGGTAAGTGCTTTTGTAAGACAGGCGCGCACCAAAAAACAAAACCCGGTATTATGGGGAATTATTGCAGCAGTTAGTTTTTACGGGCCTGTTTTATTAACCGGCTGGTTTGTATTTCCATTTATGATGGAACAAGGCTGGTATGCACCAAAGTCTGAAGGCGAAGCGATAGTTGTTGTGCTGGCTTCATCCATTGCGGTGGGTATTATTTGCTGTTTCATTTCATGGCGCATATTGAAAAACATTCCTGATAAAAAAACGGAATATGAGGAAAACGTGATTGATGGAATAAATTAAAAATTCACGTTCATTCCTGCCTGCCGGCAGGCAGGCGCGTAATTAGTGGCTGTATTTTTGCCACGGATTTCACAGATATACACGGATTTAATCAATCAAAAAATTCGTAATTCGTCAATCGTAATTTCAAGCTCACCGGATTTATTCTGCTTTCCTGAAAAAAACTTTTTCTCCTGCTTTTTTTGATTTTGAAAGTGAATATATGATCATTTCACCTTTTTTTGTCTCCACTTTTATTTCGTAATACGGTCCGCGGAAAACTACTTCAGTTACAATTCCTTCGTATCGGGCTGTTTTCGGAGAACAAAATTCATACTGAGACGGCCGTGTAATTTTACTTCCGGAAACATTAAAATGATCAAGTAAACCGGCTATGTACATATTTTCGGGATGATAA
The DNA here is from genome assembly GCA_049322335.1 of Bacteroidota bacterium. Lineage (GTDB taxonomy): Bacteria > Bacteroidota > Bacteroidia > Flavobacteriales_D > UBA2798 > JBMORL01. Next base: position 8,332 of record JBMORL010000017.1, read on the forward strand.
TACAATTGTTCGGGCGATCCTTCACCGTTAATTTTTCCTTTTTCTATCACCACAATTCTTCCGGCAAAGCTCAGCACATCCGAAGCGTCATGTGATACCAGAAGACAGGTCATTCCAAATGTTTCGATGATCAGTGAAAGATGGTCGAGTATATCCATTCGTGTGATATGGTCGAGATGACTGAAGGGTTCGTCCAGCAGCAGCAGATCGGGTTCTTCGGCAATAGCACAGCAAATGGAAAGCAGTTGTTGTTGCCCGCCTGAAAGTTCGGTAGGTTTTTTGTCTTTTAGTTTTTTTAATCCTGAAAGGGAAAGAAGAATATTCGATTTTTTGTTTCTGAATTCTTCGCTGTAGTGAAGTAATTTTCGTTTGATATTTTCTTCCGCTGAAATCTCTTCCGCCAGTTCGTAATGTTGAGAAACCAGTTTAATTTTCTGATGTGAGCTGATCAATCCTCCGAACACGGTGGCAATTTTTTCGTTGGCAAACACCACCGATCCGCTTTCGGGAGCCAGTTCGCCTGTTATGCATTTCAATAAAGTAGATTTTCCGCTGCCGGTTTCACCAATGATTGCCAGTTTTTCGCCTTTCATTACCGAAAGAGAAATATTTTTTAACGTTTGTTTCCCGGAATTTTTATAACGGTGACAGACTTTATGTAGTTTCAGGATGTATTCCATTATTTTAATACAAGGTCAAGGGTAAGGCTTTGCGCTTCATAACATTGCTGGTCGCAATTCCAGAAATCTTTCACCTTCAGTTTTCCGCCATCAAATGCCTGGTAAGTGACTCCGTTTACATTATACACCGCTTTGGCAGAATAACGTTGTTGAGTGGGAAGAAAATAAGAGTATCGTGGCGCATAAAGTGTGTCATTCAGCACCACGTCATTATCTTCCACATCGTTTTTATATAAAGTAAGATAAACGGGATAGTAGCGCGAGTCATCATTCACATCCACATATACAAAATACGAATCGGGCTCAATAGTTTCGCACAGGAGAGAGGGATCGCATTCATCTCTTTTGTTACACGAAAAAAATGTGATTGCGGCCGCTATGTAAATCCATTTATTCAACAGCCCCTCCTTTTCCTTCTCCGAAAATAGTCATGGATAAAACCAGCCGTGTTTTGGGAATGTCTACGGTATGAAGATCAAGATAAGATAATCCTATCCTGAACATTGCTATTTTTTTCACAAAACAGATTCCCACTGCAGGAGAAAATGCAAAATACGATTCGGGGGATCTTTCAATACCCCGGTAATTGCCAAACATCCATCCGTTTTTTATTCCTGCAAAAAAATTAATGTCGGATTTGGGTAGATCCAGTTCAAAAAAACGTTTTTCCAGCCAAAGTGATAAAAAATACCGCTGCTCAAAATACTGGCTGATGAAACTATTGCTTTCTTTTATCTGAATTTTTTTGTGATACGGCCGAAAATCAAAATTCAGCATGGCTATCCATTTATAACGCTGATCTGTTACTCCCATGCCTGTTCCCACCTGGAAATCGTCCAGGTTAAAATTCATATTAAAATCCGTCCCGAAACGCATATCCATTTCCGAAAAGGAAAATCCCTTTTTCTCCTGTGGTTTTGCAATACCCGCAAGAGAAATAAAAACCAAAAAGAATACGGCTTTCATTTTCACAGGTATCAAAATTACTTTATTTGACAGCGTTTGCAGCCTCTTCATCACCAAGTTATCCATGATTTGCTGTTAATCATTCATCCATGCATTCCTCTTACCCGGATAAAGAACATCTGCTAATCGAATTTGTTTTTTTGCTCCGGATTTTTCCCCCGCCCAAAAGGATTAAATTCATCGTGTCTCACTCCCATGCCGATAGCGCGCATAATAGCTTCGCTCCCGAATCGTTTTCTAAGCTGATCCATTACTCCATACAATTTTAATTGTTCACTTGTATCCTCAAAAAGATGATACTGGTAATTTCCCTTTACAAGATTACTGAAACGAACTCCCACCAGCCGCACTTTTCTTCCTTTTTCATATAAGCCGTCAAATAATTCTTTTGCTTTTTCCATCAACACATGGTCGAGTGAAGTATAAGGCAACTTCATCTGACGGCTGAACGTGGTGAAATCGGAATAACGTACTTTTACCGTTACACAGGCGGCCAGTTTTTTTTCAGACCTCAGCTGGTAAGCCAGTTTTTCGGCCATACTAACGAGTATCGCCTTAATGTTGTCGGTTTCGGCAGTATCTTTTTCAAAGGTCTGCTCGGTGGAAATGGATTTTCGCTCTGACCAGGGAATAACGGGAGAATCGTCTATGCCATTCGCCTTTTCCCATATCATCACCCCGTGTTCTCCCAATACCTGTTGCAAAGACTCTATTTTTATTTGCTGCAAATGATGAACAAAATGAATGCCCATTCCCCGCAAAACCGCACAGGTTTTTTCGCCTGCCATCGGAATTTTTTCAACAGCAAGAGGCGCGAGGAATTTTTTTTCAGTGCCTGAAATAATTTCCATCTGGCCATTCGGCTTTGCTTCACCTGTACCTATTTTGGAAACGGTTTTATTTACCGACATGGCAAAAGAAATAGGTAAACCAGTTTCGCGCATAATCCGCTGACGTAATTCGGTAGCAAACCGATAACTCCCGAAAAAACGATCCATGCCTGTGAGATCGATGTAAAATTCATCTACCGAAGTTTTTTCGTATAACGGAACCGACTCGTGGATGATCTCCGTTACCATATCCGAATATTTACTGTATAAACTGTGACTCCCCGGGACAATAATGGCGTGCGGACATAAACTTTTTGCCGTTTTAACCGGCATGGCCGAATGAATACCGAATTTCCTTGCTTCATAGCTGCAGGATGCCACTACTCCCCTGTCGCCCCAGCCTCCCACAATAACCGGTTTTCCAATTAAAAAAGGATTGCGCAACCGTTCTACGGAAACAAAAAAAGAATCAAGGTCGATATGTACTATGGAACGTGGCAGAGGAAGGTTGAAGGTTGTTGAAAGTTGAAGGTTTATGCTTGCAGGAATAGAGTTATTGATTTAATGAGGGATAGAGAAAAACCGTTTTATCACATGGTGTTCTTATCCCTTCTTTCTCCAAATCTACCATCATCTTTCCTTTGTTGTGACCAAGATTTTTAGTTTTGGGTAAGATATTACTTCCCCTCTTTTTCCGGGAATGGATATCTGTATGATTTTTCGGGTATATTTCACATAAGTTGTTATTTTTGAGCAAAATCAAGCCGATGTTGAGCAAAGACCTGTTCCGGAAAAAAACGATTGAAGACATTTTAAAGCAATCGAAAGACAACGAGGCTACACATGGTGCATTGGGCAGGCACCTGGGATTGCGCGACCTGGTAGCATTCGGAATTGCAGCCATAATTGGTGCAGGAGTCTTTTCCACTATTGGAAAAGCAAGTGCTGATGCCGGTCCTGCTGTAATTTTTCTTTTCATCTTCACAGCCATTGCCTGTGGTTTTGCTGCTTTTGCCTATGCCGAATTTGCTTCTCTTGTTCCCGTTTCAGGAAGTGCCTATACTTATTCCTATGTAGCATTCGGAGAGCTTTTCGCATGGGTGATCGGCTGGGCGCTGATTATGGAATACGCTATCGGAAACATTACTATTGCTATATCGTGGTCGGATTATTTTACCACGTTATTACATAATCATATGGGTATTCATTTACCGGAATGGATGACAACCGATTATTTTACTGCAAAGGCAGGATATGAAACCATCAGCGCAAGGCTGGCAGACGGAGCCGGTTTTGAAGCTTTACAAAACAGCGAAAGTTATGCGGGTGCTGCCGAAAGTTATATCGCATGGAAAAACGCTCCCATTATAGCAGGAATTCCAATGATCTTCGATCTCCCCGCCATGGCCATTGTATTTCTTATCACGTGGCTGGTTTACCTCGGCATGAGAGAATCTAAAATGGCGGCCAATATCATGGTAGCGTTAAAACTGATTGTGGTTATGATGGTGATTGCTGTCGGATTTTTTTACATCAATACCGATAATTATTCCGACTTTATGCCCAATGGGGTTGGGGGAATATTAATGGGAATTTCTTCCGTATTTTTTGCTTACATCGGCTTTGATGCTATTTCTACCACTGCTGAAGAATGTAAAGACCCGCAGCGTGATTTACCCAAATCGATCATTTATTCTATTATTATCTGCACCGTTTTATACATTCTCATCGCATTGGTGATAACAGGTTTGCTGAATTACAAATTACTGGATGTAGGCGACCCGCTGGCTAAAGTGTTTGAAGAAATTGCTGAATTACGCTGGCTGAGTGCTGTTATTGCTATGAGTGCAGTGGTGGCGCTGGCAGGAGTTTTACTGGTATTCCAGATGGGGCAACCGCGCATCTGGATGTCGATGAGCCGTGACGGTTTATTGCCAAAAATGTTTTCAGCCATTCATCCCAAATACAAAACTCCCTATAAAGCCACTATCATTGTGGGACTCCTGGTTGGCGTGCCGGTATTATTCATCGATATCGAACTGGCAACGAATATGTGCAGCATAGGAACACTATTTGCATTTGTATTGGTATGCGCTGGAGTAATTAAACTTAACCAGATGAAAGATCCTCCGCACCGCAAATTCAAGACTCCTTTTATTAACGGAAAGTTTATTTTACCCTTACTGCTGGTAGCTTCGGTAGTCATCGCTTTTTCCCAATTCGGAGAACTGACAAAAAACTATTTTTCTAACGCCCCGGTGGTTAGGGCAGCTGATGATATGGAGTTATCTGAAGCCGAAGCGGCCTCAGTAAAAGCCTTTGTAGCAGAAAAATATTTTAACGATTATACCGAAAACTTTAACAACGAAACCGATGTGCTGGGCAACCTGGAAGAAGATGAAATGATAGCTACCCTGAAGGAAGCAGGCGTGTCTGAAGAAAAAATATACAAAAGCGGTATGGCTTTATTTGGCGAGAGAATTCCGTTTTATATTTTCCTCCTTGTATGTGTGTATGTATGCATTGCAGCACTGTTTAGAACCTATTCTCTTATTCCCACACTGGGTATGCTTTGCTGTTTATATATGATGTCGGAAATCGGGGCCAGTAACTGGATGGCTTTTACTATTTGGCTGGCCATAGGCCTTGTCATTTACCTTGCGTATAGCCGCAAGCACAGTTTGCTGGCAAAAAAATAAAAAGTCAGCATTTGCCCGGACCCCGGTAGAAAGCCCGTCTACGTATTTTTACTGATGTTGAAAAAATACATGCCCGTTATTCGTTATTTTGTGTGATTTTGATTACGTTTATAATACAGACTATGAGCTGAAACCGGTTTAGCTTTCTGTTTTATTAACTACTATTCTGAATTTCAATGAGAAAAGGCGGTATTGATTTTCGTTTGCTTTTTGAAACCACGCCCGGTCTTTACCTGATACTGGATCCGGATTTATACATTATTGCCGTAAATGATGCCTATGCTTCGGCAACTATGACCCAGCGCAAAAAAATTACAGGCCGCCATATTTTTGATGTTTTTCCCGATAATCCTGATGACAAAAATGCTGATGGGGTTTCCAACCTTCGGGCTTCACTGGATTATGTAAGGAAAAAGAAAAAACCGCATACCATGGCGGTACAAAAATACGATATCCGCAGGCCTGACGGCACTTTTGAAGTTCGTTACTGGAGTCCGAAAAATATCCCGGTACTGGATAAAAACAAAAAACTGCTCTGCATTATTCACCGTGTAGAAGATGTAACGGAATTTATACTGATTAAAAAAGGAGAAGAGAAAAGAAAAAAAGTAACCAGCGGATTGCGGCATAAGGTACAGGAAATGGAAGCTGAAATTTACCGGAATACCCAGGCTTTGCAAAAAACCAACAAACAACTCAACAAAAAAATAATTGAGCAAAAGAAAACAGCCGCAAAACTCCAGGAGAGCCAGGATTTATTTTCCACTTCCTTTTTCAAAAGCCCGGTGATGAATACCATTACCGATGCCCTTACTGGAAAATACATTGAAGTGAATGAAAATTTTGCAGAGTTCTGCGGACTGAAAAAAGAAAATATGATTGGATGTACTTCAGCAGAAATAGGACTTATAATTACACCTGATGAAAGGGAAAAAATGCTGAAGGAGCTAAATGAAAAAGGATTTGTTCATGATATGCTTACAAAAGTAAAAACCTTTAATGGAAATATAAAATGGGTTTCCACCTCTGCACACCGCCTTATACTTAATGGGCGTGATTGTTTTCTTACTGCAAGTATTGATGTTACTGAGAGAATAAAAGCCGAAGAATATATTAAAAAAATTAACGAGGGACTTGAAATATTGCTTGAAGAAAGAACCAAAGAAGTTTTGGAAAGCGAAAAACGGCTGCGTTCTACTCTTGATAATATGATGGAGGGCATACAAATTATCAGCTATGACTGGAAATATATTTATGTAAACACTGCCGCTGCAAAACACGGAAAAGCAACTGTTGAGGAACTCATAGGAAAAACGATGATGGAAAAATACCCCGGCATTGAAAATACAGAAGTATTCCGGCATATCCAGAATTGTATGGAAGACCGAACCAGTCATTTTATGGAAAATGAGTTTTTATTTCCTGATGACAGCAAAGAATGGTTTGAATTAAGTATTCAACCTGTACCCGAAGGTGTTTTTATTTTATCAATAAATATTACTGCCCGAAAAAAAGCAGAACTGGAGCTGGAAGATCAAAATAAAAAACTGAAAGTAATGAACCGCGAACTGGAACAATTTGCTTTTGTGGCTTCACACGACCTGCAGGAACCTCTCCGCTCACTCATCAGCTTTACAGAATTGCTGCAAAAAGAATATTATTCGCAAATAGATGAAAACGGGACCCGCTATATGGATTTTATTATCCAGTCGTCTAAACGCATGCAAAACCTCGTAAAGGCCCTGCTGGATTATTCGCGGCTGGGGAAAGAACCAGTGGTGAGCCAGGTAGACTGCAATGAGTTAATGAAAGAAGTTTTATCAGACATGTCGCTGGCTATTAAAGAAAGTAAAGCTGTTATCACCATCCATCAGCTCCCGGTTATCCATGCTTACCGGGTAGAGTTACGCCTGTTGTTTCAAAACCTGCTGAGCAACGCAATAAAATTCAGAAAAGAGGGAGTGCCTGTGAACATTGAAGTTTCAGCCAAAAAACAAATCAACGAATGGCTGTTTTCTGTTGCTGATAACGGGATTGGGATAAGTGAAGAGAATACATATAAAATTTTTACTATCTTTAAACGGCTGCACAACCGGAATGAGTATGAGGGAGCCGGGATCGGGCTATCGCACTGCAAAAAAATTGTTGAACTGCATGGCGGGCATATCTGGGTTAATTCACGCCCGGGAGAAGGCAGTACTTTTTATTTTACCATTCCGAAAATGAATAAACAATGAAGAAAAAACTCAACTGTGTTTTGCTGGTAGACGATGATGAGGGCACTAATTTTCTTAACCGGATGATCCTCGAAAAAACCGGTGTAGCAGAAAAAATTGAAACCGTATTTAACGGGAAAGAAGCTCTCGAATATCTTACCAGCACAGGGAGATATATTAAAAACGGAAAAACCTATCCACAACCAGTGCTTATCCTTCTTGACATTAATATGCCCGTTATGGACGGATGGGAGTTTATGGAAGCTTATCACAATCTGCCCGATCATCAAAAGGGAAAAATAGTCATCGTTATGCTTACCACCTCTTTCAATCCTGATGACCGCCAGCGGGCCGAAAAAATAACAGAAATATCGGGTTATAGCAATAAACCCCTTAGTGAACAAATGTTGAGGGATATTTTACAAAAATATTTTCCTGACTACCTGTAATTGTCTTCTAATTGCTTGTTTTGATTATTTCGTGTAAAACCCTACCTTGTAGCCTGAAAACATTCATGCTATGAACAAGTTCTTTATTTTGATTTCTGTTATTGCTTTTCCATTTTTTTCTTTCTCCCAATCCAATCTTCAATACCTCTCTTCCACTTCCGGTTCTGCCTGCTATACGGTTCACTATTCAAACGGGTATCTTTATGCCGGTACCGGAAATACGCTCAATGTTTTTGACGTAACCGGAAATACTCCTCACAGTTTATTATGGTCGAAAAGGCTTGGCGGAAATATAACCACCATTGATTCAAGAAATAATTCGCTTTATGTAGCTACCAATCATGGCGGTCTGAGCGTATGGGACCTGTCACCTTCTGCCAATGACCCGCAATTTCTCTATGAATGGATACCCGATAGTTTAAGAGAAGCTGTGTATGATATTGCCTTTAAAGGAAGTGATACTGTATTTGTAGCCTGCAAAAAGAAAATGCTTGTGCTGAAAGATAATGGCACTTCACTGTCCGAAATTACCCGATTTGCCCACCAGCCGGCTGATAGTTCCCTTGTGCGCGGATGTGATGTGAAAGGAAACCTGTTGGCGTTCACTTCTGCTTATGGCAACAATTCGAATACAGGGGTACATATTTATGATGCTGTGAGTTTATCACCGGTTTCCTTTTATCCGCAAATCTACGGAGATCCGGAAGACGTTATATTTGGAAAAAATACAGAGTTATTGAATGTACTCGGAGGAACAGAATCATGGCAAAACAGTGATCCGCATGGCGTTTTTTATGTGCTCAATATCCAAAATCCTTCTCTTCCTTCGCTGGTATTTTCGGATACACTTTCGGGCACAACCTACTTTGCCGTGGCACAACCTATCCGCGGGGAAAATGTAAACGACACTATTTATATCGCCACCAACTCGGCTCTGAATTATGATAATGAAATCCCGCCTTACGGACATGTTTTTGTTTATGACTGTACCGATTCATCAGGCATTAATCTCATCACTACCATCAACCAGGGACTCTGGCACTTTGATGTGGCGATAAACAACAGCAGATTGTATGTGGCCTCAGAATGGTATGGTCTGGTGACCATGAATATTTCCAATCTTCTTTCTCCCATAAACCTTGGAAAAACATTGACCGGAGGATGGAACTGCAGTGCGGATAAATTTGGAAACAAACTGGTGGTGGCTAATGAGGGTTATGGATTCAAATTATTCGACATCACCAATAAAACCAATCCCGTTCTTGTTGACACTAACCAGCACCAGGGATTTAATTATGGGATTTCTTTTTCTGCGGATGGAAATCACATTTACGCTTATTACTACACTAATAATGACTTCCGTGTTTTCAATACCACAACGCTTGCACTGGAAGGAAGTTACAATATATATGGCGGTTTAACCACAGTCGACTGGTGGGATACGCAAGTGTGGCAGAATTATGCAGTGGCCATTGCCGGGCCTTCACTTTCTGCAAAAAAAATATTTATTACAGACGTTACTTCTCCTTCACTTCCCGTAAACGATACCATTTTCGACCAGGCATTTGTGCGTGATATTCATGTAAACGAAAACGGAAAATTATTTATTGCCAATTATGGCTCCATTCGTGTGTTTGATCTTATTACACATACTATGGATGTGGATCTTTCTCTCCCTTTACAGGACATTACTGCTATTTCCTATTGGAATGATACACTATATGTAAATGTAAAAGGAACTTTTTCTCCAGGGCTTAAAAAATATCATTACAACGGAGGTAATACATTAACCTTTGTAAGCTCCACCCCTGTTTCACCACAGGATGTAAAATATATGGCAGCCGATGAATGGGGAATATACCTCAATTACCAGCAGGAAGGGTTATATGCGCGTGATAAAAATTCACTGGCAGTAACGGGCTATTATAAACACGGAATGGAGTTTTATCGTGCTGATCAATGGGGGCAAAAAATGCTGATATGCAAAGACAGTCTTATCATTCTTTCGGAATACATGGCACAAACCAGTTTACTTACACATTATGATGACTACATTACTTCCGCAGAAGAAGAGACACAAATAATAGCCGAAACCGGACTTCAGCTATTTCCCAATCCAAACACCGGAAATTTCACTATATCTGTTCCAAAAGAATTCATTCTAAATAACGCACCGGTAAGTATAAAAATTTATGATATCACCGGTCGTGAAATTTTCCAAACTACATTTTCTCTGCTTTCAAAGCAAATTACTTTCTCACTTCCGGGATTACCCGCGGGGTTGTATAGTATACAGTTGAAAACAGAAAGAAAAATTTACTCAGGAAAAATGTTAGTGAAATAACTATCAACTTTCTAAACCTGTAACTTGCAAACTAACTTCTCAAACTTTTTTTCTTATCTCTTCCAGTATTTCAAAAACAGCAGGACACACTATTGAGTTTTTTAGTGTAAGGTGAAATAGTTGTTGCTGGTTCACGCGGTCGGTATGCGGATATTCGCGGCAGGCTTTGGGGCGTACATCATAAATCGTACAGTAATTTTTTTCGTCCAGGAAAGCACAGGGAGTTTGTTGAAGCACTATGTCACCATCCTCGTCTTTTCTCAGGTACTTCTGCTCAAACGCCTGCTGGGTTAGTTTAAGGCGGGAAGAAATCCTCTCAATATCTCTGGCTGTAAACAACGGCCCGGTGGTTTTACAGCAATTGGCACATTGCAGGCAATCGGTACAGGAAAAAACTTTTTCATGAGCCTCATGCATAAGCTTATCCGCCTCTCCCTGTTTTATTCCGGAAAGTTTTGCCAGTAATTTTTTGTTCGCTGACTTTTTTCCCGTGGCTTTTTGATGAAATGATCCCGCATCCATTTTCCAAATGTCGGAATTATTGGGGTAAAGTTATTAAGTTATTGGGTTTAATACAGTGATTCAGAACTGCCAACTAATGAAAAGAGATAGAATTATTAAGGGATTAAGGGATGGAGGAAATGCTTATTTACAAATTACCACTGGAGACTAAAGACTGCCTACTGCTGCTGCTGCTGCTGCTGCCACTGCCACTGCCCCTCTCATCCTCTACTTCCCAAATCCCTTCAGCCATTTCTCTGCCTGTTCCTTATCCTGGTACGAAAAATAATTAGCAGGAACTACCGGTTTACTCATCTTTACGAAGAACTGAGCATACATCCTTTGCGCCAGCGAGAAAATGAGAAAAGCTTCTGCAGCAATATACGATTCATGATTCCCTTTCGCCACATACATTCTTGCTTCGCTGGTGACCATCGTATAACGTTGCCCGAAACTAAGAATAAGCAGTTTTCCGTTACCCGCCATTTCTTTTAATATATTATGATTTTCCACTACATGTTCCACATCATAGGTAAAATCATCCGCACAACGGATTTCTACAATGCCGTCATGGCGCTGAATGATAGTGGAATGCGGCAACTCCACTTTTCGGATATAATGCTCCGGCAGGGGATAATTCATATAATAAACCTGGATACTAAACTAAAAATTAATTGTTTAAAATACAATGATTTAACCATTTTTTTTGGCCTGGTTACAATAAACAGAAGATTTCAGGAATAGTTTTATCTGGCCGGTGTGCCCTCTGTTAATTCTTCGCCTCCAACCAGTGTTTCTGTACTATCGCGAAAAGATTCTTTTCCCGTTACCCGGTCGAATAAATCCAGGAGTTCTTCCACGCTCAGAAACTTATTGCGTTTTATATTATCAAGAAGAATAATTGTTCTTTTTTGAGTGAGGTTACGGATAAAATAACTTCTGAATCCCTTCCACCAGCCCGTATGATACACTATTTCATATCCCGAAAAAGATTGTTTGAGCCTCCAGCCATAACCGTAATTGTCCCTTCCATCTTCTGCGCGATCGCTACTCCAATATGAAAAGGCGAGTTTTAAAACAGAATCTTTCAGCAGTTTTTGATTATACAATGCCTGGTCGAACAGGAAAAGATCTTCTACGGTAGAATACATTCCCTTATCTCCCACTACTCCATCCTGGTAATGCGGTTCGATAAGATTATCTTTTCCGTTATACCCGTTGAGTTTATCTCTTTTATCCGTGGTATCGGCATTGGAACAGATAAATGAGTTTTTCATACCGGCCACATCAAAAATATTTTTCTGCACATAATCAGAAAATTTCATGCCCGAAACTTTTTCCACTATCACAGCCAATATAACGTATCCCGTATTGCTGTAGTCGAATATTTCATCAGGTCGATAATATACTTTTGGTTTATGACGGTGCATGATGGCAATAACCGAATCATTGGTAAAGGGAATTGTTTTTGATGAAAAATCATCGGCAAAATAATTGTAGTTTGACAAACCGCTGCGATGACACAACAGCATGTGAACAGTAATTCCCGGGTAAGGAAAGCTATCGATAAATTTTCCTACTGTATCTTCCAGGGAAAGTTTTCCCTGTTCATACAATTGCAATACAGCCGCTGATGTCACTGTTTTTGAAACAGAAGCCAGCTGAAACCTGTCGCTGAGTTGAAGGGAATCTTTATTTTCGGGTGTACGAAACCCGTAACAACCTTTCAAAACAATTCTTCCTCTTTCGGCAAACAACACATTTCCGTTAAATTCTTTAGCCAGCATACGTGCGGTAAAAAAAGTGTCGAGTGAATAACGTGCCGGGGTATATAAAGAATCAAAATAAGCAGTGCTGTCAATAATTACGGTATTCTCTTTCTTTTCTTTCTCATCAACACCCGAACAGGAGATCAGCATATTTCCAGCCAGCCAAAAAAAGATATAACCTAAAACATATAACCTAAAACGCATACCTACCCTCCCGCCAGTTTTACCCTGAAACCTTCTTTCTGCAATAGCTCCATCATTTTTTTCCGGTGATCGCCCTGGATCAGTATTTCCCTTTCCTTTACAGCTCCTCCTACTCCACATTTTTGCTTGAGCATTTTAGCCAGTTCTTCTATTTCGGATGTTTTGCAGGTAAAACCGGTTACCCGGCTTACTACTTTTCCGCCTCCTTTACGATCAAGCCAGATGCGGATATCCTGGTCGCCTTTTGATGTTGAGGGTTGATGATCTTCCTCTTTCTCCCGCTTATATTGAAAATCGGGATTGGTGGAATACACCACACCCGACCATTTTTTATTTTTGTTTGACATTACCGGAAATTTGGCTTTAAAATTAATTTTTTTCTGTATTATTACGGTTGAATAAAAAAGAAAGAAATTAACAGATGCAGGTGCGTCAACTAAATAAATTTTATTTTCCGCGCCAGGACGAAAAAATACTGGTTCATACATCCCATTATGATGAATCCGGTTTACTATTGAAAGAAACTGCATATAATGAAAATGGAACATTTGAATCGGAAACAACCTATGCTTATAATGAAAACCGTCAGGTTATTAAAGAAATAACTACCGGCATTGATGAATGGGACAAAACTATTACAGAATATCATTACCAGTCTGACGGGAAGTTACTTCAGGAACGAAATGTATACCCCGATGGAACTTTTGAACATACGGATTATTTTTATGAGGGTGATATGACCTATATTACCTGCTATGACGTAGAAGGTAATATCCTGAGCAAACAGGAAGTAAAAAAAGAAAACGGAAAATTTATTTCTTTAGTGGAAAAAGACAGCGAAAAAAACATTATACAATCCAAAGAAATGATGTATGGAAAAAACGGGCTTGAAGAAAAAGAGATTTTTATCCTTTTCCAGGAATTAAAAATGGAAGTTTCAACCTGGCAATACAACGAAAACGGAGATACAACAGGGTCGGTTACCCGTTATTATACATTTGATGAATATTCGAAAATAGAAGAAAATGACGCATTCCTCACGGCAAAACAAACCTCCGCAGATAAAAAAACAAGACATGAGTCCTTTTATGAAAATTATGCAGATCCTTCAGAAAACAGGAAAGATATCAGCGAATTCTCAGAAAACGGCCTTTTATTAAAATCAGAAGCGCTGAACCCTTCGGAAGAACTATTCTATTGCTATGAATATGAATACAACCAACTGAACGAAGAAATAGCTGTAAAAAAAACCGTACCCTACAACTTTGTTAAGTATTTTGGACACGGATATTTGTTCCGATATGAACGGGACTACTACAAATAATATATATATCAATAATTCTAATTTTTTCTTAAAATGAAAATAAAAACCGAACACCGCTTTTTCCTGCGCGACAACCATAGTAAGGCACTGGTGTCGATAACAGAATACGATACCAGCGGAAACTGTATAAAAGAGGTTCGTTATAATGAAAACGGGCATAAAGAATCTGAAACCAACTGCGTTTTTAACGAAAAAAACAAAATGGTGAAAGAAACCACCTGGAGCAGCGATTCGGATGAAACCACGGTAAATGAATTTATCTACGATAATAACAATGAACTGGTACAGGAGAAACTGATTTACAGTGACGGCAGTTTTGAACACAAGGATTATACAAGTGAAGGAAATAAAATTATCCGTAAAAGTTTTGACGCAGAAAATGAACTGACGGAAATACAAACCACAGAAATTTCAGGGGACAAAAAAATGCATATCACCGTTACTGACGCTTCCGGTGAATTAATTCTTCAAACCGCTTTCATTTATAATGAAAAAGGACAGCTCGAAGAAGACCGTGCAGAAGATTACCCGGGAAAGATACGACTGATTGAAAAATACGAATATGACGAAGAAGGCCACCTGGCGAAAAGGGAAGCTGCCTCCTATTATCTCGAAGAAAACAACGACATCATTGATGATCCGGGATTACTTATCGAAAAAGAAATTGCGCAATATAAAGACCAAAAACATATCCGAACCGACTATCAAAACACGCAGGATCCTATACGCAACCACTATATTATTTCCGAGTACACAGAAACCGGTTTGCTCTCACAATACTCTTCATTCAGAACAGACGGGCATCCAAATTATGTATTTACTTTTTTCTATAATGAAAAAGGCGAACTGGCAGAAGAAAGAAAGGTATTCACTGCCCAAATGAATGAATTCGGAGCTTCCCTTTCACCTGTCCAGGAATTTGTTTACGAGCGCGAATATCATAATTAACAATCCCCTAAGGAAAACTAATTAACGTATTTTAATAAGTTTTCACCGAAAACGGCCTGCTGTTTGCTGTTTTTTCACCAGTTTTGTATATGATCCGTGCGGTTTTGCTTTCACTTGGTATTACGGTTGCTTTTCCGTATCACGTCTTTTCACAGAAAAAAGATTCCTGTTCAGTTGCCGCCAACTGGTCGCTGGAAGCAGATACGCTTTTTGGTTCGGGGTCTTACGATAAAGCATTAAAAATGTATGACCGCGCTCTTCACCTTTGTCCCAAACTGAATTATATCCGTCTCAATAAAGGCGACCTGCTGATCCAGATGGAACGCTATGATGAAGCGCTGAAGGCCTATCTCTCTTACAAAAATTTATTTCCCAAAGATTATCTTGTTTACCGCAAACTGGCGGGCTGGCATTATTATACCGGAGATATCGACTCCTCGCTTTATTACCTTTCTGAAGCCGTTCGTTACAACGAAAAAGATACACTTTCCCTTTTTACTCATGGCGAATTATTGGTAGAACAGGGACAATATGAACCGGCCAAAAATTATTTTCAGCAGGTTTTGAAACTGCATCCCGATCATTTTAATGCCATCATTTACATGGCCGACCTTTGCCTGGAACATGAAGAATGGGATGAATGTGCCCGCTGGCTGAAAGAAGCAGAACGGGTGCAACCTCTGCACAATGATTTCCTGGTTTCAAAAGCCGCTTTTCTTCATGCCACCGGGCAAACTGCCGATGCCATTTTGTTACTGGATAAAGCAGAAATAAAAGAAAGTTATGACGGCATTGTGCTGGAAAGAAAAGCAGAATACCTGATGCGCTCGGAAAAATTTGAAGAAGCGCGAAAAGCCATTGAACTCGCAAAAAAAACCGACCCCTCCTCCACCAGCGCTTTTTACCTGAGCGGAAAATTATATAACCTCACCGGAAATTATGCTGCCGCCACCGAAGATTTTTCTCTTTGCCTGATGCTCGATTCTGCTTACCATCCTGCATGGTTTGAATTGGGAAATGCCAGCTACGGAATAATGGATTATGAAAAAGCCATTGGATATTATTCTGTTTATCTCGATTTTGTCCACAATGACGAAAGCGCTTCCTTTAACCGGGGAACCTGTTTTTATTCATTGGGAAAATATGAAAATGCCATTGAAGATTTTACCGATGCTTTGGCTATTGATCCTTTTCCCGATTATTATTTCAACCGGTCGCTCTGTTATTTTGCTTTAAAACAATATGAAAAAGCGGAAGCGGATATGTCGGTATATATAAACGGAAATAAAAGTGATAAAGATGCTTTTTACTACCGCAGCCTGATGCATCACTACCTTCAGAAAAAAAATGAAGCCTGTGAAGATGCTGTAAAAGCCATTGAACTCGGGCAAAAAGAATTTCCCAAAGAGCTGGCAAAAAAATGTAAACTAAAAAAATACCTCCATGGGAAGTGAGCAGATGAATACCCCGATGATCGCGAAAACCGTGCAGGGTTTGGAAAAAGTACTGGCTGCCGAACTTGAAAACCTCGGAGCATCTGAAATAACTCCTGTAAAAAGAGCTGTAACCTTTAAGGGAAATAAATCCTTGTTGTACCAAAGCAACCTTCATTTGCGCACTGCATTATCCGTATTGGTGCCGGTAGATTCTTTCGAGGCAGGAAATCCCGATGAGCTGTATGAAGAAGCATTAAAAACAGACTGGACAAGCCTGTTTAATCCCGAACAAACTTTTTACATCAGCCATTCCATCAATTCTCCGCACTTTTCTCATTCACAATACGCAGCCCTCAAGCTAAAAGATGCTATCTGCGACCAGTTCAGAAAATCTAACGTAAAACGTCCTTCCGTAGATACCGAAAATCCCGATATCCGTATCAACCTGCATATTTATGGCACAACTGTTACACTTTCACTCGACAGTTCGGGCGAGCCTTTGTTTAAACGGGGTTATCGCCAGAGACAGGCTACCGCACCGCTGAATGAAGTGCTGGCAGCAGGAATTATCAAACTAACGGGATGGGACTACCAGTCGAATTTTATCGACCCGATGTGCGGTAGCGGAACATTTTGTATTGAAGCTGCCATGATGGCTTTGGATATCGCTCCCGGGCTACTGAGGCACCGGTTTGCTTTTATGAACTGGAAAAATTTTGATGCGGCACTCTGGAAAGAATTAACGGAGGAAGCAAAAAGAAAAAAACAAAAAGAACTGCCGGTAAAAATTATCGGTTCTGATATTGATCCTAACATCATTGCCAAAGCAGAAAGAAATGCCTCTTTCATTCGCAGCAACCAGCTTCGTTTTGCCAGCCGCGATTTTTTTGATTTCGAATTACCGGCCGGAAAAAACCTCGTGGTATTCAATCCGCCCTACGGAATACGCCTCGAAAGCGATGACCTTTCCGGATTCTACAGGAATATCGGCACAACGCTTAAACATAAATTCACCGGCACCGAAGTCTGGATGATAAGCCCCGAACACGAAGCGCTGAAAGAAATAGGGCTTAAACCCTCTGCACGTTATACAGTATTTAACGGCCCGCTGGAATGCAGGCTGCAAAAATTTGAATTATATACCGGAAGCAAAAAACAAAAAACACAAGCAGAAGTATAGCATGAAACAGGGCTTCATCATAGTATGGATGCTGTTTTCCACCCTGATTTCACATAGCCAGGTGTTAAACGTGGTGCCAGATCAACTACTCAACGATTTTGGCTATATCAAAGAATCGGAGGGAAAAGTATTTTGTGTATTTGAGTTGTTTAATCATGAAAAATTTCCTGTAGAGATTACCGAAGTATCCACCTCCTGTGGCTGTACAGTTCCTTTTGTTGAAAATAAAAATATCGCCCCGGGAAAAAGTGTATTTGTAAAAATAGCTTACGACCCCACCGGGAGGCCAGGCCGGTTTATGCGTTCGGCAGAAATAAAAATAAAAGGAGATGGCCGCGAATCGGTTTTGTTTGTAAATGTAAAAGGAACAGTAATTGAAAAAGAGATACTGAAAGAATACAGCGAATCGGGTGATAAACTGAATAAACTTTATATTAAACCTTTTCGTACATCTGTTATTTCCTCATCCGATTACCGGTTTTTATCCGATCCCTCCTTCCGCGATTTCATCAACGACATCACATACGAAATAGACCTGAGTAATTTCACCACGCTGAAAATAGAATTGTATTCCTCTCTTCTGGATGAAAATAACCCGATGGATGAAGATCTTTTCCCGGTGATCAAAAAATTTATACTCAGTGAAATGGAAAAAAGAAATTACACTGCCAACCAGGTAGGTTTTTCCGACAACTACGTGTATGATGAAAATGTGCCAAAAGAAGAAAAAGCCCTGCTAAAAATTTCTTCCTTTTATCTCAACAATGACACTATCAATGAATCGGGATTTTACCGTACCGTAACAGGATTGCCGGAAACAAAAGCGATTTCTCCGGAAGAAAATGACACCTTATTCATTCAGCGGGCCATAGCCGGACTTTACCGGCAGGGAGGAACAAAAATAAAAAAAAGCAGCGATTTTTCTGCATTCATCGAAAACTGTACGCGAACTGCATTGATGGGACAGAAAGTTTACCTTGGCATAACGGCTAAGGCATTTGCGAAGGAGGGAAAAAGAGAAAGCGAACAACTTAAAATAAAGGAATGGGTAAATACATTACAGGAAGATATCCTCCTGGCACTGGAAGAAGAAGGAATTTCGTCTGCAAAGATTGAATTTACTGTTCCGGTGATATTGACCCAGGAAACAAAGAACAGGAAATTTCCCGGCCCTGAATTTTTTATTGCACGGTTTTATCCTGAAGTGGAAAAAGCCATAAACAGCGATTCACTGCTGTTGTCTGCTCACCGGCAGAAATCAGTCTTTGCCGATGAAAGCGGAATATACAAGGTTCCGTTTCAGAATCTGCCGGTATATTTTCAGTTCATGGAAAAAGGAAAGCTCACCGCAGATACTTCTTCTGCAGATTACAAAAGATGGAAAAAAGTAATTCAGGAGGAAATTCGCAAAGGAAAAAAAATTCAGTTCCTGATCGAATCTTCTGCTTCGGCCGATCCCGCGTTCAGGAAAAAAGAACCCGGTTATGCCGCCCGGTTGAAACACGAACAAACCGTTGCGCTGTTGAAAGCAGAATTTCCTTCCGCCTCCTTTGAAACCCCTGTTATTCTTCAGCAGGGTCCCGGCTTTCACAGCGAAGAAAAGGAAGTCCGGTTTTACAGCGAATTTGATTATATTAAAATTATCCCCAACTATATAACGGACTCCGTACAAACGCAAACGGCTTTATCCCTTATTCCTTACATTATTCATTTTAATTATAATGATTTTACTCTTCCTTCCGGTTCTGATATTTTCCAGTCGTTTATTTCAAGGCTGATGCCATTGCTGGATAAACAGGGAAATATACAGCTTATTATAGAAACCAGCTCTACTGTTGTCCCTGTAAAAGGAATAAGCAATCCTTCCCAGCTTTCATTAAAGAAAAGCGAAATGGCAAAAGAAATCCTGCTGGCAGAAATCCGAAAAAGAGGATATGACCCGATGAGAGTGATCATTACCGAAACTCGGCCTTTGGTACAGGGTCCTTTTTATCGTCCGGGATATGAAACCAGTAATGTTTATGAGAAATATCAGTATATAAAGATTATTCCGTCATCTCTTACGGGAAACTAGCCGTTAATTTTACCCCATAAATATGCGGCTATGAAAAGATTTTTATTTTTTATGCTAATGCCGGCAGTAATTCTTACCAGCCGGGAAGCAAAATCTCAGTGTGAAAGCGAAATACTTGATTCCTATGGAGCCGTTTCTTCCATGTATTTGTATAACACCTATATTGTTATTGGATCAGTGGGTGATGGTTTTGAGAAAGGTGTGTATGATGCTGCATATACAAAATTGATTATGAATGAACAGATTTCTGCGGCTGATAACATTATTTCGGGATACAAAGCTGTTCTTGCCACGGGCACTATCACCAGGGAAGATTCGGTGACACTAAAAGAAATGGCAGATTGCTGCGAATTACTGAAAGCTGAAGCAACAGCATTAAATGTTTACGCAGATGACTCAAGTGCAATTAACGGAGATAAATTCCAGGAAAAAAGAAAAGCTGCATGGGCTAAAATTGCGGAAATTCTGGGGTTCGAAAATGAATGATGGCAGGAAAGGAAATTAGTTGGATAAAGGATGTATTTCTTTCAGGTTCATCATTCCGAATGAAACATTAAAAAGAATACGATTGTTGCTGAATGCGTATTTGGAAGATAACATATTGCTGATACGCATTCCCCCGATATTCAGTAAAAATGCTTTTTCATCACTAAGTTTTCTCATCACTTTTAATCCCCCGTCAATTGTCCATGATTGAATAGGCCCGGCTGAATAATCCCAATAATCCATTTGCAGAGGATTTAAATAAAAGCCGGCCCGCCATTTCCCGTTTTTTGAATTGAAACAATAATTGGAAACGCCCGAAGGACAAGCAATGGGAGCCACCAATAAAATGGCATAATAGGCCAATATCCCGCCAACAGATGCGTTGGAAGATGTATGAGAAGGGTAACGCCAGTAGCCCGGAATTCCATAAGCGAGTATCGCCACAGTAGCCCTGCCGTAAAAATCAGATTGTGTATTGGTTCCCACCGACAAATGCCAGTTAAGATACCAATTGGAATGATTAAGCCGCGCCTCCCGGTGAAGCCCTACAGCAAAAGTATTGGGTGTTTGAAGGGAAGAGCTGTGATCGGCAGTTAATCCGCCTATCCATACCTGGGAGAAAGATGGATGAAAAAACGAAAAACTCAGAATAATTAGGATCGTTTTCATTCAATATAAAAATAATACATAATAACTAATCTTAAACGCCTGATTTTCTGATAAATAAATTTACTGAAGTTATTGAATTTATAATTCTTTCAAAAATTCTATATTTGCGCCTCAATTTTGGCGAGGTAGCTCAGTTGGTTAGAGCGCAGGATTCATAACCCTGAGGTGGAGGGTTCAACTCCCTCTCTCGCTACCAAGGGGGAATTTACCAAAAACAGCGGTGATTCCCCTTTTTCTTTTACCTGAATTTCCCCCTGTTTTCGCGCCATCCAGCCGAGGGATTGATCACAAGCAATGGGTCGACAGTTATCTGTT
>JBMORL010000018.1:0-29364 GCA_049322335.1 Bacteroidota bacterium
TCCATACTGTCAGGTTTTCCGGATGAAAATAACTTTTTGGTGGTGTGCGGAAAGGGAAACAATGGCGGAGACGGACTGGTTATCGCACGGCTTTTGTTTCAATCGCGGAAAAAGGTGCGGACATTCATTATTGAATATTCAGAAGAAGCTTCAGCCGATTTTACTATTAACCTCCAGCGCCTGAAAGAATGCGGGGCAGATATTTTTTCTGTTGATTCGGCAGATGATATGGATATTCTAAAGGAAGAAATCATTATTGATGCCATTTTCGGTTCCGGGCTTTCCAAACCAACAGGCGGCCTGGTAAAAAATATAATACGAAAAATGAATGAATCAGGAAATACCATCATTAGCATTGATGTGCCCAGCGGTTTGTTCATGGAGGATAATTCACAAAATGCCGGTGACGGAATAGTTCAGGCCACCTATACATTTACTTTTCAGTGTCCGAAGCTGGCTTTTCTTTTCCCCGAAAACGAAAAACATACAGGAAAATGGCAGGTGCTGGATATCGGCCTCGATAAAAATTTTATTGCAGAAACCGATTCAAAAAACTTTTTTGTTCAGAAAGAGCTCGTACAAAATATTTTACAACCCCGTTCAAAATTTACCCACAAGGGAAATAACGGACACGCACTTATTGTAGCGGGCAGCCACGGAAAAACAGGAGCAGCCATACTCTGCGCTTCTTCCTGCCTTCGTTCGGGCGCGGGCCTGGTTACTGCTTATCTTCCTGCCGCTTCCTGCGATAGTATGCAGGCCGCTTTTCCCGAAGCGATGGTGCTTACTGATGTTGAAAAGAATTTTATTTCATCAGTGCCTTCTGCAGGAAACTACGATGCTATTGCTGCAGGGCCGGGATTGGGAACGGAAAAAGCAACTCAAAATGCACTCAAACTCCTTATTCAAAATGCAAAAACTCCAATGGTGCTGGATGCTGATGCGCTGAATAGTATTTCAGAAAACAAAACATGGCTTTCATTTCTTCCTCCGGGATCAGTACTTACGCCCCATCCCAAAGAATTTGAACGACTGTTCGGGAAAACGGAAAACAGTTATGAAAGAGTAATGCTGCAAAAAGAAATGTCGTTTAAATACGGTTGCTATATAGTGCTGAAAGGAGCTTATACCTCCATTACCACTCCCGGTGGAAATACTTTTTTCAACAGCACCGGAAATCCCGGCATGGCCACAGCAGGAAGCGGTGATGTGCTAACCGGTATTATCACAGGGCTGATGGCCCAGGGATATAACGGACTGGAGGCAAGTGTAGCTGGTGTTTATCTTCATGGTTTGGCAGGTGATTTTGCAGCGGAAGAAAAATCGGAATATTCTGTGATTGCTTCCGATATCATAAACTCGCTGGGAAAAGCTTTTTTGCAACTAACTTCATTAAATCCAAAATAAAAACAGGTAAAAGATGGCAGCGGCAGTTGCAGTATGCAGGTATGAAAAAAAAATTAAAACGCTTTCATAAATTCCGGTTTCGGTTCCTGGATCTGCTCAGGAACAGCCCGCTTCCGCTTTTCCTGCCACTCATCCGGCATTATACCGAAGTGAAATTCATCATGGTCTGTTTGTTTTTGAAGAATTTCATTCGGCATAATACCAGTTATTGGCCTATTTTATAAATCAGTTTGGTATTATATAAAAAGCATAAAACCTATAACGTAAAACATAAAACATTTTCATGAAATTCTCCATCGACCTCACCTGGCACACTCCCCAAGAATGGGCAGAAAATGCGATAAAGGATTTTGATTCTTTTTTGCAGGACCATGCCGACTGCGAACGAAAAGCTTCGGCCATGGCGATGAGTTTTATAGCAAAATGTCCCGATAAAACAGAAATTATTCCCGAACTGATAGAAACAGCCCGCGAAGAACTGGAGCATTTCGACCAGGTGTATCGCATTATGGAAAAAAGGGGAGTACAGCTGAAAAAGGAACTGAAACAGGATGTCTATATCAACAACCTGCTGGCACTTTGCCGTACCTCTTCTGACGAGCGGCTGATGGATCGTATGTTGCTGGCTTCCATCGTTGAATGCCGTGGCGCAGAAAGGTTTAAATTAATTTCTGAAGCTCTGCAGGAGGAGGAACTAAAAACATTTTACAAGACACTATGGACCAGCGAAGCCAAACATGGCAATATTTTTGTGCGTTTTGCCCTGAATTACTGGGATAAGGAAAAAGTTTATCAACGATTACGTGAATTAACCGAAAAAGAAGGCGAAATTTGTTCCCGGCTGGAATGGAAAGCCGCTTTGCACTGATCAATGGAAAATATATTCGACTTTAAAAAACTGAATAAACTACCTCCGGAAAAAGGAAAGATTCTCATTTCAGAGCCGTTTCTTGATGACGATTTTTTTAAACGCTCGGTGGTTTTGCTTTGTGAACATAACGAAGAAGGCTCTTTCGGTTTTGTACTCAATAATTTTGTAGACATTAACCTGCACGAACTCATTGACGAATTGCCTGATGTGAAAATGAGGATAAGTGTGGGAGGGCCGGTTAAAAACGACAATCTCTACTATATTCACACGCTGGGTGAAAAAATTCCCGGTAGCCTGGAGGTGATGAAAGGCATTTACATGGGCGGAAGTTATGATGTGATGAAAGAAGCCATCAGCAATGGAGAAGTGAAAAGCGGACAACTCCGTTTTTTTGTCGGTTATTCGGGCTGGGACCGCGGACAACTGGAAAAAGAACTGGAAATGAGTGCATGGCTGGTGGCCCGGGCCGATGCAGAAGATGTGATGAATACCGATATTGACGACCTGTGGAAAAAAATCCTCACCGGCATGGGCAAAGAATATTCGGCCATAGCCAATTTTCCTGACGACCCCACACTAAATTAACGGCTTGTATCCAAATGATTTGTTAACATTTGCCGATTATCGCGGGGAATTTCTATTTTTGCTGACCTAAAATTAAATGTGAATGAACTTAAAAGGACTTATCGCTATTGCCGGAAAACCGGGATTGTACAAAGTAATTGCACAGGGAAAAAATACACTTATTGTGGAGTCGCTTATTGATGGCAAAAGAATGCCCGCTTATTCTGATAGTAAAATAAGCGCATTGGACGACATCAGTATGTTTACTACCGAAGAAGATGTGCCGCTTTCTGAAGTAGTGAAAAAAATATATGAAATGGAAAAAGGCGGTTCTTGTGTGGATGGAAAAGCAGAGCCTTCAGAACATCATTCATATTTCGAAAAGGTGTTGCCCAATTATGATAAAACACGCGTTTATAATTCTGATTTGAAAAAACTTTTTTCGTGGTATAATCTGTTGCAGTCTTCCGGCACTTTGAAAAAAATTGAAGAAGAAGCCAAAGCTGCCGAAAATATGGAAGAGAAAAAAGAAGCAACGGAAACAGCTGCTGAAGTGAAGGATGCTAAACCGAAAAAAGTGAAAAAAGAAGGCGAGGCTAAAAAGAAAGTGGTGAAAAAAACAGAAGGAAAAGCCAAAGCCGAATCCAAAGCCAAATCTTCTGCCCGGATGACCACTACGGCCAAACGCGGTTCGTAAATGAATGCTTACCTCATTGCAAATTCCCGCTAAACCATTACGGCATTTTTTGCCGCAGGATATTGTTATTGATTCATGGGAAAAAATTGAGAAATTCTACTCTTCACTTCTTGATAAAAAAATCAGTTCACTGGAAGAACTGGAACAATGGCTCCGCGATCGCAGCGAACTGGAAGCTGTTGTGGAAGAAGAAGGAGCATGGCGTTATATCCGCATGAGCATTAATACCAAAGACGAAAAAGCGGTAGAAGCGTACAACTTTTTTGTTTCGGAAATTGAACCCAAAATTGCACCGTATAACGATAAACTCAACCGCAAATTGCAGGAATGCGAATTCACAACAAAAGCGGATCACCAAAAATATTTTATTTACCTGCGCGGAGTAGAGCAGGAGCTGAAACTGTTTCGTGAAGAAAACGTTTCTGTACAGGCAGAAATTTCGGTGGAGGCACAAAAATACGGAGTTATCACCGGGGCGCAATCCGTTATTTACAATGGCGAAGAAATGACTATGCCCAAAGCGGCTATGCTGCTTAAACATACCGATCGTAAGATCCGTGAAGAAATTTTCAGGCTCATCGAACAGCGAAGGGAAAAAGATACTGATGCACTCGATGGCCTTTTCGAACACCTGCTGAAACTCCGCCACAAAGTATCTCGTAATGCGGGCTTCAGCAATTACCGCGATTATATGTTCGCTGCCCTCGGACGTTTTGATTACTCAGTGAAAGATTGCGAAGATTTTCATAAAAGCA
Organism: Bacteroidota bacterium; assembly: GCA_049322335.1. Classification (GTDB taxonomy): domain Bacteria; phylum Bacteroidota; class Bacteroidia; order Flavobacteriales_D; family UBA2798; genus JBMORL01. The sequence goes on from JBMORL010000018.1 coordinate 4,295, forward strand.
TACAATCAGAAATTGTTCCCGTAGTAAAAGGATTTATGCAGGAACGGAAAGAAAAACTGGGACTGGAAAAATTAAAACCCTGGGATCTTGAAGTGGATGCCTCGGGAAAACCGGCATTGCATCCTTTTACCGATGGAAAATCCCTCGTGAATAAAACGGTTGATGCATTCAAACATATCCATCCCTATTTCAGCGAATGTATACGCGTGATGAATGAAATGGGACATCTTGACCTCGAATCAAAAGACGGGAAAGCGCCCGGTGGATATAATTATCCGCTATACGAAACCGGTGTTCCCTTTATTTTTATGAATGCCGTTGGTTCACAAAGAGATCTTGTAACCATGGTACACGAAGGCGGTCATGCCATTCATTCGTTTCTTACACGTGATCTTGAGCTTACTGCTTTTAAAGGGTTACCCAGTGAAGTGGCCGAACTCGCTTCCATGAGCATGGAACTGATCTCTATGGATGCCTGGGATGAATTTTATCCGGATAAAGAAGAATTGAAACGCGCCAAGCACGACCAGCTGGAAAAGATCATTTCCATTTTACCGTGGATTGCCACTGTGGATAAATTTCAACACTGGTTATATACCAACCATCAACATTCCCGTTCCGAACGCAAACATAACTGGCTTCGCGTTAGTGATGAATTCAGCTCAGGCATGGTGGATTGGGATGGATTTGAACTATCACGCCAAAACAGCTGGCAGCGGCAATTGCATATTTACGAAGTACCGTTTTATTATATCGAATACGGAATGGCTCAGCTGGGCGCGATTGCTATCTGGAGAAACTATAAAAACAATCCTCAAAAATCATTGAAACAGTATACCGAAGCATTAAGCCTGGGATATACAAAATCAATCCCCGAAATTTATAAAACAGCCGGTATTGAATTTAATTTTTCGCCTGCCTATGTAAAAGAACTGGCTACTTTTGTAAAAACAGAACTGGAAAAACTGAAATAATATGTTGCAACGCATCCAAACCATTTATTTTTTGCTGGCAACGGCCTGTGTGCTTTGTATGTATGCCTTTGATTTTGCCTTGATTGATGTGGTGAAGGAACAATATATTTTTAATTCTTCGGGAATAACGGTTAACGAAAAGAATGTAACGAATCTTCCCTACCAGGTTGTGATTGCCTTACTGGCTGTTTATACAACAGGAGTTATGTTGCTCTACAAAAAACGCCCGTTGCAATTAAAACTCGGGAGGTTAAATTACCTGCTGCATCTTTTTCTTATTGTAATGATGTTTTTTGGAGTGGATGATGCAGCGGAAGCCACCGGTTTAAAAGATGCAGCCGTTATTAAATACGGAATCGGGTTTTATCTTCCCATTGCCGCACTTCCGTTTTTATTTCTCGCCAATCGTGCAATTAAGCGGGATGAAGAAATAGTGAAATCGCTGGACAGGTTGAGGTGAGTTGGTACGTCTTCAAAAAAGAAAAAGTCCTTTTGATGATTTGTGATAATTATTGGAAAACCTTATATTTGAATAATAGCGATTTTATGGTAGCTATAAACAAGCAATGTTCAATCAATAATAAAAACTTAATGCCATGAAAAATTACATTTTTATTTTTTTTCTTTTTATGACACAATTTACTTCAGGACAAATTGTTTTGGAGAACACATACCCTAATACAAGTTTCTATTTATCATCAACAAATTTGCAACAACTTTACATGATTAAATTAGAAGTTGATAGTGCAAAATATGTGCATGTCGACAGAAATAATAAGGTTGTGAACTTCTACAATTTAGATCACACATTATGGAAAACTATTTCCTTCTCTTTGGCGACAGATCTTAACTCTGGAGCCAATGCGATGGACATAATGTATATTTCACAACACCTTTTTGATACTGACGATGAAATTGAATTTTTATATTCTGACCAATTTGGTTCAGGAAGTGCAGTGACACAAATTGTAAATGAAGATGGCACGATCCTTTTTACAGCTAATAATGAAGCGCCAGTAGTAAAAATGAATGCCCCACAGGCCCAGCTTCCAATATATAATACATCAGCAGGAACAAAAATGATATTAAGCAACACGAATGGAGATAGTAAAGTATATGGACTTCCGGGAACTTTATCATCTATTGTTCCAATATCGACAGAAAGTCAAAATATGGGATTTCTAATTTACCCCAACCCCTCGAATTCAACTTTTAAAATTTCTACCAAAAATAGCGCGATCAAAAAAATTCAAATATCTGACGAAAATGGAAAAACTATAAAAATTATCGAATTCAGTTCCGTTTTAAATAATGAAATTGATATATCTACTTTATCGGTTGGAATTTATTTTGTCCAATTAATCGACACAAAAGGAGAATTAATTGAGACTCAAAAACTCATTAAGAACTAATTGTATATAACATCGACTCAGTGAATATGACAGATGATGTCTTTCGTAGAAATTTTGTGGTTAAACAAACATTTGTACTCCGTATAAATAGCAGTTCTAAAAACCCGCCACATCGCAAATCCACAAAACGTTATAGGCCATGTTAATCAACTCCTAAGTATAACAAAAAATAACAACCCAGCCCCGGTAGATATCGGATTAATTTAAACAAATACCAAAAAAATGAAAAAGTTACAATTCAAAGTAAGCATCAATGTCCCTGCCGCCAGTGTTTATGATTTTATGCTTGGCACCAGCAGCAAATCAACTTATGAGCAATGGACTTCCTTGTTTAACCCGACATCTACTTATGAAGGAAGTTGGGACAAGGGAAATAAAATTCTGTTTGTCGGAGTAGATGAGAAAGGAGAGAAGGGAGGAATCGTTTCCCGGATAGCTGAAAACATTCCCAACCGGTTTGTTTCGATTCAGCATTACGGCCTTGTTAAAGCTGACAAGGAAATTACAGAAGGACCGGAAGTGGAAAAATGGGCAAACGGATTTGAAAACTACACCTTCGAAGAAAACAACGGAACCACATCCGTTACTGTTGACTTAGAAACCCCTGAAGATTTTTTAGATTATATGAACCAGACCTACCCAAAAGCACTGGATAAGTTGAAGGAGCTTTGTGAAAACTAACAATTTCAGGAATATCTTTAAAACACAATGAAATAAGTACAGCCTGTGACATCGGTTTGGTAATAGGGCCAGGCACAGGAAACTTCGAAAGCCCGTTTACGTCTGTTTGCAAGACATCAGGTTGAGATGATTAAAGTTCCTGTTTTTTTTCGCAATAAGCATCCCGCCATTCCATGGCATCTTTAACACAAACCGAATCATCTGCAATTTTGATCACTTTTTTCATGCAGGCGCAGCCTCTCCGGGTATTTCCCATGTCAAAGTAAACTTGTCCCAATGTAAGGTAGGCAAACGAACAATCGGGCCGAAGCCGAATGGCTTTGCGCGCATCTTTAATGGCATTGTCGTGGTCGTTTAAATAATAATTTGCGAGCGCCCTGTTGGAATATCCCAGGTAGGATTGGGTGTCTTTTTCAATTAATAGAGTATAATAATGATGGGCCACATTAAATTTTTCAAGAGAAATATTATTCGAGCCATACGTTATCAAAACATTGATGTTGTTTTTATCTTCTTCCGTAATGCCCTCAAGAGAGTCGAGCGACTGTTCGTATTTTCTCACATAATAGAGCGAGTCGGCATAATATGACCGCCATTCATTTTCTGTAAGGATAAATTCTTCTTCCTGGAAATAACAATCATTGGCCGAATAATCTTTTGGAATGATAGTATAAAGATTGTCCATTACCAAAGCATTACTTTCTGCTTCTGCCATAGTTGTATCACTGGAAATTTCGGAAGAATTATTTTCTGTGTCGGATGAACAACCTGTAATCAACAGGAAAATCAGGACGCCTGAAATAAATGAAAAATGCAAGAACAATCACTTTTTAGGATGCCATTTCTTTTTCCGGAAAGGTTTATTGCTTTTCTTTTTTTCCAGGGGATTATATACCGGACCCGGGCCCAATGATTCCGGAACGGGAACTTTAGTTACTTCTTTTCCTATCAGTTTTTCAATCCGGCCAAATTTATGCTGATCGTTTTCTGTGATAAATGTAATAGCGGTTCCGTCTGCATCAGCACGTGCTGTTCTTCCTATGCGGTGCACATAATCTTCCGGATCCCAGGGTGAATCATAATTTAATACGAGGCTTATTCCGTCAATGTCTATTCCTCTTGATAAAACATCCGTTCCCACCAGTATGCGTAATTGCCTGTTGCGGAATGCACGGATAATTTCTTCACGCTCGGGTTGTTCAAGGTCGGAATGAAATGCTTTTACCGGGTAATTGCTCCTGTGTAAAGTATAACTCAGTTTTTTTACAAGCTCTTTGGTGGAAACAAAAATGATGATGGAAGTATATTTTTCGTCAGCAAGAATATGTTTCAGCAGTTTTTCCTTTTGGTTATCGTAAACCATATAGGCCAACTGGATAATTTTTTCTGCTGGTTTGGAAATAGCAATATTTACTTCACGCGGATTATTGAGAATGCGTTCTGCCAGTGATCGTATCTTGGGCGGCATGGTGGCAGAAAACAAAAGCGTTTGCCTTTTTTTGGGAAGAAAGCTGATGATGCGGATAATGTCTTCGTAAAATCCCATATCCAGCATGCGGTCGGCTTCGTCAAGAATGAGATGTTGCAGGTGATTGAAATTAATGGAACCGGCATTCAGCATCGATAGCAGGCGCCCGGGAGTGGCAATAATAATATCGGTGCCGTTGGTCATCGCTTTTTTCTGCTGATCCCATACCACAGCATCACCGCCACCATAAACGGCAATTGAACTTACGGAAGTAAAATACGACAATCCTTCCACCTGCTGGTCTATTTGCTGGGCCAGTTCGCGTGTGGGAGCCAGGATAAGTGTATTGATGTGGCCGGTATCACTTTGCATGATTTTATGCATCACCGGCAAAAGATAGGCAGCCGTTTTCCCCGTACCGGTTTGCGCACAGGCAATCAGGTCGTGGTCGCGCAGAATTTCCGGAATGGCTTTTTGCTGTACAGGAGTAGGTTGCTTAAATCCCATTGACGTTAGTCCATCGGTAAGCGCTTCGTTTAATCTGAAATCTGTAAAGTTGTTTATTGTTCCCGTCTCCGTATCCATCGCTCCTGTTGCTAACGCGTTTTATGTTTTAAGTTATATGTTTTAGGTTTTTTCTGTTTGTTGCAACTGTCGTATCTAACCTAAATTATAGATGGCCGACTGTCAACTGTCAACCACGCCCTTTACTTCGCTGAAGCTATGCAAAGCGAAGAGTGCGCGGGGCAAGCTGAAGACTGCTCAAATATAGGATTTTCGTCAGATTATCAGGCAATTTCGGGGTTAAGTGCCTAATTATCAACAGTCCAGGTTTGAGAAAATCATGATTTAACAGCTATTGGCTGATATTGAAACAGGTTTTTGTCGTATTTTTGCACCATGGCAGAAAAAACAGCAGTCAGATTCATCAATAAGAACAAAACAGAGTTTTTCTATACACTTAGAAAACGAGTGGATGAATATTTTAAAGTAAACGGAATTTCGAAACACGCCAATGCGCAGATGTATATCAAAACAGTGGTGTTGTTGTTGTCGTATATCATTCCTTTTGTTTTGATTCTTACTGTTTCCTTTCCCCTTTGGGCAGAATTATTGTTATGGTCGTTTATGGGAGTGGCTTTGGCAGGAATAGGAATGAGCATTATGCACGATGCCTGTCACGGGGCTTATTCGGAGAATAAACATGTAAATAATTTACTGGGATACACGCTTAATCTGCTTGGTGGCGCAGTTTTTAACTGGAAGCTGCAACATAACGTTTTGCATCATACCTATACCAATATCACCGACATGGATGAAGATATTGATTCAAAGCTAATGATGCGGTTCTCTCCCCATGCAAAAAGAAAATGGTATCATAAAGGCCAGGTAGTATATGCGTTTTTATTTTACAGCATTCTTACGCTTTATTGGGTAGTTCTGAAAGATTTTACACAATTCGCCCGCTATACAAGAGAAGGGGTGAATAAAAACAAAAGAAAAGAAAATATAGAAACCCTTTTCAGAATCATCGTAAGTAAAGTATTTTATGTACTTACATTTTTTATTTTGCCGGTGTATATCTGTAATGTTCCTTTCACCCATTGGCTGGGAGGCTGGCTGCTGATGCACGGAATAGGAGGAATGATTCTTTCTGTTACTTTCCAGCTGGCGCATACGGTAGAAAATACTTCCTATCCCATGCCGGACAAAGATGGAAATATAGAAAACGAGTGGGCCATTCATCAAATGAATACTACTGTAAACTTTGCCCGTCACAATAAACTTATTTCCTGGTATATCGGTGGATTAAATTTCCAGGTGGAGCACCATTTGTTTACCGGTATTTGCCATATTCACTATCCTGCTCTTGCGCCTATTGTAAAACAAACGGCAGAAGAATTCGGTGTTCCTTATCTTGAGAACAAAACGCTGGGTAAGGCACTAAAGTCTCACATCACTACGCTAAAAAAATTCGGAATGAGTGAGGCGCTGGAAGTTTTGGCAGCTTAGGAGTTGGAGGTTGAAACGTGCGCATGCTGAGAAAAATCAATCTATTTATTATTGATGTGTAGTTAGGGCGAGTCGCGACCCGTCCGTACGCGAAGATTTATTATAAAGCTCTTCGAAAAACTTAGTACAGGAGTTGAAAGTTTTTTTTCAATCAGAAATGGCAAATTCATTTAATTGATTGTTTTTCCAGTAATAAAGCGTGCTTGCTTTTCCGCAATAAATTACATGAAAGCCGTCCTTGTTAAGGATCAGTGTATCTTCTTCCCAATGACTTTTTATTTTTCCGGGAGGTTGATGTTTAAGGTAAATCCAGGGTTTTGAAACGGACGGTTTGTCACTAAAATAAGATTTTCTTGTAGCTGTAATAACCTGGAAATTATAATGGGTGTCTTTGTCCGATATCATGCAGAAAATGACATCCATAGTGATGCAGGTGCCGGACAGAACAGCATCTTTTATTTTATCACCGTTAAAATCTCCTGTTACGGCAAAAGGCGAACTATTTCCGGTGCATTTATATTCTTTTTTAAAATCAGGGCAATCTTCGCTGAATTCGTTCATTTTCCAGCAACGAAATTCCGGGTATTCTTTTTCGATCAGGTTTTTTATCTCATCTGAAATGGTTAACCGGCAGTTTTCAAGAAAAAAGGCGGGAGGCGGTTCTGGTTTTAAAGATGAAACCGTGTCTGACACTCCCGGTTTAGTTTTTGATGTATCTGTTGTTGCGTAATTAGAGGTCTCATTTTCATTTGTCACCGAACAACCGGAATGAAACAAAATGAGAATACCGAAAAATATTTTTAACCTTTTCAACATAACAACCACCATAGTTTTACTGAAAACAATTTCCCGTTTTTAAAAACAAATATCCAGTGGTCGTCAAAATTGCATTTAAAGTATAATCGCACCTCTGCATCGCCATCCGGGTTTACTTTGCTTTCCCTTTCCGCTATTTCCACCGGCTTTAAAAAATAGTTGGCAAAGTCTTCAGAAGTTGTGGATTCATTCAGTTTTATTTTTCCATTATCAAGGTAAAGCTCATTTCCGCTCATTTCAAACTCTGTAAGCAGATACATGTTTCCATTGGAAATATATTTTCTGTTCCCGCATTGATATACCGTAATACTGTCATGTGCATATTCCTTATCCAGCCAGTCAAACGGACTTCCGCAACCGTATTCTTCGGTTTGTTTTGAATCCGGTTTTTCAGGATCAAAGAATTTTTTTTGTGTCAAAAGAAAGGGTTTCCCATTCAGTGATGCGTTTTCCCAATGGCTGGTTTCGTACAGGCAGGGTGTTTTTTCTTCGTATACATATAAAAACGGAATATTTCCAAGATCAGGTAATTCGTCCGCACCGGCATTTAAGTTTTTCCACTCTGTTGTATTGTTTCCCGGCTCATTGTCGTTGCCTTTTTTAATGCTCATTTTTTTGGTGAGAAAGTTGTAGCTGTATTCTTCATAATCGTGACTGTTGCGCATAAATGACGACACATCAGAACCGATCAGCAAAAATCGTCCGTTTTGTTCCCTGAATTTATAGCTGAATTGATCAACACTCCAGCTCCCCATGGTATAGAAATAATTGAAATTAATTTCCAAAACACGATTTTTTATACTCATGGATCCCGTTTCAAAAGGTTCCAGCATCCATGTGCCGTCATGCGTGGGGACGAAAGAATTGTTTTGAACGGCAAGGCTTAAACCGTTATTATTTCTTTTTGCGACAGCCAGAATACGCCCCCTGGTATAGAGCGTGTCACTATGTCCGCCCTGGCTTGTACGAATAAATAAAGCGCTGTCTTTATACTGAAGAATGAAAGCAATATCCGGTTGTTTGTCGTTATTCACATCACCTGCAATTGAATCAAAAATTTCCCATCCTTTAGGAACAAAGTCATTGAGGTTTTTTCCGGTTTTTGAAAGCACAGGATATTCCAGCCATTTTCTGTTATCTTTTTCCGGGGCAAGGGCAATTGCAGCAGGTTCTTCTATAGTTTCAGCAGATGAATTTTCTGCTTCTGTACCACAGGAAAAAATAAATACTAATAGTATAAAGCCGACTCTCTTCATCGGAATAAAAGTAGGGAAATAATACGGGTTGCGGGTATACGGATAGTAAACGGCAGGTGGCAAATAATAAACACTATTTCAAAAATAAAATAAAGCCGGTCAAACTCTTCCAGGTCTCCATCGGTACGTGCGGCAGAGATCTGGAAGAGTTTCCTGCCAGATTTTATTTTTTAGTTAACTGACGTTACCAACGGCTAACTTTGTTTAATCTTTGTCAGCAAAGGTGTGACGGTTAACGACACCAGTCCTGCTGAAATTGCAGTCACAATTACATTTCCGTATTGCTTTAGTTCAAGTCCGAATAAAAGCCTTGTTGCAATAATTACTAAAGTCAGTCCTGAGACAGTTATCCAATATTTCAAATTTATATTTTCATTTTTCGTTTTGTTTGCAGGCAATTTATAAATGACAAAAGCAATAACAAGTGCACCACCCAATGTAGATGAATGTTGTAAAATTTTAAAGAGGGGCATTTGTGTGCCAAAAAAATCCAACGTATTTGTCAATGCGGGAATTGTTTGTATGAAATATCCGTGGTCATGTGTGAAACTGTCCCAGAAAATGTGTGATCCTGCTCCGATTAGAATGGAAATTGTCACTATAAGCCAATTTCTTTTAAAATGCCCATTCCATTCAAAATGTCTAAATGCAGAAAACCTTGATTTTAAAAATTTTGGCATATTGTCGAATAAACTGTCCCTGATAATGTTGTGAAAGATAAAGGCAAGTAATAGTCCCAGGGATAAGTCGAACCAAAATAGTCCGTCAATAGTGTGGCTGTAAGTGCTCTTAATTCTCATTCTTAAAAAATATTCAAAGTCGGGAGTCAAACTGCCGATTACAAGTCCTGTTAATGAAAACCATTGTCGAGGCAAAAATGTCAACGGTAAAACTATTGCTGGATGCGAAAATGTAAATGGCATTTCTGATTTGTTGTTTTGCTTATTGGTTTGGGTGTTGTTTTTTTTAAGGAGGGTGGAAAATTCCTGATAAACAATCAGAGTTTTACCGGCAGGTCCTTACAATAGGGAAGCAGCTGAATTTTAATTTTGCTGACATCAGGCTGCACCCATTTTTCTTTGTTTCTGGCGGTTACCTGGTAGGTACGGGAAGCTTTATATTTTCGGGGAACACCATTAATGGCAGATGAAGCTATGGTATCGTTGTTTTCATTTAATACAATCAGCGGGCAATAATCAGGGCCTTTTACTTCACATTTTTTGCAACGGTTTACAATGGTAATATGCATTACAGGAATAGTGTCGTGAAACGATTCTGCCATCACCCGGTCGATACCGAATTTTATTTTTTCTACGGTGAGAAAACTACAATCTTTAGGTTGTAAGATGGCAGGATTGAAAAACAGGGCAAAAAGGAAATAAGTAGATATGTTCATGGTATTAGTTCTATTCGTTTGATAACATTATGTTACAAGAAGTAAAATACAAAATTAATTTCAATGCCAGTGCTGCAACACGGATTGCTTCAGTCGATGACTCCTTCGCAATGACAATGCACAATTTGTTCATTTTATTAATAATAAATTTATCTCAGTTTTCTCATTGAATAAATCTCAGCGTTCAATGTATCATTCAATCTTGGAATGAGTAAAAATGTTGTGTCATTTTCCCACGACAAAAAATATGATTTTCCGATAGATGAGTCTCCAATAGCTATCGTGGTTTTTCCTTCAGGATACAACATTAGTGTGAGAGATGTAAATTCGTCTAAATTCTCAACGAAAAATTCACCTCTGTCTTCAAAATTTAAATAATTTCCTTTATGAATCTCTTTCCAGACATATTTGTTCGGAGGTAGAAATTCTAAATAGGTATCCCGGTTAATCGCATCAATTCCATACAAACAGGTGTCGTCTGTATTTTGCACCCACAAAATAGAATCTTTCCAGACACCAAATAAATCATCTTTGGATGTTTCTATATAATTGTAGTTCAAATTACATGTTGTTTTATCCATCATTACCCATTGAAAATAAGTGCTGTGAGTTATCTTCTCTAAAAAGGCCTTATAATTAAATCGTTTTGTTTCTTCATTGACACAGGAAAAAATGAAAAAGAGCAGAACTAAAGCGACAAACCTGGATTTGATGCTCCGGAAAATAATCGTAAATATTGGATTATTTTTTTTCATTTCAAAAATGTATTTAAAGACAGGGTTCGCAAAAACAGTGCGCAAACCAATAACCAGTCTGCAGTTCGCAATCTTCAATCCTTAAAATTCGTACTTCTCTATTTACCATTTCTTCTCCGCATCAATCGCGACTGAATTTTACAGTATTTACTTCAAAACTCATAACTCATGTATTCATCAATCATGTATTCCGCATTTCCCTCATGGCTCTTGCCTTTTCTCTCATCTTTCTCAACTCTGTATCACTCCCACATTATAAGCCTTCGTTGCCGGTGACTGTGATGCGGCTTCAATTCCCATAGAAATTACTTTTCGTGTTTCCATCGGGTCGATAATGGCATCTAACCACAACCGTGCTGCTGCATAATACGGATCAATCTGTGAATCGTAGCGGTTTTTTATTTTGTTGTAGAGTTCGTCTTCTCTTTCTTTGGTGATCTCTTCTCCTTTGGTTTTCAGTGAAGCGACCTCAATCTGCAATAAAACTTTTGCTGCCTGCGCACCGCCCATCACTGCAATTTCTGCTGTAGGCCATCCTACGATAAGGCGCGGGTCGTAAGCTTTTCCGCACATAGCATAATTTCCGGCCCCGTATGAATTTCCCATGATGATGGTAAATTTGGGAACAACAGAATTAGCTTGAGCGTTCACCATTTTGGCACCGTCTTTAATAATTCCTCCATGTTCCGATCGCGATCCCACCATAAACCCGGTAACATCCTGCAAAAACACCAGGGGAATATTTTTCTGGTTGCAATTCATAATGAAACGTGCAGCTTTGTCGGCAGAGTCGGAATAAATAACACCACCAAACTGCATTTCACCTTTTTTACTTTTTACCAGTTTTCTCTGGTTGGCCACAATTCCAACGGCCCATCCATCCATCCGTGCGTAGCCGCAAATAATACTTTGCCCGAAACCTTCCTTGTATTCATCGAACTCAGAATTATCAACGAGACGCAAAATAATTTCTTTGGTATCATACGGCTTCGACCGGTCGGCAGGAATTATTCCGTAAATTTCTTTCATATCCAGTTTGGGTTCAGCCGGTGCAACGCGATCGAATCCGGCATCCTGTGGTTTTCCCAGCTTATCCATCATGCGTTTGATGCGATCCAAACAATCGTTATCGTCTTTGCATTTATAATCAGTTACGCCAGAAATTTCACAATGAGTGGTAGCTCCGCCCAGCGTTTCATTGTCGATATCTTCGCCAATAGCAGCTTTTACGAGATAAGACCCGGCTAAAAAAATAGTCCCGGTTTTGTCAACGATCAGGGCTTCATCACTCATGATAGGTAAATATGCTCCTCCTGCCACACAGCTTCCCATAATGGCAGCGATCTGTGTAATTCCCATACTGCTCATCACGGCATTATTTCTGAAAATTCTTCCGAAATGTTCTTTATCGGGAAAAATTTCATCCTGCATCGGAAGATATACTCCCGCACTGTCAACCAAATAAATGATTGGCAATTTATTTTCAATAGAAATTTCCTGTGCGCGTAAATTCTTTTTTCCCGTAATGGGAAACCAGGCTCCCGCTTTTACCGTGGCATCGTTGGCTACCACGATGCATTGTCGTCCGCTAACATAACCGATTACAATCACCACTCCGCCACCGGGACAACCTCCGTGTTCCTTGTACATATCTTCTCCGGCAAAAGCGCCAATTTCTATTTGTGGACGGCCTTCATCCAGCAAATATTCAATCCGCTCGCGGGCAGTCATTTTTCCCTGCTCATGTAATTTGGCGATTCGTGATTTTCCGCCTCCCTCAGACACTTTTGCGTGACGCTGTTTGAGTTTGGAAATCAGCAAACGCATCTGGTCGTCATTCTTATTGAACTCCAGGTTCTCTTTCTTTTCTTTGGATTCCGCCATTGGGATATGAATTAGCGGGGTAAATATACCAAGAAACGGGCATTTCCGGTTTCGGGGATTACAAATCCCCTGTGATGTGGTGAAGGATTATCGCTTCGCTTAAAATCCTTCACCGCTGGGAATAAAAAATGAAGCCATTGGCTTCATTTTTTGTTTTTATGCGAGATCATAATAAATCATCTGCATTAACATTTGCTCACTGCCGCTGCCAACCACGCCCTTTGCTTCGCTGTGCGCCTGCGCTGAAGCTTCAGCGTAAGAGTAAGCTATGCAAAAGCGAAGAGAGCGCGTGGCAAGCTGAATCTACTTCCTTTTGCCTTTACCTCCGGGCGATTTTCCGCCACCACCTTTTTGCCTGTTATCCGCTTTCCTTGCCGGTTCATTCTTTGGCTGGTTTTTCACCTTATGATTGGTTTTATGCTTGTCGTGATGTGCTTTGTGGTGAGCTTTATGATGCTGGTGTGCTGGTGCGTAGCGGGCATGAACAGTGGCTGAAGCTACCCTGTGATTATGGTAGTAGCGGTGTGCTCTTGCTCCGCGGTAAACATATGTACGGTGAAAATGGGCATGGTAAGGGCGTACATGTCCCCAATGAATATGCCATGCAACCGGGCGCCAGGGTTTCCACCAGTTGGGATAGGCTCTCCATTTCCACGGAGAAACCCAGGGACGATAAACGGGAGCATAAACAAAGCGAACGCAGGGCCAGGCCCAGACATTTACTACCACACGGATTTGTTTTTCCAGGGGCGATTTGTCATCCGATTCTTCAAAAGGTTCTACAATATAATTTTCGCCATATAATTCTTCATCGCCTACAATCTGCACATAAGCTTTTTCCTGTTCGGGGCTTTCCAGTTCTATTACGGCAACGTCCTGCGATTCTTCAGCGCTTACGGGTACCTGGAGAATAATAGCGTGAGCATTGCTATCAGTGAAGTCGGAAACGCGGATATAATCAATTTCGTCATCGCCATTCAGGTCGAGGTTATTGATGTGATTGGATTCAGTGTTCAGGGCTTTTTCGAATTCCTCGAGGCTGGTGGCTTTTTTAAAAAGATCCATAACCCCATACAGGTCAAGGTTATCGCCCGGAAGTCCGAGTGAATCTTTTTCATCATCTGTTCCTGCGCGGAGGCCTGCTGAAATAAACAAAGCCCATGCCGCCAATGCTAATTTTACTTTCATAAATGGTTGAATTTGATGGTATGACCGGGTAAAGCAAAAAAGGTTTAACCGGTTTATTTTTTTTCCATCCAGTCGAAAGATTTTTTTAGCAGGAAAGGAGTGACAATGGTGGTAAGTGCGCCCATTACCACCAGAATGGAGAAAAGGGAGGTGTCGATAATACCTTCGCTTAAAGCAATATTGGCAATAACAAGTTCCATGATACCGCGCGCATTCAACCCGATACCCATGGTTATGGATGATTTGTGATTCATTCCGGCCAATCGTGCGCCTATATATCCACCTGCAATTTTTGATCCGAAGGAAAAAAGGATCACGGCAAATAATAAAGGGAAATTATCAAGAGAGGAGAATTCGAACTGAAGCCCGATGGCTGCAAAGAAAATAGGCGCCAGGAATCCCATGGTAATGGTGGAAGTGGTTTTTTCGAGTGTTTTGTAATGTTCGCTTCCCAATACTTCTTTGGTAAGCAGCATAGCAGCAAAAAAAGCGCCCACTACAAAGTGTAATCCTACAATTTCAGAGATACTGGCAAAAAGAAGAATGAAACAAAAAAGAATGGCAAACAACGATTCTTTTCCTTTCAGGAAAGCCACAATTTTATCCAGTAATGTTTTTACATAATCACCTTTTTTGGATGCATTATCGATCAGGCGGTAGGCAAGAGCAAGAATAAGCAGGAAAGCAATTACTTTAAGCAGTGTATAGCCCACTGAAACCGCTACTTCGGAATAAGTGGATTGTTCGCCACGGTTATCTATTAAAATTCCCAGGATCATCAAAGCCACTACATCATTGAAAATAGCAACCGTAATTATTTTTTGTCCGATATCGGTATTTAGTTTTTTCAGATCCATAAGAATGCGCACACTAACGGGGAGCGCAGTTATGCTGATACATAAGCTGAGGAAAGTAGTGATCATGATGTCCAGTGCAAACATCTGCCCGATTAGTATTCCCGACAGGATGGGAATGACAAAGGCGAGAATAGCAATCCATATTTTTCTTCCCCGCATGGCGTTGCGCACTTCACGGGGGTTGATTTCCAGTCCGGCCATGATCACCAGCAGGAAAACCGCCATCTCTGAAAATACTTTTAATTCCAGGTTATAATATACAACCGCCAGGAGGGAAGGGCCAAGAATCATTCCGGCAAGGATCTCACCGATCATGGCAGGCTGATTATAGCGCTCCATTAATTCTCCCATAAGACGCGCCACTACCAGCAGCATCAGCAGGTTAACAAAAAACGGTAATTCCTGGTGGATTTGCTCCATCCTACAAATTTAGAAGGAACCCGAAATGAAAAATGATGTTAAAACGCAGTTTATAAACAACAGTGTGGGGATTACTTCTGTTACTTCCCGTATTGTTTTCTTTTCTCAATTTTTGAATGCAACTCTTTGATAATACCACTGGTGGTGGTGGTAAACATAAAAGGAAAAAAGGCATGGACAAAACAGGTAAACACTCCTGCAATAAGCCGGGCGATCACCCAAAAAGCAAAAATAAGGTGAGTGAAATAATTCAGGCCCACTTCTTTGGGATGTTGTGTAAACGGATTACTCATACTTTTATTTTTTCAATACTGTCAATAGAAATTCCGAATGCTTTTTCAGCTGAGTTCTTCATGTTTTGAGTATCTCCTGAAGTAAAAAACTGAACCGTTGCATTTCCGCTTAAAGGTGGCCAGTTGTTTTTGATCCAGTTCCACATTTGCCGGTCGGGGTCGAGTAGTTTTGCATGAGGAAGAAAATTTTGGATGTTAGCTGAAATCACAGGATAATGGGTGCAGGCCAGTAAAATATGTTTCTTGTTTTTTACTTTTTCAAAAACCATTTCAATGTCTTTTTCCAGTCCCGGTGAATCAAGATCTCCGGCCTCCACTCTTGCTGAAAGGGGCTGGCCGATAGTTTGTGTTACGTTTATTCCTGCTTTTTCAAGAGCTGTTTTGTAAATTTCCGATTCCACCGTTCTTTTTCCCCCGGCAACCACCACTTCTTTTATTTTTTCATCAAGCACCATTGAAATTCCATGTTCAATAATTCCGGTAATATTCATGTCGGGAGGAATTACTGTGCTTGCTGCATTGCAGGCTACGGCTATCTTATCCGCTTTCTGATCGCGGAACCAACGAATCACTTTTTCTACCCGGTGTAATAACTCGGCCTGGTGCACTTTGCCATAGGGCGTATAACCCGCATCAGAAAAATAAATAATGTCGGCTGTTGTGTTTTCGCGCAACAGTTTCAGCAATCCCATGCCGCCAATTCCCCAGTCGAGTATGCCTATTCTCATATTTTACGGATACGTTAGATAAATGTCTTTTATGTTTTCTATATTTCCCGAATCAAAAGCAAGAATACAGGAATTCCACCCCACGTTTATTTTTTCCGTTTTTCTCCCGGGAAAACGGCTTTCCAAATACCATTTCATCTCATGCTCTGCACGGATGGGATTATATTGCAGCATTTTTTTCCAGTCGGGATGCGTTACCAGTTTTTTCAGGTTCCTGTAAAATTCTTTTTGTTGGTAACGTTGTGCGTACTGCCGTAGTTTGTGCTTCAGCAGAACCGGGTACTCCTTCAGTTTAACGGGAACAGTAACCATGTCAATAATCAACACTTTTCCTCCGGGCTTTAAAATTCGTTTTATTTCGTCCATCAGCGGATCCCAGTCGAGATAACGGAAAGATAATAGTGAAATGACTACGTCTATAGAAGCCTTTTCCACCGGAAGTTTCGGGCCGGAAAGGGTGACGAAGAATAAATTGGTTTTATCGTGATTAAGCTGTTTTGCTTTTTCTATAATGGCGGGCGAGAGGTCTGCACCAATGCCACTGGCAATGCGTGGTGAAAGCTCTTTCAGTAAAGCACCGTTTCCGCAACCTATATCAAGCAGGGTAATGTTTTTGTTCTCTGGCAAATGTTTCTGAAGCCAGTTCCACTCGTCTTTGCGGACTTTGATGTCTTTGAATACTTCATCATACAATGCAGAAACATGATTGTAGGTGGTATCGGGTTTTTCATGCAGGGGGAAAAAAGATTTCATTTTTTCCAGCTGTAATGTGCCTGAGTATTTTTTCAGTGACCCGCGGACGCCATGCGATTTTTTTCCGACACATCCGGACGCATATATTTTTTTAGAATTGTTTTTTACACGTTTGTATTTTAGTTTATCGGAAGAAAAAGAAGTGTACCAGTGATAGCCAAAAGTTTCCACGCCAAATGTGTTGGCAAAAAACTGAGCAAACCATCGGGCAGAACGACAACAATGAAAATATGCTTTTGAATTTTTTGAAAAAGGAATTTTCATATTCCGCCATTCCCAGGGACTGAATTGTTCGGGATATTCCATTGTTCCGTACATGGGGCCATACATTCCCGAATGGCCGATAAAATGATACTCATCAATAGTTTTTCCGGCAGAGGTAATGGTGGCGAATAATTGCAGCAATTCTTTTTTGGTAATAATTCCTTCGCATTTCACTTCATCTGTATATCGTTCCTTTATTTCCGAAAGCATAGTATTGGCCACCCGCGCAAATTTGTCGCTGCCTTTGCGGTAACGGGTAGTGTATACAATCAGGATCACAGGTTGAGTTTTTGTGAAAATAGGAAAAATTGGCGGAGTGAGGAAGAGGGATGATTATTCGCCAATGGAAAAAGATTATCCGGATTATTTTGTCCCGATATAAAACAAATCCAAACAATTCTCTTTGGCTGTATCGGTAAAAAAATCATCCGTAGTTAGCAGGTTGGTAAGCTGGTTATTTTGCTTCAGTAATTTTTTCCGGTTTCTGCGGTTCATAATGTCATAGGGAATCTGCAACATCCATCGCGGCAAACGGTATTGCAGTTTAAAAATATCAAAACGCATGGTGCGGTTTACCGATTCTTTGTTTTTTTCATAATATTCCATGGCTTTTTCATTGCCGTAAACACCTTTGCATTCTACCGATGAAAAATAATTCTTCATTAATTTCTCCAGGCCTTCCACTGTGTATTCACGGATATGCCACGGGTTGCGGCTTAGCGACATTTTGATGTTGGGTGTGGTTAAAATGGCTTTTCCTCCGGGTTTCAGCACACGCGCCATTTCCTGCAGAAATAATTTATCATTTTTAATGTGTTCGATTACCTGGAAGGAAACAATAAAATCAAATTCATTATCGGGAATATCTTTAAAAGGCGGAACTTCCGTTTTTAAAAACTTTACTTTCCCCGGATCTTTTATTTTCGAAAGATCGAACTGGAATTTATCGAGCATTACATATTTCTCTGCCTTGGGAGATAAAATCTCCATTCCATATCCCATTCCGCTTCCTACTTCCAGCACTTTTCCCGAAGTCAATTTTTCCGCTTCAAGGTAGGCGAGTAAACTTCTGCGATAAACAAAATTGTCTGATTTATCAACGTCTGAAACTCTTTCTGCAGTTTGGATCATGGGAGTTAAAAGTTAAATGTTGAAAGTTGAAGGTTGAATGTAGTTTGATAATTTTTTGCCGGCTGAACGGTCAGTGGAGTGTAAAGAGCGCATCGAAGGCAGAGTTAATTTACGTTTTTAATAGTTTCGTTTTCAGATATTAAATTATAAATGTACTGACTGTAGACTGCCAACAAAACTGCCGGCTGAATCACTGCACATTCACATTTTTACGAATGATAGTCATATTTCCATCATTGTCGCTTGCCCGGATGATGAGAATGTATGTACCCGAAGTGGTGGCGCCTGTAACGGCAGAACTTACATTATAAAGCACATCTGCAGCTCCCGGCAGCCCGTTTAGCTGGCTATATACATTGGTTCCTGAAGGGTTTTCAAGGTAGATATTTACTGAGTCAATATCCACATCATCGGTTACAGTTCCGGCAAGGTTTAATGTGTCACCGGCATTGATGTAAAGGCTGTCGAGGTTATGTGATGTGATATTAATTACGGGTTGCCCTGTTTGGGTAACGGTAAGATCGTATTGGTAAATATTGGATTCCATTCCGGCTTCATCAAGGGCTGTTACTTTAATGTGATAAGGCCCCGAAGATGCGGTGGCGGGGATTGAAATGCTTTTGGTTTCAAAAGCAGCAGTACCGCTGATGGAATAAACATACTGAACGGAATAAGGTGTGTTACGGTCATCATGCCCGTCAAATGCATCATGAATATCTACTTTGAATTGTTTGAGGTTGACATTATCTTTTATTTCTGTATAAAAAGTAATGGTTGAACCTGCCGCTGCTGTTCCTGATTCGGCAGCACCGTTTACGCGTACCAAAAATACAGAAGGGGCAATGGTATCGGGACGATCTTTTTTGCAACTACCCAGAAACAAAGCAGTTGAGAATGCTGAAAAAAGTAGGATCTTGTTCATACCTGATTTTTTCCAAATATAAGGAAATTAGGTGTAGGCACTTACGTCTGTCAGCAAAAATTGACGACCGGCAGGAAATCCCGGATGATAATAATTACTTCTTTTTTAAAGCGATACGGCAAAACGGAGACTATTCCTGTTTGGAGTACTGAAGAGGAACCAGTAATTTGATACTGAAGTTTCGGCCCATATTAAAGATTCCGGTTCTGCCTGTAAGGTAATTTTCTGCTGTGTATTTTAAACGGCTCAAATGATTTTGCCAGGCAATATCGGCCAGGTTATTTACGCTGAAATAAACCGAAAAAAGTGTTTTTTTGGAAGAAACAATGTCTGCTCCTGCTCCCAGGTTAATTAGAGTATACGCAGGAGTGGCGGTCTCTGTACCGTAAGCTGCAAAAATTTTTTCCTGCATAAAATAATGATCGGCCGACAGGCTGAAATATAAATTGGAAATTTTTTTACCTGCTTTTTTAAAATCAGAACGCAACATAAGTGACGCTTTCGGGGCGGGTATAAAAGGAAGATATCTGGTGGAATCGGTAGCATTTTTTTTCGTGGCATTTACCAGTGAAAAAGTGCTTTCCACATGGAGCCAGTCGAGTGGATGGGGGTGAATCTCCAGCATCATTTCTCCGCCATAAAGAAAAGCGTCTCCCTGGGTAAATTGAAAAACAGGCAGTGGTTCATTCGGATCAATAATGGAATCTCCTCCCGAAACGCTGTTGAGTTTTGCCAAGTGAATATAATGTTGAATGGAATTTCCAAACAAGGTAATTTCTGCCGAAATGTGCTCGAGGTTTAGTCCTAAGGCATAATCGGCCTGCCAGCTTGTTTCCGCTTTCATGGTAGTATTGCCCACCTCATATCTTCCTGCTCCTTCATGTTCTCCGTTGGCGCCCAGTTCGGCAATATTCGGTGAGCGGAACCCTCTCGAAAGATTGAGTTTGGTAAATGTTTTTTCCGAAAACCGGTAAGCGACCCCTATACTTCCGCTTAGATTGGAATACCGCGATGTAAAAGCGCTGAATTTAATCCCGGCCAACGGATCATTGGCTTCCACTGCATTTCCCAGGCTGTCTGTAAATAAAGCGGAGGCATTAATCTGCCTTGTATCATATCTCACACCAGCGCTGAGATCTGCTTTTTCGAACGATTTTTTTGCAGTAATAAATCCACCGATATCAAACAATGAATATTCGGGGACCAGGAACTCTGTTCCTTTATTTTCAGATCGCTGGCCCATACCATTTATTCCTGCAGAAGTTTGCCATTTATTTTTTTCGGGAAAAGAATAACGCACGTCATAGTTAATTGTATTCAGTAAAAAATAAAGTCCGTATTGTTCGGGTTGCACTACGTTTCCAAATTCTTTCCGTTGATTTTGCTGAAATCCTAAAGTGGTTTTGAGGTAACCGTTTTTAATTACAAAAAGGCCGGTAATCCCTGTTTTATAGTGGCGGATATCCTGGTGCGGAATAAAAAGTGAATAGGATTTCATTTCGTTTTCTGTTGCGATCACAGTAGATACAGTATCATTAAGGGCAACCGGGTGAATAAATTTCCCGCTTGCACTATCGCGTTCTCCTTCGGCAATTTCGGGCATAATCCGGTACGAACTGAAATTCAGGTGCAGGTATCCCCATGATTTATTGATACCGGTAATGCCACTGATAGCCGATTCTTTAAAACCTGTTCCAAAAACATAACCATCGTATTTGTTTTTATAATCATGAGCTGCTTTTCCACTGTAGCGAATATTCCAGATAAATCCTTTTTTATTTCCTGCAAAATTTCCCGAATAACCCAATAATCCGTTGTTGGTTTGATAATTCCACAAAACATTTCCACCAATAGTTCCTTCAGGAAGAGTAGGAGCGGAGATCATATGGATCACTCCTGCCATAGCATCCGAACCATACGATAAACTGGCCGGGCCTTTTAAAATTTCCACACTGTTCACCGAAAACTCATCTATTTCAATTCCGTGTTCATCTCCCCATTGTTGTCCCTCCTGCCGGATACCATCATTTACCACCACCACCCTGTTGTAACCAAGTCCCCTGATAACCGGTTTTGAAATTCCCGAACCGGTGGTAATCTGCGAAACACCGGGTTGTGTGGCAAGTGCATCAATAATATTTCCGGAGGCATTCTGAAGTAATGTCAGTTTTGTTACCAGGGTGATGGGTGTGGGAGTTTTATTTTTTTCTGCTGCCTGCGAAGTACCGGTGATGATGATTTCGTTCATTTCCTTTACAGAAGATTCCAGTTCAAAATCGCGGGCAGAGATGGTGGTAAGATCAATGTATTCGGCTATGGTTTTATAACCCACCAGGCTGATCTGGATAAGGATTCTGGCAGACGGGAGATTGTCTAATTTATATTGGCCGTTTTTATCAGACGAAGTCCCTGTTTTCAGGTCGGGAACATAAATATTTACTCCTGCCAACAACTCCCCGGTTTCCTTATCAGTGATTTTCCCCGATAAAGTTGTTTTATCTGTATTGCCCGCAAAAACAGCAGTGGCAATCCATGCGAAAAGCAATGGCAGAAACCGGTATTTCAGGGTATTTGCGGTGAAAATCTTCAAAATGAAACTAAGTTGTTTTTGCAATTATGTTGCAAATATAGTAATTTTGAAATACGGGGCTGCATTTTTATTACATTTACGTGCTATAAATGAAAAAAACACTTGACATATTACTGGAAAACGACCTCCGAAAAACACCCTGCCGCCTGTTTGTGCTGGATGAATTCCGTAAAAAAGGAAAACAAAGTTTATCTGAAAACGACCTGGAAAACAAGTCGAAAGGAAAGTTTGACAGGGTGACCATTTATCGTACACTTAATACGTTCATTGATTCGGGAATTTTGCATAAAGTAATTGATGACGACAATATTGTGAAATTTGCCATGTGTTCGGAAACCTGTGATGATCATCATCATAATCACGAACACGTACATTTTAAATGCGAAGAATGCCACACCACCAGTTGTCTCGATCATATTTCAATAGTGAATGTGGAATTACCGAAAGGATATAAAAAGAAAGAAGCAAATTACCTGATTGTTGGTGTGTGTGCAGATTGTAATAATTAATGATGAAGAAAAGGGCAAGAGACATAAGCTCTGCCTGAGGCGGACAAGCATGAGCCATGAGGGAATCGGTGCAGGATGCAGAAGCGGAATGAATCGTGTCAAAGTGGAATATCGCAGGGGTCAGTTGCGACTGACCTGCGAATTACGGCTTACGAATTGCGAATGGGGAAGGGTTATTGATGATGAAGAAAAACAGGAGGCAAGAAGAATGGTGTAGGACGGAGAGTGAATCTGTAAATAGAAAAAGACATTAAAAAAATAACTTTCAAAACTTGTAAACTTTCTCAACTTTCTCAACTTTCAAAAACTCACAAACTAAAAATATAAAATGAAAAAAACAATATTCTCTTTTTCCTGGATTCCGGTAGTTTTCCTGTTGGTGCGGTGCGGATCGGCTTCGCAAACGGCAGCTGAAGAAGTAAAAATGAACGAAATCATCGGTTACGAATACGATACCGATGAAAAATCATTGCTCTGGGAAATAACGGGTAACGGACTAAAGCAGCCCTCTTACCTTTATGGAACCATCCACATTCAGCGGAAAGAAGTTTTTGCATATGATACGGTGGTAAGCAAAATATTTGATACCTGTGCAGCTTATGCCATGGAATTGAACATGGATGAAATTGACATGAAAAAAATGAATAAAACCATGCAGATGGATAAACCGCTGGATTCCATTATTTCTGCCGAAAAATACAGGGTGATGGATTCCCTTATGCTGGCGGAAGCAGGAATGGGAATGACGATGTTTAAAAAAATGAAACCCTTTTTCCTGATGGCCATGATGATGAAAGATGATATTGGTACGGATATGCCCATGGCGTTAGACCTCGATTTTTTCAATAAAGCTAAAAAGAAAAAGAAAAAACTCATTGGCATTGAAAAATTCGAAGAGCAAATGGCGGCAGTAGATGAACTGACCATAGAAGAACAGGTAGATATGATCCTCGAAGGGATGAAAGACACTACGCACGGAGCATTTAAGTTTGACGAAATGCTCGATACTTATCTTGCCGGTGACCTTGAAAAAATGGTGGAGCTGACCAAAGACTCCACTTACCCCGAAAAATTTCACAAGGCATTTTTGCACGACCGCAACATCCGTATGGCCGACCGCATTGCAAAAATTTGCAGCGAACAAATGACTTTTAATGCCGTAGGTGCCGGACACCTGGGTGGTGATGACGGTGTTATTGCTTTGCTTAGAAAAAAAGGATTTACTTTAAAACCCATAAAAACTGAATTCAAAACCGTAGAAACAAAATAAGATATGAAACAAACAACACTTATCCTGTCTGCGTTAGTCATCGCTTCTGTTGCCGGAGCGCAGAACAAAGACAAAGCCGCCTTCATCGAAACCAAACCCGGTTATTACCAGAATTCTATTCTGAAAGGGATTACCGAATACCAGGAGGAGAAAAAAGCAGAGGCCCCAAAAGCTTTTAAAATAGATGTTTCGGGAATGAATCTTCCCACAGACCCCGAAAAATATACAAAAGTGTGGCATACCGGTGTCATTTCACAGGGAAATACCGGAACCTGCTGGTGTTTTTCCACCACTTCTTTCTATGAAAGCGAAATAAAACGACTTTCGGGAAAAGAAGTAAAACTTTCTGAAATGTATATCGTGTATTGGGAATATGTTGAGCGCGCCAGATATTTTGTGGAACACCGCGGTGAGATGTCGCTGGGAGAAGGAAGCCAGACCATGGCGGTGGCCAAACGAATGAAAAAATACGGAGTGGTTCCCGCTGAAATGTATACGGGAATGAAAGAAGGGCAAAAGTTTCATTCGCACGATAAAATGTTTGGAGAAATTGAAGCATATCTCAAAAACGTAAAAGCCACCAACGCCTGGCATGAAAAAGAAGTAGTAAAAACCGTTCGCGATATCCTCGATCATTATATGGGTGCCGTACCCGATAAAATTACCGTTGATAAAAAAGAAATGACACCCGTTGAATACATGAACAATGTGTTGAAACTAAAACCCGATGATTATGTGGATTTCATGTCGCTGATGACCGCGCCTTATTGGGAAAAAGCAGAATACAAAGTGCCCGACAACTGGGACAAAGACAAAAATTTTATCAATGTTCCCCTGGATGATTTTATGGGAGCCATTAAATCTGCGATAAAGGCCGGTTATGGAATCAGCATTGGCGGAGATGTGTCGGAAGCCGGGTTTCATTCATGGGCACAGGTAGCGATGATTCCTACTTTTGATATTCCTTCTGAATATATTGATGAAAACGCACGCGCTTTCCGTTTTCTGAATAACAGCACCACAGACGACCACGCTATGCATCTTGTAGGTTTTCATGAAGTAGACGGAAAAACTTGGTTTCTCATTAAAGATTCCGGTGCCGGCTCCCGTAATTGCGGAGAAGGATGTAAATCATTTGGTTATTACTTCATGCACGAAGATTATATCAAATTAAAAATGATGACATTCACTATACATAAAGACGCGGTGAAGGAATTGATTAAGAAGGTGAAGGTGTAGAATATAAATTTTTTATTGTTAAAAGGCATCTGAAAAGGTGCCTTTTTTGTTTAATCCGCGGAAATCTGCGCTATCTGCGGGAAACCGGCATTTGTGCTTTCTCCCTCATATGGAGCAGATTTTTACATATTTTATTATACGTATAAAATTATTATCTTTGTCGTATAAATTAATTGTATGGATGCAAAAATCACCCTGTCTTTTGATAAAAACGTTATTGAAAGGGCAAAAAAATATGCTGAGAGCCAGAA
>JBMORL010000019.1:0-11354 GCA_049322335.1 Bacteroidota bacterium
GGTGGAGAATTTTCCGTCACCGAAATAGCAAAAGCCCACGAATTACTTGAAAGCAGAAAATCTACCGGGAAAATTGTAGTGAAGTGGTGAAATATTGAAGGTTGAAAGTTGAATGTTTTTTTAATCTTCAACTTTCCACCACGTAACTCACAAACGTTCCCGTTGCTTTTGAAACGCTCTCGTTTTTTTGATTCCTGATTTCACATTCGGCTATTACCAGCCGGTTTCCTTTTTGTATCACTCTGCCTGTTCCGGTAAGAATATCGTTTTCAAAAACCGGTTTTAAAAAATTCAGTTTAAATTCGATCGTGGCCACGCGTTTGTTTTCGTCTGCTACGGCCGAGAGAGCAGCAACGCCCAGTATAGCATCAGTAAAAGCAGCAATCAATCCTCCGTGTACTCCCGTTTCAGTGGCAAGGAAATCCTTTTTCATAGGTAAACGATATTCGATGTGGCCGGGTTGGATAATGGTAAAATCCATTCCCAGGAAGCGGCCAAAATGATTGGCGGCTATATATTTTTCAACAGTGCTGTTCATAAGGTAAAAGTTAGGTTGACACCACAAATAAAAGTTTACATTTGCACATAACCAAAAAACAAACCAATGAAAAAATTATTTGCTATTTTATTTTTAAGCGCTGCAGCGGTTACATTCACTGCCTGTGGTGGCGGAGACAAAGCTGCCGGTGGAGAAGGCGGTAAGGAAGATTCGGGAGATAAAGTAACACTAAGGTTTAAGCCAGCTGCCGGAACCAAAAAAACCGTTGACATGCAAATGAACATGTCGTATATGGGCATTGATATGGATATGGGAATGTGGGCAACAATGACAGCTAAAAATCTTCGCGAAAACGGTGATGTGGAAGTGGAAACCGAGTACACACGCATTACTGTTAAGATGAATGTTATGGGACAAAATGTGGATTACGATTCCGACCGCGATAAAGATGTTTCGGGCGATCCGATGATGGCTGCATACGGAATGATGGCCCAGATGCTCAATAAACCTGTTGGTATGGTGATGAACGATAAAGGTGGAGTAGTGGAAGCACCGGATATGACCGCTCTTCTCGGTGACAGCCTGGCAGCAATGGCCGGTGGTGGTGAAAAAAATACCGACCAAATGGGACAAATGTTTGATAATATGTTTGCCCCGTTTCCCGAAAATGAAGTAAAAACCGGTGATTCATGGGATAAGGAAGCAGAGATCAAATCCGCCAATGGCCCGATGAAAGTAAAAGCAAAATATACTGTCGACAAGATCACTGAAAATGAAGTGGTGTTGAAAGTGTCGGGTGATCTTTCGGGTGATATGGTGGCCGAAGGAAACAGTGTTTCTATGTCGGGTACCATGGATGGAAGCATGACCATCGATCGCAAGGAAGGATGGACCAGCAGCGTGGATATGACGCAGGATATCTCCATGTCGCTGATGGGACAAAATGTGAATATGAAGCTCGGTATCAAAATGACCATTAAATAAGAATGAAAGAATGCGCTCTGAACCGGGCGCATTTTTTTGATTAAATAGTTGTATATACAATAATTTATTGTAACTTTGTACAAAAAAGGAGTCATTATGAAAATGGATATTCAAAGGTCGGAAGAGCGCGGTAAAGCGGATTTCGGCTGGTTAAAGGCCAATTATTCGTTCAGTTTTGCCAATTATTATAATCCGCACAAAATACATTTTGGTGTATTGCGTGTGCTCAATGACGACACGGTGGATGCAGCGGCAGGATTTCCTCCCCATCCGCACGATAATATGGAGATCATCACCATTCCGCTTTCAGGTTCGCTGGAGCACAAGGACAGTATGGGAAACACGGGCGTGATCACACGCGGTGAAGTGCAGGTGATGAGTGCGGGATCGGGAATTTTTCACTCTGAATTCAATCACAGCAAGAGCGAAAAACTTTCTCTTTTCCAGATATGGATCATGACTGCCAAAAAAAATGCGGAGCCGCGGTATGATCAACGGAAATTCAATACAGAAGAAAGAAAAAACAAATGGCAGCAGGTGGTTAATCCCATGAGTGAAAACGAAGGATTGCAGATTCACCAGGACGCGTGGATATTTTTGGGAGATTTTGAAAAAGGGAAAACAACCCGCCACGCAATTAAAAAGACAGGCAACGGAATCTACCTCCTGGTGATCAAAGGAAACATAACGGTAAACGGACAAACGTTAAAAACCCGCGATACAGCCGGAATAACAGAAACATCCGAAATAGAAATTAGTATGAATGAAGATTCGGAGTTGATGTTGCTGGATGTTCCGGTAGGGCAGTTATTAGTCGGTGGTTAATAGTTATTAGTAATTAGGTTTTTGGGTTTGGAAAACTTGTTGTCAGTTCGAGTAACGAAGGACTGGACATGTGAATTGGAGCGGACTTGTCACGTAAAGCGTGATCGAGAACGATGGGTGATCTTTGATTCGTTAGGGATCTCGATACAGCGCTTTAGGTGCAAGCGCTTACTCGATCTGACTTAATTGTAATAGATAAACATTTCTGTATCTTATTTTAATTGTGTCAGTAGTTTTTTTACCAGCTTCAGATCTTTTTTATATGGAACGAATAAACTTCTAAGAAAAAAGAAAATAATTATAATAATTGTTGATCCTAACACCAAAATTTTACTTAGTCTATATTCCGGTTCAGCCTGAATTATCCAGCTCAAAAACAATCCGATTACTAAAAGAAAGAAACCAACCACCAGATATGTTTTGATAACGGGTTGAGCTTTGCATTTTATTATGGTAGTATTACCTTTTGTTTCAAAAGAAATTTTGAAATAGGGTGCACTTGAAACTGGTACAAATTCATCATTTATATCGATTCTTCTCAAAAGAAAATGATCGTTTTCTCGTAAGCCCTGTAATATATCAGAGTTATATTTAAGTGTATCATCGTTTTTGCTTTGATAATATGTGTTTTTTTCAAGAAAGGAAATTATCTCTGGAATAGTTTTATTTGTTTCTATTTTAATTGGTTTAATCAAAGTTTTTTATTTCATAATTTTCAAAGATTATCTATCAACCTCTCCAGTGCTCTTTTCACACTCGGTATTCTTGTACAAACCCGCGGATCCATAAGATTTCCTCCAAAGCCATTGGATTCTTCAGAAGCAGTGGCTACCATTTTTTCAAGGCGTTCTTTTAATGCTGAGGGTTTGTTTTCCATCAGGCTCCAGATGCACAATACTTTTACAAAATCACTTCGTGAGGTATCGGCAATAACAGCCAGTAAAGCTTCATTACTTTCGTTGGTATTACACGTCACCAATGCTCTTGCAGCAGAAACCTGGTTGTGGAAATTGGCAGTATCGTTAAGAAAAGGAATAATTTTTTCGCAATAGCCACTCAATCGAAGATGATAAATACTTTCCAAAGCTACGTGCTGGTCGAAAAATATTTCCACTTCGGTTTTTGTAAACCCGGCCGGGGGAAGGTCAAGGTATTTTTTAATGTGTTTTTCAATAGGTTTTGCCTGGTATTTTTCCCCATGATATTTTTTGAAAAAAGCTGTCATTGTGATTTCATACAGTTCGGGTGATACAAGGCATTGGTGATATGAATGTCGGTAGGTAGCCAGTACTTTATCTCCGCTCATGGCCGCAAATCCTGCCATAGGTGTGGCAATGGAATATTCATCCTTTTTATCTTTTTTAATAAAAAAATAAGCTTCCTTCACTTTCCCGAAATGAAATTCAGGCCCATGTCCGCCTGATGAACTGCAAATATCGGTCATATAAAAACCGGTGATCTTTATTTCTCCTTTTATCTCTTTTCCCGCCAGCGATTTTATCACTTCCACCACCAATCCTTTTTCTTCATCAGCAGAAATAATTTTTCCAAAAATAAAATGTTCTGCTTCCTTAATCACTTTGTCCTGCCACGGCTCATCCCATGTCAGCGCCTGCAAACGGAACGACAGGCAAATAAACAAAAACAAAAAAATAATCCGTGGTGTCATATATTAATGTAAAATATCAAAATCATTTATACGTTATTTATCCTGTTTTCGGGAGACGCGATGCCTCGCGTATCTACCGGAAAATATTTGTTTCATTTAATTCAATCAAACATCAACACTTGCCCTGAACGCAGCCGAAGGGATCAAACATCAAACATCAAACATCAAACATCAAACATCAAACATCATGTAATCAACAATCGTTCAATCCGCATTTCTCACTTTTATGATTAACTATTTCCCGCCCCAAACTTAAATCCCAGCGTTCCGCCTTTTTTCTTCGAGCTTTCTTTCCATGCATCAATATTAAATTCTTTTACATCATCAATGGTAAGTGTTTCTATCATATCGATGGTGCGTGTGCCGGTAACCGAGGCCATTCTCAGGTGTTGGTTTTTTACCGATTCCTGGATCACTTTTCTAACTTCCCGCGCATTGCCGAAGAATTTATCACGGTTTTCGTGGGCATAGCTGAAGAATTGTGTGAGATGTTCGCGTGCGGGCGCATCGGTTTTCAGTCCTTCCAGCTTCAGCATATTATCTGCGATAGACATCAGTTCTTCCGGAGAATAATCGTTGAATACAAACGTTCTTTCAAATCTCGAACGCAACCCGGGATTGGTCATTAAAAACTCGTGCATGTTATCCGTATATCCGGCAGCGATCACTACAAAATCATCGCGGTTGTCTTCCATACGTTTCAGCAGGGTATTGATAGCTTCCATGCCAAACTGGTCGTTGTTGCCGGTACACAGTGAATACGCTTCATCCACAAATAAAACTCCGCCCAGCGCTTTTTCTACTGCATCAGCTGTTTTGATAGCAGTCTGTCCCGAAAAACCAGCTACCAGTCCTTCGCGGTCGCATTCTATCAAATGTCCTTTTTCCAGGATTCCCAATGCACGAAAAATCTTTGCGAATATCCGCGCCACGGTAGTTTTTCCTGTTCCGGGATTTCCTACAAATACAGAGTGCAAAACAAACTTATTCAGTACATCTTTTCCGATTTCTTTATAATATTTTACCAGTTTCACCAGTTCGTTGATCTCTTCTTTCACATTTTGTAATCCTACCAGTGCATTCAATTCGGCCAGCGCTTCCTTCAGCAATTTGTCGTCTACCTGCAGATCGAGTTGTTTGGTTAATCCCACGCTGAAAATTTTCCCGATATCTTCTTTGGTAACGGTGGAAAGTTCTGCTTCGGTAAGATCGTTTACATTGGGAAGTTGCATCAGCCGTAATCCCATATTCATTTTTCCTTCATCTACTACCGACATAACGAACCGCGCATTTCCGAAAGTACGGTCGCGGTCGCGGTAGGCTTGTGTAAAACGTGTGAACAGGTATTCGCGGGCATCGGGAGTAATGGTAAGTGCGCGGTTTTTGAACCCGAGGTCGGCAATTTGCAATAGTTCTTCGGGCATATAATCATCAAAATGGAAATAATGATTGAAACGTGATTTCAGCCCGGGATTGGATTCCAGGAAAGTTTTCATTTCCTGCGGATATCCGGCTACTACCACAGCGAGGTCGCCTTTTCCGTCAGACATTTCTTTTATTACAATTTCAATTACTTCTTTCCCAAAATCTTTTGAGTCTTCACCCGAACGGGAAAGAGCATAGGCTTCATCAATAAATAAAATTCCTCCCCGTGCATTTTCAATCTCCTTTTTCACTTTGGGAGCAGTTTGGCCAATATATTCTCCTACCAGGTCGGCACGATCCACTTCATGCACGTGTCCTTTGGTGAGCAATCCCATTTCCTTATAAATTTTTCCGAGTTGTTTGGCTATGGTGGTTTTTCCTGTTCCGGGATTTCCTGTAAGAACCGCATGCAGCGAGATCTGTGATGATTCGTTGATTCCTTTTTCTTTTCTGAGTTTTAAAAAGTTCAGGTACTTTACATAATCGCGGATCTTTTGTTTGATATTATCCATTCCCACCAGCTCATCCATTTTCGCCAGCAATTCATCCAGCGATTGTTTCTGTGCTTCTTCTGATACAGCATTGTGTTTAATGAATGCACCAACACCCATATTTTTCTGTTCGGGAATTCCTTCCTCAAAAACATCACCTACTGCAAAGGGAACTGCTGCAATAAGCTGATCCATAAAAACGATATCCACCCGATATGCATCATTAAACCAGGTTCCTTTGTTGGAACCTCCCCATCCGCTGGAAATCATTCTTTTTTCACCGGTAATGTACACCAGTTCCGAAGTAGAACCTTTCAGCAGGTCGGCATCGTTATAGAAATTAAAAAATATTTCGCCATACCAGTCGTGTTTCAGCAGGTTGGTGATGATCAACTCTGTCCAGATATAACGGGTTTCTTTTCCGTTAAAAACCGTACAATATTTTTTATCAGCCTGGCGTGGCTCGATATTGTCGGCTTCAAACAATTTAATGGAATCGATGGAGAAAAAAGGATTGCTGTTTTCTGTTACGGCTTCTTCTTCTTCGATATAAAATTTGGAAGAAGCTACCAATACATCATCAATAAATGCTTTCCACTGGTATTCGCCTTTTTTCCAGAACGAACCGGGAGTGGTTTGTCCCCAGCCTTCGCGCACCACAGCAACGTTCTCATCCATTTTTACCTCCTTGTCTACCATCACTTCACACACCTGCGATTCCTGGTTGTTTTCTTTTTTGGTACATACCAGTTTAATTTTCGCATTCCAGTTTTCTTCGTCAAACAGCTTGTTGAAGAAAGAAAATTCTGCATAGAGGTATGTGGTTTCAATACTATTGAATACTCTCCGGTATTTTTTGGTAGAGTTGTTCATCCACTCGGTGGAAGAGTAGGCATAAAGCGATTTATGCTTGTATTTTTTAAAATCTTTGTCTTCGGCTTTGCTCATAAAAATGTCGTTTACAGGCAGCAAATTAAAAAAAATACGCGAATAATAAGCGGAAGTTAAAAAATGATAATTTTCGGCCACAGCAGCGGCTTTACGGCACGATTTTTCCCCTTGTTTTGCGTATGTTTGAATAAATATTAAGTATGAAGAAATGGATGGTTTTGGGGTGGTTTTTCCTTCCCTTCACTTTGGCAGCACAGCCGGCTTACGAGATTTTTCGCGAGAACGGGAAAGCCGGAGTGAAAAACGATAAGGGGGAAGTGAAAATACAGCCTGATTATAAAGATATACTGGTATACGACTACTATTCGAAACCTGCCGATTCTCTTGTACGGACACTGTTTATTGGCGTTAGGGAAGGAGCGATCAGTGAAAGGATGTATAACGACTCGACCGCTTATTATAAGGACGAATATACCATTTCGGGTACGGTAAGGAAAATAAGGTATAAAACGGTTCAGGGAGCCAAACTGGATATTTTCAATTATTCATTTAAACCCATTGCAGAAGGCGCGGAGGATTTTGCCTATCTTACCGTTAGTGACGAATATCCCTATGCTTCTCCCGGTTTTTATTATTATGCTATCAGCGGGGAATTCACCCTGGGAAACTACGGCTTTTCATTTCAGTATATCGACAATACCTATCCTTCGCTTTATAAAAAGAATGGAAAATGGGGCATGATAAACAAGGATGAAGGAAAAATTTCAGGCGATTTGCATGACAGTATAAAACGCAATTTCGCTCCCGGAGAATTTTTTATTTATAAAAAAGGAAAAACCGGCATAGCCCTGGCAGACGGATCAGTGGTGGTAGACCCGGTTTACGATGAAGTAGTATATCCCGGCCTGTTTACTTCCAGTGATTTTTACATTGTCCGCAGGAATTCAAAATTTGGTGTGGTAAAGTGGGGAAATAAGGTGATTGTTCCCGTAGAATACAACTCGGTTATTCCCGTAAACGAAAAATACATTATTGTAAACAAAGAAGGTGTGATAAAAACCAAAAACGAAAGGGTTAAAATGCCTTCCTATGAATATGATGTGTATATGAATCCTCCCGAAGAAGTGTATTTTGATTTTAAGGACTCGCTGATTGTGGGCGGAAAGTTCGGGTTGTTTGACAGCAAGGGAAACACCGTTATACCCGAAAAATATGATTACATTTCAGTGACAGGTGATGTGTTCAGGGTAGTGAAAGGCGGAAAGGAGAATACAGAAATTTATACCGGTTCTCAGGGTGAATATTATTACACCTATTATGCCAATGAGCCGGGAACCACTTATCAATACAGCCACTACCAGCATCATGAAAATGTGGCGGGTGGAAAACGGTCATACATTGATGCATCAGGAAAAAAAGTTTTTAAAGGAGTGGATTCGGTGGGCATGATGCAGTTCAATACAGATTACGGGTATTCGCTTTATACTGTTCCGAAAGAAAAATTTTATTATCTGCAAAAAGGAGAAAAATCAGGAATGGCTGATTCGCTGCGAAAAATTATTGTGCCGGTAAAATATACATCGGTGGCTCCGCTGTCTGCAAAATACGGTGATTCAACTTTCAATTATTTTAAGGTGGGAATAAATGAAATGGAGGGCTTATATGATCAGAAGGGAAAAGAATTGCTCCCCTCAAAATTCAATTTTATCACCCTGGCCAGCACTTCTGCTTTTGGTTACATGAATTATTACTATTATAATTATTACGACTACGAAAATAAACCCGATACATCATTGAAGGAAGAAAAACCTGTTCAGTCGGTTTTTATTACCGGTGAGGGAGGAAAGTTGCAAAAAGTGAAAGAAATGGCTACCGATGAGTTTTTTGGTTTTGAGAGCGATTACGAAATATTGAAAGATGTAAAATATTCTCTCTATAACCTTCGCGGGGAAAAAATTACGCGGGAATTTTTTGACACCTTGCTTTTTAACTATGGTTCCGACCTTATCTCCGCCAAAAAACTCGGCCGCTGGGGATTGATCAACATGGATGGCAATTATATAGCGCGTTGCGATTACGATCAGCTGTTTTTCCAGGGCAACGGGCGTTTTGTAGTGTATAAAGATAATGTATGCGGACTGATTTCTGCCGAAGGATTGCTTATTCCTGTAGAATACGATGCCATTTCAGCATTGGGTGGCGATCTGTTCAAGGTAACTCGCGGATACCAGAATGGAATTTTTTCACTTTCCAAAGGAATGATCATTCCCGTGGAATACGATTACCTGTATAAGGATTATTATTCCGAATACATTATGCTCACACAAAACGAGCGTTATGGTATGTCGGATGGAAACGGTACCATTTTATTGCCCTGTGTTTATGACGGACTTGAGCTTATCGCGTATGGTTTCGGACGAAATATCACTAAGATTATGGAAGGTGATATGATCGGCTTTTACGACAAGGAAAAAAGAGAAATTATTCTTGAACCTTCCGTGTCGTGGATAGAAGATGCTTTTGGCGACCGTTATATGAAAATAAAAAACGGTGGTGAAGCTATCCGCAATGAATATGGAGATGTGATAGACTTTACAGGAGGAAAAAACGGCATTATTGATTCCAGTGCAAGAATAATTGTTCCGCCTGTATACGACCAGGTGTCATCCTTCAACAGCGAAGTGGGATTGTTTCGTGCCACCAATTCCGGACAGGTTGCTGACTATTTTGATTCATTGGGAAAAAAAGTAACTAACGGAGATCAGCTATGGGCTAATTCGTTTATCGCAAGGCTGGCAAAGAAAAAACCGGCTGCGGAAATAAAAGTTTCTTCTGCCAGCGGGCCTTTTGGTTGCGATGCCACATCATTTTATGCGGATAAAGACGGAAATTACTGGCTCGGCACCGGTTCCAGCGGAGGGGTTTATTTTTCTTCTGATAAAGGAAAAACCTGGGAGCCCCGGCTAAACGGAACAGGGCCCGTTCATGCTTATCTGCTCACCGAAATGAACGACACGATCTTTATGCTGGCCAATCAATATAACGAAACAGGCTATGATTATTACTACATCGATGAAATTCTCCAGATGTTTTATTATGATGTAATTGCCAAACAATGGATGCCTTACAGCTCTACCGAAATGAATGAAATGGGAGAAATGCCGTTTTTCTACGACCTGGAAAGAGTAAAACAAAGCAAATACCAAAGCGATACACTGGGAATGCAGAGAGCCGGAAAGATAATAACTTCGGGCGCTTCTTACCTCGAAGAATATTATAACAATGAGGGATATCATGATCCTTATGACCAGTACTACAACGTGAATATGGAATACCTGCTTTCGGAAAAAGAAAATGGTGCCGATACCATTCGGAAAAACTTTCCGCCTGATGTATATTCCATTTACGGAGGGGAAATTATATATGGCAACAATGAACAGTTTCTTCTCGCCAAAAGCGGGGCCTACCGTTTGGATATAAATGAAAATATACAAAAATTAGGAGAGGAAGGTTTATTGGCCTCCGATGTTTCGCAATCGCTTACACTGGGTGACGGAAGAATTATGGTTAAAGAAGGTTCATCCGATATCTGGCAATGGCATAACGGCAGGTGGACATGCGTATTTGATTTTTATGAGCAGTTTAAAAACAAAGGAGAAGATAAAATGCGTAACGTGAAAACAGGTTACCTTTCTGCCGACAAAAACGATAACCTGTACTTCTGCTCAGGTGGCACCCTGTTTATGCTCGACCGCTTGGGTAATCTGAAAACATTAATGTCTTCTGATACGCTTAGTCAGCTTTTTTCGGGAGGAACCATGGAAGTGAACGAGTATGGTAATATTCTCGACACGGCTTATTATCGTTATAAACCATTGCAGGCCGCGCGCAACGAAAAAGGTGAATTATGCGTACTTGGTACCTTGCAGGATATTTCCTTCTTATATGAATACAGTAATTATTATGCATTGGCTGTTCTGGACGAAAAAACGGGTAAAATCAGTTTTCCGTACGGTATTTTTGATCAGCCCACCTTCGAGCCATTTATAAAAACGGATAAAAAAGGCGGAGTATATATGTTTACCCAACGAACGGTTTTTAAAGCTGGCGACACCACTTTTAAAAGAGAAACCAATTACCTGAATGAATATACTGTTTTGAAGTATAACACCACCGCTGTTTCTCCCGAAGGAGATATTATTATCACTGATTATCCCGATAAGCTGAAATATTATGAAAGCAAATCAAAACAATGGCATACGCTTAAAATAAATGACAAACGCGTTCAATTGAGCGCAGTGGGGTTTGATGCCAGTGGAAATATTCTGGGGGCAACAGGATTTGTTTACACATTTTATTGTGGCGGGCCCGGAGAAATGACAGGAGAAGCAGGAGTTTACCGGGCAAAATTCACCGACATGGGAATAGAATGGGAGAAAGTGAAAAACGAGATCAATTCCAAAATTATTTCCATAGAACCCAACTCTCAGTTTGGTGTTTTGCTGGGATCGAGTGGAAGCGGGTTGTTGATTGGGAAATGAGGTTTAATAAATACGTTTTGCCCCTCTGG
>JBMORL010000019.1:11454-28662 GCA_049322335.1 Bacteroidota bacterium
AAAACGAGATCAATTCCAAAATTATTTCCATAGAACCCAACTCTCAGTTTGGTGTTTTGCTGGGATCGAGTGGAAGCGGGTTGTTGATTGGGAAATGAGGTTTAATAAATACGTTTTGCCCCTCTGGAGCAATATTCTGTTTTATGTTGTTTGATTAAAAACGTTTGGTGTCGCTGGCACCGGAAAGATGTATTGTTGGTTTATTTACGGGCACCAGAGGTGCCAAATATTTTTAAGTATGTCTCTTTATACTTTTCTCTTGCCCCTCTGGGGCAATATTCTGTTTTATGTTATTTGATTAAAAACGTTTGGTGCCGCTGGCACCGTAAAGATGTATTGTTGGTTTATTTACAGGCACCAGAGGCGCCAAATATTTTTAAGTATGTCTTTTCTCTTGCCTCTCTGGGGCAATATTCTGTTTTATGTTGTTTGATTAAAAACGTTAGGTGCCGCTGGCACCGGAAAGATGTATTGTTGGTTTATTTACGGGTACCAGAGGTGCCAAATATTTTTAAGTATGTCTCTTTATACTTTTCTCTTGCCCCATAGGGGCAAAACGTTGTTTTAAACGGTTATTGAATATGAAAATTTGTTTTACATAACAAAACATTACACAAACAGAAAGACAATTTGCATTTCACTTTTCTAAATCTAAAACCTCAATTTTTTAAATCTTCTATTTTCCTGTAATCACAAACTCCGTCCTTCTGTTCAGGGAGCGGTTATAATCATTGCTATTGGGAACTTTGGGTTTTTCTTCTCCAAAACCTTCCGATTTCATACGTGATGCAGCGATCCCTTTGCTTACAATATATTCTTTCACGGCATTGGCACGATTTTCTGACAGCAGTTTGTTTTTGGCATTATCGCCCACATCATCGGTGTGTCCGTTGATGGATACGCTGTATGATTCATTTTCCTTGAGAAAAAGAACAAACTGGTCAATTACAAATTTTGACTTATCAGTAAGTTCATACGAGTCGGTGGCAAATAAAATGTCGTTGATGGTGTAAGGTTTTCCTACCTGTACTTCTTCGGTTTTCAGGTCTACGTTTTTTATTATGGGTTCCGTTGTATTGGCGGCAATTATTTTTGTATCTACCGTGTGATCCGGTTTTTTTACAGTGATTACAGCATCCTGTCCTTTTTCCACATTCAGCACTACGGCATATTTTCCATCTTCGGGGTCTACTTTTATTTCTTCTACCACTTCACTTCCGTTGTATTTTACCTGTACAGTAGCATTTTCAACCGGTGCTCCGCTTTCATCGGTTACACTTCCTTTTACCAATACCACTTTTTCGGGGCGTGCCTCATAAGGTAATTCAAACCTGAAAATATCGTATCCACGTGCTCCGCTAAGTTTATTTGAAAAATAATAAGCCTGATGTCCATCTGTGCTTACAGTAAATCCATAATCATTTCCTTCAGAATTGATCGGATATCCAATGTTTTTTGGTTCTGTCCAGGTGCCATC
Organism: Bacteroidota bacterium; assembly: GCA_049322335.1. GTDB lineage: Bacteria > Bacteroidota > Bacteroidia > Flavobacteriales_D > UBA2798 > JBMORL01. Next base: position 12,932 of record JBMORL010000019.1, read on the forward strand.
ATCTTTTTGCCTGGTATAAAATATATCCATTTCTCCTGTCCCCCAATAATCATCACCGATTTCTGCAGAAAAATAAAGTGTTTTACTGTCACTGTGCATGAAAGGAGATTTTTCATCTCCATCCCTGGTATTAATTGTGGGAACCAGTTTTGCATTAGTCCAGTTTCCGTTAGCGTCTCGGGTGGAATAATAAATATCCGATTTTTGATCATCAGTTGCTAAACTGGTTTGGTTTGAAATTTTAGCGAAATACAAAGTTTTTCCGTCAGCAGAAAGAGAAGGTTGAGCTTCCCATCCGTCAACCGAATTGACAGCAGGCCCCAAAGGAACCAGGTCAGACCATTTGTATTCGTATTTTCCTGAATTCATATTCATGAATTTTTCATATTTGGAACTATACAAATCACAGTTAGAGTAATCTTTGAATTTTTCATTATTTTTTTTGCAGGCACAAATAATCAGTTCCTTGTTGTCTACCGACATGGTAGCACCACCATAACTATCCCCGATATTAAATGGTGGTGGCAAAGCTTTACCTGCGTCAAAAGGTGAGTTCATATCTTTACGATAGCTCATGGTAAATTCCTGTACCCATCTGCTGGTAATATCACCCAATGCTTTTTTGTTGATCTCCCTTGTAAAAAATAAAATTTCATTATCTGGCGAAAGCATGGGTAATATTTCTCCCCATTCTGTGTTTACGTTTTCCAGGGGTTGCGGATTAAAAGGAACCGTGTTTTTGTAATACTGCGAATAAAATTCCAGTTCAGGCAGAATGTTTTTTACATCCATTTTTTTCTGGTCGTGATCGGGTGCCTGCTGCCCGTCATCAGTAATTTTAAATTCCACAAACTGTTTGAAATAAGGAATAGCATTTTCATAATCTTCGCGCCCGTAATAAATTATTCCCATCGCATAATAGGGAAGTGCATTGTATTTCGGACAGGCTTCAATTAATCGTTTAAAGTAATCTTCGGCATATTGCGTGGTGGTTCCTTCGCTTTGCGATTTGTCGAAAGCCATTTTTCCGATGCGCAACAAACAGGGAGCACAGTTCTCATCAATGGCCAAAGCATCTTTTACAAACTGGTATCGTTCGCGGTACTGGTATTTGGAATCGCGCGATTGTTCCAGCAGTTTCAGGATTTTTTTATTATCCGTTTTACCGCAATCTTCCTCTTCCTGCGCCATGGCTCCTGCCATCATTCCCGACAACACAGCCATCCCTATCAGTTTTTTGTAAGCCATCTCTGTCTTCCTTTGCAATAATTATACCTATTTCAGTTTGTCTGCTTTCTCCTGTGCCTCAGCCATTACCTTATTGGCTTTTTCGTCAGCTTCCTTCTCTATTTTCTGCGCTTTTTCCTCGGCTTCCTTGTTTAGTTTGTCGGCTGCTTTTTGTGCCCCGGTTTTTTTCAACGGATTATTTCCTGCTTCAGCAATCAGTTTATCTCCCGATGCTTTTCCTTCAGATCTCACTTTATCGGCTGCTTTTTTCCCTTCGGCTCTCAGTTGCGCTGCTTTTTCTTCTGCTTCCTTCAGAATTTTTTGCGCTTCTTCGTTGGCCTTGTCTTTTATGTTATCTTTTACTTCTTCTACTTTTTCTTCTACTTTATCTTTTATCACATCCTTGATTTCTTCCTGTGTATCTTTCATATGATCTTTCAGGTCGGTTTCAATTTTAGGGTCGGTAACCGTTCCGCCAATTTTTGCACGAATGTTTACGGTTTCACTCAATTCAATATTCTGCCCTGTTTTCTGACTGGCTTTAGATACGAGGTCATTAAGCACATTGTTGGCTGCGCTGCCAAATTCGCTGCGGGGAACGGCCATATCCATTTTGTAATCGATGGTCTGGTCGAAACCGGTGCTTCCGCCAATAGTGGTTTTAAAACCGGATATTTTTACATCGTAGTCATCCACCCACACTCTTCCGTCTTTGAAAGTATACGAAACGTTTACATCATTGATGGTTTGCTTCGAAAGACGGCTGATCTTTAATTTTTCGGCCAGTTTGTTCAAGGGTTCAAATCCTTCTATGTAGATACTTTTTGTCTGCATGTTCCCGCCACCCGTTAGTGTGTTGAGTTCAGGTTCCATTTTTTCATTCAGCTTAGCCACGAACTTCATATCGGTACTGAATTTTCCCGTGCATTTGGAAGCTATGGGAGCTATTTTATCAATGGTGTTAAAGGTATTTGCTGCTTTTTGAATGTCGATATTATTCATCATGAAATTCATGTCCACATCGGGCGCTTTCTCATTGGGAGTGGCATAAGAACCATTCATTTTTATACTGCCATCCAGTGTATTGAATGATAAATTTTCAAGCGTCATCACACTTTCACTCATTTTCACTGTTCCGTTTACGTTGTCAAGCACAATTTCTGGTTTGCCGGGATCATTAGGATATTTCAGTTTTCCGATCTGGGTTCCGAGTGTAAAATTTACATTTTTTGGAACAACAAATACATACGATTCTGCACTCCCTGTTGCTGTATTTGCCCCTGCTGTTGCTGTATTTGTTGTTGCTTCAGTTCCTTCACCGTTAGATTCACCTATAAAATCCGCCATATCAATTTCGGGAGAGGAAACATTGAATTCGCCATTCAGTTTATCTCCTTTCAGGAAATAAGCAAGATAATTGTTCATTTTTCCATTGGCACTGATCTCCGATTTATCTACTGTAGCTTTAAAATCATTCAGCGCCAGCTCCTGTGGAGAAAAATTCAACCCTGCAGATTTTATTATGGTGGGATAAGGCATGTCTTTACTGGAATAACTTACATCTGTAGCCAGCATTTGCCCGGTAGCTTCAAAAGCTTCATAATTTCCGTTGTCGATGGACGACATATGCCCGTTGATTTTCACGTCAGCATTAATTTTACCTGTATAACTCTCGCCTTCGCTTAAAGGAACAACATCTTTGATGGTGGAAAGATCAAAATTTCCCTGTATTCCGGCTGTGATGCCCGGATCAGTCATCAGTGTTACCAGTTTCAGGTAACCTGCAATGGTATTTCCTCCGAAATTCATCTGCATTTTGGCCACGTCCACTACCATATCATTCATCGTTACATCACCCTTGGAGTTGACGTTGGCTTTGAGATAAATCCCCGTTGCTGATTTGGGCATACCGGGATATTGAAAACTACCGTTGTCCACACTTAAGTTGATATCCATCGCGGGCATGGATTTTTCGCTGTAAACACCTTTTATTTTTCCGTTGAATGCAGCATTTCCTCCGAACTTTATGTTTTCATATCCTTCGGTATAGGCTGCGGGAATCATAGAATACAAACTTCCGAAATCGGTTTTTTTGGAATCAAATGAAAGATCCATTTCCATTTCTTCTGCCAAAGTAAGATAACCGTTGAAAGCTACATCAAGATTATTGAGTTTGGCAACATTATCTTTAAATGTAAACTTCATTTTCGGCATATCCATGTCGAGGTTTATTTGAATATCGGCTTTGGTGTGCTTCACGTAAGCTATATCATCATAAATAAAATCGATCGTATCTGCTGTAGTAGTGGTTTTAAATTCAAAAAGATCCTGTGTAAAATCTCCTTCTCCTTTGTGATTCAGATTTACAAGCCGTGCATACATTTTCGAACTGCGGTCGTCATAGGTAATATTTCCGTTCTCAATGTAGTATTCACGCACCTTCAATGCAAACTTTGTCTCTGATGTATCTGTTCCTTCAGCAATTTTGGTACTGTCGGATTTTACTATGTCGTAATTGGCTTTTCCGTTTTCCAGTACAATCACATTGATATTGGGTTTTTTAATACCCACTTCACGGATGTCAATATTATCTCCCCACAAAACGCTGTACAGGTCGATGGTAAAAATCATGTCTTCTGCATTGACCAGGTCCACTCCCTCAAATTCTTTCTCGCCCGATAATTTTATGTTTTTCAGCTCAAGGGTAAAATTGGGAAAAGTGGAAATGAGAGTAAGTTCATAATCTTCACATTCAAATTTTCCGTGAAGGTTTTTGTTGATTTCACTTTTCACCATTTCAAAAATCTGCTTCTCAAATATAAAAGGCAGAAGTAAAATGGTAATAAACAACAACAGGAAACTGATGCCGGTCCATTTAAGGATGCGTTTCCATAATGGTTTTTTTACTTTGGGTTGGTCAGGATTTTTTTTCTTGAAAAACATATTTTGGAGGATTTGTTTGTTATTGGTTTAAAAATCGAAGTTCGTGTGAATACCGGAACCACGGAGAAAATACCGGATATTTCATATCTAAAATCTTTCATCATTCAGTCTTTTATCAGTTTTCATCATTCTAAATTCATCACTCTCAATTCGCAATTCGTCATTCGTAATTCTCAACGTTGCTCACATGCAACTCTTTCTCCGATCTTGCTATTACAGCCGTTGCCAGGCAGTTTCCTATCACGTTCACCGATGTTCGGGCCATGTCCATCAGTGCGTCAATGGCTAAAATCACAAATGCCTTGTTGGGGTCGAGCCCCAGTGATTGTACAGTGCTTATTAAAATAATGAACGAAGCTCCTCTTACACCTGCCACTCCTTTGCTGGTTAACATCAGTACAAGGCACATGCTGATTTGTTCACCAATACTCAGCTCTACTCCGCACATTTGCGCCACGAACACTGAGGCCAGTGACAAATACAGCGTTGTTCCGTCCAGGTTAAAACTATAACCGGTGGGAAGCACAAAAGCTACAATTTGCTGGGGAACTCCAAATTTTTGCATGTTTTCCATGGCTTTTGGCAACGCTGCTTCGCTGGTGGAAGTGGCAAAGGCAATGGAAACAGGCTCAGAAACGGCTTTGAAAAATTTACGAATGGGAATTTTAAACAGCAGCATAATGGGAATGAGAATAGCCACAATGAAAACGATTAATGCGATGTAAAGTGTCACCACCAGCATCATCAATTGATTCAGTATTTCAATTCCTGATTTGCCAATGGTGGCGGCTAAGGCTCCAAAAACAGCAAACGGTGCAAAATACATTACAATGTGAGTGAATTTGAACATCACCTGCGTTAAACTTTCTGAAAAATCGAGCATCGTTTCCTTGTGTTTCCCTTTTACCATCGAAAGAGCGATGGCAAACAAAATACTGAACACTACGATCTGTAACACCTGGTTATCAGCAATGGATTTGGCAATATTTTGCGGAAAAATATCAACGATCACATCGTGATCGGTTTTATTCGCTTCCAAAAGTTTGTTGGCTTTTTCCTGGGTTTTTTCGTCTACTTTAAGTTCTGAAGTATCTACACCTTTTCCAGCCTGTGAAATATTGATGGCGGCCAGTCCGATGAACAAAGCCAGTGTGGTGACAATCTCAAAATAAATAATAGCTTTCAATCCCATTCTCCCCACCTGTTTTAAATTGGAGTGGCCGGCAATTCCCACCACGAGTGTTCCGAATAACAGCGGGGCAATAATAGTTTTTATGAGATTAAGAAAAATTTTACTCAGCCGGTCGAGTTCGGGAGCGAATTCAGGAAAATCCACACCCACTTCAATTCCGGCCAGCATGCCGAACATGATCCAGAGTGTAAGGCTCTTCTTCACAAAGGTCATGTACGTTAGTAAACCCAGTATAAGATAGCGGAAGGTTAACGTTACGGCAGGATCAGCAAGATCGTTATTGGCCAGTGATGCAATGAGCAAAATGGCGTTGAATGAATAGATCAGTGCAAAGGGGCCTTTTTTAAACATCAGAATTTTGTAGTTAGGTTTCGTAAATAATGATCAGCAATAACCAGGGCGCTCATGGCTTCCACCACGGGAACAGCGCGGGGCAATACACAGGGATCGTGCCTTCCTTTTCCTTCGAGCAGTATTTTTTTTCCTTTTTTGTCAATGGTTTCCTGTTTTTGCAAAATAGTGGAAACGGGTTTAAAAGCCACATTAAAATAAATATCCTCTCCGTTGGAAATTCCGCCCTGTATTCCTCCTGAAAAGTTGGTGGAAGTATGTACTCTTCCTTTTTTCATTTCAAAAACATCATTGTGTTCCGAACCATTCATTTTTGTTCCGGCAAACCCCGACCCGTATTCAAATCCTTTTACAGCATTGATGTTCATCATCGCTTTGGCCAAATCGGCATGCAATTTATCAAAAACCGGTTCGCCTAATCCGGCCGGACAGTTTTTGATCACGCAGGTAATCACTCCGCCAATGGTATCTCCTTTTTTTCTTGTTTTTTCAATCAGCTCAATCATTCGTTTGGCCGTTTTCTCATCAGGACAACGCACAATATTCTTTTCTGTTTTCGAAAGATCGAGTTGTGAATAATTTTTTTCCAAAATAATATCTCCCACCGATTTCACAAAGGCGTTCACCGTTATACCTGGTTTTTTCAGCAGCATTTTGGCAAAGGCGCCTGCTGCCACACGAACGGCTGTTTCGCGTGCAGAAGCGCGGCCACCTCCTTCGTGATCGCGGAAACCATATTTGGTGTCGTAGGTAAAATCAGCATGCGAGGGGCGCCATGCAGTTTCCAGGTGCGAATAATCTTTTCCTTTCTGGTTTTCGTTGAGAATGATAAACCCGACAGGTGTTCCCGTGGTTTTTCCTTTATAAACACCTGATAAAATTTTCACCCTGTCACTTTCTTTCCGCTGGGTAACAATATGCGATTGCCCCGGTTTCCTGCGGTTCATTTCCTGCTGAATAAAATCTGTATCCACTTTCATCCCGGCCGGACATCCGTCAATTATGCCGCCAATGGCCTCTCCGTGCGATTCGCCAAAGCTGGTGAGCTGAAATAGTTTTCCTGTGGTGTTTCCCTGCATAATCACAAATGTATAACTAAGACGGGCACCATTCGTTGCATTTTGTTGAAAATTATCAAACGTAGTGGAAATCGTGATTATTTTATCCTCACCCGCTTCAGGTTAAGCATATTCATGGCATTCAGCTCAAGGCCTTCCACGTTGTTTTGCACAAAGTGGATCACTTCATCGTAAAACAAAGGTATTACAGGTGCTTCTTCCAGAAGAATTTCTTCCATCTGGCGATAGAGTTCAAATCGTTTAAGCTCATCGGTTTCCTTCAGCGCAGCTTCAAAGTATTGGTCGTAATAGATATTGTAAAATTGCGTGTAATTGGGGCCTTTCGGATTTTTATTGCCGCTGTAAAACAATTGCAGGAAATTGATGGCATCAGGATAATCCGCTGTCCACGATTTGCGGAAAAGGTTGGTTTGCGATGAAGCGATCATTTGTGTCTGCACATTTTTCATCACTACTTCCATTTTTATTTTTAGTCCGAGTTCGGTTAATTGCGATTGAATATATTCGGCAATGTGTTTGTATTCGTTGGTGGTGATCAACACTACTTCCGGTGCATTTTTCAGGTCGATCTCGGCTTCAAACAACAGGGCGCGGGCTTTGTCCATATCGTAGGTAAATCCATCCACTCTCGAATATTTAAACGAATTTAGTCCCACGGGGCAAAACCCGAATTCAGCGGGCATACCAATGCCATTACGTAACTGGTTGACCATTGCTTTCCGGTCAATGGCGTAATTGATGGCCTGCCGGATTAGTTTGTTTCGTAACGGGCTTTCTTTTACGATTTTTTTATTGGGATCCACCAAAATTCCAATGTAATCGGTTTTTAGCCAGGGATGGCGTTGCAGGTACATTTTGTCTTTGAAACTTTCGCGCAATTCGCCATTGGAAGTGAGCAGGTTTTCCTGGTAACTCGGATGCAGCCCTGAGATAAATTCAAATTGCCCTTTCAGAAATTGTTTGTATTCCACATCTTTTTCGCGGATAAAGGAAACAGAAACAGCATCTATATAGGGAAGACGGTTCCCCTGTTCATCGCGCTCGAAATAATTTTCATTTTTCACCATCACCAGTTTCACCTTATCGTGCCAGGTTTTAAACTGAAAAGGGCCTGTTCCTACAGGATTTCTTGTAAAATCTTTTCCGTAATAATCCACTATCTCCAAAGGCACTACCGAACAAACAGGAAGTGTGAGCTGTTCTAAAAAAGAATGTTGGGGTTGCGTTAAATAAATCTTAAGCGTGGAATCATTTACAGCTACAAAACCCATGTTGTTGGAACGTTCGCTTTTGTCAATATTTTTAAAAACATAAATACCCGGTGAAGCCGTTTCGGGATCGGTGATGCGAAAAAAGCTGTTTACAAAATCCTGCGCCACTACTTTTCTTCCTTTTCCTGCTTCAAATTGCTGATGATCGTGAAAAAAAACATCGTTGCGCAGGTGAAAGGTATATTCAGTTTTATCGTCAGAAATTTCCCAACTGGATGCAATGCAGGGAATCACCCGCAATTCATTATCCAGTTGTACTAAACCGTTAAACAACTGATTCATGGCCCAGCAATCTTCGAAAGCGGTTGAATAGGCAGGGTCGAGAAAGGAAATGCCGGCCGATTCATTGTATCGGAATACTTTTTTCCCGTTGAGATCGCCTTTTTTCCGGCCTCCGCAGGCCATTATTACGAGGCTAACAAGAACAACAAGCAGAAATTTTACATTTTTCATAGAGTAATATTACCAAAGTCCCGCACTCACCGGAATGCCCTGGTAAAAGCCTTTTCAACAAGAATTTCAACAGGGAGGGAAGTTTTATGTTTTAGGTTGTAAGTTCTATGTTAAAATGCCAAGGATTGAGCTAAAAAAGTCATTTTCTAACGTTTTATCTTAGAGCCTAAAACATAGAACTTAAAACCTATAACCGTATTTTTTCCTACCTTCGCATCCCCGTATGAACCAGTATAAAAAAGTAAGTTTTTACACCCTCGGTTGCAAGCTTAATTTTTCCGAGACTTCCACTATCGCACGTATGCTGGAGGGGGCGGGTTATGCAAAAGTGGATTTTTATGACCGCCCCGATATTTATATCATCAACACGTGTTCGGTAACCGATAATGCGGATAAAAAATGCCGGCAGCTGGTGAGAAAAGCGCTGAATGTAAATCCCGAAGCGTTTATAGCCGTTATAGGTTGTTATGCCCAGCTGAAACCGGAAGAGATTGCTTCTATTGAGGGTGTGGATGTGGTGTTGGGAGCCAATGAAAAATTTAATGTGCTCGAACATCTCAATCCGGCCGGAAAAAATACAACAGCAAAAATTGAGAATGCAGAAATAAAACAAACGAAACACTTCGTTCCTTCTTATTCGTATGGCGACCGTACGCGTTCGTTTTTGAAAGTGCAGGATGGATGTGATTACTTTTGCTCGTTTTGCACCATACCACTGGCAAGGGGTTTCAGCAGAAGCAATTCTATTGCCGAAACAGTAAATGTGGCCAAAGAAGTAGCGGCAACGGAAGTAAAGGAAGTGGTACTTACAGGAGTGAATATCGGTGATTTTGGTTCGGGAACAGATGAAAATTTCTACGGGCTTGTTCAGCAACTGGATGAAGTGCAGGGGATAGACCGTTACCGCATTTCTTCCATTGAACCCAATCTGCTTTCGGATGAGATCATTGAATTTGTTGCCCTGTCAAAACGATTTGCCCCGCATTTTCATATTCCCCTGCAATCGGGTTCTGATAAAATTCTGAAAGCCATGCGCAGGCGTTATGAAAGAAATTTGTATGCTGAACGTGTATCCAAAATAAAATTACTGATGCCCGATTGTTGCATCGGTGTGGATGTGATCGTTGGTTTTCCCGGTGAAACGGAAGAAGACTTCCTGGAGACCTGTAATTTTATCAATAGCCTGGATGTTTCTTATCTGCATGTATTCACCTATAGCGAACGTGATAATACCACGGCTATCCGTATGGGCGACCCCGTGCCAATGGAAATAAGGAATAAACGCAGTAAAATGCTGCATATTCTTTCTGAAAAAAAGAAACGTGCTTTTTATGATTCGCAAACCGGTAAAACACGGTTGGTTTTGTTTGAAGCCGAGGAAGAAGAAGGCGTTATGTTTGGCTTTACCGAAAATTATGTGAAAGTAAAAACACCGTTCGATGCATCGCTGGTAAACCAGCTGGCATGGGTGCAACTGGACGAAACAGACCGTGACGGAATAATGAAAATAAGTGTGAAAGAAATCATCTCTCAAAAACAAACAGCTTAAATGTACCCTTCGTTATATCATTTTTTCTACGATGTCTTTGGTGTGGAAATTACTTTCCTGAAAGCCGTTAACAGCTTTGGTTTTTTTGTAGCCATCGCTTTTGTAACGGGTGTTTACCTGCTGGGCAGAGAGTTGCGCAGAAAAGAAAGTCTCGGGATTTTTGTTCCATCCAAAAGAAAAATCGTGATGGGAAAACCGGCCACTCCCGTGGAACTTGCTGCCAACGGATTATTGGGATTTTTACTTGGATTTAAACTTGTGTATGCTTTTTTTAATTCAGAGGTCTTCAATAATTTTCCCGGTTTTCTTTTTTCCGGTGAAGGAAATTGGTTGGGAGGAATTATCGGTGCAGCAGGAATGGCTTTCTGGAAATATTACGAAGTAAAAAAACAACAGCTCGAAAAACCGGTGGAAAAAGAAGTGGATTTTCATGCCCACGAACATACCGGGCCTATTCTTATTCTTGCCGTAATATGGGGAATTATCGGTGCAAAACTGTTTGCCTATATGGAAGATTTCGGCCAGCCCATTGGAGAATTTCTTGCTGATCCCTTTCGCGGATTGACCATGTATGGCGGTTTGATATGCGCTACCATTGCCATTGCCATTTACCTGTGGAGAAAAAAAATGTCGATACCCGATGTGTTTGATGCAGCAGCTCCCGCATTGATTATGGCTTATGGAGTGGGAAGAATCGGTTGCCAGGTTTCGGGTGATGGTGACTGGGGAATTGTGAATACAGCGCCCAAACCCGGTTGGATGAGTTTTCTTCCCGACTGGATGTGGAGTTATAATTATCCGAATAACGTGAATGAAGAAGGAATTCCTTTGGCTAATTGCCCGTATGATAAATACTGTAACGTGTTAGCCGAACCTGTTTTTCCCACACCGCTTTACGAAACACTGATGTGCCTGCTTATTTTTGCTGCACTTTGGTATTTGCGCAAAAAAATAATGGCTCCCGGTGCATTGTTTTCATTGTTTCTCCTCGGAAATGGTATCGAACGTTTACTCATCGAACAAATAAGAGTGAACGAAGCCTATGAAGGAATCAGCCTGAACCAGGCGGAAATTATTTCCATTGCGCTGATCGTTATCGGGGCAGCCGGATTTTTCATACTTTTAAATAAGCATAAAACAAAAAAAACTTACATGAAATAGCCATATACCTTGAAAACAGACAAACCGAAAATAAATATATGGCGTATTCCCTGTCTGCTACAGGCAGGCATGTGGCCTTTAAAAAACAAGTAATATATACACATGAAACTGGTTTTCATAGTCAAGTCCACGATCAGGAACAAAAAAAAGTTCTGGGAAGACTATGAATTATTTCAGCGGAAAAACGTGGTGGAATTTACTGAAGTGTGGGAAAGCGAATATTTCCGTCACAGTATTTCTCTCGCAGAAAAAGCCACACTCGAAGGGTATGATTATATCATTGCAGTAGGCGGAGACGGCACATTGAATGAAGTACTCAATGGAATAATGCTGGCCTCCATAAAAGTGCGGGAACTTCCTCAGCTCGGTATGTTGCCCTATGGAAGCGCCAACGATTTTTCAAAAACCATTGGTATTACACCCGATATTTCCCTGTTGGTGGAAGCTATTGAAAAAGATCATTCCACTCTTATTGATATCGGTAAGATTGAACTGACAGATGAAGACGGGCAGCCGGTCACCCGGTATTTCATCAATGTGTTTGATGCAGGAATTGGCGCTGACGTGGTAAGAAAAGTAAATGCCAGCAATAAACCGCTCGGAACCCGTTTTACTTTCATCAAAGCCATTTTAGGTTCTTTGTTAACGTATACTCCAACTCCGTTAGTTTGTAAAACCGATCATGAAATCATTGAAGACCGCATGTTGTCTTTTGTTATTGCCAACGGAAGTTTTTTTGGGGATGGTATGTGTATTGCTCCCGATGCAAGAGTGAATGACGGAAGCTTTTCCGTTGTGGCAGTGGCTGATATCAGTGTAAAGGATTATATTCTTAACACCCGGAAACTTCGCAAAAAAATGAAGATCGATCATCCGAAAGTCAGTTATCATAAAGCACATATAGTGGAAATATTTCCCAAACATTATTCCTGTTCTATCGAAACCGATGGAGAATTTGCGGGATATGCCCCGGCAAAAACATCAATGATGCATCATGCTATCCGGTTCACCGGAACGCTTACCCAGGGCGTACAATAAGCCAAAAACAATGGCTGCATTTATTCCCAGCAATTCAAATCCGAATTCGTATCCGCCCAGCCATTCTTTGGAAAATATATTCAGAATATAACAGATCACAGGAGAAAGAATACAAATAAACGGAACCCAATTGTCGTTGATTTTTCGTTTGGTGAATATTCCCAGCGCAAACAATCCCAGTAAAGGCCCATAGGTATAATTGGCAATGTTAAGAATGGTGTTGATCATGGCGTCATCATTCAGTGCCTGGAAAAGAAGAATGGTGAGGAGAAGCAGGAAAGAAAAAACAATATGAATAATAGTTCTGTAATTTTTTCTCTGTTTTTCGCTGATGTTCTTTTTATCGGCTTTCAGCATGTCAAAATAGAAAGAAGTAGTAAGTGTGGTAAGCACCGAATCGGCAGATGAAAAAGTAGAAGCCGTTAACCCGATAATAAATGCCATAGCGGCAAACAGCCCGAATTCATTAAGCGCAAGGGTAGGGAAAACAGCATCTGTATTTATTTTTTCCCCCTTCATGGGTAAATCCACTCCTTTTGACTGCGCGTATTGATACAGCAAAACCCCCAGCGACAAAAAGAAAATATTTACAAAAATCAGTATCACGCTAAACCACCGGATGTTTTTCTGCGCATCTCCCAGTGATTTACAGCTGAGGTTTTTCTGCATCATGTTCTGGTCAAGTCCCGTCATGGCAATGGCAATCAGCATTCCCCCGATAAATTGTTTTGGAAAAAATGATTTGGGCTGCCAGTCCCACGAAAACACTTCACTTTTCGGATCAGAACTTACCGAAGAAATCATTTCACCAATGCCCATATCCATTCCCGAACACAAAGCGGCAATGGAAAGAACAACGCCCAGCAGGAGAAACGAAGACTGTAATACATCGGTCCATACCAGGGTTTTTATTCCGCCTTTAAGTGTATATACCAGCATCAGCAGGATAATGACTGAAACAGTGACGAAAAAGGGGACATTCATTTTCCATTCTGCAAACATAGGTTCAATCACAAAAAGATGGATGATGCCTGCCGAAAGAAATAAACGCCCTCCGGCACCGGCAAGACGCGAGATAATAAAATAAAAAGCTCCTGTTTTTTCAGAAAATTCCCCGAACCGTTTGCCGAGATACGAATAAATGGAAGTAACATTCATTTTGTAATATAACGGTAGCAGCACTTGCGCAATAATCATATAACCGAAAAAATAACCCAGCACAAGTTGCAAATAAAAAAAGTGTGAATGGGCCACATTGCCGGGAACGGAGATAAATGTTACTCCCGAAAGTGAATCACCGATCATGCCCAGGGCCACGGCATACCACGGAGAGGATTTGTTGCCCAGGAAATAGGCATTTTCGCCCGCGTTGCGCGAAGTGAACCATGAAATGGCTACCAGCAACCCGAAATAGCAGAGCAAAACTGTTAAAATGATCTCAGGACGCATAAAAATCCATTCTCTTTGTGGTAAAAATCGGATTTTTCCATTCTATTCGTAAATTCATGCCCGCTAAAGTTATGATAAGAGTTGTTAACATCGAAAAATCCTACGGGCCGCTGAAAGTACTCAAGGGAGTGAATCTTGAAGTTCAAAAGGCAGAGGTGGTTTGTATTGTAGGTGCTTCGGGTGCCGGGAAAACCACTTTACTGAATATCATCGGTACATTGGAAAAACCGGGTTCAGGCTCCGTCTTGTTTAATGATGAAAATGTAGCATCACTGGCCGATAAAAAACTGGCCGCATTCAGAAATAAACACGTGGGGTTTGTTTTCCAGTTTCATCATTTGTTGCCGGAATTTACAGCTCTCGAAAATGTTTGCCTTCCTGCTTTTATTGCCGGAGAAAAACAAAAAACAGCAGAAGAAAAAGCCAAAATATTGTTGGAAAAACTCGGATTGGGAGATCGGTTACATCATAAACCCAACCAACTTTCGGGTGGAGAGCAACAACGGGTAGCAGTAGCAAGAGCATTGGTAAATAATCCGGATGTAATTCTGGCTGATGAACCTTCCGGAAACCTTGATTCGCAAAATGCCCGCGACCTTCACGCTTTGTTTTTTAAGTTACGGGATGAATTCAGGCAAACGTTTGTGATCGTTACCCATAACGAAGAACTGGCGTCTATGGCCGACCGGAAAATAGTGATCAAAGACGGAATTATTGCAGGATGAAGATCCGGAAAGATGAACTCAAAGATTTTCTTGAAGAAAAAACGGAATTATATAACCGGAAAAATTTTATTTCCAGCGATCCGGTTTCTGTCCCTCATAAATTTTCGCTGAAACAGGATATTGAGATTTCCGGTTTTTTTGCTGCTACTATCGCCTGGGGACAACGCAAAGCCATTATTAAAAATGCAGAAAAACTGGTGAAAATAATGGGAGATTCGCCTTATGATTTTGTTATGTCTTCGGGCAAAAAACAGTTGGGCCCGCTTCAGTCGTTCGTACACCGCACATTCAACGGAAAAGATGCGGGGCAATTTGTTTTGGCAATGAGAAAAATATATGAAAAAAACGATTCACTGGAATTGGTTTTCCTTGACGGAATAAATAACGAAGAAAGAATCATCTCTTTTCACCGGGTTTTTACAGCTTATTTTAGTGAAAAACGAACCTGCAAGCATGTAGCCAATCCTTCCAAAGGCTCTTCCGCCAAACGAATCAATATGTTTTTGCGGTGGATGGTAAGAAAAGATAAAAAAGGGGTAGATTTCGGAATATGGGAAAAAATGAAACCCGCTGAATTGTTTTGTCCCTTAGATTTGCACAGCGGAAATGTAGCGCGAAAACTGGGCTTGCTGAAACGAAAACAAAACGACTGGAAAGCTGTGAATGAACTGACTACAGAATTAAGAAAAATGGATCCTCACGATCCCGTGAAATACGATTTTGCTTTGTTTGGACTAGGCGTATTTGAAAAATTCTGATATGGAAAATATTTTTTTCAGAAGGGCGGATAAAAATGATATTGCAGTAATTCAGCAACTCGCCAATAAAATATGGTATGCCCATTATACTTCCATTGTAACTATTGAACAGATAGATTACATGCTCGAAAAAATGTATTCTCTCAAAAGCCTGGAAGAACAAATGAAAAGCAGGCACGAATTTTTTCTTGCATTTGTAAACGATATACCGGCTGGATTTATTTCTGTGCAGAAAAAGGAAGAAGGAATTTATTTTTTACCCAAATTTTATGTTGACACGTCTCTGCATAGAAAAGGAATCGGAACAAAATTATTTGAATTCGTGCTTCACCAAACCAGTCACCCAAAAGAAATTGAACTAACAGTAAACCGCAATAATAGTAATGCCATTAATTTCTATTTAAAACTCGGATTCATCATCGATCACCCGGCCGATTTCGATATCGGTAACGGTTTTTTTATGAATGATTATGTTATGAAAAGAATAAGTAAGTAGTCAGTCTTCAGTTGGCAGTCTTCAGTTGGCAGTCTTCAG
>JBMORL010000020.1:0-175311 GCA_049322335.1 Bacteroidota bacterium
AAATGGACATCAACACACTTCACCGAAATGAAACCGACAAGCAAATAAACATGAATGATATTGCACGGATTCAGTTGCGTACCACTGCACCGGTTTGTACGGATAAATACCACCGCAACCGCGTTACCGGAAGTTTTATTTTAGTGGATGAAGGGACAAATGAAACAGTTGGGGCGGGGATGATTGTGTAAAGCCGAAGTTAGTTTATAATCAGTTTGAACACTTTGTTTTTGCCTTCGTTTGAAATTCTTACATAATAAATTCCCTTAGGTTCATTTAGTACAACTTCTATTTTTTTCTGCGTTTCCAAATGTAATGAATACATACTCTGACCTAAGGAATTTATTATTTCAATACAATTGTCCTCGCTATCATTTTCTATACTAATAGAAAAGTTTCCATTTGTTGGATTAGGGATTATTGTAATTTCCGGTGTTTCAATAATTTCATCAAAAAACAAACCGCTAATTTGATAACAAGCAGAGGTATCTGCACAGCCATTTTGAGTAACTTCGACCGAGTAATTTCCGTTTACGGATGGTACGAATATTGGGTAAACTTCATTTGGGAATGGTAAACCCGTAGTGCAATCGAACCATTGGAAAGATGCAGAATCTGCATTTGAGATTAGTATGTTTCCATTTTGAAGTATAGATACATCAACAGGCTTAATGTATAAATTCAAATTGATAATACTATCACAACCGCTATTATTTATTAGATTTTGAAAATATATTCCGCTCTCCGTATACATTTGACCATTAAAGTAATATGAAATACAAGCCGTATCAATAATAAATGCAGTTGATGGATATCCAAATAAAAGATTTAAAGAAACAATACTGTCACAGCCATAGAGATTAACAAAATTCTGAACATAAATACCACTTTGAGTATAAATTTGACCATTCCAATTATAACTAGTGTCACAAATTTGTAGATCTAAATATTCATTTGAATTTAGAAAAGTTAAATTTAATGTTATTAGAGAATCATTTTCTGTAAACCCATTGGAAACTATATAATATGTTCCACTATTGGAAAAATTAATGCCGTTAAACAAATAATTATTACAAGAGGAGTCGGACAATGTGGTAGTGTATTCATAATCAGGAATCAATAGAGAATCATAAACGATATGTGAAGTAGTGTTAGTAAAAATCGGTGTATTAAAATCAAAATATATGTCAGCCCGATTAATAATTTCTGTTCCGCTTAATATACCGGGCATCAAATCCACGATAAAAGTTACAAATCCATGGCTTCCCGGCTCATCTACGGTACTATCTGGTAGTAAAATATTATTAAATGTCCATTCAAGCACTCGTGAATTACAAAATCTAAATTCATAATCGTGACTGGAAACACCAGGCGTCACTGAAAATAAATTCAGGTTTATATCCAATGTATCACGTATAGTAACATTAAAAGCTGTATCATTTCCCGTATTTTGAAATCTAATTACGTATTTTATTTGTTGATTGGGTAAAATATAATTTTGATCTGATATACCAGTAGGATATCCTTTTTTATCATTAGGGTCAAAAGAGCCACTTACCATTACACAAAAAATATCAGTAAATTGATTCTCATCATCATTAGGTAAAATATTTACGAGTCCGGGAATCCAATTTGTCGTGTCGCCACACGCTTCAATTGTTACATTTGGATTAGAATCACCAGGGTGAAGGGGGTGTTGATCGGTTTCGAATCTCCAGGTTCTTCCATCAGCTGAAAAAGAAAAAACAGCGCTGTCACCCCCCGTTAGCATTACTGAATCACGTAAAATTAATTGGCCATCTATAAAAACACGAATTGCAGAATAACATATCATATCTCCATCAACCGGATCTCCCGTATTATGTACTATAAACCGAATGCTATCATTTAGACATTCTCCTTCTACAGATAAGCTGGATTGATCCCAAGGCCCCGAGCAATATATCATTCCAGGCAATACTACATCGGCAATTGAATCCAGCGCGCAATTCTCAATGGGAAAAATATCTGCCTTCATACATAATGTTTGAAGTATTTGTGCCGAGCAACTTACTGAACATTTTACCCAAAAATCTTGACACTCCCCTGGATTTAAGTTATTAATTAAAAATCTGTAAGTATTATCTCCCAAGTCAGTAAAAGGAACTGAAGATGTTTGGGGAGTGATTAACGAATCTAACTCAAGATCAACAAATGTTCCAAATATTGTTCCCGTTGCAAAATTACTATTACATGCCCGTAAATAAATCTTCTGATCGGTAAAACATCTCCTCATAAATGGTGCGTAAACTGATATTTCCGGATCCGAACATGGCATTGTTGAAACAAATCCAAAACCCGGAGCAATAATAATATCTGTTGCAGAGCCAATTGAAAAATTTTGAGTAATTGGACAAGTGGCCTCCCAGTTACCAATTGTATCAGCATATATCGTATAATTGCCAACAGGTAAAGAATCTATTGACCAAATTCCATTTGTATTAGTTTGTGCAATATAATTTCCCGGATTAATTAATATCCATCTTCCTGCTAACCCAACTTCATTTGCCTCTTTTATACAGTTTTCATTAATATCATTAAAAACCATTCCTGATAATCTTTTTTGATTAAATTTCTCAATATAAAAATCAAATTGTCCAAAAGGATAGAGATTGTAAATCCCTTGTCCGGGATCAGCATCTACAATGGCACTAAATTCTCCAATTGAAAAAACATCACCCTGTTGATTAATGCTGATGCCTTTATCCCAATCATAATTAGAACCACCAAACCTGCTATTCCAGATTAAATTGCCATTATTATCTAATTTCAATATAAAAATATCCCTTTGTCCATTTGATGTCAGATTAGATACTCCAGCATTAGGATTAAAATCTATGGTACCGGAAAAATTTCCATTTAAATAAATGCTATTAAAATCATCCGAAATTATTTCGTCAACCAGACAAACTCCAGTATTTCCAAATTGTTTTACCCAAAATAAATTTGCATTAAGATCCATCTTAATTATGAATCCATCTGAACTTCCTGTCGAATTTAATGTGTAATTACCCGGTCCAAAATTAAAATCTCCTTGACCTGAAAAAGAACCAGACACGAGCAATTCATTTGCATTATTAATTTTAATATCATAAAGGCTTGCATTTATAGATATTCCACTATTTACAGCCCACAAAAAATTTCCATTATTATCCAGCTTCAATAAAAATAAATCATCGTAAGTTCCTGATGCGGTTAAATTAAAAACACCGGGGCCTGGATCAAAATCAGGAGTACCATCAAATTTTCCACCTATATAAATATTCTCTGTCGTGTCGGTGGAAATAGCAAATGTCGATTCAGTATCGGCTCCTTCAATTTGTTTAGCCCAATTAAAATTTCCTGAAGTATCAATTTTTGCAACAAAAGCATTTAGGCCAGCGGTTGATGTTAGGTTAAATATTCCCGTTCCGGGATCAAAATCAGAAACTCCCTCAAATTTTCCACCGAAATATATTCCCGAGTTGTTATCATAATGTATTTCTAATATATTATCAAAATCACTCCCACCAACAGTATTAACCCAAACAAAGTTTCCATTGTTGTCAAGTTTCAAAATAAAAATATCATAACTTCCGACTGCAGAGACACTAATGGTGTCATCCCCCGGATCAAAATCACACGTACCGGAAAAGTCCCCTGCTAAATATATACTCCCTGTATTATCTAATGCCATGGCAGCGGCTTCCTGATTATTTCCAAATATTTTTTTTGCCCATAAAAAGTCACCATTATTATCCAATTTTAAAATATATGAATTATAAACACCCGGAAAGGAAGAAAGTGTATAAATTCCGGTTCCGGGATTAAAATCTGAAGAGTCACGAAATACCCCAAACGCATATATATTCCCAGCATTATCAATCAAAATATCTGTAGATAGTTCACTATTACTACCCCCAAGTTGTTTTACCCACTCCATTGAAAATTGAGCTCTACAATTTATCCAAGGAAAAGCAGAGATAAAAATTGTGAACAATACAAAAAATGACCGGTAAATACGTTTTGATATTTGTTCATTTGAATATAACAAAAGAAGATAGCATTTTGTATTATTAAAAATAAGATTCAAATGAAATGCTTTATTTTAAAAATCACCTCATCAACGTCACCGTTCCCGTAAACTCCATTGGCAGGCTATCGTATTGACGTGTGAAATGCAGGATATAATAATACGTTCCGTCAGGAGCTTCTTTACCTTCTCTTTTTCCATTCCAATACCCGGCAGGATCGGTATACTCATGCATCAGTAATCCCCAGCGGTCGTAAATGCTGATGTGAAAATCAATTATTCCGGTATTCAGGATCTCAAACACATCGTTTGCCCCATCTCCGTTAGGAGAAAATACGTTAGGAATAAGTATATAGTAGGGCTCAAACACACTGATGTAAATGGTCATGGAATCCACACATCCTTCAGCGCTGGTTACTATAAGAGTAAGCGGATACGTTCCGGGGTTATTATAAACATTGGATGGCTCAAAAGCCGAAGAGGTGTTTCCGTCACCAAACGACCAGTCGTAAGTAATTCCGTTACCTGTTGAATTATTAGTCGTACTAACTGGCAGAGGCCATACACCACTTACAGGATTGGCGGAGAAAGAAGCTACAGGACCGGCAATTTCATTTACTGTTACGCTATCGGCAGCCGTACATCCGTTGGATCCGGTTACTGTAAGATAATATGTTCCTCCCGCATCCACAACAGCAGTAGAAGAAGTTCCTCCCGAAACAATATTTCCATTTGTTGTAGTCCAGCTATACGTATATCCGCTACCCGTTGGTGAACCGGTAAGCGAAACCTGGGGAGTATTGCAGTCAATATCAGCTGCCGTTCCCGCATTGGTGGCAGGAGCTGCATTGTCATTAACAATCACCACAGTGTCCGAATCACTGCACCCGCTGGAAGTATTGGTTACAGTTACAATATAGGTTCCTCCCTGGTTAACAGCAGGAGTGGCTGTATTTCCACCGCTCACAATTCCGGGGCCATTCCAGTTAAATGAAAGGTTATTTCCTGTGCTTCCGCTCGCATCAAGATTCAATGAAGTGGTAATACAATTCAACGTATCATTTACCCCTGCGCTGGCCACGGGCGTACTAATGTTTTGTGTAACCGTTACTGTATCCGTATCCGAACAGTTACCGGCAGAAACAGTAAGTATATATGTTCCCGGTTGATTTACCGAAGGTGTCGTAGTACTTCCTCCCGAAACAATTCCGGGCCCCGACCAGCTATAGGTAAGCCCCGAAGTGGAGCCTGTTCCGTCTAACGTATCAGTAGTCGTAGTGCAACTCAATACCACATCCGGGCCCGCGCTGGCATTTATATTTGAAATCACTGTAATAGTTGTACTGGCAGTATCCGAACACCCCGTACTATCAGTTGCCACCACCTGGTAAGTAGTAGTGGTTGATGGACTAACGGTTAGCGTATTTCCGCTAAGTCCGGATGGCGACCAGACATAAGTAACAAGTCCCGATCCACCGGTAGAACTAACCGTCATGGTTACCGTTTCACCCGGACAAATAGAGGGCGAAGGATTATTGATTATCGGGTTGATGGGTTGTGGGCCGGTAATAGTAAAATTTTGGACAGCCGAACAACCTATGCTATCGGTTACCGTTACAGAATAATTTCCTGCAGTAAGGCTGGAGGCGGTATTGGTAGAACTAACGTTGGGCGTCCATGCGTAGGTATAGGGGCCGGATCCGCCTGTAGGAGTTACAGATGCTGAGCCGTCATTGCCCGCACAGGTGGTATTGGTTTGTGAAGGAGAAAGTGAAAGCGGGTTGATGGGAGAAAGATTATCCAACAGCACATAAAATGAACTTGAGGGACAATTAAACTCAATGGCCTGAAAAGTTAAACTACACCAGTTATTGGAAGGAGTAAAGCTAATGGTATAGGTTTGCCATGAAGCCATATTTCCGGGAAGCAAAGGTGATTGCCAAACCAATTCTGAAAAGTCGCAGGCCGATCCGCTTTGTGTAAGGCTTCCTGCCCAAAGGTAGAGATAACCGTCACAAACACCGGACGTAGATTGTTCATCAAATGTTGTCATATCAACGGTAAACGTATAAGTAGTGCCTGCCGTTAAACAGGGATTGATAAACTGTGAAGCTGTTTCCTGCCATCCGGGTGCAGCTACCAGTCCGATATACGTACTTCCATTGGTGGGAGGAAGATTTACACCCCAGTTTCCGGGTTGGGTATCAGAAGTGGTTCCGTTGCAATTGCTCCAGTTGGGCGGTAATACGTGAGGCTGTGCAGGTGTGGGACCCTCAAATGAAGGATTCGTCCATAATGCCTGCGAACATTGCGAAAAAGCTGAATTCGTAAAGATGATCAGCGCAATGACCGGAAAAATAATTTTTTTCATAGCAATACCAAATTTACAATAAAATATGGTTTCTTTCCCCTTGTTTATTTAATATCTCCTTGCCGTTCTGATAAATTTGAAAATTAACGGATTACGGTAACATGCCCTGTTAGTTTTACTTCTTTACCCTCATCCATATAGGTGATTTGGTAAAAATAAACATCCGAAGCTACCGGAGAATCTTTAAACATTCCGTTCCATCCTTCATTCTTCCCCTGGAAGATCTTTTCTCCCCAGCGGTTTAAAACAAAAAGTTCCCAGGCAGATTTAATTCCTGAAGGCATAAAAACATCATTCGTTTCGCTATTGGGAGATAAAACATTCGGAATATAAATACTATCCTGTATTTTTTCTTCCTGTGAATAGATTGTAACAGGAATGAAAATAAGTATAACCGGGAAAAGAAAACGTATCATACTTTATCTTAACAAACTTACGTGTCCGTAATAAATTCTTTTCTTCCCTTCGATTAAATCTTTTGCAACTATTTTCCATACATACACATCCTGTTTGGATTTGATTCCTTTATGCGAACCATCCCATCCGGTAGTAATACTTTCTGTATTAAAAATCAATTCTCCCCACCGGTTAAAAATAAACAGTTCGTATTTTTCAGGGTCAAGCGCGTTTACCACCGGATAAAAAATATCATTAATACCATCTCCGTCTGGCGTAAATGCATTGGGAACATACACCAAAAGAATATCATCAATAACTACAATGCTGCATACCGAATCAAGGCAACCGTTTATATCCGAAGCATACAAACAAACATTGTATTGTCCGGCCACCGTATCAGGAAAAGTAAATACAGGATTAGTTGCGGTGGAAGTTCCCAGGCCTGCAAAATCCCATGTGTAATTTGATGCGTTGGAAGACTGGTTGAGGAATGTTATCTCCGTATTATACATGTCTGTTGGCTGAGGGCCGAAAATAAACTGGGCGTCTACAGCTAACGGGTTGTTCACTGTAGCGGTACCGGTATTCTGGCAACCATTGACATCTTCAATAACTATAGAATAGTTTCCACTGCAAAGATTGGAAAATGTAGCTGATGACTGGAATGTAATTCCGTTATCAATACTGTATTGTGTAGCATTGGATGCGGTAATGGTAATCGTTCCGTCACAATCACCGGGACAGGTTTCGGGAGTAGAAGCAACGTTGTTTACAATCACCTGCGGAGGTCCCGATACCGTTATATTGGCAGTGGCTACACATCCGTTTCCGTCAGTAACTGTAACTGTATACGTTCCTGCACACAGATTATTGGCAGTGGGTGCATTTCCGCCTGCTCCCCCGCTCCATGAATACGTATAAGGCGCTGTTCCTCCCTGCGGAGCAACAATGGCCGATCCGTCACAGGCATTAAAACAGGTTTCATCAATAAATGAAGTAGGCAGTGTAAGCGCTGTTGGTTCTGTTATGGTGGCCGTTGACGTTACCTGGCAACCGATAGCGGTTTCAGCAACGAGGTTATACGTTCCTGAACACAAATTGGTAAAGTTACCCGTAGCCTGGAATGTTGCCCCGTTATCGCTGCTGAATTGCGTGGCACCGGTTACATTCATGGTAATGGTTCCGTTACAGTTTCCGAAACAATCTATGTCTGTATCCGCCACACTGTTCAGCGTAATATCTTCTATCACGATAATCATTGTATCCACAGCTCCGCATGATCCTGAAAAAGTATACGTAATTGTATTATTTCCGGGCGTTGCACCTCCGGGATCAAATGCTCCTGTTGTTGCGTTGATACAGGTTCCACAGGTAGCCGACCAAACTCCACCGGTTGTTGCAGCAGAAAGAGTAACAATTGGGTCTGTAGCACAAAAAGGGCCGGCTTGTGTAATAGTGGGGTCGGGGAAAGAGTTAACATTTACAATAACAGTATCCACATCAATACAGCTTGATCCGGCATCACCCGTTACATAATAAGTTGTTGTAGCAGCCGGAGAAACCGTTATACTTGCCGTGGTTCCTATAGTACT
Organism: Bacteroidota bacterium; assembly: GCA_049322335.1. GTDB lineage: Bacteria > Bacteroidota > Bacteroidia > Flavobacteriales_D > UBA2798 > JBMORL01. The sequence goes on from JBMORL010000020.1 coordinate 8,414, forward strand.
AACGCCATCCGACCATGTGTAGTTTATCGCTCCACTGGCAGTAAGTGTAGCTGAACCTCCCACACAAATATTCTGATCGGAACCTGCATTTACCGTTATAGTAGAGTTAACTATTATTGTGGTTGTATCCTGTGTTGTGCAACCCCCTCCGTCAGTAACAGTAAAAGTATATAACGTGGTGGTCATTGGTGTTACTGTAACATTGGTCGTGGTTTGCCCGCCTGGTGACCAGTTATAAGTGAGGGTGCCTGACCCGCCCGAAGCATTTCCGGTTAAAGTAACCGATTGGCCGGCACATATAACGGGAGACGGGTTAGTGATAGATGCCGTCATTCCGGAAACACCTGTAATAGTAAATGCCTGTGTGGCCTGGCATCCGGCTCCGTCTGTAACAGTCACCGAATAATTTCCGGGAGCAAGATTACTGGCCGTTGCCGTTGTACTAACGTTGGGTGTCCATGCGTAGGTATAGGTTCCGTTTCCTCCGCTTACAGTAACCGATGCCGAACCATCATTACCTGCACAGGTAGCATTGGTCTGAGCAGGTGTAAGCGACATGGGGCTAACAGGTGTTAAATTATCCAGCAATACATAAAATGAACCGGAAGTACATCCGTCATCTATAGCCTGGAAAGTAAGACTACACCAGTTTTGTGAAGGTGTAAAGCTGATGGTTTGTGTACTCCAGGCGTTCTGGTTGGGAGGTAATACGGGAGATTGCCAAACTAATTCATCAAAATCACAAGCTGATCCACTTTGAGTAAGGCTTCCTGCCCAAAGCAACAACTGTCCGCCACACACTCCCGGAGTAGATTGCTCATCAAATGTCGACATATCGACTGAAAAGGTATAGGTTACACCAGCAGTTAAACAGGTAGACAAATATTGAGAAGCTGTTTCGTCCCACCCCTGTGCAGAAACCAGGCCGATATAGGTGCTTCCGTTGGTCGGGGGCAATGTTACTCCCCAGCTTCCCGGTTGGGTGTCGGAAGTGGTTCCGTTACAATTATTCCAGGAGGGAGGTAATACGTGGGGCTGGGCAGTACCTTCAAATGATGGATTGGCCCATAGAGCAGAGGAACACTGTGACTCCGCTTCGATAGCAATCAAAAACAGGGGCACAGAAATCAGCGCGGGCAGTATTATTCTTTTCATAGCAATTGGCGTATCAAATATACTATTAACAAGATGTTCAAAACCCCAACTGGTTGCCTCATTTGGCTCAAATAGACAAATGTTTACCGAAAATTGACTATCTAATTCCGTTCAGCCTTAACCGGAGAGGTGCCAGCCCCTCAGATTTTATAGAACAGAAACATGAAATATAACAAAAAAAGTAGTTTTTCGTTGGGTTATTAACTGTATTTGCGTCACCCAGATAGGCTACTAAAAGGATTTTTTATGTTTTTATTTATAACTTTACTGAAACTCCGGGTATGAAAAAGCTTTCTTTTTATGCTTTCCTGATAATACTGGCCACCGCATGCGGAAAAGCGGACCGCGATGAAGATCAATCGGTATATGAGTCTACCGATAATGCATTGGCCGAGCTCGCTTTTAATGATCTATTCGCTATAGCCAATGAAGCCTCATTGACGACACAGGGAATACGCTCTACCAATCTTCCTTCGTGCGCAATGGTAACAGCTGATACAACGGCCAATCCTATGATACTTTTAATTGATTTTGGTACTGTCAATTGTGTATGTCCTGATTTGCGTACAAGAAGAGGAAAGATATTTTGCACCTTCACCGGCAAGTACCGCGATTCGCTTACGGTTATCACCATTACTCCCCAGGATTACTACCTGGATGATTACAAAATAGAAGGCACAAAAACCATCACCAACAAAGGCCATAACTCCAGCGGAAATTTATGGTATACCGTAAACGTACAAAATGCAAAAATTACCGAACCCGGTGGAACATGGAACGTTACATGGAACAGTTCACGCGTTCGCGAATGGATAGCTGGTGAATCCACCCTCACTACTTTTACCGATGATGTTTATTTAATTACCGGAACAGCCAACGGAGTGAACCGGAGGGGAAATGCATTTTCGGCTACCATTACCGATGCCCTTCGCATTGAGTTAAGCTGCAGCTGGATAGTGAGCGGAAAAATGACTATCAGTCCCGATAACCTTAATCCCCGTTATGTGGATTTCGGAAGCGGGGCGTGCGACAATGATGCAACTGTAACGGTGAACGGATATGTGTACAATATCGAAATGAACTGATGTCAGCAGAAGATTTTAACGTAAGAGACGGAGAAATTTCCAATACGGATAAGGAACTGGAACGTGTTCTCCGCCCAAAATTATTCGATGATTTTACCGGGCAAAAAAAAGTAATCGAAAATCTTTCCATTTTTGTTGAAGCCGCCAAACAACGTAATGAAGCACTTGATCATGTGTTGTTGCATGGCCCACCGGGATTGGGAAAAACCACACTGGCTAATATTATTGCCAACGAACTGGGCGTAAATATCCGGATCACTTCAGGTCCTGTTTTGGATAAACCGGGAGACCTTGCCGGCCTTCTTACCAATCTCGAAAAAGGGGATGTGCTTTTCATTGATGAAATTCATCGGCTCAGCCCCGTAATCGAAGAATACCTGTATTCGGCTATGGAAGATTATACTATCGATATTATGATCGACACCGGCCCCAATGCCCGTTCTGTTCAGATTGCTATTCATCCGTTTACTTTAATTGGTGCAACAACACGTTCAGGATTGCTTACTTCTCCCCTGCGTGCGCGGTTTGGCATTAATTCGCGGCTGGAATATTATGATGCAAAAACACTTACTACTATTGTAAAACGTTCAGCAAAAATTTTACAAATCGAAATAGAGGAAAAAGCTTCTTCCGAAATTGCACGCAGAAGCCGGGGTACGCCCCGTATTGCCAATGCCTTATTAAGAAGAGTGCGCGACTTTGCACAGATAAAAGGAAACGGAAACGTTGATCTTGATATTTCGCAACATGCACTCGAAGCACTAAACGTGGATAAACACGGACTGGATGAAATGGATAATAAAATTTTGCGCACTATTATCGAAAAATTCAAAGGCGGACCGGTAGGATTAACCACTATTGCCACAGCGGTGGGCGAACAGGCCGAAACACTGGAAGAAGTATATGAACCTTTTCTTATACAGGAAGGATATATCATGCGTACTCCGCGCGGCAGAAAAGTAACGGAGCTGGCATTTAAGCACCTGGGAATTGCCGTTCCCTATAACCGGGGAACCCTTTTCGAATAGAAAAAAGGATTGAACCAACCATTAAAATATTCCCGGATTATTAAAGAAGAAGCCCGTAAATCGGGATTTCAATACTGTGGTATTTCCAAAGCAGAATTTCTTGAGGAAGAGGCTCCGCGGCTGAGTGCCTGGTTGAAAAATAACAGTCATGGAGAAATGAAATATATGGAAAATCATTTCGATAAGCGGCTCGACCCCCGTCTGTTGGTGGACGGTGCAAAATCAGTGATTTCGTTCCTGTATAACTACCATACAGAAAACAAACAAACCGACCCAACCGCTCCGAAAATTTCAAAATATGCCTTTGGAGAAGACTATCATCATGTGATAAAAGACAAACTAACGGACCTGGTACAAACGCTGGAAGAGAAAATCGGAAAGATAAACGGCAGAATATTTGTGGACTCGGCACCTGTGATGGATAAAGTGTGGGCAAAAAAAAGCGGGCTGGGATGGATCGGGAAAAACACCAATCTCATCACCCGTGAATCGGGTTCCTTTTATTTCATAGCCGAATTTATTACCGACCTTGAACTGGAATATGACGGCCCTATTAAAGATTATTGCGGCACCTGCACCCGCTGCATTGATGAATGCCCCACTGATGCAATTGTTGAACCATACGTAGTAGACGGAAGCAAATGCATTTCCTATTTCACTATAGAATTGAAAGGAGAAATTCCCACTGTTTATAAGGAAAAGACAGATAACTGGATGTTTGGTTGCGATGTGTGCCAGGATGTTTGTCCGTGGAATAGTTTTTCCCAACCTCATCGTGAGCCGCTGTTTCAGCCCAATGAAAAATTACTTGCAATGACAAAAAATGAATGGAAGGAACTAACGGAGGAAGTATACCGGCAGTTATTCCGGAGATCAGCTGTGAAAAGGGCAAAATTTGAGGGATTGAAAAGAAATATCCGCTTTATTGCTGAATAACTATTCGAATACTTTAGCAATTACATCGCTGTACATGTGGCCAAACGTAGCAATACACCACACCCGCAATACCAATATCTCTTCTTTTTTTATCCAGCGCTTGGCTTTTTTCAGTTCTTTTTCAAAAAGCAGTTTATCAAAACTTACTTTTTGAAGGATCTGTTTGCTGAGTTCGAGCATAAGTTTGGTGTTTGTGCGTATGAAATTAATAAAATAACCGACTAAACCAAGAAAAGTTTAGGTTATTTAACCAACAACTTATTCACTTGTTAAAAGGGCTGGAACGATGTTATTTTTTGCCAAAAAGATGCGCCTGGAATACAAAATTTAACACCGCATTGTATTGGCCGCGGTTTAAGCGGAAAGTAGAGCCAAACAGGTGGTCGCGAACCGGTAAAAAAGAATTATTGATACGCACCGAAAAGACCAGTTTTTCCGGCACCAGCTGATACCCTAATCCCAAAAAACCACTTATTTCAAAGGGTTTAAAGCTGCGGAAGTTGATGGGGTTGTAATTCTCTTCTTCGTAATAACTTACCAGGTAAGAAAAACAAGGGCCAATCTCCCCGATAAAATTACGTGTGCGAAAACGGGCAAAAACCGGAATATCAATATAGTTTAGCCTTAGAAAGTAGTTATAGTATTGGCCTTTGTCGGGTTTTGCATTCCTTCGGCTGCCTTTTTGCGAAAAGCAGGTTTCAATCTGAAATTGCAATTTTTCACTCACATAGATATTTGTATAGGCACCGGCATAAAGCCCGATCTGGTCGAATCCCGCAAGATTATCACCCGAAATTTGAGAGGTATTAAGTCCGGCTACTGCACCGAGGGTAAAAACCCTGTTTTCCTGCGACCATGAGGAAAAACTCAGAAACAGGAAAATAACAGAAAGATTATTCTTCCAGGTGTATTTCCACAGCCTGGTGAACGGTTCGGTATTGCGCACTGAAATCATAGATATAAGCTACCAAAGATACATGTTGTTCGTCCCAGTTGGGATCAATGGTAAAAGAAAAACTATTGATAAACTTATCCCCTGCAGCAGGAGTACCGTTCACCACCGGTTTTCCCCAGGTTCCCGAAGGCACATCGCGCAAAACATGGCGGTGAACATAATTAGAGACGTTTCCGGTTGGATAAGTTGGATCTCCACCGGGAGCAGGATTGTTGATCTGCCAGTCTGTGATACTGTCCTCCACTACATAAAGAACCATATTGAAATCTCCCGAAAGAGAGGACAGAAATTCTGTTTGCACATGAGCACAACCGGTATTATTCACCGAATCATATTCTACTTTCATCTGCAGATTTACCTCTAACGGTTTGGTCAGTTCAGCAGCAATGGCATTGGCCCATTCGGGACGATAATATAATGCTCCTGAGCCCGCATTATCTGTACGATTAACCATTCCGATTGGCCACACACTTACGTTGAAAAAAGTAAAGTATTCTTCCCCGGCATCGGTTCTGAAATCCGTTTCAAAAGAGCCGGTTCCGGCTGCATCGGGAGCTGCCAGCCCCCCGGCATGAATGGAAACAACAATTAAACTATCTCCATACATCGGTTCCAAAACTGTTCTTATTTCATAGGTGCCTCCCGGGCAATTCACACATTTGTGACCTGTGAATTCTTCAAACAACACATACCGTATCTGGTTTTGATTGGTATCAAATGCGGGAGCGGGACAATCTGCAGGATTTATATTTCCACCGATATAGGGCTGATCAACATAATCACAGGCCTGCATCAGCAATCCAAAAACCGTTAGTAAGTAAACTATCTTTGTCTTCATTTTCTTTTCATTAAAAACTGCTCGTTACCGAAACTGTAAATCCACTGGAAGCCGGAACCTGACGGCATACTCCGCCTACGCAAAATAATCCTGCGCGTTGTTTACCATATCCAATGGAAATACGATTGGAGCCATTTATATAACCTATGGAATAATAAGGGTATTTATCCCTGTCGTAATCATGAATATTTCCATAATTATATTGCATCAGCGCTGCAGCAAACCAATGAGGTGACACGGTATATTCTACCAAACCCGTTACCCAATCCTGGTGATCCTGTTTGGTAAAAAGTGCCTGGGTTTCGAAACGAAGATTGTGTTTTTTATTGATCTTCCAGTTAAAATCAATCACACCAATATGCGCATAAATCTGGTCTTCACCGGGTTTTGACTGAATTACTTCCTTATCATAAATAACATTCATATACATCAGCACTATTTTGAATTTATCATTGATTTTCCTGCGGATCTCCACATTAAAATCCTGGAAATAAAGATCGGTTCCCCTTGAAAAGAAACGGGAAGTATATCCCAAACGCATAGTATCAGTAGCCACATCATAATTCACCGTATCAATACTGCTGGCCTGCGAAAAATTCACGGAAATAATAGCTCCGTATTTTCCTCCCAAAGGAGTTCCTTTTTTGAGTTTATATGTAGCTTCGGCCTGTAGAGCAAATTCCCCGTTGAGCTGTGAAGCATATGGATATAACGTAGCGGCAAGATTATAAGTATGTGGCCGGGTTAAAGCCGGGTTGTAATTGATGAGTACATTCGCCAGCCCTTCATCGCGTTTGGAGCGATAACTCATATTATCGATGTATTTAATAGCGCCCGAAATTCCAAACCCTTTTACTGAATAACTGGATTGAATAAGCAGTCCCTGGCCGGGTTTATAGATATAATTATTATCCCGTGAAGGATCGTTGATCTTATAGGCATATTCTGCATAAAGATTAAATGTTTCACCATGCTGAAGATTAATTCTTCCCCCGTAACAACCCACATTGGCAGGAAAAACATATACCACGCTGGAGGGATCTTCGTATTTGCTTACAAAACTTCCGCCAATGGTGACCTTCAGTTTTTTATCCGCCATAACACTGTCCAACAATTCATTCAGCATAATCTCTCCGTCAAATCCTCTAACGGTTCCCGAACTACGGCTCCAGAAATAACGTTGCGTCCCGTAAACGCCTTTCAGGTAAATCCCCTTGTATGGATTAATACGTACACGAAAACCATCCATAGCATTATCGTAACCAAGCGTTCTTTCTTCATAGGTACGAAAAATCATTCCTTGTCCGAATTGCTCGTAAAAAGAACCAACGGTGACCTCAAACTGTTCTTTGCGGTAATTGGCATACCGGTACCAAACACCTTGTCCTTCGTATTGTATCGGATAACCCAGCAACGGATTCAGGTACGCTTCATAGCGGAATCCGGCTGAAAATTCTTTGGTGGCATAATTAATATTGGTAAAGCCGTTCATCAGCATTTTTTCTTCCGGCTGTTCAGCATCTATGGTGGTATCTTCCATGTAATACTGGGCATCTATCTGCGTATTCCCGGAAACAGTTCCACCGGTAATCTGCGCTTTCGATTCGGTAAGAAAAAATGAAACGGAAAAAAGAGAAAGGGAAAATGTGATTCGTTTTTTTAAATTCATTGTCGGTGTTAATGTTTACCGGTTAGTTCCTTGATTTTTTCGTAAAGGTGATCTTCATCGCCCTCTACATAATTGTTGTGATCCCAAACAATGTTTCCACTGCCGTCCACCAGGAAAGTATGAGGCACGTTGTTTACATTCATCGCTCTCTTGAAATCCTGGTTTTCGTCAATGTATACTTCATAGGGAAGGTCTTTGGCTTTGATGTAAGGTGCCACTTTGGATGAATTACGGGCATCATCAATGGAAATAGCAATGAGTTTTACTCCTGTTTCTTTTTGCCATTCATCATACACCTCAGCAATGTTTTCGAGTTCTTTTTTGCAGGGCGAACACCACGTGGCCCAAAAACTGATAACAATGGGTTTCCCATCATTACTGATATCAGCCATATTGAATTTGGTGCCATCAGTCTTTTTTACAACAACCGAAGGAACTTTTTTTCCCTTTTCATCTCCCTGTGTGTTTTCAGGTTTTACAGTAGTAAATGCCATTACTGTAAGGGCAAGCGCGGCAAAAAAAATCTTTTTCATAGTAGTAAGTATTTATTTAAAAAAACGAATCAGCAGATGGAATGCAAATATCAAACCAAACTGCTGATTCGTTTCAATGAGAGATTATTTTACTGAAGTAACTTTTTTGGTAATAGTGGTAGTTCCAACTGTTACGTTTACAAAATAGAAACCAGACTCCAGCGAGCTGAAATCGATTACTACATTGTGGTTACCTGCAGAAAGTTGTCCTTTGTTCACTGAAAACACTTTTTGTCCAACTGCATTGTAAACATCGATGGTTACATTTTCAGAAGCAACAAGGTTCATGTTCACAGTAGCAAGATCAGCAACCGGGTTAGGATAAACAGTTACGTTGTTTTCAAGAGCAACTTCCTCAACACCTACAGCGTTGGTGATATTGATATTGTCAACGTAGATGTTATTTCCGTATCCGTTTTCACCACTGAATTTGATAAACACTTTATTCTGTCCGGCAAAAGCATTCAGAGAAGCTGTTTCATTTCTCCATTGTGTAGAAGAAGGAGTAAATGCGCTGGTAGTAGCAGCAACTGTAGCTAATGTAGCTCCGGATTTGCTGTAAACCTGGGTCCATGTAGCGCCACAATCAGAAGAAGCGTATACTTTAAGTCCATCTGTATAGGCTGTACTGTATTGGGCATGGGCCACGTCAAACTTGATCTCAGCCTGTGTAAAGGTAGAGAGGTCAACCGGCTTGATAATAAAGTCATCAGTTTGTCCGATTGAACCATAGTTGTAGCAATCATATTTCAATGAACCTCCATTGGTGGTTACGCGGGTCCATGTGATGGCTGCATCGGGATTGTCAAGAATCCAGTTGGTGTAAGGGAATCCTGTAGTTGTAAATGCTTCTACAAGCGGGGCAGCGGCTCCTGTAGCATTGCTTACATTGAAATCAAAAGAATAACAGTTATTCACTTTGTTTCCATCAGCTCCGCCATTGGCAGAAGTAATATTCAGGTTTAACGTATGAGCCGCAACGGTTACTGTTTGGGCAGCCAGTGTTACAGTTGTGGTGGCATTAGGTGCCAGTGAACCTGTCCAGTTGTAGGTTTGAGTAGCTCCACCGTCAACATCATAATCAAAATCAGCAGCAGTTAAAGTAGTAGAACCGCTGTTTTTTAATGTGAATACGGGAGTGTAGGTAGTACTGCAGGCCAAAGAAGGAATACCCTGGCTAACGGCTGCATCAAGTGAAAACCCACAAGAGCTGACAGAAGCTTCGAGTCCGGCCTCATTTTGCTGACCTACTTCATAAACCTTGTAGTCTGTACAGATCTTATAAATAGTAGGGAAATAAGCGATTTGATAATCATCCATTACAGTAGATACTGAAGGATTGAAAATGGGATAAGGAGTTCCTGCCACCCAGTTACCCTGTGTATTGGTTCCCGTTCCCTGGAGGTCCTGCAAAGTAGTGGATACATCACCTTCGATATAAAACACCATTACATCCTGCGAGCAGGTTCCGGTTGGGCCATGTTTGGTCCACAACTCCTCAAGTGCTCCGCTGTTGTGGTAGCTCCAGCAAGGTCCGCACCATGTAGCTGAAAAGTCGATGAATACGGTTTTACCCGATGCAATAATAGAATACAGGTTGTACGTGTTTCCGTTGATGTCTGTCAACGTCCAGTCAGGTGCAGTAGAACCATCGGCAATCTGCGCCTTTGCCTGAGTGCCCGCTGTTAAAAGCGCAGCAAACATAGTGGTAGAGAGTAGTAGTTTTTTCATAATTTTTTTATGTTTTGCGATGTCGAAGTTATGACAACCATTTGTTAAATCCGAGCCGAAAAAAAAGAAATTATAGGATTGCTAAGATTTAACGATTTATCCAAAAACAGTTGGATTCCCAAGATTTGAGCAAACCTTCATATTTAACATCCGTTAAAGAGGCATACCTGATTTATTGCTTAAATTTGGGACAACTTAAAAGTAACGGAAATTATGAAAAAACATTTACTTACTCTCTGCCTTGCTGCCACTGCCGGATGGGCTATGTCGCAAATTACATTGGTGGATGAAACCAATGGTAATGTAATTACACCCGGATCAACCTTTATGGTATCCGGAACCACTGCACAGGCTGATTTAAACTACGACCTTATTAAAGCAGTTAATAATACCGGAACCACTACAAAAATAAATATGCGCAGGTATGAATTAACTGCTCCGGCAGGAACCAAAAACTATTTCTGCTGGTATGTTTGCCTCACAGAAGTGAATGCAGGAGCCTCTCCTACTTTAAACCACTCTGCGGGACCGGTAATGAACTCCAATAATGGCGATACGCTGGATCTGTTTAGCGGCCATCATAAACCTTATGGCGTTCCCGGAATGGCTACTTTCCGCTATGTTTGGTTTGATATCAATGACCCTAATGATTCTACCTATATAGACATCTCTTTTGATATTGCTTTAGGCGTGGAAGAAAACAAGATATCACATGAAATCAATCTCTATCCCAACCCCGCTAATGCTTTTGTAAAGTATGATTATTCCCTCACCAATACCACGGGCAGTGACAAACACCTGGTAATTATGGATGTTTTGGGAAATAAAGTAAGGGAAATAGCTATCAACAATGAAAAAGGGGTGATTACTGTAGATATTCATTCACTCAAAGCCGGAATTTATTTCTATTCTTTGTTAGTAGATGGAAAAGCTATCGAAACCAAAAGGTTGATGATCCAGCATTAACCTTCAGATAATAATTGTTTAGCCAGCATGGGAACCCCATCGCTGGCTTTTTTCTGTATAATGGTGAGATTTTCCACATCGGCCACCCTTGGAACAGCCGGGTCAACAAGGTATTTTTTTGTTTTCCAGGAAGAATAATAGAGAATATTGGCCGCAGGATATACTGTTAGCGATGTGCCCACCACCATCAGTATCTCTGCTTCAGCCACAATATCCTGTGCAATAGCCATATTGGGAACCTCTTCGCCAAACCAAACCACATGTGGCCTTAACTGGTAACCTGCCGGACAGTGGTCACCATAATTTAGTATTCCCTTTTTTATGGGATATAATTTGCTGTCTTTTCCGCTGGTGCTGCGGGCAAACATGATATTGCCATGCAAGTGCAGCACATTGGAAGATCCCGCCCTCTGGTGAAGGTTGTCTATATTTTGTGTGATAATGGTAACCTCAAATTTTTTTTCCAGTTCGGCAAGAGCATAATGTGCAGGATTGGGCTCTGCTTTAAGAATCTGTTCCCTTCGTTTATTATAGAATTCCAATACCAGATGAGGGTCTTTTTGCCAGGCCTCGGGAGTAGCCACATCCATTACATTATATTCTTCCCATAAGCCATCCGAGTCGCGGAAAGTCTTCAACCCGCTGTCGGCACTTATTCCTGCACCCGAAAAAACCACCAGTTTTCTTTTCTTTCCCATTTCGATTTGAGCGGCTTAAATTACTATTTTTTTATTCCTTCAGCACCGACCCGCCCCAGTATTGGCATTTTTTTAATTTTACCCTTTACAATATTGATTATTCTGCCATGATTAAATTTAAAAAACAGGAAGCACTCGACTATCATTCACAGGGAAGAAAAGGTAAAATTGAGGTGATCCCAAGCAAACCTTACTCTTCTCAACGAGATCTTTCCCTGGCCTATTCTCCCGGTGTAGCCGAACCTTGCCTGGCGATTGCCAAAAACAAAAACGATGTTTATAAATACACTGCCAAAGGAAACCTTGTTGCTGTTATTTCCAACGGAACGGCTGTTCTTGGACTGGGAAATATTGGAGCAGATGCCGCCAAGCCGGTAATGGAAGGAAAAGCGCTGCTTTTTAAGATCTATGCTGATATAGATGTATTTGATATTGAGATCAACGAAACAGATGTGGAAAAATTTGTTCAAACAGTAAAAGCCATAGCACCCACTTTCGGAGGAATAAACCTCGAAGACATTAAAGCTCCCGAGGCCTTCGAAATAGAGAGAAGACTGAAGGAAGAACTGGATATTCCGCTTATGCATGATGACCAGCACGGAACGGCCATCATTTCGGCCGCTGCGTTAATCAATGCGCTGGAACTGGCAAAAAAGAAAGTGGATAAGATAAAACTGGTGGTTAACGGTGCGGGGCCTTCAGCTATTTCATGTGCACGATTGTATGTTTCACTGGGCGTTAAACGCGAAAACCTTATTATGCTCGACAGCAAAGGGGTGATCTCAAAATCACGGAAAGATCTTGACAGCCACAAACAATGGTTTGCCACAGAAAAGAAAATCAAAACACTGGCAGAGGCAATGAAAGGCGCTGATGTTTTTTTGGGATTATCGCGGGGAAATATCCTTACCAAAGAAATGATCAAATCGATGGCAAAAAATCCCATTGTATTTGCTTTGGCCAATCCCGTTCCCGAAATTTCATATAAAGATGCCAAAGCCGCCCGCGAAGATATTATTGTAGCTACCGGCCGGTCCGATCATCCCAACCAGGTAAATAACGTATTGGGATTCCCCTTCATTTTCCGCGGAGCCCTGGATGTACGCGCCACCTGCATCAACGAAGAAATGAAACTGGCAGCAGTGCGTGCTATTGCCGACCTGGCCAAAGAACAGGTTCCTGAAGAAGTAAACGAAGCCTATGGAGAAAAAAATATTTCTTTCGGCCGTGAAAATATTATCCCCAAACCGTTAGATCCAAGGTTGCTCTGGTATGTCGCTCCCGCAGTTGCCAAAGCCGCTATGAAAACCGGTGTAGCCAAAGCCCCTGTCGAAGACTGGGACGCCTACATCAACAGCCTGAAAAAACGTTTGGGGCAGGATAACAAACTGCTTCGCAATCTTACAGAAAAAGCAAGCAAAAATCCCAAACGCGTGGTATTTGCAGAAGGAGATAATTACAAAATCCTGAAAGCTGCACAAATTGCCAACGAGGAAGGAATAGCAATCCCCATACTGTTAGGTGATCCTAAAAAAATAAAAAATCTCATTAAAGAATACTCCCTTGATTTCGACCAGGTAGAAATTGTTGATCCCCGCGGCACAGAAGAAACCGAAAGGCGGATGAAATACGGAGAGAAATTTTTCAAAAAACGCCAGCGTAAAGGATATACTCTTTTCGAATCGCAAAAAATAATGCGCGAAAGAAACTATTTTGGCGCTATGATGGTGGAAACCGGTGAGGCCGATGCACTGATATCGGGAATTACACGAAGTTATAAAGATGTTATCCGTCCGGCACTCCAGATTATCGGCACCGATGATGATGTGAAAAGAGTAGCCGGCATGTACGTTATTTTTACCAAAGAAGGGCCCGTGTTTTTTGCCGATACTACAGTAAATAATAATCCCACTGCTGAGGAAATAGTAGACATTACCCTGATGGCGGTAAAAGAAATAAAAAATTTCAAAATTCAGCCACGTATTGCTTTGCTTTCGTATTCCAATTTTGGTTCGGCATCAGGAGAAGATGCCTCAAAAATGAGCAAAGCCACCGCCATTCTGCACAAAGAACATCCCGGTCTTATTGTTGATGGTGAAATTCAGGCCAACTTCGCTTTAAACAACGAACTCCTGGAAGAATTTTTCTCTTTCTCCGAACTCGTGGGCAAAAAACCCAATACGTTTATTTTCCCCAATCTCGCTTCGGGAAATATTGCCTACAAAATGATCCAGGAAATGACCCATGCCGAAGTTATCGGCCCTATCCTGCTGGGAATGAAAAAATCTTTTCATGTATTGCAGATCGGTTGTTCGGTAAGAGAAATTGTAAACATGATAAAAGTAGCCGTAATTGACGCACAGGTAAAAAACAAAAAATGATCGAATTTGTAAAAGGACGGATGGCGGAAAAAAATCCCGCTTATGTGGTAATAGAATGCGGAGGCATTGGTTACTTTCTCCATATTTCACTGCATACTTACTCAAAACTGGGTAATGATGAACATGTGCATCTTTATACCCACCAGGTTATTCGTGAAGATGCCCATCTTTTATTCGGATTCAAAGAACAGGAAGAGCGCTCGGTATTCCGCAGCCTTTTATCTGTTTCGGGAGTAGGTGCAAGCACTGCCCGGATGATTCTCTCTTCTATGCCGCCTTCTGATGTACAATCTGCTATCGCCCTGGGAAATGCCGGTGCGTTTCAAAAAATAAAGGGCATTGGTTCCAAAACTGCCCAGCGAATAATTGTAGACCTTTCCGGTAAAATAGAAAAACTTGACATTTCGTCAGGCCAGGGAGGTGCATCACAGGTGCGGTCAGAAGCGCTGGCAGCCCTTACTACCCTCGGATTTGATAAGTTCCAGGCCGAAAAAAGCATCGATAAAATACTGGGGTTGCACAATAATATCAATGTTGAAGAGTTGATTAAGACGGCTCTGAAAAATATGTAAATTCACGGCCCTCAAAACCAAAAAAACCGTTTTTGAACTCCAAACAGGAATATAGCATATTCTGGGCATACCTTGCCTCCTTCATGTGCCTGATGATGGCGGGCTATGCCGGCATCACCACCAATCACCGCCCTTTGCTGGAGATCCATTCAGAACCCGTTATTGCTATCGATTCCCCTGTTGTTAATCTTACTTATCCTATTTACAACACGGGCGACCCCAACTCAGGAAACAGCAGCAATCTTAACCTGGAAGATCCGCTCAATTTTAACAATACGGTAGAATACGATCCCGAAACCGGTACTTATATTTTTAATAATTCGGTGGGTAATTACAATTACAATCCTTCTTCCTCCATGTCACTGGAAGAATACCTGGATTATGATATGGAAAATGCCCTGCAGAACAACTGGCAGCAAATTATTAATGATAATTCAGCAGCAGCAGATAATTCAGGAAAAAGTCCCATTCCCACCCTGCATGTAGGAAGTGGCGATAAAAACTTTTTCGGAAGCAATGCTATCGATATCAAACCTTCGGGAATGGCCGAACTAAAATTCGGAATCAATACTTCGCGAACAGATAATCCGCAAATCCCCGAGAAACAAAGAAAAATTACTGTATTCGATTTCGACCAGAAAATACAGCTGAACGTGGTGGGAAGTATCGGTGATAAATTAAAACTCAACACCAGCTATAATACCGAAGCCACATTCGATTTCGAGAACATTATGAAACTCGAATACAAAGGCAACGAAGATGAAATTATCCAGCTGATTGAAGCCGGTAACGTAAATCTTCCGCTCACCAGCCAGCTCATCCAGGGCAGCCAGAGTTTATTCGGATTAAAAACACAACTCAAATTCGGAAGACTTACTGCCACCAGTGTTTTTTCCCAGCAAAAAGGAAAACGCACCGAAGTGGAAGTATCCGGTGGCGCCCAGGTAAGCACATTCGAGCTTACTGCTGATAATTATGAAGCCAACAAACACTATTTCCTTTCGCATTATTTCCGTAACAATTTTGATGTCGCTATGGCCAGTTTGCCTACGGTTAATTCGCAGGTGAATATTACACGTATTGAAGTTTGGGTAACCAATAACAACAACACGGTTGACAACACAAGAAATATTATCTCTTTTGCCGACCTTGGTGAAACTACAATACTGGAAGGAAATCCCGGTGGTGTGATAGCCGGTGTTCCCAAAAACGCCTCCAATGCATTATATAATTTTGCCGCCAACAGTCCGGGTGTACGCGGATTTAATACCGCTACCAGCACACTCAACAGCATTGTTACTTCTCCCGGCCCTTTTCAGCAAAGTGTGCATTATGAAAAAGTGCAGAATGCCAGAAAACTAACGGACCAGGAATATACGTACAATGCCCAGCTCGGGTTTATCACACTCAACCAGCCACTCAATAACGATGAGGTGCTTTCGGTAGCTTATCAATACACCTATATGGGAAATACGTACCAGGTGGGAGAATTTTCAACTGACGGAGTAGCGGGGCAGGAAGCATTGATATTGAAACTGCTGAAAGGAACAGTTACCAATCCCCGCTATAAACGCTGGGATTTGATGATGAAAAACGTGTATTCCATCGGGGCCTACCAGGTGAACCGTGAAAATTTCCAGCTTAATGTCTGGTACAATAATCCCACCTCCAGTGTTGACATCAATTACATTCCCCAGCCGGGAATGGATGATAAACCATTGATACAGGTAATCAATATGGACCGATACGATCAAAACAACAACCCCTTTGCGGATGGTGTGTTTGATTATGTGCCTATTACTTTTTCAGGAAATAAATCCACCGTAGGAGGAACCATCAATCCACAAAACGGAAGAATTTTCTTTACTACTGTAGAACCATTCGGAAAAACACTGAACGATAAACTTATTGCTGCAGGAATAAGTGCTCAAACTGCTTCTACGATTGTGTATCAACCGTTATACGACTCTACCAAAACTGCCGCACAACAGATTCCTCAGCTTAACCGCTTTAAAATAAAGGGGACTTACCAGTCATCCTCCAGTGCCGAAATTTCACTTAACACCATGAACATTCCCCAGGGAGCTGTTTCGGTTTCTGCCGGGGGGCGTGTGCTGGTAGAAAACCAGGATTATACGGTAGACTATACCATGGGCCGTGTAAAAATTATTAACCAGGGATTACTCGAATCACAAACCCCTATTAAAGTTTCGGTAGAAAGCAATACGCTATTCAATGTGTTAACCAAAACACTTCTCGGAACACATTTCGATTACCGGGTAAGCAAAGATATCAATGTTGGCGCTACGGTTATCAATCTAACGGAGCGGCCATTAACGCAGAAAATAAATTATGGGGATGAGCCCGTGAGCAATACCATGCTCGGGCTTAACGGGGACTTCAGAAAAGAAGTGCCTTTTCTTACAAGACTGGTGGATAAAATTCCGCTTATCTCTACAAAAGAAAAATCCACTGTTACTGCTTCTGCCGAATATGCACACATCATTCCCGGAACAGCACGCGCCATTAACGGAATTTCCTACATCGATGATTTTGAAGGAAGCCAGTCGGCTATTGATATCCGTTCCTTCAGTGCATGGAGACTGGCCAGTGTTCCCAAAGGACAACCCACTCTTTTCCCCGAAGCAGAAGACAACAATAAATTGTCGTATGGAATGAACCGCGCTATGTTTAACTGGCACGTAGTAGATCCTCTGTTTTATAATAACAACAATTTAACTCCCGACCATATCGCAGGCTCACCTATGCAATCGAGTCATATTATGCGGCAGGTGTTCGAACAGGAAGTGTTTCCCAACCGCCAGCTGGCAACGGGGCAACCTACCAATATCGCCATGTTTGATGTGAGTTACTGGCCCGCAGAACGTGGCCCGTACAACTACGATACCACAGGTGTTCCCGGAAAATCTAACGGACTGGACCTTGCTACAGGACAACTGAAAGATCCTGAAACCCGCTGGGGAGGAATTATGCGCCAGTTGCAAACCACCGATTTTGAAGCCGCCAACATCCAGTTCATCCAGTTCTGGATTATGGATCCTTTCAACTCGGATGCGGTTACTTCCTTTGGATCAACCGGTGGCGATCTCTATTTCAACCTCGGAAATGTTTCAGAAGATATTCTCTCCGATTCCCGGAAAAGTTTCGAAAACGGAATGCCCACCAGTACCAATTTCGACCCCTCCATTCTTGATACCACTGTATGGGGACGTGTAGCCACCACCCAACCTATCGTTAATGCTTTTGAAAACAGTGAAGACCCCAATGTGCGTTTGATGCAGGATATCGGTTTTGACGGATTAAGTTCCTCTCAGGAATACGATTTTTTCAGCGCTTACAGAAACTGGATCAACGCTTCCATCGCTTCGCAAACGTTTAAAGATTCGGTGAACAACGACCCCGCCAATGACGATTACAATTATTACCGTGACCAGGATTATGATGCCGCCCAACTGGATATTTTAAAACGTTACAAAAGATACAATGGTAACGAAGGAAATTCACCCACCAACGAATTTTCGCAGAATCTCAACAATGACGGATATCCCACCAGCGCTTCCACTATTCCTGATGTGGAAGACATCAACCAGGATAACAACCTGAGTGAATCGGAAAGTTATTTCCAGTATAAAGTAAGTATTCGCCCGCAGGATATGGTAGTGGGACAAAACTTTATTACTGATGCATTGACGAAAAGTGTGCAGATGCCCGATGGATCGACCAAACAAATTACGTGGTACCAGTTTAAAATTCCCATTAACAAATACGAAAAAGTAATTAACGGGATTTCTGATTTTCGTTCTATCCGTTTCATCCGGATGTTTATGAAAGATTTTGAAAAACCCGCCATCATGCGTTTCGCACGCCTTGAACTGATACGTGGCGAATGGAGAACGTATAACCACAGCCTGTTAGAAGATGGCGAATACATCCAGGGAGATCCTGACAATACCACTTTTGCTTTATTTGCCGTAAACATCGAAGAAAACGGAAACCGTGTTCCTGTTCCCTATGTACTTCCTCCCGGCATCAACCGCCAGGTGGATGTTTCTACTGCCAACCTGCGTAACCTCAACGAGCAATCTCTTGCCATGGAAATTTGCGGCCTGGAAGATGGTGATTCGCGCGCCTGCTACCGCAACGTGAGTTTTGATATCCGTTCCTACAAACGGCTTAAAATGTTTGTGCATGCCGAAACTTCGAGCCAGAGCGATATGGTGACAAAAGACAATGATGTTACTTTATTCATCCGTCTCGGTACAGACTTCACAGAAAATTATTATGAATACGAACTGCCATTAAAAATGACTCCGTGGGGCTCATCGGTGGATACGGATATCTGGCCTTCAGGTAATGAAGTGGATTTTGAATTTGAAATTTTGAAAGCACTGAAAACACGAAGAAATGAAAAACTGGCAGCGGGACTGGCACAGGTAAATGAATTGTATATTGAATCGGATCCAAACAATTCTGAACGGCAGATTAAAATAATTGGTAACCCGAACCTGCAGGGATTGAAAATAATTATGGTCGGTGTAAGAAATCCCGGAAAAAACGGAAATAATCCCTATAAACCCGATGACGGTTTATCAAAATGCCTCGAGGTTTGGATCAACGAATTACGCCTTACCGATTTCGACCAGCATGGCGGATGGGCTGCCGTGGGAAGAGTAAATGCCAATCTTGCCGATTTTGCCAACGTATCACTCTCCGGAAATTACAGCACGCCTTATTGGGGAAGTATCGAGAAAAAAGTGAGCGAACGTTCGCGTGAAACTATTATTGGTTTTGATGGTTCCACCTCTGTAAATGCCGATAAATTCCTGCCCGAAAAATGGGGAATAAAAATTCCCGTTTACATGGGCTATTCTGAAAACATTATCAAACCACAATATGACCCATTGAATCCTGACTTGCTTTTGGAAAATTCACTGGCTTATATGGCTCCTGATGAACAGGAAATTTATAAGCGAAAAACAGTAAACTACACCCGCAGAAGAAGTTTGAACTTTACCAATGTGCATAAAGAAAGAGGCCCAAAGAAAAAGAATGCACATTTCTGGGATGTGGAAAATCTTTCGGCTACTTATGCCTACAGCGAAATCTACAGGCGCGATATCAATATCGAATACAACATGAACAAAACCTATCGCGGAGGATTGAACTATGCATTTAATGCCAATCCGAAACTGATAGAGCCATTTAAAGAAAATAAATTCCTTGGTAAGTCAAAATGGTTCGGACTGGTGAAAGACGTTAATTTTTATCTCGGCCCGAAAACTTTTTCAGTACGCAACGAACTCAACAGAACCTATACGGCCAACCAGATAAGAAATAATTTTGACGGGCTGGTATTTCCTACCTACACCAAAAACTTTACCTGGGTGCGCGCCTATGATATGAAATACGATATCACCCGCAACCTGAAAGTGGATTTTAACGCCAACAATAATGCTGTAGTGGGCGAACCGTTAGGAAGAGTGGATAAACTGTATAAAGACGAATACCAGGTATTCAAAGACAGTGTACGTGAAAGTTTGCGCACCTGGGGAATCAACAAGCAATACAACCATACCGTAAATATTAATTACACCTTCCCGCTCAGCAAACTTCCTCTCACCGACTGGATTACTGTTACCACCCGTTATTCGGCCAGCTACGACTGGCAGCGCGCACCATTCGGGCAGGACACACTCGGAAATGTGATTCAGAATTCGCGCAATGTGAACTGGAGCGGACAATTAAACCTCACCACGCTTTACAATAAAATTCCTTTCCTGAAAAAAGTAAACCAGAAAGCGCAAAGCGGTGGCGGAGGTAAAAAACCAATTGACAAAGGCGGCCTTGATCCCAACAACAAAAAAAATCCGAAAGAAAAAGAAAATAAAGAAGGAGAAGGAAGCGACACCACCAAATCGAAAAAACCGGAAAAAGAAGTAATCTTCACTTTCTGGGAAACCGTTGCGCGGGTAGGAATGAGCTTAAAGACGGTATCCGTTAGTTTCAGCACAACTGATGGTATTATGCTCCCCGGGTTCGGACAAACCAACAACCTGATGGGAATGGATTACCAGTATGATTCACCCGGATGGGGATTTGTATTGGGTAAACAAAATCACAACCTGGCCGGGCAAACAGCCGATTGGGGCGGAGGAATAAATGATTACGCCTTTTATGCTGCCGAAAACGACTGGCTGATTAAAAATCCTTATCTCAACACACAATACACCACCAACCACTCGAAGAATTTTTCTGCAAGAACATCTATTGAACCATTAACCGGATTGCGCATTGAACTGAATGCCGATAAAAACTTTTCGGAAAACTACAGTTCATTTTTCCGCTGGGTGGATACATTAGGTGGTGCGCCTTATTTTGATTATGCTGCACAAAACCCGATGACCAACGGAATGATGAGCATGTCTACCATCACCTGGGCCACTTCATTTGCCAAAGACGGTGAAAACAATGTTTCTCCCATCTTCGAAAATTTCAGAAACAACCGCGAAACCGCTTCTGAAATTTTAGGTTCATCCAATCCCAACTCGGGTGGTTTGGGAAATAATGAAGCCGGTTATTATGACGGATACGGATCTACCCAGCAGGATGTAATTATCTCTTCTTTCCTTGCTGCCTATACCGGAAGAAATATTGATTCAAAATTCACGAATCCGTTTACGATGACTCCTCTTCCCAACTGGAAGATCACGTTTGATCCGATGGCCAAAACGAAAATAAAATTCATGAAAAAACGTTTTAAATCGTTTTCCATCAGCCACGGATATCGTTCCACTGTAAATATCTCCAACTACTCTACCAATCTTTTGGGAACCACCGATGCCAGCGGAAACATCAATGCCACCGACATCACCGGAAATTTTATCAACCCGCGACTCATCAGCATGGTTTCCGTAAGCGAACAATTCAGCCCGCTGATCAATATCGATATCACATGGAACGTGAAGAGCAAAGGCCAAACCAACGGACTCATCACCAAAATAGAAATGAAACGCGACCGCAATCTTTCACTGAGCCTTACCAATAACCAGGTAACGGAAATAAGAGGAAGTGAATTTGTAGTGGGTTCGGGTTACCGTTTCAGTAAAGTGAAGATCGGAAAAATAAAAATTGCCGGAAAACCCCTGGAAAGCGACCTCAACTGCCGCGTAGACCTTTCCATCCGAAACAATGCTACCATTACACGTAAAGTGGTAGAAAACCAAAACCAGGCTACAGCGGGACAGCAAACCATTTCCATCAAATCATCAGCCGATTACGCCATCAATTCCAAGCTTACTATTCGTTTTTATTATGATAAGGTAATCAATCGCCCGGTTATTTCCACTTCATTCCCCACTGCCAATACCAATTCGGGAATTGCTATACG
The DNA here is from genome assembly GCA_049322335.1 of Bacteroidota bacterium. Lineage (GTDB taxonomy): Bacteria > Bacteroidota > Bacteroidia > Flavobacteriales_D > UBA2798 > JBMORL01. The sequence continues at coordinate 30,369 of JBMORL010000020.1, forward strand.
ATTTACCCTGTAATATTTCTGTTTTTACCCTGAAATTTTCCTACTTTTGGCGCCATAAACAAACCTCCAAAAAATGAATATTCCCGCAAATTTAAAATACACCAAAGACCACGAATGGATTCGTGTGGAAGGTGATCACGCTTATATTGGAATTACCGATTTTGCACAGGGAGAACTGGGCGATATCGTTTATGTGGAAATTGAAACCAAAGGCGAATCTCTTGCAAAAGAAGAAATTTTCGGAACCGTTGAAGCCGTGAAAACCGTAAGCGACCTGTTTATGCCCGTAAGCGGACAAGTAGTGGAAGTAAACAATGCTATTGAATCCAGTCCCGAAGTAGTAAACAAAGATCCTTATGGTGAAGGCTGGATGATCAAAATAAAGCTTTCCAACCCCGCTGAACTCGACCAGTTACTTAGCGAAAGCCAATACAAAGAAGTTGTTGCTTAAATGATCAGGCATCTTTCACCGGGAATTTCCTGGGCCTTGCTCATCCTTATCCTATGCAGTTCACCCAAATCCGAACTGCCCTCTACCAACCTTTGGGATTTCCTGTCGCTTGACAAACTGGCACATGCCTCTGTATTCTGCCTGTTGGTTCATTTACTGATTGTTGGGTTTAAAAAACAATATAACAGCTTCTACCTGCGTTATCATGCCAGGTTCTGGGCTTTTATTATCGGTTTTACCTATGGCATAGCCCTCGAACTCATTCAAATGTTCTTTTCCACCGACCGTTCGGCTGAACTCATGGACCTTATTGCCAATGCCCTGGGATGTGTAACCGGCATCGGCCTGTTCCGTATAATATACGGTCGCGAATTTTCTTACTGAACCTTTTTTGAAGACACGTGTATTATATGTAAATTAGCAACCAATACAATTCTTATGGAATTAAAGAAAAATCCCGAAGCCAATCTTGAAAAGAAGAAATTATCTCTTCTGATGATTGGACTTATTGCCACTGCAGGCGTTGTATTAATGGCATTTGAGTATACTCAATATGACGTTAAGGAAAAACTGGTGCAGACAACCAAAATGAACGACCTGGAAGATGAGCAGGTAATGGAGTTTACTCCACCCCCGCCTCCTCCGCCAGCTCCGCCACCCCCGCCTACTATCATCCAAAATGTTGAAGTGGTAGAAGACGATAAACAGGTAGACGAAAACCAGGTGATCATTACCGAAAACACCGAAAAGGTGGAGGTAAAAGAAATCGTCATTGAAGAAAAGGAAGAAGTAGTAGCTGAAGAGATATTTGACGTAGTGGAAGAAAACCCCGAGTACCAGGGTGGACTCCAGGAAATGTACAAATTCCTTGGTGAAAACATGAAGTATCCTCCCATGGCCCGCGAAAGTGGTGTGCAGGGAAAAGTATATGTTCAGTTTGTAGTGGAAAAAGACGGAAAAGTGAATGATGTTACTGTTCTTCGCGGTATCGGAAGCGGTTGCGATGAAGAAGCCGTTCGTGTGGTAAAAATGATGCCTAACTGGAAACCCGGCAAACAACGCGGCAAACCGGTAAGGGTTCGATACAAACTTCCGGTAACTTTTAAACTGGGATAATAAAATTAATAATCAGGAAAACCGTCATTGAGAAATGGCGGTTTTTTTTATTTCCGGTGGCGGATATCTCTCCACATATCCCCAAAATAGAATTTCGTCTTTACAACAAAAACCGGTGAGGTAAACTGCTCATCACTCATCTGGCTTTTTAAAATCACCAGCCGGTATCCCAGCCCGCAACCGGCAGCAAAGTACCTGAAGAACCGGTATTGAATGGTCATCATGGGCTCGTATAGAACTAACGGATGCCGCCTTAGTGTTTTTCGGATGCTGTTTTCCTCATACGAATAGTTTGCCCAGCCCACACCCACTTGTGCGGGTATAGAAGCTTCCCAGCGATACGTTTTAAAAAAAGTGTATTCGGCAAACAGCGAAAAATAGTTCATTTCCAGCCTTCCGTATTTTTTGCCTTCAGGAAGATCAAGTATACGTTCGGGCCTCGGTCGCAGCCAGTTGAATCCTAATCCGAATTTTGTGGTTTTATTGTAATCCAGTCCTGCTTTTATAAAAAATGTTTTGGCAAATTCATTCCTGATGAAACCAAACTGCGAACCGTAATTAAAATAGATTGTGGGTTTGTGTTGTAAACTGGCCGTAATACTATCTTTCAGTTGTGCCTGCGAACTGATAACTGTGCAGCTAAAAAACAGAAGCAAAATTTTTTTCATCCTGTCAAAAAAAAATGTCCGTAAAGGTTTACGGACATTTTTGGTTTATGATTCATTTATCAAATGCTAATGTTCTTCTTCGCCATGTTTCAGCGGCACGTTTTGAGGTATAAAGTCCTCCTCTGCTCCCGGCTTACTATAATCATAAGGCCAGCGGTGAACTTCAGGAATGGGCCCATGCCAGTTTCCGTGAATATGTTCAACAGGTGCAGTCCATTCCAGCGTATTGCTCTTCCATGGATTTTGAACAGCTTTAGGTCCGCGAAATACGCTGTAGAAGAAGTTAAAGAGGAATATTCCCTGTGCGAATGCAGCAATGATGGCAAATATGCTTATCACTACGTTCAGGTCCACCACGTGGTCGAACATCCAGAATTCAGTGTAATCGTAATAACGTCTTGGCGCACCAGCCAGTCCCACGAAGTGCATCGGGAAAAATACACCATAAGCACAAACGATCGTTATCCAGAAGTGAGCATAACCCAGTTTGGTGTTCATCATTCTTCCATACATTTTCGGGAACCAGTGATAAACACCGGCAAACATTCCGAAGATGGCCGACATTCCCATTACAATATGGAAGTGTCCTACCACAAAGTAAGTATCGTGAATATTTATATCGAGCGCTGAGTCGGCAAGGATAATTCCTGTTAATCCACCGGTGATGAATGTAGAAACCAATCCTATTGAAAATAACATAGCAGGTGAATATACCACATTGCCTTTCCAAATAGTGGTAATATAGTTAAACACTTTTACTGCCGATGGTATCGCAATGAGTAATGTAGTAAATACAAACACGCCTCCCAGGAACGGATTCATTCCGGTAATAAACATGTGATGTCCCCAAACAATAAACGAAAGGAATCCGATGGCGAGGATAGAGCCGATCATTGCACGGTAACCGAAAATGGGTTTACGTGAATTGGTAGCGATAATTTCTGATGTGATTCCCAAAGCAGGAAGAAGTACGATATATACTTCAGGGTGGCCAAGGAACCAGAACAGGTGCTGGAATAACACCGGACTTCCGCCAATAGCATCGAGCATTCCTTCTTTTGCGGTGATGATTTCAGAAAGATAAAAGCTGGTTCCAAAAGTTCTGTCCATGATTAACAGCAATACTGCTGAAACAAGAACAGGGAAAGAAAGCACACCAAGAACAGCTGTAATGAAAAATGCCCAGATAGTAAGAGGCATTCTTGTCATTTTCATTCCTTTTGTGCGGAGGTTGAGAATGGTTACGATATAGTTCAAACTTCCCAGCAGTGAAGAAGCAACGAAAATGGTCATGGAAACCAGCCAAAGGGTCATTCCCAAACCTGATCCGGGTATAAAATCTTCGTGGGCACTCAATGGCGGATAAACTGTCCAACCGGCAGAGGCGGGCCCGTTTTCCACGAAGAAAGAGAAAACCATAATGATGCTGGAGAGGAAAAAGAACCAGTAGGAAAGCATATTAAGGAAACCCGAAGCCATATCGCGTGCGCCAAGTTGCAACGGAATGAGTAAGTTGGAAAAGGTTCCGCTCAATCCTCCTGTTAATACAAAGAATACCATGATAGTTCCGTGAATAGTAACGAGTGCGAGATACATATTGGCACCGAGTTTTCCATCGGGCGCCCATTTTTCACCGAGGAAAAAACTGAGCATTTCGAATTTTTCTCCGGGCCATCCCAATTGCAGGCGGAAAAAAACAGACATCATCATAGCGATGACGGCCATAAAGATGGCTGTTACCAAAAACTGCTTGGAGATCATTTTATGATCCTGGCTGAAAATATATTTGGTAATAAAATGCTCCCTGTGATGATGGTGAGCGTGTGCATCATCGTGAGCGTGTTCGTGTGCGTGATTAGCTGCCATATTTTATTACTGAAATTTTTTAATTGTTAATTGCCACAACAGGGGGAGCTACATTAGCGTTTGCTGCTGAAGTATCTGCCACGTTAGTATCTTCTTTTTTCTCGGGTTCGGGGAAATAAGCCTGTTTGATGGATTTTTGCGCATCCCACCAGTTCTTAAATTCGTCTTCGTTTTCAACCACTACAACTTTTAACTGCATATTGGAGTGTGCCGCGCCACAAATCTTGTTACAAAGCAAAATATAATCGAATTCAATATCGGGGTCAGCGTCTTTCAAAATCCCTTTTGCCCTGCGGTATTTATTTACATACTTCATCTTCTCAATAGTTTCCGGAAGTTCGCGGAATTCTTTGGTGGTGATGGTGGGTATAAATTTAAACCGTGTGGTCATTCCCGGAACACAGTTCATCTGTGCACGGAAGTGGGGGAAATAGGCCGAGTGGATCACATCCTGCGAACGGAAAGTGAATTCGTATTCTTTTCCTTTAATGAGGTAAATCTCCTTCACTACCTTATCATCAAATGCTTTGGTGTCGAGTTCTGCAGAGTGATTTTTTCTCAGGTCTTCGATTTTTGCCAAATGTCTTTTTGTGCGGTCGATTTTGGATTTGGCCAAATAATATTTTTCATCTGCCAAAACATCAGCAAACTCATCAGCCGAGTCGCTCTTTACAGTAATCCTTTCCAGTGAATCGATTTCCATTTTCAGTTCGGAGATGCGCATATCCAACCCGGGTGTTGTAAGAACTCCCAATGGATTAGGAACGCCACCGGAAAGCACCAGCCGGAAATCAGAATGTCCGAGCTCGTTATTTTCTCCCGAATATCTTGCCGTCCAGTCGAACTGTTTGGCATACACTTCAACTTTTACCGCTTCACTGCCCGACTCAGCCGTAATTTCGTTCCATGTTTTTAATCCAAGAATGATAATCACCGCCATAACAGCAGCAGGAACAATGGTCCAGATCATTTCCAGTTTATTGTTGTGCGGATAGTAAAGTGCTTTTCTGTCTTTTTTGTAGGAATATTTGTAAGCAAAATAAAACAGCAGAGTGTTGGTGATAAAAAATACAGTGATGATAATATAGAAATTAATGAGCAGGAGCCAATCGGTGCTTACACCATGTTCGGAAGCAGAAGGCCCGAGTTCACCGCCACCATAAACTGCAAGTTGCCAGATAAAGAATGCATAAAAAGCGATCATAAACACCAGCATCAGTGTTCCGTTGAGTTTGTTATCTCCTTCGGAAATGTCTTCTTCTCTTTTATTGCGAAGCTTACTGGAAAGCTCGTAAACTCTCATCAGCTGGGCAATGGCAATGATTCCCAGGAGTATGATCAGAACTATAAGCAATTTATTCATTGTCGCGCTTTATTTTAATTCGTTAAATGTGATGGTGAATACTTTCGTCAAGATAAGGATGGTGTACAGGAACCAGCGGAGCTTTTGTCAGTGATTTTAATACCACGTGAATAAAAAGCCCGAGGAACAACAGGAACATCCCGATCTCCAATGCACCGAGGTGCCAGTGGCTCATAACGGTGCCCGGCATTACGAGGCAGAAAACATCCAGCCAGTGTCCGCAGAAAATAATGAACCCTACAAACATGACGATCTTCGGATTTCTTTTTGCATCGCGGCTCATCAGCATAAGCATGGGTAATGCAAAATTGATGAGGAACATCAAAAAGAAGGGAACATTGTAATTTTCAATTCTGTATTTGAAATAGGTGGTTTCTTCAGGAATGTTGGAATACCAGATGAGCATAAACTGGAAAAACCAGAGATACGACCACAGGAAAGAAATGGCAAACATCCATTTTCCGAGATCGTGTACATGACTGTGATTAACCTGCTGCAAATGTCCCTGACCCTTGAGATAAAAAGTAAGCATAAGGAAAACAATAATTGCAGTAACCCACATTCCGGAAAACACATACCATCCGTAAAGTGTGCTGAACCAATGCGGCTCAAGCGACATCAGCCAATCCCATGAAAGTGTAGAAGAGAATACGGCAAAGAACACGAGGAACAAGGCGCCCTTTTTGTAATTTTTAAAGTGAATGGAAGTCCCGCCTTCTTTGTCTTCCATAAGTGAGCGTTTGCGGAAGGCCATAGCAAAGATCATGAATGTTGCTACATAAACGAGGGTTCTTACCCAGAAGAAAGTGGTATTCAGGTAAGATGATTTTCCTTTAAGAAGATGATCAGCCTGTACGGCATCATTATCCATCCAGTGATATAAATGATGTCCGTGGAAAGTACCTACCAGAAAGATCACCAGCAATACTCCGATTCCTATTGGCAAATACGACATAACGGCTTCAAACACTCTTTTCAAAACTGTTCCCCAGGCCGCTTCAGTGGCATATTGAAGTGCGAGGAAAAAAAGTGCGCCCAGTGAAATAGCAAAAAAGAAAAATCCGTTCACCAGCAGGTTAGCCCAGATGCGCTGGTCAGGATGTTCGGAATGATCGGTAAAGATTCCGATCAATAAACCTACCAATCCTATTGCCATAAGGAGGTAAGTGAATTTTTTGGCTTTATCTGAAAAAGTAAATTCCATTTCCTGTTCAGTTTATGTTTTTATTTTAATGAGTCTTTTACAACGGCCGCTGTATCTGCACCGGGGTCTTTTCCACCGGCCTGGAGGTATTTCACATAGTGAACCACTTTCCATCTTTCTTCTTTATTCAACTGGCTGGCATGTGCACCCATCATGTTTTTTCCATAAGTGATGGAATAAAACATTTGTCCTTCGGGCAATGTTGCCACAGCTCCGGCAGTATAGGAAGGCACACCGTCAAATTTTCCGTTTAATACAATTTGTCCCTGTCCGTCTCCTTTTTCTCCATGACAATGGGTACAAAATTTTTCATACAATACTCTTCCTTCTTCGCGAACTTCTACCGAATAGGGAATGGGATTTTTTACAGCGGCTGACTGGGCATAACCGGCAGGAGACTCTTTAATTCCGAAAGGAAAATTAAAAATAGCTTTGGAAGGATCTTCGCTGAAAGGAATAGTTCCTGCAGGCGGAAGCATGGCTGACATGGAATCGGGATTTTCATAATCCACATACGCTTCCACCGATGGGGAACGATACATGTCGGGCATGTATTCATAACCCGGGCTATTGGGATCTTTGGTACACGATGCAAAAAGCAACACCGTAAGTCCGAAAGCCGTTAGTATGTTGTGTTTTTTGTTCATCATAATCAATAAGCTCTTACATCCAGTTCAATGGCACCGGTTTCTTTCAACAGGCTCTGTAATTCTTCCACAGAGTGTCCTGAATTATCGCTGGTGCGGAGTTCCATTACAAATTTATCATCGGTAGTCCGCGGATCCGGGTTACGGGCGGGCATACCGGGCAATGTTTTGTTGCGGAGGAAATAGGTGAGCGCCATTCCGTGTGCGGCACAGAAAACGGTAAATTCAAATACTACCGGAATAAAAGCAGGAAGGTTTTCCAGCAGTGAAAAGCTGGGTTTACCACCGATATTCATCGGCCAGTCGGTAATCATAAAATAACGGATACCGATTAGCGCAAGGGTTAACCCCGTTAGTCCATATAAAAAGGCGCAGATGCCGAGGCGTGTGTGTTCCACCCCTATTACCGGATCAATTCCGTGTATGGGAAATGGCGAATACACATCAGCCACTTTAATTCCCTTGCCTGTGATTTTTTTGGCACCGTCCAGCAGGATGGTGTCATCATCGTACATTGCGTATATTACTTTTTCTGCCATCTTCTTTTTTTTTAGTGATGGTGTTGTTTTTTATATTTCTCACCCGAAAGTTTCAGGATGGATTTAATTTCATTGAGAGCAAGAACCGGGAAGAACCGTGCGAACAAAAGAAACAGTGTGAAGAAAATTCCGATAGTTCCGATAAACACCCCAACATCCACGAATGTCGGATAAAACATTCCCCATGAAGAAGGAACGTGACCGCGGTGAAGTGATGTAACGATAATTACAAAACGCTCGAACCACATACCGATATTTACTACGATAGACATAACGAAAGTGAAAGCAAGGTTTCTTCTCAAACTTTTCACCCAGAACAACTGCGGAGAAATTACGTTGCAGGTCATCATACACCAATACGCCCATGCATAAGGCCCTGAGAATCGGTTGATGAATGCGTATTGTTCGTATTCCACACCCGAATACCAGGAGATAAACAGCTCGGTGAGATAAGCCACACCCACTATAGAACCTGTAACGATAATTACAATGTTCATGTATTCCACATGTTTTACAGTGATATAATTTTCCAGGTGCATCACTTTTCTCATGATAAGAAGAAGTGTTAATACCATAGCAAATCCTGAGAATACGGCACCGGATACGAAATAAGGAGGGAAAATGGTAGTATGCCAGCCGGGAACGATAGAGGTAGCAAAGTCGGTGGATACAATGGAGTGAACGGAGAATACGAGCGGAGTAGAAAGTCCTGCGAGTACAAGTGATACGATCTCAAAACGGTTCCATGCTTTTGCATTTCCGGTCCATCCGAAAGAAAGAATGCTATATACTTTTTTCTCCAGTGGTTTTGTCATTCTGTCGCGGATGGTAGCGAAATCGGGGATAAGCCCGATGTACCAGAACACGAGAGAAACGGAGAAGTAAGTAGATATCGCGAATACGTCCCACAAGAGTGGCGAGTTAAAGTTTACCCAAAGAGAACCGAACTGGTTGGGAAGAGGAAGTACCCAATAAGAAACCCATATACGACCCATGTGAATTCCGGGGAAAGTGGCGGCCATCATTACGGCAAATATGGTCATCGCTTCAGCTGAACGGTTAACGGCCATTCTCCATCGCTGGCGGAAAAGAAGTAACACGGCAGAAATAAGAGTTCCAGCGTGACCGATACCTACCCACCATACGAAGTTGGTGATATCCCAGGCCCAATCAACGTAGTTATTCAAACCCCATACACCAATACCGGTTCCGATGAGGTAAAGAATACAACCGATTCCCCAGAGAGAGATAATTCCTGTGATCGTAATAGCAATGTACCATGATTTGGGTGCTTTGCTTTCGATAGGTTTACAGATATCTTCGGTGATATCGTGGTAAGATTTATCTCCCAGAATCAGCGGTTCGCGTATTGCAGCTTCTTTTTGCATTTATCCTGAGTTTTTAATGTTCTGTTTTTTCTTCTTTTTTTACTTCACCGGCAATGTTTCTCACTTTCACTTTATACCAGATATTCGGTTGAATACCTATTTCTTCAAGAGCACGGTAAGAACGATCGCTGTCGGCTGATTTTCTCAAATCTGATTCAGTATCGTTCCAATCACCAAAAATGATGGCACCAGTAGAACAAGCTTCCGAGCAGGCCGTTTGGATAGATCCGCTCATCACTTTTGTTCCTGCTTTTTTCGCTTCCAGTTTTCCGGCCTGAATACGCTGAACACAGAGTGAACATTTTTCCATCACACCACGCGTACGAACCACTACATCGGGATTGAGTACCATTCTCATGGTTTCGTCCTGTGAAGGATTGAATCCTGTGAATTTTTTATAAGTGGGATAGTTGAACCAGTTGAATCGTCTTACTTTATAAGGACAGTTGTTGGCGCAATATCTTGTTCCGATACAACGGTTGTAAGCCATTTGGTTTAATCCTTCGTTACTATGTGTAGTAGCAGCAACCGGGCAAACTGTTTCACAGGGAGCGTGATTGCAATGCTGGCACATCATCGGCATAAATACCACTTCCGGATTTTCGGAAGCGATCTCCATCTGGCCGTACATAGAAATAACACCTGTTCCGTCTTCCGCAGCTTTTTCTTTGGTCATATCGGAAGAGTAATAACGGTCGAGGCGCAGCCAGAACATATCGCGTCCTCTTCTCATTTCATCTTTACCAACAACGGGAACGTTATTCTCGGCTACACAAGCTACAAGACAGTTTCCGCAACCGATACAGGTGTTGAGATCGATAGACATTCCCCAACGGTGTCCGATATTTTCCACGGGGTGTTTTTCCCACATATCCAGTTCAGATACGGGAACTTTTCCCTGGTCGTAATATTCAAGTTTATGTTCTTCGTTGAAATCTTCTTTTTTACCCGTTTTATATCCGGCAAAGTTGGTTTCGCGAACGATAGAATCGCGGCCCATTACGGTTTGCTGGGTTTGTGAGCAGGCAAGCGGATACGTTTTACCGGTATCATCCATAGAAGCCATAACATTATATGACATCATTCCGTTAGCTAACGTGGTGAGCATATACGCATTTTGTCCGATAGACATATGTTCACCGGCTTCGTTAAGGGTTGGTTCTCCGTATTGTTCGTATTGGAAAGCTGATTTACCTATATGTTCGGGTTTACCGCTTCTTCCATATCCGAGAGCAAGGCCGATGGTTCCTGAAGTTTGTCCGGGTTGCGGATAAACGGGAAGTTCCATCTGCACATTACCTGCTTTAATGGTCACCACGTTAGCCGGCCATTCCTGACCGATACGTGTGTTAAAACCTTTTTCGGCCATGTCTTTGGGCGACATGGTTAAATAATTGTCCCACGCCACTTTTGTAACGGGGTCAGGCATTTCCATTAACCAGGCATTGTTGGTCATGTTACCGATTCCCATTGCCGCATTCTGGTAAACAACGAGTTCAAAACCAGCGGCACTATCTTTACCTCCGTTTATTTCAGGAAGAGCCAGTTTTGATTTATCGATAGCAGCGGGAGCTGAAGCAGGTTTGCCCGGCATGTCGGCTGCACCATTGTGTACATTCCAGTTCCAATATTCTTCAAACGTTCCGACCTGGTTTTGCATGGGGAAACCATACACTTCCCAGTTTTTGCGGATCATGCGATACCATTTATCGCTGTTTTTGTCACCGCCACGCGAAGTAACACCTGCCCAAACGAGCAAGCTTTCGGCAGTATCGCGTGTATCGTACAGCGGGCGTATAACGGGCTGCGCGATAGCGTAAGACATTCCTTTCGGATTGAAATCGTTCCAGCACTCAAGGTAATTATGCGATGGGGCAATAAATTTACATTTCGATGCCGTTTCGTCATTGTAACCTGAACAGGAAACGGTAAGATCAACTTTAGCCAATGCTTCACCAAATTCTTTTCCGTTGGGAAGAGTGTAAACGGGATTGGTATCGAAGAAAATTACTGCTTCAACTTTGGGACCTGTTGTGCCCGACCAGTCAAGTATTGATTTTCCTCCCACTACTTCCTTCACGAGCATCTCCACTTCTTTATCATTGCCCATGAACAAATTCACGGGATTATTGAGATTGATGGTGGAATTATAATTACCGAGTTTTTCGTTGATGGCATTTACCAGCATCTGCACTTTCGCATCATTCGATCCTGCCACAACAAGAGAGCTTCCTGCTGAAGCCTTCAATTCGTTAGCTGCTGCTTCGGTGAGTTTTAAAATATCACCCGGAACGTTCCCAACTTTATCTCCACCGATCTGCTGAAGAATGGCGGCTGCTATCATTCCTTCCTGTGAAGGTTTGATGGGAACGCGCACATCAGCATTGGAGCCGGAAATTGACATTATGGATTCGAACTGGAAATGTTTCGACATCCAGTCGTTTTCAGGCTTACGGTTTTGGGCGTAAGCTTTAACATATTCATTGGAGCAGAGCCATCCACCGAGAAAATCGGCAGCGATGCTCACGATGGTTTTTGCTTTGGAGAAATCGTAATCGGGAATAACTTTCATTTTGAAATTTTCCCAATTGGCTTCACGGATACCGGAATAGGAAACCGCATCATATTGAATATGGCGGATGTTGGAAAGAGCGGTTGTTACTTCTACAGCAGGAGTTGCGCCTTCCACGGGAGCTACCTGGTCCATTTCCATGGCAACCGGTTGGGCAACGATAGTGTCACCGGCCGGATTATTGATAGCAACAACAGCAGGAGAATTTACACTTCCCCCATTCAATTTGGTGATCATATCACTGATCACAGACTGCATGGAAGGAGAAATAACGGTAGAAGAAACTATTCTTATTTGTCCTTTTCTTGAGGCAATCTCCTGTAATTTCGCTGCAATTTTATCATCAATACCATCTGTTTTTCCGGCTTTTGACCAGGCTGCAGGCGCACCATTTTCGAGCGGACCTTTCAATCGGGCCGAATCATACAGCGATAATACGGAAGCCGTTATGCGTGCATTGATGGATCCTTTATTGATTCCGAATTGCGGATTTCCTTTAATGAAAATGGGACGGCCTTCGCGGGTTTTAACGAGAATGCTGGCAAAATCATTTCCATCATAATAAGATGAAGCGTACCAGTTGGCAACACCCGGAGTAATTTCTTCGGGTTTATTTACGTAGGGGATGGATTTGATAACAGGAGCTTCGCAGGCAGCGAGGGTAGCAGCAGTAACGCTGAAACCGAGGAATTTGAGAAAATCCCTTCTGCTGGTGGACGACTCCTTTAATTTGTCATCTCCCAAAAATGCATCGATGGGTAATTCTTCGGGGAATTCGTTGTGCTTTTTTGCTTCGAATTCCGGAGAATTTTCGAGCTCTTCGAGGCCTTTCCAGTATTTTTTAGTTGTACTCATATTGCGCTCCAAAAAATATTAATAGTGACATTTTGCACATTCCCATCCGCCCAGTTCTGCAACGGTGATCTTATCATCTTCCAGGTGTTGCTTCAGCAGTTCGGGGCTATTGAGAAGGCGTTTTTTGATTTCGATATAGTAACCGTTCTTATCATTATTATCGGCCATCTGCACCACTGCTTTCTGGTTGTGGCATTCGATACACCATCCCATGGTTAAGGTGGCGCGGGTTACCTTAATGTTGTCTTTTTTGTTTTTCTCCATAGCATGCAGTTCTTGATGCGGCATGATACGGGCCACTCCTTCTTTAGTCATGTCTCCGTGACATTGAGAACAATCCAGTTTACCTACCACCACGTGTTGCTGGTGAGAAAAGAAAACGTGATCGGGAAGGTTGTGGACTTTTATCCATTTAATGTTTTCTGTTTTGCCTGAATAGGAAAGTGTTTTAGGATCGAAGCCAACGTATTTGTAAATTTTCGCGATTTCATTTTCACCTGTACGTGTACCGGTTTGAATGTTTTTGTGACAATTCATGCAAAGCATAGGAGAAGGCAATCCTGCATGACGGCTTTTTTCAACGGAAGAGTGGCAATACTGACAGGCAATTTTATTTTGTCCGGCATGCACATCGTGAGGGAAGTTGATGGGCTGATCGGGTTTATAGTTTTCGTAGACACCCACATCCATCAGCATATAAGTACCATCTACCATTCCTGCGAGGACAAAGAAAAGGGCAAATACACCAACGAGCACTTTATGTCTCCATGCCCATCCGCACCAGATTTGCCAGTAGGATTGGTCGGGAAGCAATTCCTGTCCTTCTTTTTCGCGGTTAGCATTAACCAGCTGCCTGCGAACAGATCCGGCAGAGGCAGCAATGATGAGGAAAATGACAGAGAGAACAACGATCCACATCCATCCGCCACCTTCTTCTTTTTTAGCACTACCGGCAACCGCAGTATCTTTAGGGTCTCCAGAAGGAGCAACATAAGAATCAGCATAATCGAGAGCTGCTTTAATTTCATCAGGAGCAAAAGGCTGCGGAGTCATCAGAGCTGTTCCTTTTGCATCATATCCGGCTACCAGATTTTTTACATAGGGATTTCCTTCACCAAGAACCTGCGCAGGATTCTGTACCCATTGGATCACTTTAGCTTCATCAAGCCCTGCTTCTTTCCAACGCTTACGTGCGTCTTTCAGTGCAGGCCCGATCTTTTCCTTGTCGGGTGCGTGACAGGCTGCGCAAGCTTTAAAAACAGTCTTTCCGTCAGCAGCTGCCGAAGCGGAGGGAGACGAAATAAAACTGAGCAGAAAAAATAGAAGGGTTGACAGAACGGCAATTCCCTTGGTTTTACATTGGTAAGAAATGTTCATAAATGCTATTCGACTTTTGATGGAAACTCTTAACCGTGGGCAAATTTAGCAGAGGAAATCATTTGTGTCATAAAATTGTCATGCCTCCATGTAATTTATAACGATTCTAAATAAGGTTTTGGCATAAAGTTTTATTTGCCAACCGATTGATGACCGTGGTCATGTTTTATGCAACGGAAAATGTTTTGTTGAAAGCAAATAATAAGCGGCATGAAATTTAGAGTAAGAATAATCTACATTTGCCATATGAAAAAACTGTTTTTTGTTTTCACTTTGCTGTTTTTCAGTGTCGTGGTTTTTGGCCAGGACGACAATGAATGGAAATTGTTTAAGCCGGCAGAGGGAAATACAGTTAAAAAAGATTCGGCTATTGCCCTTACACCGGGCTTGGTAATTACCCAATTCTTCCTGGATTTCAATGCGAAAAAGGGGAATGTTTCTGTTTCAAAAGATGGGCGGCTGGATGGATTAACTGCATTTACCGGGACCCCACAAAACGGAAAACCCACTGTAACGATGAAGGGTTTTCGTATACAGGCTTTTTTTGATCCTGATAAAACCAATGTCAACCAAAAACGCGCAGATTACCTTGCCCAATTTGATGAACATCCTGCCTATATCGATTTTTTGGCTCCCAATTTCAGGTTGCGCATCGGGGATTTCAGAACCAAACAGGATGCCGAGGGATGGAGAGATAAAATAAAAGTTTTGTTTCCGGATGCGATTATTGTAATGGATGATATAGAGTTGCCGAAGCTGCCGTAACCTCTCCCTCTTATCCCTCCCTCACGCGATGACGCGTGACAAGAAAGGAGAGGGAAGATACATTTTGTTTTCAGATTGGATTTTCGGTTGAGGTTCGAATGTTTTCTTTCCAATTCGCATTTTCCTCTCCCTGATTCGCTGACGCGAATCTGTCCCTCCCCCGCAGGGGAGGGAGGTAAATTGTAAAAATAAGGTGAATGCAAAATCCCTCTGCGAGGGATTTTTGGTTTTTTGTCCTGCGGACAAAAAACTGAGTGAAATTAATTCAATTTTAATACGGCCATGAATGCCTGTTGGGGGATTTCAACGCGGCCTACCTGGCGCATGCGTTTTTTACCTTCTTTTTGTTTTTCGAGGAGTTTTCGTTTACGTGAAATATCTCCACCATAACATTTGGCGGTAACGTCTTTTCTCAGCGCTTTGATGGTTTCGCGGGCGATGATTTTTGCACCGATGGCGGCCTGGATAGGAATTTCAAATTGCTGTCTTGGGATAAGCTCTTTTAATTTCTCGCACATTTTTTTTCCCAGATCGTAGGCGTTATCGCGGTGAATGAGTGCTGATAAAGCATCTACCTGTTCGCCATTGAGGAGAATATCGAGTTTGATGAGGTCGGACTCGTAATAACCGATAGGATGATAATCGAAAGAAGCGTAACCACGTGAAATGGTTTTGAGTTTATCGTAAAAATCGAAAACAATTTCTCCCAGCGGCATTTCGAAATTCAGTTCAACGCGATCGGTGGTGAGATAGACCTGGTTTTTAAGTATTCCTCTTTTGTCGATGCAAAGTGTCATTACCGCACCGAGGTATTCGGATTTGGTGATGATTTGTGCTTTGATAAAGGGTTCTTCCACTTTATCCAGGTGGTTGGGATCAGGAAGTTCGGAAGGGTTGTGTACTTCGATTACTTCACCTTTCATGGTATAAGCAATGTAAGACACGTTGGGAACGGTGGTGATCACTGTCATTCCGAATTCGCGTTCGAGGCGTTCCTGGACAATTTCCATGTGCAGCATTCCGAGAAACCCGCAGCGAAAACCGAAACCGAGAGCGGCAGAAGACTCGGGTTCAAAAACAAGAGAGGCATCGTTGAGCTGCAGTTTTTCCATGGAGGCACGGAGTTCTTCATAGTCATCGGTATCCACAGGATAAATTCCCGCGTACACCATTGGTTTTACGTTTTCAAATCCTTTAATGGCATCTGCGCATGGTCGCTCCACGTGAGTAATGGTATCCCCTACTTTTACTTCTTTGGCATTTTTGATTCCGGAAATGATATAACCCACATCGCCTGTTCCTACGGTTTGTTTGGGAAGCAGATCCAGTTTTAAAACACCAATTTCATCGGCAAAATATTCTTTTCCTGTATTAACGAATTTTACTTTATCTCCTTTCGTAATTTTTCCGTTCATGATCCGGAAATAAGCGATGATGCCGCGGAAGGAATTGAATTCGGAATCGAAAATCAAAGCCTGCAACGGGGCTTCGGGATCACCTTTTGGAGCTTTTATTCTTTCCACTACTGCTTCCAGAATTTTATCTACACCTAATCCGGTTTTTCCGCTGGCGGGAATGATTTCTTCGCGTTTGCATCCTACCATATCCACGATCTGATCTTTCACTTCTTCTGGCATAGCACCGGGAAGATCCATTTTATTGAGCACGGGAATAATTTCGAGGTCGTGTTCGAGCGCAAGATAGAGATTGGAAATGGTTTGTGCCTGGATTCCCTGGGCGGCATCCACGATCAGCAATGCTCCTTCGCAGGCGGCAATGGAACGTGAAACTTCGTAGGAAAAATCAACGTGACCGGGAGTATCAATAAGATTGAGAATATATTTTTCGCCTTTATAAATATACTCCATCTGTATAGCATGGCTCTTAATAGTGATTCCGCGTTCGCGTTCGAGGTCCATGTCATCGAGGGTTTGTTCGGTGAGCTGGCGGTCGCTGATGGTTCCGGTAGTTTGCAACAACCTGTCGGCCAGGGTACTTTTACCGTGGTCGATGTGAGCAATGATACAGAAGTTGCGGATATTTTTCATCGGGGCGCAAAGGTATTAAAAACTACGGCATTTACATGAAATCAATTGGTCTGTGATTTATTAATAATAAAAAGTCAGGTATATTTGCGCCTCATTATCAAAACGAATGAAAGTCACCGAACACTTAAAACAGGCAAAAGGGACATTGTTTTCCATTGAAATACTTCCCCCGCTGAAGGGAAAAAGTATCCACTCTATTTTTGACGCCATTGATCCGTTGCTGGAATTCAATCCTTCCTTTATTGATGTGACCTATCACCGCGAGGAATATGTCTACAAAAAGCGTGAAGGCGGATATCTTGAAAAGGTTTCGATCAGGAAACGTCCGGGTACTGTAGCCATTTGTGCGGCTATCATGAATAAGTATAAAATTGATGCTGTTCCCCATATTATTTGCGGAGGATTCAGCAAACAGGAAACTGAAAATGCGCTGATCGATCTCCAGTTTCTGGGTATTGATAATGTACTGGCCTTGCGGGGAGACAGTATCAAAACCGAATCCAGTTTTGTACCTGAACCGGATGGACATGAATATGCCATTGACCTGGTGAATCACCTTGTGAATATGAATAATGGCGTTTATTACGAAGCCGATGTGAAAGAAATTGCAAAGAGTAATTTTTGTATCGGGGTTGCCGGTTATCCTGAGAAACATATGGAAGCGCCCAATCTTTTAACGGATCTGAAATACCTGAAAATGAAAGTTGATGCAGGTGCTGAATATGTGGTGACTCAAATGTTTTTCGATAACCAAAAATATTTTGATTTTGTGCGGTTATGTAAAGAGCATGGAATAAATGTGCCCATCATTCCCGGATTAAAAATTCTTACCGGGAAGAAACAACTCACAGCTCTTCCAAAAATATTTCATATCGACCTGCCGGAAGAACTTATTGAAAATGTTGACAGCGCCAAAACCGATGCCGATGCCAAAGAAGCCGGTATACAATGGTGTATCAAACAATGCAAAGAACTGATCAAAGCAGGCGTTCCCTGCCTTCATTTTTATACGATGGGGGTTAGTGAATCAACTAAAAGAGTGGCGAGAGAGGTGTTCTAGCCTCACCCCCTTGCTCCGAAAAGGCGAGCCCGGCCCCTCTCCCGTGGAGAGGGAGGAATAAATACTGAGTTAAGAGTTACAGCGAATGAGTGTTGAGTTTTGAAGTTTTAGTATTCACTTCAAAACTCAACACTCATGTATTCATCATTCATTTGTTCGGGGATTTAAAGCATCGGGTTACCTCACCCTCCCCTGTTTCACGCAAAACATGACAAGCCGGGGAGGGCAGTAAATGAAAACATTTTTATGCCCACACTTTTGTTCCTTCGGAGCAGTTTTGGCAGATGTCGATTTGTGAGCGGGAAGTAAGGATCTTCTGGCGGAAATCGTTGTATGTTTTACTTTGCCAGATATCAACGAACGATTGTTTTTTAAGGTCTCCGAGACGGTGTTTTGCATCTTTGTCGAAACAACAGGGGACCACTAATCCATCCCACGTTATGACGCAGGAACTCCACATCCGCCAGCAATGGTTTTCCATTTTATTTTTTAATTTCCAGGTGCCGTTTGCCTGTTTTTTGTAGCGGGAAAATTTTTCGTTTTCGGGAATAAGGGGATTTCCGTTTTTAAAATCGTAGACCTGTGCTGTTTTAAAACGCACTTCATCCACACCCAGTTGTTTGGCCAGTTCCAGCACATCGTTTACCTGGTGTTCGTTGGGTTTTACCACGAGAAACTGGAAAATGATATGCGGTGATTTTGAACGTAGTTCTTTTTTGGCGGCAATTATATTTTTTGTGCCTTCCATAACTTTATCAAGACTTCCGTTTACGCGGTATTGTTCGTAGGTCTCCTGCGTAGTTCCGTCAATGGAAATAATGAGTCGTTTTAATCCTGAACGAACGGTTTGCAGAGCAATTTCCTTTGTTATAAAATGAGCGTTGGTGGAAGCAGCGGTATAAATTTTTTTTGAGCCGGCATACTCCACCATTTGCAAGAATGAGGGATTTATGAACGGCTCTCCCTGAAAATAATAATTAATGTGCATGAGCCAGGGAGCAAGTTCATCGATTATTTTTTTGTTCAGTTCCAGTTTAAGATTACCGGTATCGCGTGTAAATTGTTTCAGTCCGCTGGGACATTCGGGGCAACCGAGGTTACAGGCAGTGGTGGGCTCGATGGAAAGTGCCATGGGCATTCCTGCATGATGATTTTTTCCCGAACGCTGGGAAGCTTTGAAACTGCGGTGCAGTAAAAGCGCATTGCTCCACTTTTTGGGAGAAGAAAGTTTTATTACCTGTATTTTATCGTTTACTACCGACATGCTATCAAATGTACGAAACCGCTTTCAAAACCGTTGTATTATGCGGTATATTTGTGACGTATGTTTCGATATTTTCTTCCGGTTGGCTTTCTCATGGCATTTATTGTTTCGGATGCCCAATACGTGGTGAGCGGATATGTGTATGACCAGCAGACACATGAACCGCTGGCTTTTGTGAATATTGTAAATGCATCGGGAAATGCCGGCACCAGTACCAATATCGAAGGAAAATTCACCCTGGAATCTTCTTCATCCGTTACACAGATACGGCTTTCGTCTGTCGGTTATCTTCCACTTGTTGCGGAAGTAAAAAGCAACGACATCCAAAAAATTTACCTGCATCGCGAAGATATTGAACTGGGTGAGCTGGTGGTATTGCCCGGTATTAACCCGGCAGATATCATTATGGAAAAAGTATATGAAAACCGGAATCAGAATAATCCTGAAAAAAACTGTTCGTTCAGGTATGAGAATTACAATAAGTTTTTTGTGACGCTGGAGCTGGATAGTTCGCTTATAAATTCTCCTGAAAAAATTGCGAAACTTGATTCTTCTTCGCTGGAAGCGCTTTCTTTTTTCGAACAGCAATACATGTTTCTTTCAGAATCGGTAACGGAAAGAAAATTTATTCCTCCTGATAAAAACCTGGAAACGGTGCTCGCGTCAAAAGTATCGGGATTTGAAAATCCTGTTTTTAACCTGTTGGCTACTCAATTTCAGTCGTTCACTTTTTACAGTGATTTTATTACCATCGGGCCTGTACAATATGAAGGGCCCATAGCAAAAAACAGCGACAGGAGATATTTTTTTCTGATTGAAGACACGCTGATAAACGGAGCAGATTCGGTATTCGTGATCTCATTTCGTCCGAAAAAAGGACAGGCATTTAAGGCCATGAAGGGGACATTGTACGTTAATCTCAACGGATATGCCCTTCAGAATGTAATAGCCGAACCTAACGATGTGGGGACTGAAGCTATCCGAATAAAAATTCAGCAGAAATATGAAAAGATTGAAGGAAAGCAGTGGTTCCCGTCAGAGTTAAATACGGTAATGGATTTCAGCAAAACCGTGAAAATTGAAAACTTCAGGGTGTTGGGATACAGTTATGGTTATTTGAAAAATATTCAACCGGATCCGGGATTGAGTAAAAAAGATTTTTCTGCTATTGAGGTGAAGATGGACGAACAGGCGGGGAAACAAAGCGAGGATTTCTGGAATAAAAACCGGAACGATAGTTTAACGGGAAAAGAGAAGAAGACCTATCACGTTATTGACAGCCTGGGAAAAGTAGCAAAGCTGGATAAAAAAATGAATGCGGTGAGTTATCTTCTCAGCGGGAGAATTCCCATCGGGGTTTTCAGTCTTGATCTCGATAAGATTTTGAATTATAATGAATATGAAGGATTCCGTTTGGGAGCTGGGCTTCACACCAGCAAAAAAGTTTCAAAATACTTTGAGCTGGGCGGTTATGGGGCTTATGGTTTTAGTGATCAGGCGTTCAAATATGGTGGTGATGCTACCGTTTTTATCAGTCCAAAACACCAGGCTCAACTGCAGTTTATTTATAAAAACGATGTAATGGAATCAGGAAAAACTTTTTTTCCGGGTGCCGATCCTTTTCTTTTTTCCAATGACCTCAGCAGTTTTTTTGCGAATCGGTTTGATAAAATGGAAAAAATGGAAGTGGTGTTTTCTTCCAGGGCGTTTAAACACTTTAAATTTTTTCTTTCTGCCAATACACAGTTCAGAAAATCCTTTGAAGAATACCAGTTTGCCGTTCCGCTGGACGAGAGTGTAACACTGCTGAATTCGGAGTATAAAATAACAGAATTCGGTTTCACCGCCCGTTTTCAATACAGGGAAAAATTTACTGAGACGCCTTTTGGTTTAATTTCCAACGGATCTGATTTCCCCGTGGTATGGCTGAAACTTTCGCAGGGAATGAAAACTATTTTTGATGGCGAACAAGACTATGTTAAACTGGATATGCGAATTGAAAAACGCCACCGGGTGAAGCGTTTGGGATTTTTTGGTTATCGTATGGATGCCGGTAAAGTTATTGGAGAAGTGCCATACGGAATCCTTTATAATGGCAAAGGCACTTACCGGCCATTTAATATACACGCGGGCCAATCGTTTGAGACGATGCGTATCAATGAATTTTTGTCGGATGAGTATATGGCGGCATTTCTGAAATATGAAATAGGCAGTTTGTTTTTCAAAAAGAAGTTCAGGCCGCAATTCGTGCTGGCCACCAATGCCTGTATCGGTAAACTATCTGATAGCGGTTCACACCGGAACATAACTTTTAGTACCCTCGAAGATGGCTATATCGAATCGGGACTGATGATCAACAATCTTATTAAATTCAATTATTCCACGTTTGGGATTTCCGGTTTTTACCGGTATGGTGCCAACAGGCTCCCGGATGAAAAGGAAAACTGGGTGGTGAAGTTTGTGCTGGGATATGCGCTTTGACCTCACCCCCCTCTCCGCGAGAGAGGGGGGGTGATAGATTTTGATTTTATTTCGTATTTCGGAAAAGCCTTGAGGAGAGGTGGTATAAAAGAATAATTACCTGTAGTTTCTCATCACTTGGCCTTATTTTTGTTTCTTTGCAGGGTATAAAACCGAATCGTTGTGTGGGCTAAAATAGCCAGTCTTATCCTCAGAAACCGTGCGTTAATGCTTGCCCTTGTGGTGATTACCACCGGGTTTTGGGCATATATGGCCGCTACCCGGCTCCATTTCAACCACAAGTTTGCTACTATGCTTCCCGAAGATGATTCGCTGAGTATTATATACCGCGACATGCAGGGACGGTTTGGTGAAGACGGGATGGTGATGGTGATTGGTATCAACGACAAGGAGTTGTATACGCTGAAAAAATTCAATGCGTGGATGAAAATGGGCCACGACCTGAAAAAAGTGAAAGGTGTGGATTCTGTTTTTTCGGTGGCACATATGTTTGACCTCAGAAAAGACACTACTTACAAAAAATTTTCCGTTGAACCACTAACGCCCCGCGCACTTACTTCGCAGGCTGACCTTGACAGTATAAAAGAAAAAATACACTCCCTCCCTTTTTATAACGGGTTATTGTATAATGATTCCACCGGGGCATCGCTGATGATGGTGTTCATCAACTCCAAAAAATTCAATTCGGAGGAAAGAGGAAATACTATTCCCGAAGTGGTGGAAGTAGCCGAAAAGTACAACAGCGAGTTTCCCGATCTGCACTATTCAGGTATGCCCTACATACGCGACCGGATGTACAGTTTACTGAAGAGTGAGGTAAATCTTTTTGTGGCACTATCAGCACTGGTTACGATTGTCATTATTTTTATTTTCTTTCGCTCCATCCGGGTGCTGATTGCCTGTATGTGTGTGGTGGTAGTGGGAGTCATCTGGTCGTTCGGCACCATTGCCGCATTTGGGTTTGAAGTCTCGCAGCTGATGGCACTGATCCCTTCGCTGATGATTGTTATTGCCATTCCCAATTGCGTTTATTTAATTACCAAGTATCACCAGGAATTTATCCGTACAAAAAACAGGGTCCGGGCTTTAAGCGGTGTGATACAAAAAATCGGGGTGGCCACATTTATGACCAATGCCACCACTGCAGCAGGATTTGGAACTTTTATTCTCACTTCAAGTGATAAACTGATTGAATTCGGTATAGTTGCTGCTTTTAACGTAATGGCATTGTTCTTTTTATCACTGATTATTATTCCCGTTGTTTTCAGTTTTATGAAAGACCCGAGTGTGAAACATACCAAACACCTGGAGAAAAAATGGGTGACCATTTCCATTGACACACTGGTGTGGCTGGTGTCGAAAAAAAGATGGATGGTATACGTTGGATCGGGAATAATTGTGGCAGTAGGAATATATGGCATCACACGGATGCAGATCACCGGAAATATTACGGAAGACCTTCCTGAAACATCAGTGGTAAAAAAAGATCTGAAATTCATAGAAGATAATTTTGGCGGGATGGTGCCTTTTGAGGTGATTATTGATTTTAAAACCAAAGGGCAAATTCAAAAAAACCTGAAAAAAATAGAAGCCATTCAGGAGTATCTCAATGCCGATTCTATGTTTTCCAAATCGCTTTCGATTGTGGATGCTGTAAAATTTGTAAACCAGGCCTTTCACGGTGGAAATCCCGAAGAGTTTAAGATTATTGAAAAACGAAAGATGAGTTTTATGAAACCTTATCTAGACGATATGGTGAAAGGCAAGAAATCGGCAGGAATAAAAGGGTTTATAGACAGTACCGAAACACGTGCGAGAATCACTGTACAGGTAAAAGATATTCATGCCAATAAATTATTTGCCATAGAAGAACGCCTGATGAACTACTGCGATTCGGTGCTGAATCCCGACCGGAAACAGATCGATTCACTGGCAGAAGTAATTGTTTCGAAAAGCGGAACAGAAAAAGATTCATTACTTTTTTTCATGTATGATAATTATCCCCGTGTTTATTCCATGCTGGCGTGGAATTATTCCAACAACGATTCATCGATGCTGGATACCTTTGACCTGGGATATGACAGGATGGCCCCATTTCACGCACAAAACGATTTCAATGAAAAGCTGAAAAAATCGGTGAAGGACGCCTACTTTACAACTAACGCCACGGGGATTAGTGTTGTTTACGCACGGGGAACTGATTACCTGGTCTGGAACCTGATTTCGAGTCTCATTTTCGCCATTGTACTGATTGCAGCACTCATGGCTATTGTGTTCAGGTCGTTAAGAATGGTATTTATTTCGATGATCCCGAACATGGTGCCGCTTATCATTACAGCCGGGCTAATGGGATATTTTGGTATTCCGATAAAACCTTCTACTATTCTTATTTTCAGCATAGCGCTGGGTATTTCGGTGGATGATGCCATTCACTATCTTGCCAAATACCGCCAGGAGCTGAAGACAGGAAAATCTATTGGTGAATCGGCCATCCTTTCCATCCGCGAATCGGGTGTGAGTATGATGTATACTTCCATTGTACTGTTCTTTTCGTTTCTCATTTTCATTTTCTCTGAATTCGGAGGAACTATTGCCCTCGGATATCTTATTTCCATTACACTTGGCGTAGCGATGTTCTGTAACCTTATTATTCTTCCCACCCTTCTTATGACACTCGACAAACTCGTTACCACCAAGGCCTTCCGCGAACCTCTGATCGAAATATTCGATGAAGAAGTAGATGAAGAACTGAGCGAGATACAAGTGAGGAAAGACAGTCTGCAGTAGGCAGCGGCAGTTAGCAGTGGGCCGTTGCAGTCATTGGCCGATGTGGATTGATGGTTTGAGTGGGCGGGTAATTAATAATCAACTTGAAAATTTTTCCTATTTTTAAACCATGAAAGGAATTATTCTGGCCGGGGGATCGGGTACGCGGTTGCATCCGCTGACATTGGCGGTGAGCAAGCAGCTGATGCCGGT
This sequence comes from Bacteroidota bacterium, assembly GCA_049322335.1. Taxonomy (GTDB): domain Bacteria; phylum Bacteroidota; class Bacteroidia; order Flavobacteriales_D; family UBA2798; genus JBMORL01. The sequence continues at coordinate 55,012 of JBMORL010000020.1, forward strand.
GTATGATAAACCTATGATTTATTATCCTCTTTCCACGCTGATGAGTGCGGGTATAAACGAGATTTTGATTATTTCCACGCCTCACGACCTTCCTCATTTTGAAAAATTACTGGGAGATGGCTCAAGGCTGGGATGTAAATTCAGTTATTCCGAACAAGCAGTGCCCAACGGGTTAGCCCAGGCTTTTGTGATAGGAGAAAAATTCATTGGAAAAGAAAAAGCAGCGCTTATCCTGGGCGATAATATTTTTTATGGTGCGGGCATGAGTAAAAACCTGCAGCAAAACACCAATGTGGAGGGAGGAGTAATTTATGCCTATCACGTTTCTGATCCCGAACGATATGGCGTGGTGGAGTTTGATGAAAACAACAATGCTGTTTCCATTGAAGAAAAACCCAAAAACCCAAAATCCAATTATGCTGTTCCGGGCTTGTATTTTTACGACAACTCTGTAATTGAAATCGCCAAAAACCTACAGCCCAGTGCACGTGGCGAATATGAGATTACTGATGTAAACAAAGAATACCTGCGAAAGGGAAAATTAAAAGTATCTGTTCTCGATCGTGGCACTGCATGGCTGGATACGGGAACATTTGCCTCACTGATGCAGGCCGGGCAATTTGTAGAAGTGATCGAAGAGCGGCAGGGTTTAAAAGTGGGATGTATTGAAGAAGTGGCTTTCAATATGGGCTACATTGACAGCTCACAGCTGAAAAAAATAGCCGAACCACTGGTGAAAAGCGGTTACGGAAATTATCTTCTTAATCTCATCCGTTAAAATGAGGGCTATCAGCGAATACCATCAGTTGGTGGAAACTGCCATTTCATCCACATCATTTCCTGAAAATCCAAAAGACCTTTATTTGCCATTGCGGTATTTTCTTTCTCTTGGCGGAAAAAGAATGCGACCCGTTATGGTATTGTTGTCACACGAAATGTTTGGCGGAAAAGCAGAGCGGGTTATTCCACAGGCTTTGGCGTATGAATTTTTTCACAACTTTACGCTTATTCACGATGATATTATGGATAAAGCTCCTTTGAGACGCGGCCTGGCTACTGTTCATACCAAATGGAATGAAAGTACGGCTATACTTTCGGGAGATGTTTTATTTGTAAAATCGATGGAACTGCTTTCACAGTGCGATGCAAATTATTTACAGCCGCTGCAAAAACTATTTTTTAAAACGGCTACCGAAGTTTGCGAAGGCCAGCAAATGGATATGGATTTTGAAAACCAGGACGATGTTTCTATTTCAGAATATTTAGAAATGATTACGCTGAAAACCGCAGTGCTTCCGGCAGCTTGCCTTGCTTCGGGAGCATTGTTAGCCAATGCCAGCGAAACGGATATCGAACATATTTATGCATTCGGAAAAAACCTGGGTATTGCTTTTCAGCTGAAAGATGACTTGCTGGATATTTTTGGTGATGAAGAAAAATTCGGCAAACAAAAAGGTGGCGATATCCTGGCCGGTAAAAAAACATTTTTACTTCTTACTGCGCTAAAAGATGCCGAAACTTCGCAAAAGAAAAAACTTCAGGAACGGATGAAAAATAACAGCGCTGATAAAGTAAATGCTGTAACCGTTATGTATAACGAAATGAAAGTAGCAGAAAAAACAGAAAATGAAATGAATCATTATTTTCAGCTGGCGATGAATCATCTTTCAAAAATTAATCTTCCCGAAAAAAACAAACAGCCTGTAAAAGAACTCGCACTGCAATTAATGGCAAGAGTAAGTTAATATGAGAATTTTAGGAATCATCCCATCGCGCTATGCCTCTACCCGTTTTCCCGGAAAACCACTTGTGGATATACAGGGAAAAACCATGATACAGCGTGTATATGAACAGGCAAAAAAATCGAATCTTCTGCATGATGTGGCAGTGGCTACCGATGACCAGCGCATTTTTGATCATGTGAACTCTTTCGGGGGAAAAGCAGTAATGACTTCCTCTTCCCACCAAAGTGGTACCGACCGCTGCGCGGAGGCACTAACGTTATGCGGACAAACGTACGATGTGGTGATCAACATACAGGGAGATGAACCTTTCATCGATCCGCAGCAAATCGATTCACTTTGCCAATTGTTCAATGATCCAACGGTTGAACTCGGAACACTGGTAAGAAAAACTGAAGATCCCAACCTTATTCTTAATTATAACCGGATAAAAGTAATAGTGGATATTTACAATAATGCGCTTTACTTCAGCCGCTCTCCCCTTCCCTCTATGGCCGGTATACAACCCGGAGAGTGGGGATATATTCATCCTTACTGGCTGCATATCGGAATTTACGGGTATCGTGCCGAAATTCTTCAAAAAATCACAAAACTTCCCGTGGGTTGGATGGAAAAAGCTGAAAAACTGGAACAATTACGCTGGCTGGAGAATGGACATCGTATCAAAGTAGCTGAAACTGAACATGAGTCGGTTTCGGTGGATACTCCTGAGGATTTGAAGAGGCTTTAACCTCACCCCTGGCCCCCTCTCCCCGGGAGAGGGGGGAAATACTTTTTTGGTTTCAGATCATGTTCCCGGAAAAATTTTGGAAGTTTTCTTTTATTCACAATCGATCTCATTCCTGATGCTGCTGCACTCAGAACGGCCCCCCGACCCTTCTCCCGCAAGTCTGCGGGACACGCGTGCGAGAGGGGAAAAACCATAAAATAATACATTTATTTCCCCTGTATCGGGGAAAGGAGATTGGTGGGTTAGGTTGGTATTCAGGTTGTTTCTACATAAAAAATTGATTTGGGAAAAACCACGGGGGTGTATTATCTTTACGATGGAAATGAACATTGAAAAATACATTACGGGGCTGCTTTACAGGTATGATTGTGTAATTATACCCGGGTTGGGTGGATTTGTGGCGAATCATAGTCCCGCCAGTATCAATCATGTAACAAAAGTTGCTTTTCCTCCTTCAAAGAGCATCATCTTTAATAAAAATCTTATTACCAATGATGGTTTGCTGGCTGACACCATTGCGCGCGAGGAAAATATCAGTTATGCTGCAGCTAATTCGAAAGTAGCCGTGTTTGTTGCTTTTTGCCGTGAAAAACTGCAGAGAAGAGAACGGGTTGAATTTGAAGAGCTGGGTGTTCTTTATTACGACCAGGAAAATAATATACAGTTCAAACCTGAATTTTCTGCCAATTTTCTTGCCGAGTCATTCGGACTGATGCCGGTGGCAGCCAATGAACTGGCAAAAGCAGTGGAAGAGAAAAAAGAAGAAGCAAAAATTATTGAACTTCCGAAAGAAAAAATCATTGCAGAAAAACTTACAGGTGATAAGGAAAAAGCAAAAGTAGTTGAACTGAAACCCGAAAAATCATTTATCCGCAAATACTGGCCCGCTGCGGCAGTCCTGTTACCGGTAGCTTTTTATTCAGTTTGGATTCCTGTTAAAACCGATGTGCTGAAAACAGGATATATCGATGTAAATGACTTAAATCCCTTTCACGTTAGAAGTGAGCGTGCTTACAATGAACGTGTTTCCGTCTTTCAGTTTTTTGCAGGTGAAAGTACCGATGAATGGAAACAACTTACCGCTACAGCCGGTGGAACCACATTCACCATTCCTGTTGACGAAAACACCTATGTGGTTTCTACCGTTGCTGAAAGCACTTTTGTAAAAGACCCTGTAATTGAAAATGCCGACATGGACATTCACATTATTGGCGGATGTTTTATGGATCCCAACAATGCCGGTAACCAGGTGAAACTTTTACAGCAACAGGGATACAGTGCCTACATCCTGGATAAACACAATGGTTTACACAGGGTGGCCATCAGCAGCCATGCCGACATGGGAGAAGCCATGCTTCACCTGAAAGATATCCGCGCTAAAGGAAATACAGCCGCCTGGATTCTGGAAAAATAATTTCTTCATTGCAAAAAATATTACGGCATGAAAAAACTTTACTTCCTGTTTTTTATTAACCGTAAAACGCAAATGGAACAAAGGCAGTTTTATATTTCCCGAAATAGTTTAGCTATCGGTCAATATCTGCCGGAGATCGTTTATGCCCACTCTGCCACGCGCCTGAAAGTGAATTTCAGATGAAGCATGGAAATTGAATGAATTGATTATTTTTGCAGGCTTTTTGTTCTTTAGCATACATTTTCATTTCATTGCTGTTATAAAAACAGCAATGAAAAATGGCCCCATAGTTCAACAGGATAGAACGGGAGTTTCCTAAACTTCTAATCGAGGTTCGAGTCCCCGTGGGGCTACCAATGAAGCAGTCCGTCCCATAGGGCGGGCGCTTCATTATTTTTTTGGCAAAAAGATAAATATTTTGTTATTTTCGAATATGAGAAAAAAGCCATCCCTAATTACCGAATCGTTCGAATTTATTTCCAGTGAACTTTTTTCGAGGTACTCGGATGTCATCCCCGAAATAATTGGTAAATCTTCCGGAGTTTATGCATTATTCAACAACTATCGGCTTTATTATATAGGAAGAGCAAAAAATTTAAAAAGTCGTGTTAAACAACATTTGAAGGATAAACATCAAAAACGCTGGACGCATTTCAGTTTATACCTTATACGATATGATGAACACATAGATGATGTAGAATCATTGTTAATCCGGATTGCTGCTCCGAAGGGTAATACAGCCAGGCCGAGAAGTGTGGATTTTAAGGGAGAGAAAAAAATAAGATATATTATCAAACAACGACAAAAAGAAGAATTGAATAATTTACTACCGGATAAACGAAAAAATAAAACTATCAGTAAAAGGAACAAAAAAATCAAATTTGATTCTTTAAAAGGATTAGTTACAAAACGTACATCATTATACAAGACATATAAAGGGAAAACTTATGTTGCTACATTAACACCCGCAGGCTGTATTATATTCAACAATAAAAAATACTATCGCCCTACTTCTGCTGCAAAAGCAATAATCAAAAATAGAACAGTTAACGGATGGACTTTTTGGAAGTTTAAAAATAATAATGGGGGTCTCGTTTCTTTGAATCAAATGAGACAATAATAAATAATGCCGGATGAACTCCGGCATTACTTTACAACTATTTATAATACTTTAATATTAATAAAATAGCTAAAATCGCAACAGTTAACACAACTATAAAACTAACAATCTTCGCAGCCGTGCCATATACGGTGATACAACTATTGTCAGTACAAACCGTTGCTATTTCATTCGAATTGTAAATATTATTCATATTTCTATACGAATTAAAATAATTAATAATTTCCATCGCTCTACCCGGATGGTTTAGGTTTATTTGCCGTTTTGATAGCATGCTACCAAACTAAGCAACAAAAGCAGTCCTCCAATTTTTGCACCCTCATTTTTACTACATAGAAGCAGTGCCGAGGCAACCATTCCTCCGTGAACGATGTCTTCTGCTGTTTCATCATCCATTGAATCATTTAACTCAAATGAATTTTTAAACCCGTGTGCCGTTCGCATACTAACTGTCCTGCCGGTTTTATCACCTAATGCTTCATTTATTGCCTTTGATGCATCGGTTAATATTCCATAGTTTCTTTTACTCTTTTTTATAAGTTTATGTGCCATAATATTTATTTTATACAAATTTCAGTTTTTTTATCACGAAAAAATGGGGAAAAATCCCCAAAATTCATTTATTAATTTTTTTTAGTTCCTTTCTGAGTGAAGATCGCTCCATGCCCAGATAAGAAGCAATATCATTAATTTTTGCTTTTTTCCAAACATCCCGGAATTCAGATAAAAAGTGTTGTATTTTTTCTATACCAGTTGATTGAAGTATATGAATTCTATCCATTGCATTAATGTAACTTTGCTCAGCAAAAATTCTCCCTATTCTATTCATATTCGGAATTTTATCGTACAATTTTTCCAAGTTGTCCTTTGATATTACCACCAGTTGGCTATTTTCTTCTGCAATAATGTTTTCATTTGATTTTTCATTATTAAAAAAACTGTTAAAATCGCAAACTATCAGGTTTCTGGGTAACTCGGGCATAAGATAAAATCTCGAAGTAATAATCTCGGAATCATTTTTTCGGTTATTATACCTTTCATATCTGGCCACCAAATATCCATTTATCAGAATACCCAATTGGGGGCAATATGATCCCTTTTTACAAAAAAAATCTCCCTTTTTAAGAGATAATTCGTCAAACGATTCCATTATCAGCGACACATCATTTTGATCCAAATTATACTGTTTTAGAACATTTCTAAAAACTTCTTTTGTATTTGACTTTGATACTCTCATATTTAAAATTTTCAACAAACCTATGCCGCTTTCATTTCCCTGATTACTTGTTTCCACGCCTTGTGCATGCTGTAACACATTTCCTTTATTTTAATCATGTCTAATGTTATATTACTAAAAGAATTTATTGTTGTTCCTGCAAAAGGATCAATACAAAAACAAAGTTCAGGATTTGGAATTTCTCCCTCTAAAGTTATATGATTAGAGACATATTGATAAAGCAATGTTGTTACAATTTTTGATTGCGAATTATTGAAAGGTTTTCTTTTTGAAATATGAATCTGACATGCTCCAACATGTATTTCACCGTTCATTTTTATTTTGAATACTAATGTTGGTTTTAACTTTACCCGCACCCCATAGAATGTAAGATATTTTAACTCCGAACTTATTACTTCAACTTTATTCTCTTTTATTAAAGTTGGAAGTTCTATTTTTTGAAATTTTTTCAATGCTTCGATAGAACATTCTTTATCAATTTTTTTGTTTTTCTTTTCTGGTTTTCGGGCATTTAGTGTTTTAATTCCATTATTTACAGGACTTAAATCACCGCTAAGTCCAATTGATTTCTTAATCCTTGCTTTTGCAAGTTGATACCATTGAGCTTTTATTTTATTAACTTTAAGCTGTTCTTTGAGAATCGCCCTTTGCCTGGATTCACTAGCCATTAAATATTCAGCAAACGAATTGATAGAAATAGAATAATCTTTCATAGTATGAGTTTAACAATCAGACGTATAAATAATTATTAGGTTGCTTTAATGATAAATTTTACGATATATTGATTTTGAATTATTTATATGTTTATAAATGTTTTATTTTATTTTACTTTATCAATAATTATCCTATCTTCGCACAACAAATCCAACACCTTTCGCGTTTTAAACCTATAAACGAGGAGCTAAAGCATGATACAATTCCCTGAACGATTGTTTGCTGCCCGCAAAATGCGGGGCTGGTCGCTGGAGGAACTTTCTCATCAAATGGGAAAGTATAAGATCAGCGTGCAAGCCCTGAACAAATTCGAAAACGGTGATCTTCCCCTGTCGGAAGAAGTATTGTTTCACCTTTGCGATGCACTGGGAGTAAAACATGATTTTTTTTACCGCACCACCAAAGTGGAAATGGAAAAAGTGAATTTCCGTAAGCTGCAATCATTTCCCGCCAAACTGCAGGATAAGATCATCTATCAAACCCGCGATTTCGTGGAACGCTACCTCGAACTGGAAGACCTGCTGGGTATCTCACCGAATTTTAATGTGAGAAAATATACAGGCTTTAAAATAAAATCGGCAGAAGACGTGGAAGAAGCCGCTGCCTTTATCCGTAAAGAATGGAAACTGGGAAATGGTCCGCTGTATAATGTAGTGGAAATGCTCGAAGACCAGCACATCAAAGTATTTGAAATGGAAGAAGAAGACGGCTTCCAGGGTATGTCTGCTATTCTTCAGAAAAAAATTGCTGTTATCGTGCTGAATAAAAATCAGCAAATATCCAATACCCGCAAACGATTTACCGCTTTGCATGAACTCGGACATCTTGTAATGGATATTGACCATCTCTCTGAAAAAACACAGGAAGAATACTGTCACCGTTTCGCGGGGGCCATGCTTATTCCCAAAGAAAAACTGCTGGAGGAAATAGGCAGTCCGAAGCGGACAAAAATTCTGTTGAGCGAATTGGGCCAACTGAAAAAGCAATACGGAATTTCCATTTCAGCATTATTGTTTCGTTTAAGGGATTGTGGGATCATTTCAGCTACTTTTTGTTATGCGATGATGAACGAAATGCGCAGGCTGGGAATTTTTGAACGCGAACCCGAAGAATATGATTACCGGGGAGAAGAAAAATCGAACCGTTTTTTGCAATTACTGCTGCGCGGCATTTCGATGGAAGTGATCAGTACCACCAAGGCCGCTTCGCTCAATAACCAGAAGCTGGCGGAATTCAGAAAACTCATGTAATACTTTCGCATGAGGATTGCCATTACCGATGCCAATATTTTTATTGACCTTTTTTACCTGGAAGCGGTGAAACATTTGTTTTTTATCCGCTGCGAGATCATTACCACCGACCAGGTGATAGCAGAACTGGAGGAAGAACAGGCAGAAAAGTTGTATGCATTTATGCACGAAGGATTACTTACGGTAGAATGTATTACAACAGCCGACCGGCAGCGCATGCGTGAACTACGATCATTCAGGGGCTTATCGGAAAGCGACCTTTCTGTAATTTGCCTTGCCGAACGATGTGATGCCATAGTGCTTTCGGGAGACGACCTGGTGAGGAAAACCTGCAAAAAAAACCAAATTGAAATTCATGGCATCCTGTGGTGCCTTCACCAATTTACGGAAAACGGCCGGATGGAAAAAACACATGCCTGTGAAATGCTGATACAACTAATGAAATTCAATAAACGTTTGCCTTTGCCGGATTGTAAAAGATATATTGAAGAAAAATGGGGTGGCAGGATGGAAGAAGAATGATTTTTACAATCTGCCTGTCAAAAATAAATATCGTTACAGGCCGCAAATAAAAAAACACAGGTGTGCGAACACACCTGCGTTTTCGGAATGGTTGCGGACTTTCACACCTTTCAGTATTTATATCCGTAATATGCCTTTCTTAATTAAATGTGAGCTACAAAAAAACGGTTTTTTAACCCGCCTTCGGGTTTTGAAGTTTAACCGTCTTTTATAATGGGTATGTCTTCTTCAACCGGAACATACAGGTTGCCCTTGTATGCCGCAACTTTCGCTACCTTCGGACGGGTAAAGATTACATCAAAAAGACATAACCTCCCCGCGCCTGTTTTGCACCTGCCAACTTTCTTTTCACAATTCATCATAGTGTTACCTGCGACAAATCCTCCGGACAAGCAGGTAAACCTGCCTGCCTGATACGAACCGGACTTTCACCTTTTCGTATATCAGTTTGCACTGCCTTTGAGCCTGCCGGTTTTACCGGGCTTTTTACCACCCTTATTGTCCGGCTTAACCAATGCGTAAAGAACGTTGTTGTTTAACTAAGACGTTACAAATGTATAACTTCTGTATACCCGTTACCGTGACTTCGCGCATACCTGCCTGTGATTGATGGCATTCTTTAAAAAAAAGTAAAGATCAGCGCTTCGTTCATTTATCATCTCCTGATTCCTCATACAACCTCCATCCCCACTCTCCCTTTCTCATCACATACGATTTTTGTTTTCCTTTTTTATCATATAAATGACAAAACCAGGTGAAAGGCTCATTATTGTAATGTTGTAAATAATTAAAATACTGCTGCAATTTTCCGGATGAGTTGTATTCTTTGCAGGAAATATATTCACCGTTTTTTAACAGATGCTCTGAACGGGCCACTCCTTTTTCATCTTTCCATATAAAGGTTCCGTTGAGCAATTTGTTTCCCGCAAAACCGGAAGAATCAGCTGAACGCATTTCCAGCGTCCACCCTTTTCTTCCACAGGGCCCCATGGGATAAACGTTGACGCCATGATCGTAATACGTATGCCGGATGTAAATTGCTTTGCTGCTATCAGAAACTTCTGCCCACTGTTCATCCAGGTATACTTTCCATTTTCCGTGTTTTTTACCGTTATCGTCATAACCATTCATCGTTGTATCCGTTTGAGGAAAAACGGGAAAGACTGATGCCAGCAGCAGGATGTTAATCAGAATATATTCTTTCATAGCTAACGATTTAATAGTTAATGGTGCACCTGTAAAAAAGTAACCCTGTTTTCTTACCGCCTATCCCTCTTTTTTCCCGGAAACGGCTCCGGAACATCCGCATAAGGGGCGTTTTTGCCGCTCACCCATTTTAACTTTCTTTTTTCGGGGGTTCAGCGTATATTTGATAAAGCAATAATTGTTAAAGCAACTAATTTATGAAAGACACTGGCCTCGAAAATCTTTACATCTTCCTGGCCGAGAAGATGGTGAAGAACTATAAGCAAGGCTCGCAAAATATATTAAATGAACTGAAAACGGGAATTACCGTTGACCAGTGGGTGGTGCTGAAATACATCAGCGAAAACGATGGGGCGAACCAGGTGGACATAGCCAGGTCATCCGCCAAGGACGCCCCAACCACTACCCGAATCATCGATCAGCTGGTGCGTAAAAAACTCGTACAGCGAAAAGCCGATGCCAGCGACCGCAGGAAGTTTAAAGTAATGATGACTCAAAAAGGAGAAACGCTGGAAAAAAAAATAGTTCCGCATATTCTTAAGCACCGGCAAAACGTGATCAAAGGAATTAAAAACAATGAACTGAATGCTTTGGTAAAAACACTCAAAAAAATGATAAACAATCTGTAATACGATTTTATACATGCGTTGTCTTTCTGTCATATTTTTATTTCTTTTTTCTATTTGCAGTTATTCTCAAATGGATACCAATAAAATCTGTCATGCCGTAAGAACAACTATTTCTCCCGAGATTGACGGAGTGCTTGAACCTTCGGTGTGGAGCAAAGCCATTCCTGTGAGCGATTTTACCATGTATCGTCCCATTGAAGGCGCAAAACCCACTATGAAAACAGAAGTATCGGTTTTGTATGACGATAATGCGCTTTATGTGGGAGCGATGATGTATGATTCTCATCCGGATAGTATTCTCCATGAACTCGGAGTAAGAGATGATGAATTAAATGCTGATCTTTTTCGTTTTGTTATAGATCCGTATAATATCCGGCAGGACGCTTTTGAATTTGCTGTTTTTGCTTCGGGCGTACAACAGGATTTTCGTTTCAGCGATTACACCTATAACGCGGTATGGGCAAGTGAAGTAAAAATAACAGAACAAGGATGGTGCGTGGAAATGATGATTCCCTACTCTGCTTTGCGATTTCCCGAAACACCGGTTCAAAAATGGGCCATGCAGGCCACAAGAACGGTAAGAAGAACAAGAGAATTTGACCAATGGGCTTTAACGCCATCCGGAGTAGCCAACGGACTTTTTTACTGGGGAACACTGGAAGGAATGGAAAATATTAAAACTCCTGTACGGCTTTCTCTTCTTCCTTATATTTCCACTTATGCTTCACGAACGCCTGATCCGGCCGATCCGCAGAAAAGTGAAAACTCATTTACCTATAAAATAGGTGCCGATCTTCGCTACGGCCTCAGCGATCATTTTACGTTAGACATGACCCTGTTGCCTGACTTTGGGCAGGTGCAATCGGATAAAAAAGTAAAAAACATTACTTTCCAGGAAGTGATGTATGATGAATACAGGCAATTTTTCAAAGAAGGAACCGACCTGTTCTCGAAAAACAATTTATTCTATTCACGGAGAATAGGAAAAACGCCCGCGCTATATTATTCCGTTTCCTCTATGCTGAATGAAAACGAAAGCATTGTTTCCAATCCTTCATCAACAAGACTTATGAATGCCATTAAATTATCAGGCCGAACAGCTAACGGCCTTGGGATTGGTGTATTTAATGCTATTACCGGTGAAATGAATGCTGTTGTTAAAGACTCAACCGGTGAAGAAAGAAAAATAATGACCGAGCCGCTGACCAATTACAATATTTTTGTGTTAGACAAACAACTGAAAAATAATTCGAGTATCTGGTTCATCAATACCAATACCCTGCGCAACGAAGAATGGAAAGATGCGAATGTAAGCGGAACAGGATTTTCAATTGCTTTATTTGAAAACAAATATGCCACTGACGGATCGCTTACTCTCAGCCAGGAATTTGAACCCAACGATACCATTGCGGAAGAAACGGATGTTACGCTGGGATACAAATATTTTATCGGTTTCAGAAAGACCACCGGAAAAATACAATATGGTTTCAGCCGAACAGAACTTAATGATACCTACAACCAAACCGATCTCGGCCCATTTACAGCTGTAAATTATGAAAATAACCGGGCTTACATCACACACCAGGTATTTCAACCCTGGAAAATATTCAGAAGTATGTACAACGAGCTGAGCATTGACTACAGCCGGAATTACCTGACGAAAAAAAATACAGGTGTTTCCATCAACGGATCACTCAATCCGGTATTTATGAGTTTTCATTCTATCTCGATAGGGGCAGGCGGAACACCGGTGATCGCTTATGATTTTAATGAACCCAGAATTCCGGGGCGGTATAATAAAACCAAACGCTATTGGTATGTTTATTCGGGTTTTTCTTCCGATTCAAGAAAAAAATTACAGGCAGAATTATCTTTTACCATCAGTAATTTTATAGACGAATTTAAAGCAGAAGGATATACTCCATCTGCTGCATTGCGTTATCGTTTCAGTGATAAATTTACTTTGCGTTGGTCCGGTAATTATAATTACGATCCCTATAATTTTGGCGCGGCCGACTGGTACAGTATCCCCGATACCATTATTTTCGGAATAAGGAAAATGCATACGTATGAAAACTCACTCTATGGCCGTTATATTTTCACCAACAACATGGCGCTTACATTAAATGCACGGCATTATTGGACTACGGTAGACTATCGGCACTATTTTACGCTTGAAGAAGATGGTAATGCGATAGAAAATACCAGTTACAATTACAACAATAACCTCAGCTACAATTTTGTGAGTATTGATCTTATCTATTCCTGGCAATTTGCTCCCGGAAGTATTTTTTCGGTGGGTTATAAAAACATTATTGAAAAACAAGACATGGATATTATTTACCGTTTCGGAAAAAATTTCAATGAAACGATCAGCTCTCCGCAAACCAATACGGTTTCACTAAAACTGATCTATTATTTCGATTACCTGTATCTGAAAAGGCTGGGGAAGAAAAATGAGGCGTAATAGCAATTCCATTTTACTAACAGGAATTATTCTTTTACCAATACTATCTTATTGCAATACCCATTTCCGGAAACAACCGCAACATAAGCTCCGGATAAATAATTTTTTCCAAATGATTTTTTTCCTGAAGGAATAGTTTCAATTAACTTTCCGGTTATATCATAAACAAAAACAGATATATTTTCTTTTGTCTCAATAAAAAATTCTTCCCCGGAAGGATTGGGGAAAATTTTCAACATTACGCTTTCAGTTTTCTCTTCCGCCCCTGTTGGCCCGGAACAAACAATATTAGCGGATAAAAAATTCTGCGGAAACGAAGGGAGGCTTAATGCCCCATTATATCCCATAAAATTCGGATCAAGGTCAATGGCATTATCGGCATAATTGCACGCAAATCCCGGTGAATCGGGAGCGCCTATCACACCCACATAAGAACTGACGAACGATCGCGAAACATATATTTTTTTATCGGGACCGATTTGTAATCCATACAAGTCGGAAGTAATGCTTAACGGAACTTTAGAAGCCAGTATGGTAGACTGAATACCGGATGTAATATTAAACTGGGCAAGTGTAACCGTAACATCATAACCTGTTGTATAAAGAAATTCTGAAGAAGGAGAAAATTCCACGCCATATACATTGTCTCCATGTAACAACGTAATGGGAGTAGACACCATTCCTGTATTCAGGTCGAAATCGAACAACTCTACTGTTTTCTGGTAACCGATAGCCACAGCTATTTTATCCCCGCACATATTGAATTTCATTTGTCCATAGCAATTCTGAAACGTAGTAGTGCTATGAACAGTTCCGGCCATTGAAACAACCGGTGGCTGAAGTCCGGAAGACGTTAGAAGATAAGCATAAAATTCATTACTGCCCCATTTGTGGGTAACGATCCAATACTGGTTATTGCCACGGTCTTTGATCGCACATATTTTTTCTGTTACGCTGTCGGTGAGAAGAATATTTTTTGCCCCGGTAACATCGCCCTGTCCGCCATTGAGCACCATATCCACGATAGAATAGCGAAAACCATTGGCGCCACCGTCTGCCGCTGCCGTAAACACATAATATTGCATGGCGTTGGCCGGGTTGGGAACAATCAATGCCGACTGTGTAGTGGAAACATCTCCCATCAGTCCGCTGCCATTAGGCATTATTGTGTGTGTACTGTCGTATATGTCAACACCGTTAGTATAAAAAAGAAGTTGGCCGGATGCGGTGGAAACAGAAGCGGTGCCTTCTGTGGTAGTCATCGGGCCATTGACGGCAACGGGCGCCCCTCCCGAAAAATCGAGGCCGGCATAGGTACCGAAATACCAGTGATTCGCTTCATTCTGCGCCCCAAGGTACCCACCTAAAACGATCCCTGGTAAAAGAAAAAATATTTTTTTCATAGCCGTGTTTTTCGTGATGATCAAATTTAACGATTTCCCGGTTGACATTAACAAGGTATCCGGTTTTTAACACATAATTCGTGCTGAGAGGTTTATAAACGTATATTTCCTGCTATATTTATACATGCAATTCGGAAAAGTCGATACCAAAACATTATCCAAAACAGATCTTTCGTTGCCGGCAGATAAAAAACAAACCTCAGCGGTACTATCTTCTTCCGGGAAAAATGAAACGGAATTTTTTGTCGGTTGTGCCAAATGGGGCCGTCCGGATTGGGTGGGAAAAATCTACCCAAGGGGAACCAAAGCCGGTGATTTCCTGGATGCGTATGCACGGCAATTCAACTGTATTGAGTTCAATGCGATTTATTACCGGCTTCCCACCAAACAGGAAGTGCAGAAATGGAAGAAGAAAGCGGGAAGTAATTTTAAGTTCTGCCCAAAATTTACGGATGTGATCACGCATGTAAAGCGGTTAAAAAATGCATCGGTTGAAGTGGATGCGTTTCTTGAAATACTATATGAATTCGGTGACCAGCTGGGTCCTGTATTTTTAATGCCACATCCGCAGATGGGTGCCAAACATGCAGAAACCATTTTACAATTTCTGGATGCATTGCCAAAAGACATAGATGTGTTTACGGAGTTTCGCCATGAAGAATGGTATACAAAACCACATTTCGAAACCATGTTTACCGACCTGGAAAAAAGAAAACAGGGAGTGGTGATTACCGATGCAGCCGGAAGAAGGGATTGTGTGCACATGCGCTTAACTACTCCCGAAGCTTTTATCAGGTTTGTAGGAAACAGTCTGCATAAAACTGATTATATCCGTATTGACGAATGGGTAACGCGCATTGCAAAATGGAAAAAACAGGGATTGAAAAAATGT
The DNA here is from genome assembly GCA_049322335.1 of Bacteroidota bacterium. Classification (GTDB taxonomy): domain Bacteria; phylum Bacteroidota; class Bacteroidia; order Flavobacteriales_D; family UBA2798; genus JBMORL01. Next base: position 70,338 of record JBMORL010000020.1, read on the forward strand.
TATTTCTTCATGCACCAGCATGAGGAATTGTATTCTCCTGAATTATGTAAATATCTCATTGAGCAACTCAACAAAAAATGCGGGGCCGGTATTAAAGTTCCACAATTTGTAAATGATGGTAAACTATTCTGATGGTATGCGAACATTACTGAATATCTTTCTTGTTTTTTCTCCGGTTGTCGTTCATGCGCAGTTATGGGCGGAGGTAATCCCTGCCAATGATTGGGAAAAATACGGATGGAAAGGAAAGGTATATACGGTTAAAGAAGTGAAATATCATGCTGTTGAAAAAAATGGAAAAGTGTTGCCGGGAAAAAGAGCTGTAACCAATATGCATGATGAAATGGATACGGGGATGGAATTTGACAAAACAGGAAAGCTGGTAAAAGAAACTTCATTTTATTTTGAAAAGAAAGAAATTGCCTGGTCGCATTACATTTATAAGTATGACGGGCATAACAGAATAATTTCCACGGAGGCTGTTTATAGTAATCGTTCCACGGGTAAAACCCTTGTTACAAGGAACGATGATTCACTAACTGAGACCAGTGTTTCGTACGAAAGTGATCCTTCCAAACCCTATCATACTTGCGTTACAAAATATGATTCAGCCCTCCGAATGACGGGGATAAGACATTATTCAGATGAGGGAAAACTCACCCACGAATGGATTTACCGCTATGATATCAAAGGCAGAAAAACTCATGAGTTATCACACAACCCGGAAAAACCAATAAGTGGATTCATCTTTGAATATGACGATGTCCATTTAAAAAAAACAATCTTTCAGTATCGCGACACTTCAAAAACTGCATACTCCCATACTGTGGAATATTATTCGCAGGATGGATTATTACTAACTGATACTACTTACGGCTCTTCCGGTTTTGTTTCGGTGGATCAATATACCTACGATAGCCTGAAAAACCTCACTGAAACCAAAATATACTGGGATGGAGAATTAAAATTCCACACCCGATACAATCTTACATACGACAAAAATAAAAACGTGACAAAAATGATTGTTTACCGTTTTGAACATCCGGAATATGTTATTCAACGAGACATTCGTTATTTCTGATCCTAATACTTGTTCAGGCTTCTCTCAGTTTTTTTTGAAAGAATTAACCTTCGTTAATAACAGCACCGGTTTTACTGTTTTGTTATCCCACTTTTACTAAACTATATTTAATTGATTATCAGATTATTAATCGTTTTCACGTTTTATAAATTTGCATTTTTCGCAAAAACTCCATCTGTTACTCTATCCTTTTCCGCGATTTTTACTTCATTCAAATAGTATGCGTGCATAACTCAATTAGTATGCGCGCATAACATATATGACCTTTGGTTCATCAAAACAATGAGCCATGAAAAAAATGATTACTCTTCTGCTTCTTACCTTCCTTACACTGGCAGGTAAAACCAACAACACCAATTCAGATACTGCCTGCGTAAGTGAACCGGTGGTTAAAGATTCGGTAAATCTTTTTTTATTAAGAGGCCTTACCCGCGAATCGGGGCATTGGGGGCCACAGTTTATTAACGAAATAAAAAAACAGATCCCGCAGGCAAGAATATATATGCTCGATCTTCCCGGTTCGGGAAAGTATGTGAACGAAAAAGCATCATTCAATATCAGTGATATGGTGGAATTTATGAGAAATGATGTAAAAAGTATTATTGAAAAGAAAAATGGTGATAATATTATTTGCGCTACTTCACTGGGCGGTATGCTGGCCTGCGAATGGGTATTAAATTATAAAAACGATTTCCAGGGAATGGTGATTATTAATTCCAGCTTTAAAAAAATATGCAAACTCAACGAGAGGGTTCAATGGGGTGTAAGAAAAGATATGTTGAAAGTAATGCTGGCAAAAACCACCGAGGAACGGGAAAAATTACTTGTAAAGATCAACAGCAATCATCCTGAAAATTATGATTCAGTGGCCTGTGAATGGATCGATATTCAGAATGAAAGAAAAATGTCGAAAATAAACATCTTCAAACAAACGGTAGCGGGAATGCGTTACAGCACAAAAGGTAAAAAACCTGAAGTACCTCTTCTGATCATTGGTTCAAAAGGCGACCGCATGGTATGCACCGAGTGTGTGGAAAAAACCCAGGATGCTTTTGGCGGAACACTTGTTTGGCATCCCGATGCAGGTCACGGTTTGCCCATTGACGATCCGAAATGGCTGAGTGAGCAAATTGCAGATTGGTATACTACTATTTACCCGGAGGAGATTTTGGCGAGGAATTGATCTATTGAGAAAATAATACGTGCCACTCGCGGGTCACCCTAACAGATTTTTACTTAATCTACGATCTATGAAAATAAAATTACTGAGGAAATACTCAGGATTTACTTCATTTACAGAAGTACGGGCGACTCGCGAGTTACCCTAACAGATTTTTACTTAATCTACGATCTGCGAAAATAAAATTACTGAGGAAATACTCAGGATTTACTTCATTTACAGAAGTACGGGCGACTCGCGAGTCGCCCCCAAAAGATCCTGACTAAAATTTTTAGCTTTTTTAAAAAACCATTGGAATTTAAATTAGCATCAATATTTTTGCCGAAAAATAAAATGCGAAGACATAATTCATATCGGAAAAAGGGATTCGATTATTCAAACAGCGCATATTATTTTGTGACTTGCGTAACGAAAAACAGAGATAGGTGCTTTGGCAAAATTAAAAACAGAAGAATTATTCTGTCTAAAAACGGAAAACTTGTTAAAAAACAATGGCATTGGCTTGAAAAACAATACCCATATATTAAATCCCACGCTTTTATTGTAATGCCAGATCATATTCATGGTATTTTGGAAATAGAACGAACAAAAAAGATAACAAAAATAAGAAATTATGAGAAATCTGAAATTTCAGAATATGAATTTCTATATACACTTCAACCACATTTAAAAATAAAATCCCTTTCAGAACTAATCGGAGCATTTAAAACTACTTCGTCTAAAATAATTCATCTTGAGGGGTATAAAGATTTTGGATGGCAGCGCTCCTTTCATGACCACATAATACGAAATCCAACATCATATAAGCTAATAAAAACATATATATGGACAAATCCATTTCGATGGAAAAATTAAGGAACTCGCGAACTGCCCTGACAGATTGAATAAAAATATTTTTCTTTCTACTTTAAAAACACAAAATCTTAAACTAAATACTGGCTCATTTTTCTTACCAAGAACACCCAACTGATTCTTCAAAAAAAATCTACTTTTTTCAAAAAATAAATCTGGTTTACTTCATTTACAGAAGTACGGGCGACTCGCGAGTCGCCCCCAACAGATTTTTACTTAATCTACGATCTGTGAAAATAAAATTACTGAGGAAATAAATCCGCAAACATATTCTTCAGATTTTCTGCACTCATTTCTGTCAGATCAATGCTTTCGTTCTTTGAAGTGCCCAGCGTGATATTTTTATACCCGAACAAAGCGTCTTTTTTATCCTTGCTGATATAAAATGCAACGAGCGTAGCCTGTTGTCCTGCAGGGACTCCGTCAAACAAAAAATTTCCTTTGGCGTCATATTGATAGGCGGGCATAACAGAACGGATATCTGTAAACACAAGACGGTAACAAATCGTTTCTTTTCGGTTACAATTTACCAGCAGTTCGGTTTTCTGTTCGATATTGTAAAACCGGTCGCAGTTGATCCATCCGAGATTACCCGTTGTGAGCAAATTGCCGTCTGTCATCTGGTAAATATCTTTATCGTAATAATAAGCGTAAAGATTTTGCAGGCTGTCGTATGCGATTTCTTCTGGAGTACGTTTCCGGTCAACATAATTTCCTTCACCATCCAAATACATTCCCTCTGTTTCTGAAAAATAAGCCTCTTCGGGTTCGATAATTTCTGTTTGCAAAGGCTCCTCTTCTGCCTTTGTAAAAGTCACATCTCCTCCTTTTTGTAAAAGCTAGTGAGAAATATTTTCATCTTTCACTCCGTTGAAAGCCTGCATTCCTTCTTTTCTTTCTTCAGCAGGAAAAACAATTTGAATGGTTTTTCCATTGGCTAGTTTTAATTTTCTTTCTCCGCAGGTAGCTTCGAGATAAACCATTCCTCCTGTTTCCAGCATTTTTCCGTTACTGTGCGTCACCAGGTCGGCTTTGAGCATATCACTATAAGTAAGAAATTCCTTCACACATAAATTAACCACACTGCATGATAATTTTTCTCCGTTCTCATACAAAAAACTATGCGGCTGGATTTTTATGTATACTCCCCCCGCTGTGTAAAATTTTGTTTCCTGTTCGATCCATATCGGAAATTGCTGACATTCCCCTGAAATAGTTTCGTCTTTTATATGTGTATAAAACTTCGTGTTGTTTTCGGTCTTGTTCAGCAACACAGAAGTTAATCCCGGCAGCGGGCGATGGATGACATCCGAAAAACGGTCGTTGGTTTCGGTGGATGTATTTACTTCTTCTGCCAGGAAAGGAATTACGTTTCTTATTTCATTATAGGGCATTTTTTTCCGCGCATCAAGATAGGCATACACCAGTTTTGCCCTTTTATCAGTAAGCGATTGTAATTCTGCATGCGATTGGGATAATCGTTCCTGTTCGGTATACAAAACCAGCCTCGCTTTTTCCCCAAGGTTCAGCAAACGATATGCACTGTCAATTTTATTTTCCACATCATTTTCAAATGAAGTGCACTGCAAATAATTAAAGGGAAGAATAATTTCCCGTAAACCCTGTGCAGGAAGAAAATATCCGTTCAGCACCAGGATGGCGGTGATTAGTGTTGGTTTCATGGTCTTGCTTTTGAAAGTATAATGGCAGTGGACCGGAAAAGTTACAACCATCACTACAGCCACCAGGTGTCAGCCATCAGGTAAATTTCAGTAACAAAACGCGTTAAAAATGGCACATCATATACGGGTGACAAGAATCCGGATTTTTTCCCGCTGATAACGCACCGGCCTGTCGACCGACAGGGATTTTCTCAAATGCTTTCATAAACCTAATCAAAATCATATTTCCTTTTCCTGCCGCTTGATTTTTATCATGGAAAATATTCCTTGTCTGGAGGAATTTTGATAAAAACTAAATTATGCCGGTTTACCAGAGACAGGGAATTATTCCTCAAAAACGACACGTTGTTTTTCGCAACAAAAAGGGAGAGTTGTATCATGAAGAATTATTTGGAACCGAAGGATTTTCCGGTACTTCTTCGCTGGTCTATCATCTTCATCCTCCTACACAGGTAAAATCAATGGGTGATCCTTTTTCCGTTCGACCGGTTGCTGCTATCGAAGACAATCTGAAGGCACTGAGTTTTTTGAGTTTTGATGTGTTACCGGCAGAAAATTATATCGGCAGCCGGAAAACACTTTTTTTTAATGACGATATACAAATTGCTATTTCCCGCCCAAAAAATTCCATGAATGATTATTTTTTTAAAAATGCCGACAGCGATGAATTAATTTTTATACATAAAGGAGGCGGAGTATTAAAATCCATGTATGGTGCGGTAGAATTTAATTATGGCGATTATCTCGTTATTCCCCGCGGGACGGTTTATCAGATGAAATTTGTAAGTGAAGAAAATCATCTGCTCGTTATTGAATCACATAGTGCAGTGCGCACACCCAAAAGATACAGAAATGAATTCGGACAACTGCTGGAGCATTCTCCTTTCTGCGAACGTGATTTCAAATTTCCGCAACAGCTGGAAACTATTGATGAAAAAGGTGAGTTTTTGGTGAAAATAAAAAAACGCGGACTCATTTACCCCTACGTTTACAACCGTCATCCTTTTGATGTGGTGGGCTGGGATGGTTACAGTTACCCCTATGCGTTTTCCATTTTTAATTTTGAGCCTATAACGGGACGCATACATATGCCACCACCCATTCACCAGAATTTTGAAGGAAAAAATTTTGTGATCTGTTCTTTTGTTCCAAGATTATACGATTATCATCCCGATGCCATTCCTGCACCTTATCATCACAGTAATGTAGATGCCGATGAATTGCTTTACTATGTGGATGGCGATTTTATGAGCCGAAACAACATTCAGAAAGGACAGATTACTTTACATCCGGGAGGAATACCGCACGGCCCACACCCGGGGGCGATAGAACGCAGTATCGGGAAAAAAGAAACCAAAGAACTGGCGGTAATGATTGATCCTTTCAACCCGGTAAAAATTACTCCCGATGCCCTGAATATAGAAGTAAAAGATTATTTCAAATCGTGGATGGCCAAACCTGAATTATCACATTAAAAAAAATAACGACATGAAAGATTTAACCAAAGTAAAAAATTACGATTACAGCGGAAAAAAAATATTTGAAAAGGCAAAAGATTTTCTTCCCATCAACGGAACCGATTACGTGGAGTTGTATGTAGGCAACGCCAAACAGGCAGCACATTTTTATAAAACTGCTTTCGGATTTCAATCGCTGGCGTATGCCGGACTTGAAACGGGATTAAGAGACCGCGTTTCTTATGTATTGCAGCAGGGAAAAATTCGTTTGGTGCTTACCACTTCATTTGATCCTGAAAGTGAAATTTCACATCATGTACGCCTGCACGGTGATGGCGTAAAAGTAATAGCTCTGTGGGTAGACGATGCACGAAAAGCATTTGAAGAAACCGTTAGCCGTGGTGCCGATGTATATCTCGAACCCGGTATTTCGATGGATGAAAACGGAGAAATTGTAAAATCGGGGATTCGTACTTATGGTGATACTGTTCATCTTTTTATTGAGAGAAAAAATTACAACGGCACTTTCATGCCCGGTTTCGTAAAGTGGGAATCGGAATACAATCCCACCGAAGTTGGATTCAAATATGTGGATCACATGGTGGGAAATGTGGAACTGGGAGGAATGAACAAATGGGCGAAATTCTATGCAGATGTTTTGGGATTTGCCAACCTGGTGACTTTTGATGATAAAGATATTTCCACGCAATACACAGCGTTGATGAGTAAAGTGATGACCAATGGCAACGGAAGAATAAAATTTCCCATTAACGAACCTGCCAAAGGATTGAAAAAATCGCAGATCGAAGAATACCTTGATTTTTATAAAGGTGCCGGTTGCCAGCACATTGCTGTAGCTACCGATGATATTATTTTTTCAGTAAGTGAAATGAGAAAACGCGGGGTGGAATTTTTGCATGTTCCGGGATCGTATTACGATACTGTTTCTGATCGCGTGGGATTGATCGAAGAAGATCTTTCTGTTCTGAAAAAACTCGGCATCATGGTCGACCGTGATGAAGACGGTTACCTGCTGCAGATTTTTACCAAACCTATCGAAGACAGGCCTACACTCTTTTTCGAAATCATCCAGCGAAAAGGGGCCCATTCTTTCGGAAAAGGAAATTTCAAGGCGTTGTTTGAGAGCATAGAAGCAGAACAGGCAAGGCGGGGAACGTTATGATTACCGGTTCGTCTGTAAAAGCAATTACGTGGTCGGCCCGTGTATTGAGTGTCGGGCTGACCGCGTTATTCTTTGTCTTCTTTTTTTATGACCCGTTGAAAACTGTTTCGCTGAATGAGATCATCCTCCTGGTATTTTTCCCGGGACTGTTTTTTACAGGTTATGCCTGGGGGTGGAAAAATCCTGGCTGGGGATCGCTAATCATTATTGCCGGTTTTTCGGGATTTTATTTTGTACATTACCTGCAGGCCGGCCAATTTCCCGAAGGTTGGGGGTTTTTTCTTTTCCTTGCCCCTGCCCTGCTTTGGCTGTTGTCGTTGTTGTTCAGAAAGTCAGCTCTTTGATGATAAGAAAAAATCGTTAACTTGGCGGAAATGAAATTCCGTCTTTTTCTTTTTATAGCTGTTAGTTTTTTCGTTGCCTGTGGTGATAACGGCCCCGCTGATACTTCTTTTGATTTTGAAAAAGAAGGGGGAACTGAATATACACTGAAAGTGGATGTGAAAGATTTTCTTTCCATGGAAGCGGGTTATCCCACCAATGAATCATTTTATACATGTATGATGATGGTTTCGGAAGAAAAGGATATGCCGGATGAAGTTTGGATAGATCGGTTTATTGAAACGTTCGGAAAAGAAAATCCAACGTTAAACCTGCGCGCCCTTTTTTTTATGGGAAACCGTGAAAAATATCAGCCATCGATGAGCGAAAAAGAATTTAAAAGTAAGTTGATGAGATCGCTGGATGAAGTAAAAAGTAAAACTAAGCTTGTAGTGGAACAACGCCTGAAAAATACCGGTATACAAAAATTTAATGTGATAAAAACTCCTGAAGGAATTAAAGTGCAGGTAGCAGAATTGGATAAAGAAAATAAAATAAAAAAGATGCTGCAATCGTCTGCTACGGTTGGATTTTATGAAACGTATAACCTTACAGAAGCTTTTCCCTTTATACAAAAGCTGAATGATTCCATATCGGCACAACTAAAAAGAGATACTGTTGTAAGAGAAAGTATGCTGATGAACGAAGCAGATACAGTAAAAATAAATTACCCGTTATTATATTTTATAAGCATAAATGTAAGCAGAGACAGTCGTGGATTAACTTATTTAAATGAAGGCGCTTTACTGGGTTACGTTTTAATAAGAGATACAGCAGAAGTCAACCGGTTATTGTTATCCGATACAACAGGAATACTTCCAAACGATCTTCAGTTTGCGTGGAGTAAATTTCCGGAAAACGAAGAAGGGAATATCGTAGGATTATATTGCCTTCGCGCAAAACACATCCGTAATCCTGCATTGAGCGGAAAATATATTACTGATGCTTTTGAAATGGAAAATGAAATGACTGGCGAAATCCAGGTTCAGTTAAATTTCGATGCCACCGGAACAGAAAAATGGCAACAGCTAACCCGTAAAAATATAGGCAAAAATATAGCCATCACACTGGATGGTTTTATTTATTCATGTCCTGTAGTTCAACAGGAAATAACCGGTGGCAATTCGGTCATCTCAGGAAACTTCACCAAAGAAGAAGCGGCCGACCTGGCTATGCTCTTAAAAAGCGGGGCTTTGGATTGCAGAATAATTATCTCTGATACCCGGCATAGCGAACCCCATTAATCCATTCTTCCGTCTTTAAAATATACCGGATTACAGGATACCCTGAATCCGGGAGATAGCTGACCTTTGTATGATCAAAACTGTTTTTATGAAAAACATCAAACAAAGTATTATCCTTATGTCGCTGCTATTGGCTGTCCATACCGGAAAAACACAATGCCCTGTGGATTCAATACCTCAGGCAGAATGTTTCAATCCGTTTAACGGAACGTATTGCTACAACAATTATTTATCAGTAGCAGGATCTCCTGCATCCACTTCTTCCGGTTATTCTGATGAAGACACCAGCTACCAGCTGTTCGACTCATCATTTATTATGCTGCAACAGGCCACCATTACTTTATGGGAAGCCAGCGGGTATTCTGATGGTGATTACAGTATAGGTATTTGGATCGATTTTAATAATAATTCTGTTTTTGAAAATAATGAAATGGCGGCAATGGGTTATGATAATACAGGATCGGGATATATTTCAGGAACTTTTTTTGTGCCCGGAGATGCCGTTGCTGATACTGTAAAATTCCGGCTTATTAAATTCATGAATGATGCATCTGTTGATCCGTCTGATGCCTGTGGAGATCCATTCAATTATTATGGTGAAGTAGAAGATTATTATGCAATTATACAATGCGCTGTTTCTCCCGCCCCGGCATATAGCAATTTTGAAACAACATGCGAGGGTGTTCCTCCTTTTTTATATGTATATACTGATTATGGATATATAAATTGGTACACCGATACCACTGCCGCCCCTGATTCTACAGGAAATAATTTCGAAATATATACCTGGGCAGGTGACACGGTTATTTATTTTGAAGTGGGAACAACCGGATGTAATAACAATATGATGTATTGGATAGACGTTCACACTGATCCTTCCCCCGTAGTAATAATTTCAGGCCCGGATTCAGTTCAATCATGCACTTCCGAAATTTTTACAGCTAATCCGGGCCTGGATAATTATTACTGGAATACAGGCACTACTACTCAAAGCATAAATATTACATCAGGATTTGGCGGAATTCTTTCTGTTAGCTCTGTCAATTCGTTTGGTTGTTATGGTTCGGATGCTGTTTTTGTACAAATCGCTCCTCAACCTCCTTCTGCTTATGTTACCAGTTATGTAAGCTCACCGTTTTGTGTCAATGGACAGATCGTTTTAATCTATGACAGCCTTACTTCACCCGGAACTGTAGATTGGTATGATTCCACATTAAATTACATGGGAAGCGGACAAACATTTGTTGCTTATGAGCCAGGGATTTCTATTCATAATTTTACCGCATATATTAATTCGATATGCGGATTGGATACAGCGCAACTTACAATAATTACCGAAGGCCCGCCTTCCCTCGACTCCATTTATTCACCCGATGCTATATATGATATGTCTGGAAATGCAAATTTCTGTAATAGCGGAGACATTACTTTCATTGCATTGAATTTATCAGGAACAATAGATTATTGGGAAATTACAGACGTATCCACCGGAAATAGTTTTCAATGGCCCGATAATAATGATACCGTTATTTTTCCGGGCTGGATGATACAACCCGGCATGCAATATTCTATTTATGCAGTGATGATGAATGCACAGGGCTGCGTTGCCAATTCGGATACACTTACAGGTAGTGTAATCAATTCTACAAACGTAATTTTTCCCGACTCCATATTATTATGTCCTTTTCCCGCGAGTTTCGGAATAAGTATTGATTACGACCGCTATAATGTATTATGGAATACCGGGGATACAACAGGTGCAATCTTTATTTCTACTGAAGGTATGTACACCCTGGCCATTACAGATGAATGGTACGGATGTGATGATACGGACAGCGCTTATGTTATGGACGGTAACGTTACTTTCGATCCCTTTACCGATACTACACTGGTGTGTGCAGACGATATTACTTTGTTTGCAGGAAACGGGTTTACCTATTATTATTGGGAACAATGGGATGAATTCGGAAATTTTATCAATTCTTCCAATAATGATAATTTTTACGTTAGTATGAATTCATACATTTACGCGGAAGCAGATACATATGGAGGTACTTGTGTGTTTTTTGACACCACCTATGTTATGATAGCCGGGCCGTTTTCATTTTCACTCGGCAATGATGTAAATTCCACTGCCGGTAGTTTTTTCATCAATGGTCCGGGCGGGATGTCTTCTTATCAGTGGAACACGGGCGCCACCACCGAAAACCTTACTGTAACCACCTCCGGAACCTATTATCTCACTGCTATTAATCCTTTCGGTTGCGAATATACCGACACCATTGTGGTAAATTTTCTGAATGGAATAACAGAATGGAACAATGACTATTTGTTCAGTATCTATCCCAATCCGTCTGATGAATATGTTTTTATTGAAACAGCCGGTGAAAAAATAACACAGATAGAAATTTATTCCGTTAATGGGTCGCTCATCGAAAGTATTTCTGTTACTACTGAAATAAAAACAAAACTGGATATAGCTTCATTGGAAAACGGCACTTATCTTTTGAAAGTAATAACAGAAAATTCATCGGGATGGGGGAAGATGGTGGTAACGAAGTAAACAAAGTTTTTTACAAAACCTTGTCATTTATTTCCTGTACTGCTTTTATCTCTGTCAATGGAATATACTCTGATACCAAAGAAGTGAGCGGTTCATACAACAGTGATGATTTTTTTTGCTCTTCTGTAATTAACCCTGAACTGGGTTCGTGAAGGGAAAGCATATTGAGCAGCACACCACAGATTACAATGAATTTAACCAGTCCAAACAAGGCACCTAAAATCCTGTCGATGGGTTTCAGCATGGTTATTTTCACGAAACGTTCCAGCCATTTTCCGATAAAAAACACAAGTGCTACGACCGCTATAAAACAAATGGCAAACGAAATAAGAGGCACCCATTGGGAAGGTTCATCAAAAAAACCGTTAATAAAATCCGCAACCACTCCCGAAAATTTTATTCCCGCCCAGGCGCCCAGCAATAGTGCAGCAAGGGTGCAAATTTCAATTACAATTCCTTTCCGGTAGCCGAGATAACTGCCGAAAAGAATGATTATTGCAAGAAAAATGTCAAGGGAATTCATAAAAGAAAAAACCTAAGCCGCTAATTACGCGAATTTTCACGAATCCGGAAAATCACTTCTCCCCATCAAACCTCAGCGAATAACAGATAGCTGCCATTTCACGGATGTATTCACGTTTTCCGAATTTCGGGGCAAACACATATCCCTCCACCGTTACAATCCGTCCGCGGGGTTCGTCAAAAGTGGTAATGCTGATAAACGGGCCGCCATAGGCATCTCCCTCGGTTCTGTACAAACCTCTTATTTCAAAAGCGTATTTTCCATTTAATGTTGACTCTTTCCACACGGGATAATAAGCACTGTCGCGTTCGGTTGACATATACGATCCTTCGGAAGGCCCCGGAACGTTAGTTTTGCAAACGGAATCGCGCACTTTCAGCAGGTATTCAAGTGTAAAAGTACTGTCATCCACATAGGGATATGTGTAAATAAAAACACCCTGGTTGATATCATGTGCTTCTCCACTTACATATTTTACTTTATCGCTTTTCAGCCAGATGAATGTTTTCCTGTTTTCAGCCATTTTATAATCATCGGGCACGGTAACTTCCAGTTGCAGGTCTTTTTTCAGTTCCTCTTTAATAGCAGTTTGTTCTTTGGAGGAATACAACGCCACAATGCGGTCGTATTCGGTGGTATTTAATACTTCGATGACAGAGGCGGCATCTTTTTTAAACAGGTCGATCGCCTGTTCTTCATTTCGTGCTACTATTTTTATCACCACCTGGTCTTTGGCCCACACATCTTTCAGGTATTCTACCCTGAATTTTTCGTTGTCGCTATCAATTTCAAATAAAATGATGTTGCGGTGCGATTTGATCACTTTAGAAAAATCATTGTGATTGTATTGTCCCAGTGAAAAAATAGGTTCCTGTTGAGGCAATCCCATTTGTACCTGTTCAAGATAATAACTTAGCGTATCTCCCACGGGCCCGCGCCAGTATTCATCTTCGGCAATAATAATTACTTCTCCGGGCATGCCGGTAGAATTGGGTTTATACACCTTTCCCTCACCACAGGAAGATAAAATGAAAACTACAAAGCTGAGAATGAAAAATGATGACCTAACCATTTCCTTTTACCGGTATTTTAAGTTTTTGTCCGGTTTGCAAACTGTTGCCCTTTAAACCATTTTGTTTTTTAATCTGGTCAACCGTAACACCGTATTTATTGGCAATGTACCACAGTGAGTCACCTGATTTTACGGTATACGTTTTATAGGTGGTAGTGGCTGCTTTTTGCGTTGCCCCGGTGTTGTTGGCGGTTACAACTTTTGTTTCTGCCGTCTTATTTTCATTAACGGCAACAGTGGCAGAATTATTGTCTGCCGTTCCTTCAGTGGTTTTGATCACCAGTCTTTTTCCCGGGGAAACGCTGTTGGAAGAAAGATTATTCCACTTTTTAATATCTGCAACTGATACTGCGTATTTGGTGGCGATAGTAGAGAGATATTCGCCTTTTCTTACCGTATGTACTTTTTCGCTGGCTAAAACAGTTTCGGCATCGGGACGTTTGTTGTAATTGTAGATACTGTCTTCTTTCACAACAAAATCACCCAGTTTGTCTTTGGGAAGATAGAGATACGATGTTTTCCCTTCGAGTTTAGGAATGACGGTTGTTTTATATACCGGGTTTAAAAACTTCAGTTCATCAATACCCATATTCAGCATAGCTGCCACGTTATTCATATCGAGTTGCTGTGTTACCTGCACGGTATCGTATTCAAAATATCTCATTTTGGGTTCGATGGGATACATATTGTGTTCTGCTGAGTGAGTCATTACATACACCACACCAATAAAAGCGGGCACATATCCCTGGGTTTCGGCCGGCAGGTAATTGTAAATTTCCCAATAGGTGGTTTTTCCTCCTGATCTGCGGATCGCGTTGTTCACTGTTCCGGGGCCTGCGTTATAGGCGGCCAGTGTCATGTTCCAGTCTTTATAAAATCCATAGAGATATTTCAGATAGCGACAGGCGGCATCGGTAGCTTTAATCGGATCGCAACGCTCATCGATGTAGGAATTAATTTCGAGTCCCATCAGTTTACCGGTGGGCATCATAAATTGCCATAATCCCATTGCGCCTGCGGGAGATTTTGCTTTTGGATTAAGAGCCGATTCCACAATAGGAAGGTATTTTAATTCGAGAGGAATGTCGTATTTATCGAGTGCCTGTTCGAACATGGGAAAGTAAATTTCGGTCATGCCTAAAATCTGCTGGGAATATTTGCGGTAACGAACAGCATACAGATCAATGAACGCCTGCACTTTGTCGTTGTAGACAAATTCCATTGGCGTTTTGGTGTCCATTTTTTTGATGCGCTGTTTATAAACTGCTTCCGAATATTTGGGCACAGAATCAGCGGGGAAATTATACTTGTTTGTTTTATCAGCAGAAAATTTGTTGCTCTGAAGGAATTTAAGGGTAAGCAAACTATCGATCATGGATATGATCGGTTCATTCATTTTCGTACGCAAAGTAGTATCCGGATCAGCATCAGCAGCGTGGCCAAAACTCAGTCCCGACAAAAAAACAAAAACCACTACTGTTCCGATCTTCACTTTCATAATCCCGGGTTTAAAGGGTTAAACGTTATAAAAAAGTACAGGTTAAGCAGGTTTGGATAAAACAAAAAGAACCACCCTTTTATTTTAAACAGCGTGAATTTAGCAAAATAATCGAAGGTGCTTCCCGGCAAATCTGTTAAGGTTTTCAACTCTTTAATTAACAGTGGATTATATTTCCATAGTTTTCGCAAAAGCCAGTAAATCAGCTTCTTTGAAATCACCCGCCATAAGCTGAATACCGAAAGGGAGTCCGTTGGAGTGAGTGCCAAGAGGTAATGAAACAGCGGGAATTCCGGCAAGATTGGCCTGAACAGTAAAAATATCTTCGAGATACATTTCCACCGGGTCGGCACTTTTTTGGCCAAAGGGAAATGCTGTATTGGGTGTAGTGGGAGTAAGAATAAACTGGTAGCGGGAAAGTATTTCCAGTGTTTTTTCACGAATGATTCTGCGCACTTTCATGCCTTTGGTGTAATACGCATCATAATAACCGGCACTCAAAACAAAAGTACCAAGCATGATTCTTCGCTTTACTTCTTTTCCGAATCCTTCGGTGCGCGATTTTTTGTAGGTGGTATCTACATCTGTTGCATTTTTGGAACGATAGCCATAGTGAATTCCATCGTAGCGGGCAAGATTGGAAGAAGCTTCAGCAGTGGTTAATACATAATAAGCGGGAACCAAATGACCGAGATAAGGAAAATCAACCGGTTCAACAATATGTCCCTGCGCTTTTAATTTTTCCACCTGCGACATAAAACATTTTTTTACCTCATCATTCAGTCCCGGATTATCAATACAATCTTTGATATAGGCAATTTTTGTTTTTCCGGCAAAAGCGGGAACCTGAGAATATTTTTCAACGGGTTTGGAAGAGGTGGTGCTGTCGTAATCATCAGATCCGGCCATTACTTCCATCACTAAAGCAGCGTCATCTACGTTAGTTGTTATCGGGCCGATCTGGTCGAAGGACGAGGCATAGGCCAGCAAGCCATAACGCGAAACTCTTCCGTAGGTGGGCTTTAGTCCTACTGTTCCGGTAAAAGAAGCGGGCTGGCGAATGGAGCCACCGGTATCAGAACCGAGCGCCACAGTACATAACCCTGCGCGGACTGCCGCAGCCGAGCCGCCAGATGATCCACCGGGAACACATTTTTCGCTGATGGGATTGAGCACTTTTCCGAAATACGAAGTTTCATTGGAGCTTCCCATAGCAAATTCATCACAGTTGGTGCGGCCGATGATGATGGCGTCTTCTGCCAGCAACCGTTCCACAACAGTAGAACTGTATAAAGATTCGAATCCTTCAAGAATATGGGAAGAAGCAGAAACTTTATGGCCTTTGTAGCAGATATTGTCTTTTATGGCCACCACCATTCCTGCCAGTTTTCCGGCTGTTTTATTTTTCAGTTTTTCATCTGTTTTCTTCGCTTTTGCAAGTGCTGAGTCGCGAAAAACTTCCAGGAAAGCATTAAGGTGTTTTTTATTTTCAATTTCGCGGAGGTAGTGTTCCGTTATGGTTACACAATTTACCTTGCCAGCATTAAGATCCTGGCGGATTTCACCATAGTTTTTCCACGACATGATAAGAGGAGAAGCTTACGCTTTTTTTTCTGATTCTGCAGAGGCAGCTTTTTCGTCACCTTTGGCAGCGTCTTTAAATTCCTTGATGCCTTTTCCGAATCCTTTCATGAGTTCGGGAATTTTTTTGCCACCAAACAAAAGGAGGACGATCACTAAAATGAGAACTATTTCCCAGATACCGAATTTGCCCATAACATCAGTTTTTGTTAGGGTTCAAAAGTAGTATAAAATCGGGAAACGGGGGCTGATTTATCAATTTTTATACAGCCAGAGCAAGGGATTCTGCTTTCCGATATTCTCTTCGGTGATGTGCCATAGCTCAAAATGGGCTTCCGAAATATTTCCTTCGGCAGGCAAAAGGGTTCCAAGGTTTTGTTTGGCAGTCACTTTTTGCCCTTTTTTAACAGATACATCAGCCAGGTTGGCATATACCGTACGATAAGCCCCGTGGCTTACCATCACCACTTTCCCGGCTCCTTCTATTACAAATATGCTGGAAACGGTTCCATCAAAAACAGACCTCACTTTGGCACCTTTGGCAGTAGCGATATCTATACCGGGGTTATCTTCCCAAACATTGGCCAGGGTAGCATGAGGTACTTTCCCATATCCTTTCACCACTTCTCCTTTTTCCACGGGCCAGGGCAATACCCCTTTGTTGTTTTCAAATTTTTCCGATTCAATTTTCCCCTCGTGGCTGATGATATAACCCGTTTTGTTTTCTGATTTATTATCGGTTTTTGTTTTCGTTTTGGATGCTTTGTTTTTTTCTGCTTCTATACGTTGTTGTTCCCTGATTTCTTCTTCAATCGCTTTTTTAATTTGTTGTGCCAGCTGTTTTCTCTTTTCTTCCTGCCGGGTAAGTTCCTGTTTTAATTTTTTCTCTTCTTTCTGCAATTCAGTAAGGGCTACCTGCTGTTTGGATTTATCTTCCTCAAAGTTTTTCTTTTCACTTTCCTGTGTTTTGGCCAGCCCGAGTTTTTCGTTTTTCTGTTCTTCGAGTTCGGCTGCTTTAATTTCGAGGTCTTCCTGGGTTTTTTTGATCATTTCCACCTGCTTTTTACGATAGTCGCCAAACTGTTGGATGTATTTGATGCGTACATATGCCTGGTTAATATCGCGGGCGGCAAAAACGAACATAAGTTTATGGTAATTGTTGCGGTGTTTGTAAGCGTAAAATACCATTTTCTTGTATTGTTCCTTGAGGTTTACAAGGTCGTTGTTCATGGCTTCGATCACGCTTTTATTTTCTTCTATCTGCTGGTTGAGTTTTCTCACCTGCGAGCTGATATTATGGATCAGTTCTTCGCGATAGGAGATTTGCTGGTTGATGATGGCCAGTTCTGCAATGGAAAGCCGCTGCCGGTTCTTGGTTTCACCGATCAGTTCTTTGGTGCTTTCGATCTTTTTTTCGATTTCGCGCTGTTTCTGTTTTAGCTTTTCGCTGTTTTTTTGAGCGTGCAGCTGTAGTCCTAACCCCGTGATAACAAGGGTAATAAAGACTTTATTGATCCATTTTTTCGTATCCATCGGGAATCTTAAACGGAAATTCCGTGAATTCGTTCACCCTTGTGCGCGAATATTTTAAATTAACCACTGCTTTTTTCCGGGGGGAAGTGGCTGTAATCCGCACTTCGAGTGGGACATAGACTGAATCTACCTGTTCATAGGAAAGGTATTCGATATCGAGGCTGGTGGTATCGGTAAGATCGTTGATGATGGTGCGGGCAGGGCGAAAAATTCCGGGATAAATCCAGTAACGGTAGATATAAGGTTCTTTTTTCTGAAGCCGTTCTTTTTCCATTGCTCTTCTTAATCTTCTTTTTCCTACTGACGATAAAACATAATAGGTGCTGTCTTCATGCGATTTGAATTTTTCCACCTGGTCGTAATTAAGCAGGTTTCCCACCAGAAGGTCTTCGAGCATAAAATAATCCAGTTCGGTATTGAAAAGTGAATTGATATAATTGAAATCGGCTTTGAAATAATTTTTTTCCATTTTATTTACCACCGTCACCGAATCGCGGGTGACCAGGGAAGAGGCGCCTACGATGCTGGCAATAGTATAGGTACACCAGATAGCGCTGTCTTTACGGATCTTAAGTGACGTTTTAAATTCTTTATTCAGGCTGTCGGAGGTAATATCAGTGGAAAGTTTGGAGGAAAAATAATTGAATAACAGCCTATGAGCATGAATACTGTCCAGGAGTTTATTGGCAGAAAGGTTGTGAAGCTTGTGTCCATCAAGTGTAATACCCCTTTTTGTGCGGCAGGCGGTGAATGCCAGTGAAAGAAGGCAGATAAAAACGAGGAGGACGCGTGCCGTGTTATTCATAATACTTTTTGTCGCTGATCTTTTTATCTATTTGGGGAGATGTTTCTCCTTTTTCCTTTGCTTTTTTCCAGTATTCCAGGGCCCGGTCGGTTTTTCCATTCATAAACAGGGCGTCACCATAGTGTTCAAGAATCACGCCATTTTCAAAACCACCTCCGTTTACTGCTTTTTCGAGCCATAATTCGGCTTTGGCAAAATCTTTCATCTGGAAAAGGATCCAGGCATAGGTGTCCTGGTAGGACGGTTGCCCGGGCGCCACTTCATTACAGGTAGCCGCCATTTTTGCTGCTTTTTCGAGTTTTATTTTTCTAACGGACAGGTAATATGCGTAGTTGTTGA
The DNA here is from genome assembly GCA_049322335.1 of Bacteroidota bacterium. Lineage (GTDB taxonomy): Bacteria > Bacteroidota > Bacteroidia > Flavobacteriales_D > UBA2798 > JBMORL01. The sequence goes on from JBMORL010000020.1 coordinate 89,312, forward strand.
GCACATAGGTATTATTGGGATCAATTTCGAGCGCCTTTTCGTAATACGAATCCGAGTTATCATGTTCACCGGTTTTGTGAAAGGCATCTCCCAGCAACTGGTAAAACTCAAGAAGAAGAGAATTATCGAGCACCAGTTCTTTTCCCGTTAGTAACGCTTCGATAGCTTCTTCATACTTTTTTTCCTGCACGGCAGCAATGCCAAAAAAATAATAGAACGGGGCCTGGGAGGGAAAAAGTTCAATAGCCTCTTTGCTGTCTTTATACAATGTTTTCCAATCGTTGAGTTGAGAAGAAAGAATCATCATTTCATTCCAGATAAGGTAAACGCTTTTATCCATCTCTACTGCTTTGCGAAAAGCATCACGCGCCTCTTTAAATTTTTTATCTCCCGAAAGGAAATCACCGTAAATGGACCAGGCTTTGGCTTCATTGCTATGGACACGAACAAGAATACCAATCAGTTCATAGGCTTCTTTTTTCATTTCGGGATCAGTAGCAGAACGCTCGTAATAATCGAGCAGTATTTTCATTTTGGTGTCGATGTCCAGCGTAACACTTTCGAAAGCCAGTTTCAGTTCTTCCCACGATTTTTCTTTTTTTCCTTCATTCCAATAATATTGTGCCAGTGAAAGACGAACAATACCGTTGCCGGGTTCAATTTCCAGTATTTTGTTATAATACTCCATTGCTTTTTCCCTGTTGCCCTGTTCTTCATACATCTCGGCAATAATTCCGTAGTTTCTTACTTCATAGGGATTGTTCTTAATGAGTTTTTCTATTTCGGCAATGGCTTTGTCGTATTTTTTCAATTCCGACCAGATGCGGTATTTTTGAAGTATAATGTCTTCGTTGAACCCATGAATTTTTTCAAGATCATTCAACACATCCACTGCTTTTGCCGGTTCGTTATTATATAACAAGGCTTCGGAATAGGGAAAATAAAAATCGATATTACCCGGATTTTTCTTTACCAGTTTGGCAAATACTTCCACCGATTCTTTCATCATATTATTTTTCCGGTAGAGAAAGGCCAGCTGCAATTGCATCCAGTTGTTATCAGGTTCAAACTGCACTGCTTTTTTTGCCGCCTCCATCGCTCTTGTATTTTCTCCGGCCATATCATACAACCCCGACAGGTGATAATAAGCGGTTGCATTTTTCGGATCGAAACGAAGGCATTTTTCGAAACTCAGCAGGGCTTCTTCATACTGGCCACGCATTTTTGCAGTAGTGCCGTCAATAATACAGGCTGATGCGTTGAGGCGCGCCAGGGTATCATTCATGCCCCTGTCTTTTGGCGCATCAAAAACATTCTGTTTGGTTTTACACGATGCCAGCGCCAGGAAAAATAAAACAATATAGAAAAACAGTTTTTGCATTTATGCGATTACGTTATAGTCTCCCAGGCTCATGTTATTGGTGGTTCCGCTGTATTCAACGTGATTTCCGATCATAGAGTTGGAAATTTTGGAATTTTTAATTTTTGTATGCTGCTGAATGATGGAATTCACAATTTCTGATCCCTCAATAATTGTACCTTTCCCGATAGAAACGTGAGGGCCTATTACTGAATTTTTCAGCATCACGTTTTCACCAATAAAACAGGGGGGAATTACGGTGCTGCTCTCGTTTTTCAGGTCTTTTGCCACCAGGTTTTCGTTCTTGTGAAATTCCAGTACACGCTGATTGGTAAAGACGGTAGCATCTTTATTACCGCAATCCAGCCACTCAGCCACCTGGCCGGCAGCGAATTTCACACCTTTTTGTTTCATGTTCTCGAGGGCATCGGTCAATTGAAACTCATTGTTTCCGCGGATATTGTTATCAATAAGATATTTTAACTCTGCGTGAAGATTTTCCCCGCTTTTAAAATAATAAATACCAATGATCGCGAGGTCGGAGATAAAGGTTTTTGGTTTTTCGATAAAGTCGGTTATAGTGTTTTCGTTATTGAGTTTCACCACTCCGAAAGCGGAAGGATTTTCCACTTTCTGTACCCAGATGATACCGTCTTTTGTCTCATCCAGTTTGAATTCGGCACGGAATAATGTATCAGCAAAAGCAACGGTCACTTTTCCTTTCAGTGAAGGGGCCGCACACAAAACAGCATGGGCCGTACCAAGAGCTTCATCCTGGTAATAAATAGTTCCTTTTGCACCCAGGCTTTCGGCTATTTTCACCAGCTGGTCTTCCGTTTCTTTTCCGAAGCGGCCAATCACATAAGCGATTTCCTCCACTTTTTCACTGCAAACTTTGGTGATATCTTCTACCAGCCATTGAACAATAGGTTTTCCGGCAACAGGTATCAGCGGTTTGGGAACGGTTAAGGTATGCGGCCGCATCCTTTTCCCCATTCCGGCCATTGGTACAATAATTCTCATTCTCTAAATTTAGAAGGTGTAAATTTCAGGGAAAAAACGATATGTGGCCCCTGATTTTACACATGTTTTGAACCGTGCGGTGGGAAAAGGTTTAAAACAGGCGATCGAAATCTGGTTATTTCGTGGTTGCCGGGGTATTTATATTGGCAGAATACCATTATTGAAAGCGGGTTGCGTGGTGAAATTGCAATATACTGCTCCTGACGGAGCTCAAAATCAAATGGCCTGTTCTACAAAGATGTCATCCCGCCATTGGCGGGATTCATTAGAGAAACTACAACAAAATCCCGGAGGGACGGCATCTTTGTAGATTAAAGTGTATTTAGCTCCGTCAGGAGCGGCATCTTGTATTTCGCAGTATCGCAGTGCGGGTTTATTTTAATGCTATAAACTTGTGTGTTTTACCAAAACAAACTTTTCTCCTTTCCGCGACATTCTATTTATAATTCACCCTCGAATTCGTGTTGAAAAACAGGAATGCCCATTTGTCGGCTGTTTCTTCAATGATTTTTGAGGTGGGTTTTCCCGCCCCGTGTCCCGCATCGGTTTCAATACGAATGAGCATAGGATTGCTTCCTTTATTTTTGGCCTGCAGTGCAGCGGCAAACTTAAATGAATGGGCCGGCACCACACGATCATCATGATCGCCTGTCAACACCATAGTGGCGGGATAATTTACTTCTTTTACGTTGTGCAACGGTGAATAGGAAAACAGGTTGGCAAAGTGAGTGGAATCATCGCTTGAACCGTATTCGGGAATCCATCCGAATCCTACAGTAAATTTGTGATAACGCAACATATCCAGTACCCCCACAGCGGGAAAAGCTACTTTGTACAAATCGGGGCGCTGTGTCATGCAAGCTCCGACAAGGAGTCCTCCGTTAGAGCCACCGGCAATTCCAAGTTTTTCAGATGAAGTATATTTTTCTTTTATGAGGTATTCGGCTGCTGCGATAAAATCATCAAACACATTTTGTTTGTTGAGCAACATTCCGGCACGATGCCATTCTTCCCCGTATTCTCCACCGCCACGCAGGTTGGCCAGCGCATATACTCCGTTGTTTTCGAGAATGGGAATGATGGAAACGCTGAAGGAAGGTGTTAAACTGATATTGAATCCTCCATAAGCATACAACAGTGTGGGATTTTTTCCATTGAGTTGTAATCCTTTTTTGTGAACGATAAACATCGGCACTTTGGTTCCGTCTTTACTGGTATAAAAAATCTGTTTCGATTCAAAATCACCGGGATTGAATTTCAGTTCAGGTTTGTAAAACACTTCCGATTTTCCTGACGGAATATCGTATTTGTAGATGGTAGTGGGATAAGTGAAAGACGTAAACATATAAAAACATTCCATTTCATCTTTTTTTCCACCGAGGCCACCAGCCGTTCCGATAGCCGGAAGCTGAATTTCGCGTTCCATTTTTCCGGTATAATCATACTGGTATAAATGGGTAGCTACGTCCTGTAAATATTGTGCGAAAATTTTTCCTCCACCGGTAGAAACTCCTTCCAGAAGATTTTCATTTTCGGGAATAACATTTTTCCAGCCGGCTTTGGCTGTATCATTTACATCAATGGCTACGAGGCGGTATTTTGGGGCATCAATATCAGTATGCACATAAAATTTTCCGTCATAATGATCAATCACCGTGCTTTTGTTTTTGAAACCGGAGAAGAGCGTTTTAAATCCACCTGTTTTCAGATCGGCCGGTTTGTAGTGACACTCAAAACCATCTGTTCCTTCAGCCACATATAGAACGAGGTATTTTTCATCTTCTGTGAGATCAACATAATGATATCTGAGCGGATTTTTTTTGTCTTCAAAAACAAGAATATCTTTTTCCTGCGGATCGCCCAGTTTATGGTAATATACTTTATGAAACTGGTTGGTAGCAGAGAATTCTTTTCCTTTGGCGGGAGTCGGGTAACGGCTGTAGAAAAATCCGTTTCCATACCATTCTGCCCCCGAAAATTTCACCCATTTCAGCACATCCGGCAATTCGGTTTTTGTGGCAATTTCGATAATACGGAATTCCTGCCAGTCAGATCCGGCATCCGAACGCGAATACGCTGCATATTTATTATCAGTGGAAAATCCAACCAAACTAATGGAAGCGGTACCTGATTCGGACATTGTATTCGGATCAAGAAAAACTTCTTCTTTTCCGTTTTCTCCTTTTTTATAATAGATCACGGCCTGGTTTTGCAATCCGCTGTTTTTATAAAAGAAATAATATTCGCCTACTTTTGTAGGTGCTGAAACACGCGGGTAGTTATAAATTTCCTCAAGGCGTTTTTTGAATTTGTCGCGGAAGGGGATTTGCTCAAGATAACCAAAGGTTACTTTATTCTGCTCCTTTACCCATTCCTTTACTTCAGCAGCCGTATCAATTTCCAGCCAGCGGTAGGAATCGGCCACAGCTGTTCCGAAATAGTTGGTCACTACCGAATCGGTACGGGTAACCGGGTAGGATACTGTGGGTTGGGTATAAACGGTATCTTTTTCTTCCGGTTGAGCGTTACCTTTTTCATCGGTTTTTCCGCCACCGCAGGCAGCAAGGGCAAGAACAACGGGTAAAATGTACTTTTTCATGTCTTAATGTATAGTCATACAAACCTACTAAAAACTGCCGGAAAAGCTTACCGGAATTTGATAAGTGGCAGATGAAGATTATAAAAGACCGGACACGGGTACTCTAAAAAAGAGATTTTTTGTATATTTGAATTATGGATATCAAAGCCGAAAAGATAAAATTGGTTCATTATATCATGTCACTGAATAGTGCCAGTGCTATTTCAAATTTTAAAAAATTTATACGAAAGCAGGAACAGGATGATCTTTGGGAGGAACTACCGGATGAAATAAAAGCTGATGTGGAAGAATCAATCCGTCAGCTCGAGAATGGCGAAGGAATTCCTCATGAAAAAGTAATGAAGCGGTACGAAAAATGGCTAAAGAAATAGTCTGGTCACCAAAAGCCAGGGCGAGTTTTGATAAAGTAATCAGCTATCTTCAGCAAAAATGGACGGAAAGAGAGGTTCGGAACTTCGTTAAAAAGTCCCATCATCTTTTATTTTTAATCTCAAGAGATAAAATAAAATTCAGAAAATCTGAAAGGAAGAATATTTACGAAGTTCCCGTTACAAAACACAATCTTTTATTATACCGCATAAAAGATTCGAATATTGAAATACTACTGTTTTTTGATACCCGTCAACATCCAAAGAAAAAGAAAGTAAAATAATTAGTTGTCAGCTTCGTTTATAGGGTAACTTTATTTGTTCTTTGCATTATAAATGGCAGATGTCATCGTATAAATCACTTTTTTTGCCATTCCTTTTATTCTGCCTGCTGTTAGCAGAAACCATCGGTTTTTCACAGGAATCAGATCTTGAAAAACATAAACTGAAAGGAGGGGTAAAATCAGCAACCATCTTTTCTTATACTGATGACGGGGAAACGATACGTCAGAAAGATTCATTGATTTTTGATAAAAAAGGAAATATCGTTTTTAGAGGTAATTACCCTGCATATAGCCGATCTTACGAATATAAATACCATATTGTATATGATCCGGATTCCAACCTGTGCAGAAAAATATCCATTCCCGTTGAAACAAACAGACAATTCCAACCCTATTATCACCGTGTTTTAAGAACAATTTTGTGGCTTCGTGAAAACGGAGATACGCTCAAAACTGATTATTGTGATTCGCTAGGATTTTTTGAAATGCCTTTTTTTCCTGAATTCGATCATGTAAAAATACTCTACTACAAAAAATTAAAAACCCTGGGGGATATTTTTAATTCAACATCAATAATAACGTGTGCAGATAATATTGATAAAAAAACTATTTGTTATTATAATGAAAAAGGACTCTTAACCCGGCTGGATTATATAGGTGCCTCTTATGAAGAGAAAGTAAACTATCTCTTCTGTTATAATAGTAATTTTCAACTAACCGGCAGAAAAAGAATTTACGATGACACCATACTTACCCACCACACCCTTTATCAATATCATGAGAATGGTAACATAAAAGAAATAAAAAGGTTTGCTTATGACACCTGTTGCCTGATCATTCATCGTTTTGATAACAAAGGGAAAATAACCGAAGAATTATGGTTTGACACAGAGCAGAAATACACCTTTAGCCCGAAAGACAATTCTCTTTTTCGTCACAGCACCCATGAGTATGACACCAGCGGACGTATAAAAAAAATAAACACTGTTAATTCAATCAGAGATAATTTAAACTATAAATCTCTCTATCAATATACTGATAAAAATGGTTCGTATTATTCATATCTCCTCCCACCTGATAATGACACCACAAACCTGGTAAAAAACCAGTACCACTATGATGATAAAGGAAATCTTATATTATCTGTTATTCATCATCACCATTATCATTTCACGGATAAATACCAATACGAGTATGATGAAAAAGGGAATTGGACAAAGCAAACACGCTCAATTACATATAACAGGGCAAATCCAAACACTACCGTCCAGGTGGTGAAACGGGTAATTGAATATTACTGAAGGACGCCCAACCTGCTTTTCCTTCCCAAAAAAAATTTATGGAATCATTGAACCTGCTGCAGCTTAGGCTGTACAGACTCTCAAAACCAACAAAAACTATCAAAATGAAAAAGATCATCTTATCAGGCTTAGCGCTCTTATTTGCTTACCAGCTTTCTATGGCGCAATACAATGCCTGTGCTGCCAAAAGCGTGGTAACAGAAACCGTGGCCGTTGAAAAAGTAGACCGCTCCACCGGTAAAAAGGAAATTGTATATGAAGAAGTAAAGGTAAAAGACGTTGACGGCCACGGAAATGCGGCCGGAAACCAGTACGACCTGGCTGTAGACGGTGCCTTTGAAGGACAAACCATCGTGGTATTACACTTCTATACAGGCGAAAATTTCGACTTCGAAAAACCCAAAGCCGCTTTAAAGGAAAAAGGATTTTCGGTTTACCGTTATATCAATAACCCTCCCAGCCCCGAGGAACTGGAAGCAGCCCTTGGCAAAGCCTGCCAGCTGTGGGTTATTTCCACCACCGTTCAGAAATTAACTGACGAACATGCCGAAGTAATTAAAAAATTCTTCGATAGCGGAAAAGGTGTTTATATCTGGGGTGATAACGATCCCTACCATGCCGATGCCGATTTCCTTTCAAAAAAATTACTTGGTGCCAGTATGAGCGGATATTACATGGGTAATAACAATGTTACTTTTAAATCCGATTCTACTACTTCGGGAATGAAAAAAGACCATCTTATTACTACAGGTCTTGAGTTTGTTTTCGAAGGAATTACCATTTCGCAGATTCACGACCCCAACCAGCAACTCACTCCCCTTATCTGGAGCACTGACGGAAACGTAGTGACTTCCATCTATGAAAAAGACGGAAAACGTTTGATTCTTGACGGTGGATTTACCCGCCTTTATTGCAACTGGAACACTGCCGGAACAGGCCGTTATGTAAAAAATGCGGCTGCCTGGCTGGTGAATTATGAAAAATTCGGTGATGAAGTATTGAGCGAAGATCTTAAAAAGAAAGAAAAAGACAAATAACGAAGCTTTATCGTTCAACGCTAAAATCCATGCTTTATTGGTGTGAACGGCCCCGCCTCTGGCGGGGTTTTTTATTTTATAAAGTGGTACATTTGCACCATGGAAGATTCCATAAAAAAATATGCGGGCATAGATTATTGCAACAGTTTATTTAACTATTCGCGTTTTTTCACAAGGGAAGTGATGGTGGGCAATATAGGTTTTGGCGGGGAAAACCCCATTCGCCTGCAATCGATGACCACTACAGACACCATGAATACAGAAGCTACGGTAGCCCAGTCTATACGCATGATTGAAGCCGGATGCGAATTGGTGCGCATTACCGCCCCGAGTAAAAATGAAGCAGAAAATTTAGCGGTCATAAAAAAATCCCTCCGTGATAAAGGTTATACCACTCCGCTGGTAGCCGATATTCATTTTACACCTAACGCAGCAGAGATTGCCGCAGCGATTGTGGAAAAAGTGAGAGTGAACCCGGGAAATTATGCGGATAAGAAAAAATTTGATGCGATTGATTATTCCGATGAAAGTTATGATGCAGAACTGAAACGTATCCGCGAAAAATTTACACCACTGGTTTTATTGTGTAAACGACATGGAACCGCCATGCGCATTGGCACCAATCACGGCTCACTCAGCGACAGGATTATGAGCCGGTATGGAGATACGCCTCTCGGTATGGTGGAATCGGCACTGGAGTTTGCGCGCATTTGCAGGGAGAATGATTTTTATGAAATTATTTTTTCGATGAAAGCCAGTAACCCCCAGGTGATGGTACAGGCCTATCGTTTACTCGTGGCGCGGATGAAAAAAGAAGGAATGAATTATCCCATTCATCTTGGCGTTACCGAAGCCGGTGACGGTGAAGACGGGAGAATAAAATCAGCCATTGGCATTGGCGCATTACTGGAAGATGGTATTGGCGACACCATCCGCGTTTCGCTAACCGAAGAACCTGAATTTGAAATTCCCGTGGCACGCGAACTTGCACTGCGTTATGAGAAAAGAAAAAATACAAAACCGATAAGAGAAATTCCGCTTTCTGAAATTGAAAAAGTAGTTGATCCCTATTCCTATACGCGCAGGCATACACATGAAACGGCTAACTTCGGACATAAAAATGTTCCGCGCGTAATAGCAGATTTCAGCGGGAAAGAAAAAATTACAGCTGCTTCGTTATTTTCTGTGGGATATAATTACTCTGTTCCTAACGACAAATGGAATCTCACCGACCAGGCCTGTGATTATATTTATGCCGGAGACAATTCGGTTGATTTCGAAATTCCGGGAACACTGGGAATTATTTACAATTACGAAAGCTGGAAAAAAAACAAATCACAGCCCCGCTCCTACCCGCTTTTTTGTGCCAGTGAATTTTTTGAAAAGGAGCAACATGCAAAACTGAATTTTGTGGCGGTGGATCATGACTCGCTGACAAAAGAATTTATTGCAAAAGTTTCTGATTACAAAAATGTAGTGTTCATCTTTGATACATTCAACGAAAATGCTGTTGCTGATCTGCGGACTATGTTTTTTGAACTGATGCTGGCAAAATGTGAAATCCCGGTAGTAATAAAAAGAAATTATCACCAGCTAACGGAGGAGCAATTTCAGTTGTACAGTTCAACCGACATTGGCGCATTACTGGTTGACGGATTTGGAGATGGAATTTGGATAAAACCGGTAGATTGTTCAAATCCCCGGCTCACTAACCGCACCGCTTTCGGAATTTTACAGGCTACACGCACGCGCATTTCAAAAACCGAATACATTTCCTGCCCTTCCTGCGGAAGAACACTTTTCGACCTGCAGGAAACCACTGCCAGAATCCGCAAACGCACTGATCATTTAAAGGGAATAAAAATCGGAATTATGGGTTGCATTGTAAACGGCCCCGGGGAAATGGCCGATGCTGATTATGGATATGTGGGCACCGGTGTTGGAAAAATTTCGCTTTACAAAGGAAAAGAAGTAGTAAAGAAAAATATTCCAAGTGAAAATGCTGTGGAGGAATTGATTGAGTTGATTAAAGAAAATGGGGATTGGGCCTCACCCTGATGCTTCGATCAGGGCAGGCCCCCGGCCCCCTCTCCGCGAGAGAAGGGGAGTAAGTTCCCTGTTATTATTTTTTTAATGCCATTATTATGGCCTTTTCAAATTTATTTTACAGGAATCTTGTTGATTGTCCTTTTCCGGTATTTACGTTGGGATAAATAAATCTTAGAGCGATTTCAAATCCACCTCTTCCGTCACTGGCCTGTGCGAGGTCGGAAACATTAAGATCGTAACTGAAACCGATAGAATAGCCACCAAAGCTAAACATAAATGGAAAAATCACCGCGTCTTTGTTTCGATAATAAACTCCCAGCGATAAGGAGGAACCTGTTACAAAGCCGGTGAAGTGAGAATCTTCTTTAAGCCGGTAACGAATCTGTGACCCTATTACCAATTCACGCGCAGGACCCTGTATAGCGTAAAACAATCCCGGTATTACCGACATTCTTGAGTTTGAAATTCCGATCAATGCATTTCCGCTTACGATAATTTTACGATATAATTTTTCGTCTGCGTTGTTGAAGAAAGAATAATTTGGGGCATGAACGTGATACATGGCCACACCCGCAGTGGCTGCCAACTGGTTATTTCCCGTGATGTATCGTTCGCCTTTCAGGTAAGTAAATTGTAATCCTGCTCCGAGGTCGAAATAGGATTTGGTGTAATTTCCTCCTGCAGCTTCACCTGTGGGCAACATGGCGTTGTAATCCATTCCGTCATATTGACTTCCCCACATCAGTCCTGAAGTATTTACTGAGCGCTGTGCATATCCTCCCATTACTCCCAAACCAATGGTCATGCCCTTATCAATCAGAACGTGGTAAGCAAGGTTAAGATTTCCCTGTGCCACTCCCATTTTGGAATCACCGGCACGGTCGGAATAAAAATTGATTCCGCCAGCGAGAAAACCCTGGTCTTTTTTATCAGTGATGCGCATATCATACGAAACACCAATGGTTTTATAGGGTGATGCCACGCTTTTCCATTGTTCGCGGTAATTCATATTCGCACGAACTTTATTCTCCGCACCCACACTGGCCGGATTTACATTAAGTGGCGACATATAAAATTGAGAGAAGTGAATGTCTTGTGCATTAGCTGATATCGTTAATACGCAAACCGTTATAAATAATATTCTTTTCATGTTCATTTTTATTTAATGAGTGAAATATTTCCTGATTGAACTACGGTTTCCCCATTATCAAGCACAGCGCTCAGGTAATAGAAGAATACCGCCCCATTCATGGGTTTGTCTCTTAATGTTCCGTCCCAGCAAATGTTGGTGCTGGTGGTTTCAAATACTTTTTCTCCCCAGCGGTCGAATATCTGGAAGTTAAGTTCAATGATACAGCCTCCCATCACGCATAACTTATCATTGGCATAATCTCCGTTTGGAGAAAATGCATTGGGAACAAATATTTTTCCGCAAGGAAGATCTACATATACGGTAATGGAATCGGTTCCCACACAACCACTGGCATCGGTGCCGGTTACGTAATATGTAGTAGTGGTGGTTGGAGAAGCGTATGGGCTCTGACAGTTAGTACAGCTTAATCCTGTAGCAGGTGACCACACATAGGAAACTCCACCGGTAGCAGAAATTTGAATGCTGTCACCCTGTTCAATAGTTACATCCGATCCGGCATTGATATTGGCAGCCGTTACAGTTCCCACTACAGTTGATGCAGTGTCGGAACAACCGTTACCATCCGTAACAATCACCGTATAGTTTCCGGCTGTTAATCCTGATGCTGTTGCAGCCGATCCTCCCGAAGGCGACCATGCATACGAATATGATCCTGTTCCACCGGTTACTGTTGCGGTAGCCGAACCATCAGCAGCAGCACAGTTGGCTGGTGTTGCAGAAACAGAAGTGGAAAGTGCAGCGGGTTGTGTAATAGTAACAGAAATGGCATTTGAACATCCCGCCTGGTCGGTTACTGTGGCTATCCATGTTCCTGCAGGAAGATTGGTGGCTGTTGTGCCGGTTTGTGAAGGCGTGGTGTTCCATGTAGTGGTTAATGTTCCGGTTCCTCCGCTGGCAGAAATAGTAGCGGTTCCGTCTGCATCACCGTTACAGGTAACATTGGTTTGTGAAGTCAAACTAACGGTGGGCCCACCTGAGTTGCCCACAGGAACGTTCAATGTTACCTGGCAACCATTGGCATCTGTTGCAGTTGCCACATAAGTTCCGGCCGCAAGATTATTAGCGGTTAATCCTGTTTGCCCGGGAGTGGTGTTCCATGTTACTGTGATTGCTCCTGTTCCGCCACTGGCAGATACGGTAGCCGATCCGTCACTTTGTCCGCAGGTAGCGGGAGTAGTGGATGAAAGGGTAAGTGAAATGGCGGTTGGTTCTGTAATGGTTACACTAACGGTGGTCGTACAGCTATTGGCATCGGTTATAGTACAAATCCATGTGCCGGGAGGAAGATTGGAAGCTGTTTGCCCGGTTTGAACGGGAGTGGTATTCCACGAATAGGAAAGTGTTCCGGTTCCCCCGCTTCCGGTTACGGTAGCGGCACCATCGTTGTCACCATTACAGGAAACGTTGGTTTGCGAAGTTAAACTTCCGGTAGGCCCGCCTGTATTGTTGATGGTTACGTTTACAGTAGTAGTACAGCTGGCTGCATCGGTTATGGTAATAACATACGAACCTGCGGCAAGCCCTATTACGTTATATGATCCGCCTGAAGCAGCAATTTCAGTTCCTGCAGGATTTCCGGTGGAAGGCCCGGTCCAGCTCACATTATATCCGGCTGTTCCACCGGTTGCAGTAATGGTTACTGATCCGTTGCTGTTACCGCATGAAGCCGCTGTAATATTGGAACTGCTTCCTGTGGGGCCACCGGAGTTATTGATTGTTACACTAACGGTAGTCGTACATCCGTTAGCATCAGTTATGGTTACTGTATAGGAACCTGCGGCAAGCCCCGACATGTTATATGAGCCTCCCGAAGACGCAATTTCTGTTCCCGCAGGATTTCCGGTTGACGGGCCTGTCCAGCTCACGTTGTATCCGGCTGTTCCGCCCGTTGCTGTGATGGTAACAGCACCGTTACTGCTTCCGCAACTGGCGGGAGTATTTCCCGAGCTGCTTCCTGCCAATGCAGCTGCAGGTTGAGTAATGGTAATGGTTGTGGAACCGGGACACCCATTATTATCTGTAACGTTGAGTGTATAGGTGCCAGCGGGTAAATTGGTAAATGCCTGCGACCCGGCTATGTTATTGAAAGTGGCTACCGTTGTTGCGCCATTCATCAATACATAATCATATGGGCCTGTTCCCCCGGAAGTGGAAGCGGAAAAACTTCCTGTAGATTGTCCGAAGCAAAGTACGTTCACCTGCGAAGAGGTGGACACCGTTAGTGCAGGACAACCTGTACACATCGGCAATGTTCCGGGTCCTGTGATATCGAATGTGGTTCCTGCATTGTCAACCACCTGCATAGGATAAGTACCTGTAGGAGTAATAGTGGGTCCTGTTCCGATAAGCACCCAGCCTGCGGGGGTATTACATGTATTTACAGGCGTAACACCATTCAAACATTGTCCGAAAAACCAGGTATAGCTGGCGTTGCAGGCGGTACATTCAGCCTGGGTGGTAATAGGAGTTGATCCACCGGGAAACCATTCGTACCAGTTATAGGGTCCTGTTCCGCCACTTACTGTGTAATCACCGTTTGCTTCCTGGCAAACAGAAAGAGGCGAACAGTTATTTACTACAATGGTAATGGACTCGGAACCGCAGGCGAGTGTGTAAGTAATGGTATGAGTTCCTACACCTGCTGTTGCGGGATTGAATACACCTGTAGACGCATTTATACATGCACCGCAGGAAGCAGAAAATGTTCCACCTGTAGTACTTTCAGTAATGGCAAAAGGAGCATCTGTTGTACACACTGGATTTTCAGGACAGATGGTTGCATCGCAGCAAACGATAGCTTGCGGTGCGCAGGCTGACGCTGCAAAAGATTGAACAGAACCTGTTCGTGAAGCCGAACCCGAATTTCCGGTAGAACCGCAGGCGATTACGTCTCCTGCTGTACTAACTTCCACGTCATATACGTTGAATGTAGTGGCAAAGCTTCCGGTTTGAGTAAGGTTTTGATCGAATTTGTAAACTCCGTTGGTGGATCCTACGAAAATATTTCCGCAGTTGTCGATGGAAATACCGCTGCAACCTACATTGTTTCCTCCGAAGCCTCCGTTATATGATCCTCCCGGAATAGCTACTGTTGCAACTACAGCGGCTGTAGCAAAATTTCTTTTTTGTAACTGGTTACCGCGGTGAACAAAAACGAAACCGTTATAATGTTCGAGTGCCTGGATACCGGAATTGTTGTATCTCCAGTTTTCACATTTGTAGCCAAGGTCAATTCCGTTGCTGGTATGGAAGGCGGCACCACCACCCTGGTTACAAATACTAAGGCTTTGGTGAATGTATCCGATTGTATCGTGGGAAAGGAAATAATATTTTGCATTATTGCAGGGAGTAATAGCGCGTATTTCCTGGTCGTTGAATAATACGCTTTCGTGCACCTGTACAGAGGTAAGAACGTTACCGCTGTTCATATCGATGTCAAAAATATAAGGCTTTGGCCCTCCGAAAGCGAAGCCGTCTGTTCCACCCACAACCAGTTTGGTTTGATCGCAGTTGAATGTGATAGTCCAGAATTCTGTAAGTGCTAAAAGTCCACCCGGGTTAGGATTGTTCCACACTACACCACCGGCCGTATTTACTTTTACCATAGCGGCAGCCGACCCGTTTGAAACATAAGAATTTCCTGCATTATCAGTAGCAAACGTTCCCAGCCAGGCGGTAGTATCATAAGGAGTATTGTAAGTCCATTGAATAGCGCCTGCAGAATTATATTTAATAAGCTGCATAGGAGAAGTTCCCCCGATGATATATACGTTTCCTGTGCCGTCACGTTCGGTTTCCCACACGCTATCCCAGTTGGTAGCAGGAAAATTGGGCGACTGTGTCCATGGATCGATAATGATCGTTTGGTTTTTATCGTATCCATCCACACGGAAAGTGATGACATTATCTTTTACTTCATATTTCGATTCAATAACCTGGTTTTTTGACCGTGCATAAAAGGTAAGCGGTGCGTGATCGGTGATGTTTCCAAAAATAGTAGAAGTGGAAATGGTTCCGTTGGCATTAAGAACTGCATTTTTGGAGTACTGAAGTTTTACCTGAGAAATATCTCCTCCCGGATGTACAACAATGGAATACTTAAATCCGCCTTCAGGGTAAAACTCGTACACTACATCAATATTATCGTAAAGATTTTTGTAGGTGAGTTTTTTATAAGAGGGAATATAATTTTCGTTTACGTCTTTTCCGTTTTTATCATAAAAAGAGTAGCTGTGATAAAAACTATTTTTTTCTTCAGGAATAATTATCACATTTTCGTTTGCGCCTATCCATATTGCTGAAAGTTCATCTTGTTTTACTTCGAGGCGGTTTCCTTCGTTTTCAAATTCAAGCCATTCCTGACGGTTGGCGAATCCCTGTTTTTTTCTTTCTTTACGTGCTGCTTTTTCTTCTTCTGTTTTCTGGCGTTTTTCGCGGGTAAACAAAACCACTTTCACTCCTGTTTTGGTAAACTGGTATTGTTCGTTATAACTGTCGGACGAATAAAGTATTTCTTTCCCGTCAGCAGAAACAAACTGGCCGCGGTTTTCAATAAACCCTTTAATCGTTCTCGGATCATGTTTCCATGATGTGCTTTGTGCATTTGCGCTGTAGAATAAAAGCGCAGATAAAAAATAAAAGAGCATCAAAGCAAGTACATTTTTTATTTTCATAGTACGGTTATTTTGAAATTCGTATTCCGGTTTTTCGTTGATATTCGCTTCCATTTTTTCGGTTTTTACAGATGGTTTTACTGTAAAAACAAAGGTAGTTTTCGTGTTTTCGCAGCTAAGGGGGCCACCCCCTCTTTCGTTTACTTCACTTTTTCTTTTACCGAAAATCAACCAAATGTTTAATTCACAACAGAAAATGAGGCTTGTTTTTCCTTGTTAAACTACTGATTTTCAATTATTTATTTTAATGGCGGGGATAAAGGCCGGATGGACAGTAATTTTTGTAATTTTAGTAAGTAGTCCATGCAGTTTTTTGAAGCGGATATTCGTCATTAAAATAAACAAATGACCTGCTGCAAAGGCAAAACCACTTGTTTTTTGTAAAGAACGAAAATTACGGTTTTGTGATTCTTTGCAGCAGTGTCATTTTTATCTTACAAAAACTTCACCTCCACCCTTCGGTTAACGGCATGTTGTTCGTCAGGGCAATCGATTTGTTTTTTACAATTATTCAATAATTTCTTTTCTCCGTAACCAACAGGCACGAGTCTTGATTTATCGATTCCTTTACTCACCAGGTAATCAAAACAAGATTGTGCTCTTTTTTTGGACAGATTAAGGTTATAGGCATCCTTACCAACGGCATCTGTGTGCGCACTGAGTTCAATTCGTGCAGCCGGATTTTCCTTAAGGAAAGCAACGATATTGTCCAGTATTCCGAATGATTCAGGCTTAATGCTGGCCTTATCGAAATCGAAATAAATATTATCAATACGCACCACGTTATCTTTTTTAACAATCGGACTCATGTAAACGGGGCTGAGTTTTGATTTTTCTTCGTTGCGTTTCAGATCACCAACTTCATTTACGCTGGAGACAGTACGTTTTTCAGTTTCATAATTTTCGAGTGTATACACCACTTTATACTTCTTTTCCGGATCGATGAGAAATTCCCATTTTCCATCCTGTTTGGTGAGCATATGATTAACCGATGTTTCGGTTCCGTCATCTGCTACCAGGAACAATTCTACTTTTACATCTTTCACTGTTTTGTTGGTGATTTTATCCAACACCACTCCGCGAATAGTGTCGGGAACATATTTCTTTTTGAAATAGTAGATATAATCGTAACCGTTGTCCCCTTCGCGATTGGAAGAAAAATACCCGTCTTTTCCACCGGGAGTAATTACGAATGAGAAATCATCTTTGGGAGAATTCCAGGGTTTGCCTGCATTTTCGATATTACTTGCGGTTCCGTTTTTGTAAGTGGCAGAAAAAATATCCAGGCCGCCATATCCGGGTAATCCGCGGGAGGAGAAATAAAGTTTTTCTCCCTGCACAAAAGGATAAATTTCATCACGGTCGGTATTTACTGCAGAACCCAGGTTTTTCGGAGTTCCCCATGTATTATCTGCATTTTTGGTGGAAGAATAAATATCAAATCCGCCAAATCCACCCGGCATATCAGAAGCAAAATAAATAGTGTTTCCATCGGGAGATATAAAAGGAAAAGCACAGGAATATTCATTGGAATTGAAAGTAAGTTCCTGGACATTTTCCCAGGAAGTTCCTACCAGTTCGGCACGATACACTTTCAGTACATTCATTCCCGATTTACTCAATCCTTCTTTGTTGGCCTGTTTGGGTTTATATTTTTCTGTTTCAGAGGCGTTGGATGTAAAAAACAGCCATTTTCCGTCAGCACTAACGCTGGGCGTGCCTTCGTAGTAAGACCGGTTGGTTTTTCCGCTCAGAACAACAGGCGCCCCGAAAGTGATGGAGTCTCGTGAAGATGCTGAAACGAGGTCATAAAAAATGGTTTTAGTGGAAAAATCCTGTGATTGCGGGCTGGCGAAAATCAAACCACTTTGATAAAGACAAACACCCATGCTTCTTCCACCGGTTTCAATATTGGTTTTAAAGGTATTGTATTTAGCTACTTTGTTTTTATTGTTATCGGGCCATTTGCACATTTGCTCATATTTCGAATACAGTTGCGTTTTTCCTGCTTTATCACAATATGCCTTAAAAATTTCGGCCGCCTTTGAATACTGCTCAAGCGACATCAGAATTTCAGCATACTCGTAAATATTCTCAGCTGTATTCTCTTCTTTAAACTCCATGAGCCTGGCATACCACTCAGCAGCATTTTTATAATCAAACAACCGCTTATAGGTTTTGGCCACTTGCTGTGTCATATAGAATTTTTTCACTACTACACTTTCTTCCAGTGCCAGTTTATAGCTGGCAATAGCTTCGCGGTAAAGCTTCTGGCGATAATACTCGTCTCCTTCTTCCAGGTGTTTGCGTTGTCCATAACTGATATTGGACACCAGCAGTGAAATCAGCAACCAAAAAATGTATTTTGTTTTCATAATCGATTAATCTTTTAAATCAAAAGCGCGGAGGCTCAACAACAGCTGTTGCCTTAACGGGAACAAGATTGAAAATAACCATGATCTCATGGCTTCCGTTGGAATAGTTTCCTATCTGGTCGAAATTAAAATCATACCCATAAGCAATTTTCCATGAAGGATGCACCTGGAAATTAACAAGGCCGATCAGTTCTTTACTGGTACGATAAGAGGCTCCTATTCCGAATTTTTTATTGAATACTCCCATTACATTCCCGTCCAATTGCATAGGTGCGCCCGATACATTTTTTACCATGGTAGAAACATTCAGGTCGAATTTTTCAGATACTTTAAATGAATATCCTGCATTCAGGTAGTAGTGGATGGCTTTTGCATTGAATTCTGTTTTTCCCTGGTACTCGGTAGCATAAATAATTTTATTTTCGAGAAGATTGGGGACAGAAAAACCGGCATAGAATTTTGGCGTGAAAAAATACAGGCCTGCTTTGAAATTGGGCATAGCAAAGGTAGGCGTAGCTGAAGTAAATACAGGATCATTGGGCTGTGTCGTCTGGAAATTGGAAAAATCACTGTTCAGCAATGATAGCGTTCCGCTAACACCAAATGCCAAATATTTATTCAATCCCACTTTTGCGCGATAGGCATAGGTTCCTGTGATCTCGATATTCCGGTTTACACCGATCTTATCATGTAACACAGTTAAACCTGCAGCATTTTTTCCACCTGCAAAAGGAAGATTAAAATTTAATCCCTGCAAAACGGGTGCACCGTTAAAACCAGTCCATTGTGTCCGATAAAATGCTGCGCCATTCATTTTATTACTGTTGGCAATAGCTGCAGGATTTACAAAACCGTGGTGCAGCATATACTGGCTCACCAAAAACTGGTTTTGCGATTTTGATTCTTTCCCCAGCATACACACAGCCAGGACAGAAAGCGTAATATATTTTATTGTTTTCATAACCGTTTTTCTTTTCTGTTACAATTATTGTCTTCTCAGTTCAAGCGATCCCCTGAGTGCTTCTTCAGAAGGAGTTAACTTCAGGATATAGAAATATGTTCCGTCAATTACTTCATCGCCCGACACTACCCGTTTGGGATTGTTGGTTTCTCCTCCCCAGTCGTTGTTATAGGGTTTGGCGTGAAAAATAAGTTCGCCCCAACGGTTGTATATCCATAATTCGTTTTCGGGATATTTACTTAACCCGGGAATGACAAACTCATCGTTTATACCATCTCCGTTAGGTGAGAATCCATCAGGAATATCTATTACAATTTCCTCGGTAACACGAATCACAATAATGGCCGTATCACAATAAGTGCTGCAAAATGCATCACAGATCGTATATACAATAGTGTCGTTACCGATGTATCCGTTGTTAGGGTCATAGGTAACGTTTGTTCCCGATACGTTAGCTGTTCCGTTGGAAGGCCCGCTCAGAATAGTTACCGTATTGATGGTTCCGCCATCGTTGGCTGCGGCATCAACCGTTACCGTTAAAGTAGTTTCCACGCTGGTGGAATCATCATTGGCATTAAGCGCGCCTGCATTATAGATGGTAACCGTAACGCTGTCGGTATCCGTACAACCTGCTGTATTGGTTACCAGTACAGAATAGGTTTGGGTTGAAGCAGGTGAAACACTGATGGAAGCTGTTGTTTCGGTTGTGCTCCACAGGTAATTTCCTCCACCGGTAGCGGTGAGGGTAGCTGCATCACCCGGACAAATCTGCTGATCAGTACCTGCATCTGCAACGGGAAGCGCATTTACAACGATGGTGATATCGTCTCTTCCGCCCAGGTTAATACATCCGTTGCTGTTTTCTGCTTCAACATAATAGGTATAGGTTCCTGCTCCGGGAGTAAGGGTAAGTGGCGTGGTTCCAAGAAGATTTCCTCCTGCGGCAGCGTCATATACGTTATAAGTTACGCCTCCACCCGATCCGCTGGCAGTTATTGTTACTGATTCTCCTGCACAAATACTGGTGTCGGTAGCCGCTACTGTAGGATCAAGCGGTGACGAATTTACGATGATATCCTGCGTAACGGCATCCTGGCAAGGACTAACGCCCACCGTATAAGTGATGCTAACCGTTCCCGACAGACCTGTAGGATCAAAAGAGTTTCCGGTTACCCCGGTTCCGCTCCATGTTCCACCGGCTGTTCCTGTGATAAGTGAGTTGAGGTTAACCATTCCATCCGATTCACACATTGTGCCGGGTGAAGTCCACGAAGCTGTGATGACCGACTGAACGGAAATAGATTGCGTGGAAGTTTGAACACAAGGAGCAGTTCCAACAGAATAAGTAATGTTTATTGTTTGTCCGCCTAATCCAGTCGGATCAAAAGTACTTCCGGTAACTCCGGTTCCGCTCCATGTTCCGCCAGATGTTCCTGTAACAAGAGCATCAAGATTAATTGGGCCTGCGGGGATACAGGTTGCGCCCGGACTTGTCCATGAAGGATCAGCAACAGGCAGTACGGTAATAGTTGTAGCAACGGTTCCACCGCTATTTATGCAACCAGCCGTACTTACTGCTTCAACATAATAAGTAGTGGTTGAAGTCGGACTAACGGTAAGCGGAGTTGTGCCGAGTAATGTTCCGCTACTGGCAGCATCATATACGTTAAATGTAGCTCCACCTGTTCCACTGGCGTTTATGGTAGTGGATTGTCCCTGGCAGATAGTATCTGTTGTTGGAGTTACTGTTGGTGATGCGGGGGCATTATTTACCGTTACTGTTACTGTAGCTGTGGCGTTAGCACAAGGGGCTGTTCCTGTAACAGTATAAGTATAAGTTCCGGCTGTATTGGTTCCGGGAGTAAAGGTTCCTAACGATCCGCCTGTTAAAGCAGATGGACCGCTCCATGTTCCGCTACCGGAAGGAGTACCTCCGAGGGAGCTGAACAAATTGATAGCCGATCCGTTCGAACAAACAGATGCTGTACCATTGGTTCCGGCATTAGGAGCTGTGTTGATGGTAACCGTTACTGTTGCCGTTGCATTAGCGCAGGGTGCGGTTCCTGTTACAGTATAAGTATATGTTCCGGCTGTATTGGTTCCGGGAGTAAAGGTTCCTAACGATCCGCCCGTTAAAGCAGATGGGCCGCTCCATGTTCCACCGGCTGATGGTGTTCCTCCCAGCGAACTGAAAAGATTTACAGCCGATCCATTGGAACATACTGTAACTGATCCATTGGTTCCTGCATTGGGTGCAGTATTTTCTGTAACCGTTACTGTGGCAGTAGCATTTGTACAGGGAGCTGTTCCTGTTACAGTATAGGTATATGTACCGGGCGCACAGGTGGCAGGGTTATAGGTTCCTAACGATCCGCCCCCAAGCGCAGATGGGCCGGTCCATGTTCCGCCTGCTGATGGTGTTCCACCCAATGAACTAAAGAGGTTAGCAGAGGCACTGTTGGAACAGAAAGTAGCCGTTCCGTTAGTTCCGGCATTAGGCGCGGTATTTTCAGTTACAGTAACAGTAGCCGTTGCATTGGCGCAGGGTGCGGTGCCGGTTACTGTATAGGTATATGTTCCGGGTGCGCAGGTGGCGGGGTTGTAGGTTCCTAACGATCCGCCCCCAAGCGCAGATGGGCCCGTCCATGTTCCGCCTGCTGATGGTGTTCCGCCAAGTGAGCTGAACAGGTTGGCTGACGCACTGGTGGAGCAAAAAGCAGCTGTTCCGTTGGTTCCGGCATTAGGTGCAGTATTTACTGTTACTGTTACGGTAGCCGTGGCATTGGTACAGGGTGCGGTACCGGTAACGGTGTAGGTATAGGTTCCTGCTGTATTGGTTCCGGGAGTAAAAGTTCCTAACGATCCGCCCGTTAAAGCAGATGGACCCGTCCAGGTTCCGCCTGCCTGCGGAGTTCCGCCAAGAGAGCTGAAGAGGTTGGCTGCAGCGCCATTGGAACAGAAAGTTGCTGTTCCGTTGGATCCGGCATTGGCTGCTGTATTTACGGTTACTGTGACGGTGGCTGTTGCATTGGCACAAGGTGCGGTTCCTGCAACAGTATAAGTATACGTTCCGGCTGTGTTGGTTCCGGGAGTAAAGGTTCCTAACGATCCGCCTGTTAAAGCAGATGGGCCCGTCCATGTTCCGCCACCGGAAGGAGTACCTCCGAGAGAGCTGAACAAATTCACTGCAGCGCCATTTGAACAAAGAGTAATGCTTCCGTTGGTTCCTGCATTGGGAGCAGTGTTTTCGGTTACAGTAACTGTTGCCGATGCATTGGCACAGGGAGCAGTTCCGGTAACAGTATAGGTATACACACCGGGAGCACAGGTAGCGGGATTATACGTTCCTAACGATCCGCCCCCAAGCGCAGATGGGCCGGTCCATGTTCCGCCTGCCTGGGGTGTTCCGCCTAACGAACTAAACAGGTTGGCAGAAGCACTGTTGGAACAGAAAGACGCTGTTCCATTTGTTCCTGCATTTGGTGGCTGAACGACTGTAATAGTAACCGAGGCGCGCGCACTAACGCAGCCCGGGTTAGTGTTATCATTGGACTGGACATAATAAGTAGTGGTGGTGGTAGGTGAAACCGTGACTGGTGTGCCCGTTGCGAAGGCGGTTCCTCCTGTTGGAACGGTAAACCATTCGTAGGTTACATTCGATCCGCCTGAAGCGGTGAGATTGGTACTTTGCCCGTTACAAATGGTAAGAGAAGTGGCTCCGGCAGTAGGAGTAGCGGGAGGAGTACATACCACTGTTAAGCAATGTTCTGTTTTAACCGGAGTAAGATTTGTAACTACGGGTGTAAAAGTATTTTCGGCAGCGAGGTTAAATACCCCGGGAGCAAGTGCAACATAAGAGGGATCGTATGAAGAAAGTGCAGGAGCAATATTGGTAGGTGCACAACCTGCATCCGGATCATTAAGATCCCCGTTAGCATCAGTACGAATCATACTATAATTAAATCCGGTCATTTGCTGGTCTGTCATCACCATATAATATCCCTGGTCGGCAGCTAATCCGCCTTCCGGAAGAATGGAAGAAAGCCCAACCGGAGGATACCCTTTTCCAAGCATCAGTGTTTCCGAAGCTGCATTGAATTTAAAGAGCGAAGAATAAAAAGTGGGTACGAGTCCTGTTAATCTCCATCCGATAACAGAATAGTTTCCATCTGAATTCTGCATGATATCCTGGATCACATATAAATCGGGAGGAAAAGAAGCTCCCAGCATTCTTATATTAAATGTTCCTGTAGTAGCCGAAGCAGCAGTTCCGCTAATTCTGAAAAGGAAAGCATCTGAATTGTCATAGCCACCTAAAAGAATATCCCCGGTGGAAACACGCAATGCACAATTAATTCCTTCTGAGTTGGCATTCCCGGTTCCCCATCGGTTGGAATAAATAAGATTACCGCTGAAGTCTGTTTTGATGAGCAGTGCGTTTCGCGGATAATCACCGTCTGAGTTCAGGGTTCCGCTTCCCTCTGAAGATTCACCTACGAAAAAATATCCGTTGGAAGATTCGGCTACATCATTAATATAGTGTTCGTCAGGATTAGCAGTGGCGATGGTCCACACACGGCTCCATTGCAATACTCCGGCAGAATTGACTTTGAACCCGAAGGCACTGGTGGTATCAACGGTGTTTCCGCTAACTCCATCCCAGAAATAATCTACTCCTCCACCTACAAGAAATCCTCCGTCTGATGTTTCCATAACTGACTGCGCATATTCGTTGGAAGCATCGTCAGCGGGGCGATTGGGAAGAGAATATCTTTTTGCCCAGAGCAGGTTTCCGTTATCGTCTATGCGAACGAGTATAGCACCCGAACCGGAAGAAGATCCGGCCATGATGTATCCGCCCGTACTGACTTTTTTCAGATCCCAGAAATCGGTAGCGATTCCACCGGCATAGGCTTTACTCCAAATAACAGTGCCCGTGGGTCCAACTTTGGTTACGTTTCCATAAAGAGGAATAAAAGTGGCGTTGGTACCAGCGAAAACAAAATCGCCAGTAGGACTCTCCACCATTCCGCCTGCAAGGTCGAAACTTGCGATGTCGTATGACAACCGGAAAGTGGATTGCGCCTGAAGCAGCGAAGTGCAACAGAACAGCGCAACAAATAATAAAGATTTAAGATGTTTTCCTTTGAAGGAAAAATTGGGGGTTTGGCATTTTTCTCCCGATCCCGGAAAAAGGGCAGGAGCTACCGGATGGTAACTTTTCATAGTACAAGTAGTTTTGCGTGGCAAAAGTAGTTTAGGTGGTTTAGGTAGTTAAGAGGGGCAGCCCCTCAATTATCGACTAATACAGTTTTTATTCCGATGAATGTGCTTTTGGTTATTGTATACTAAACCGATAAAGTATCCGTGAAATCAGGCTTTTCAAGGTGACAAATCAAACAAAATGGTTGTGAAAATAATTTCTGAAAGCAGCTAAAATCCAGTGAATTTTAACATCAGAATTCACGAATAGAGGTTAAAAGATCTTTATTTTCCATTACCCAAAGCAGGAGGCTGTTATTACGCGGATCGAGTTCAAGTTTTTTGCAGATTCGGGAGCGGTAATTTTCTACTGTTTTTACCGATACAAATAACATTTCTGATATTTCCCTGCTTGACCGGTTTTGGCTTACCAGTTTTAATGTTTTCAATTCGGCCTGGGTGAGTGAGTCGAGTAATTCGCGGATACGTTCCTTTTTTTTATCGGCTTCGCGAAAACGGTTGAAGTGTGATTGAAGAGCAGGGCCTACATATTTTTTTCCGAGCAATACGGTTTTTATACATTCCACAATTTCCACCACCGAATTATCTTTCACTACATACCCCTGGGCACCTGTTAAAAAAGCTTTATTAAAAATTTCCTCTTCTTTATACATGGTAAGGATAATCACTTTTGTAGGAATTTTTTCTGTATAAATAGTTTTACAGATTTCCAGTCCGTTGATTTCGGGCATATCAATATCAAGAACGCTGACATCGGGTATTTCGTTTTTAATTTTTTCGAGTGTATCGTTACCGGTTTCACATTCGATAATAGTAACACCATTAAAGGATGAACGAAGAATATCAATTAATCCTTTTCTGAAAATGGGATGATCGTCTGCTATGAGTAATTTCATGAAAAATTTTTCCTGCTAAATTTAATCATTAATCTGAATCCTTTTCCATTAATGTCTCCCACCGACATTTCTCCGCCCAGCATGCGGGCTCTTTCTTTCATACTCATAAAACCGATGCCTTTGGAGTCCAGTGCATTGCTTAATCCTTTACCGTTATCCATATAGGTAAAAATGAAATTATCGTTTTTGTTTTCAATAGTTACTTTAAGTGCGGAGGCTCCGGCATGTTTCAAGGTATTATTCACGCATTCCTGGATAACGCGGTATAAATGGGTGCGCTGGCTGATGGGAAAAGTTTCTACTTCTTCCACGATATCAAAACTACATTCGATAGAAGCAGAGCTTTGTACTTTTTCCATGAGCCTTGCTACAGAACGAACCAGTCCGATTTTTTCGAGATAGGAAGGATAGAGACTACGGGAGATTTCTCTTGTTTGTTCGATAATACGGCCGATTTCTGTTTCCAGGTCGGCCATTTCTTTTTTTCCGCCCCGCGATTCAATATTAATCCGTGATTTGATAACCGAAAGTGATTGGCCGATATCATCATGCAGGTCTTTAGAAATCCTGCTTCTTTCTTCTTCTGTGTTTTCGATGAGCAGTTGCGAGAACCTTTCCTGTTGTTTCCGGATACTTCGCATATAGCGCATATAAAAAATAATTCCGAGGGTAAGTAAAAGAAATAAACCAATAATAATAATATTTCTCTTTCGTATTTTTTCCAGTTCGTTGTCTTTTTCCAATATTAATGATTTGGCCTGTTCTTCTTTTAATGCATTATCTTTTTTCTCCACATCATATTGCACCTGCAATTCTTTCATTATTTTATTATTTTTTATGTCTTCGAGGCTATCCATTTTCTTTTTGTATTCCATATATTCATCCAGGGCTTCCTGGTAATTTTTTTGTTCTTTACGCAGGCGGTGGAGCAGCAAATTGCAGTACGCATTTATCTGGAGGTCGTTATTGTCGATACTGATTTGCTGTGCTTCGCGTATGTTTTTTTCTGCTTCGGCTCCCGCTCCTGTTTTAATGAGGATATCTGATTTTCCGAGAAGTCCTTTGGAAAGTTCGTACTTCATATTATTTTCACGCAAAACAGTGAGGGCAGAATCGTAGTATAAAATTGCATCTTTAATTTTTTCCACTTTTGCCAGCGAAAACCCGATATTGATGTATGCCGTAGCCAACTCACGCGGATGATTGATGATGTGTGCATATTTCAATGTAGTATTGTATGTTTTAATGGCATCTTCATTTTTATCCTGTTCGGATAAAGCAAGTCCTACATTATTTAATGCATGAAATGCAAGGCGAAGATTATCCTCCTGTTCGGCCGTGATCAAAGCCTGGTGAAAATCCCTGAGCGATTCTTCCACTTGCCCGTTGTTGAGTTTTACAAGTCCGAGATTATTCAGCATAACCGCACGGTAATAATTGAGATTATTTTTCTCTGCAATTCTTAATCCTTCCAGGTAAAGTTTGGTGGCTTCATTGGGATGATTTTGCATTTCTTCCATTATAGCCAGGCCATTGATGGCTTCAATTATATTGGTATGATCTGCTGCTGCCTTTGATTCTTCGATGATAGCGCGAAACATTTTTTTGGCTTCTTCTTTGTTCCCCGCTTCAGAAGCAATGTATGTCATTCTTATCCTTGCCAGCCGCTGGAAGTGCAGATCTTCTACTGATTCCGCCAGGCGATAGGCTTTTAAAAAATAGTTTTTTGCTTCACTGAAATTCTGGCTATAATAATAAAAATTACCAAAATAAATATGCAATTCGGCTTCAGCAGACTTGTTTTTCATTTGTTTAGCCAGGGAAAGAGCTTTGTTGCCCACCGAAAAGACAGATACCGAATCGTAATAGGAATTTTGCTGGGTTTGTTTGATAAGATCGCGCAACAGGTTTTCGGAAGCTGTTTGTGCAAATACACCGGCAGAAACAATACATATAAAAATTGTTGTAGCGAATAGTTTTGTTAAAGCCCGTGCGATCATAATTACCGCTAAGTTAAGTAAAGGAAATCAAAACGTCAATTCCATTTCTAAATCTTTGTCTATCTTCCCGGTTCCCCAGTCAAACGTGGTGTTACCGGTGATGAGGAATCCGCATTTTTTATAAAAAGCTATTGCCCTGTGATTGTTTTGCCAAACCGCAAGATATAACGTTCTTATGCCTTCAGCAGAGCTATACTCTTTTGATTTTTCAACCAACTGCCGCGCCAACCCGGTTCCAAAGTATTCTTTCCTGACATAGATACGTGCAATTTCTGTTTTGCTTTTTTTTCTGGTAAGTTTTACATATCCGCTAAACCGGCCATTTTTTTCTGAAACAAAAAAAACATTTTGATTGCCGAGTAACTCACGGGTTATATTTTCGGCACTGAAATTATTTTCAATATAATGCTGAATATCCGATTTTTTATTTTCACCGGAATAGGTATCAATGAAAGTTTCGCTGCACAGTTCTGCCAGCTGCTCCATATCATTTATGTTGGCTCTTCGGATGAAAAAACCAGGTTGAGTCATAGCTCAAAGAAACAAAAAAAAGAAATTGATTTGCTTATAAATTTTACTTTAATAAGCGGTTCTGGTTTTTTTTGGGTGATACGGTTTTCGCTTTTTCCAGCCGGTTGGCTCCGAAAATAACCATACACGATACCTGCGGAATACGATTGGTGTTGAGTGTCCTTTTATCCACCACAAGGCAACAGGCCACCGAGCTGAATTCTTTTGAAAATAACAGTGAGTGTATTTTTGCAGAAAGGTGGTGTTTATAAAACTGTTTAACAAAACCGGAATAAGTCCACGTTTCGATTTTCTTTTGTTTGGGCGGAATTTCACTTTCCATTTCTTTTTTGGTGGGTTTGGTTCCGTAGAATAATTTCATGGAAGTGGTTTCGTCCTCTTTATCATAATAAAATGCTCCGCCTTTAAAATTAATTGCGGGAAGACGAAAGATGGCGGTTTTGATAATGCCTTTGGGATATTGTATTTTTTTAGCTGATTTTTTAGCCAGTTTTGTATACCGGTCATTTTTTTCAGGATCAAACTGAAATGACTGCAAAGAAAAATATTGGAGAAAATAATACGATACGCTATACAAGTCTTCCGAATATAAAAGTGGTTTTCGTGAACGTTTTTGCCTTTCATGATTAATGTATCCTGCCAGGGCAGCATTCAAAAAATCGTGATCGTAATCCACCGGTATAAATTCTTCGTTCCATAATGAGTGAGTGGTTAACTCCACCAGTGAACTGCTGTCCTTCGCCCATGTATTGCCGACCCGTGAAGTATCCAGCCGTGCAAGAAATTTATCCTGCGCCCATAACCCATCGGGTAAAAAGAAAATCAATATAAAAACCCATCGACTCATAATAATTCACGAATCTCATCCAGGTTAAACCCTTTTACGTTGATGACTTTCATTTTTATTTTATTTGCCTTTACATTTTCCTTAAATTGTTTTTTAGAAACAATGCCGATGGTGGCTGCATCAATTATGGCAATCAGCGCAGTTTTAAAATGGGCCTTATCAAAATGCTTTCTTACTTTTTTGGAATAATGTACTGTCATGTTATTTTTCGTGTCGAGCACATATATTGACTCATATTCCTGCTTGTTTCCTTCTTCATCCGTAACGATATCGGGAAGAATTCCCGGTTTTTCAAATCTTTTTACGTAATCGAGATTGGTTTTTCCAAATACAGAAATGATCATTTGCCGCTGGTAAGGCAACGTATTAAGCGATAACGGAGCGCTGCCGCTTTCTTTTGCTTTTACCCAATCGGAATAAGCTTTTTTCTTTGTTTCATAGATTACTTCAAATACAGCACGTTGTTTTTTATAGGCTTCCAGGGTCCGGTTGTATTCTCCATCCTGTAAATTGCGGATATATTGCGCATTGATAAGAAATTTCCGGTTAAATTCCTGCACTTTTTTTGCATCAGCAGAATTCACTTCGGGATAAACATGAAAAGAATAAGGTGTATTTCCGAGTTTCATGCTCAGGATATAATCATCGGTAGCGGGACTGGGAATGACGCGAAAGTCATTCCACATTATTTTCTCTGATGTGCGATAAATCCGTATACGTTTTGATTTAAATAAAAAGGAGAAAAATCCTTTGTTGGCATAGGTAATTGATGTATTTCCTTTTTTGTTTACCGAGTCTCTTACTATATGATACAGGCTGTCGAGTGTTTTAAAATCCTTTTGCGGATTTTTTCCGTTATATACCAGCTTGTACATATTGAAAAACGATTTGGAGTCAGGAAGAATATCCACATTTAATGCTGCAGAATTTTCTGACATGTTAAAAAACTCGGGCAGGATATAAAACGAATTTTCATTCGGGGTTTTCTTTACTTTCATATTCACCAGGTCGTGACTAACGTAAAGCCGGTTGGCGGGATTGGATGTATCGGGTATGGCTTCAATAAAATTTCTTGCCAAAAGAGCAGCATCGGGAGCCAAATCAACCGTTCCTGAATCTTCATCTACACTAACGGGAACCGGGTTTTCGTTGTTCAGCGCATTCCATCCTGTTTTTTCGTTGTAGGTATATAAATTATAATCTCCGGGCATGGAACTGCTGAGGGTGGCCACAACAGGTGAAGCAGGGTTGGGAAATACTTCTTTTCCGTCAGAGGATGCTGTAAATTCAAACATACCGGCCGATGAAAAATTACCGAGGTTTCCTTCTTTATCGGGATACTGCATGGGAATTCCGCTGAACGCTACTGAAACGGGATCGTTGTATTCGGTGAATTTTACTTCTACGGGAGTGGTTACCACTTTTCCTTTTTCATCGAGAAATGCATTTTCGGGAATTTCTATTTTTGTGGAGGGGGTGGTGATGATAAATTCTTCTTTTGGATTGATCACCAGTTCTTTTGTTTCGGGAGTAAGTTCTTTTACCGGTGGCTTCACCGCCCAATCAGCATCCTTTGCGCATTTGGAGTCTTCGGCATAAATAATGCATCGGGGTAATTCCTTTTTCAATTCATCCACCTGTTTCCACGAAAGATCATTTCCGTTTAGCGTGAGTTCCTCCAGTTGTTTCATTTGTTCTATTCCTCTTGTTGAAGAAATGGAATTTCCGGTGAGGTCGAGTGAAGTGACTTGTGCAGAAGAAGAAATAAACCCGGGAATAGTATTCCACTCAAATCCTGATGCTGCAACTGATTTTATATTCGGGTTTTTCACCAGGGAAGAAGCCAATGCAAACGTTCCGTTGCGTTCGTTTCCGGGATCGAAAGAAACCGTATTTATTTTCCATTGCGTAACCGATTCATTGGGAACGGTGGAAAGTGAACCTTTCACATACAGTTCATTTGTATTTAACTGTGCAAAAGAAACCGGAACAGAATCTCCGAACTCAATCATCAGTTTTTCAAGGCGCAAACCGCTGAGTGACTCACCAAGCGTAAACAATTCCAAATTTTTATTTCCGGTAACATCAAGGAATCTGAGATTTCTCCAGGCATTCACCACATAACCGGTGGTTTTGATGCGGTTATTGGAAAAATCAGCATATTGAATATTCTTTAAAAAGGAAAGATGAAACGGAATTTCATCAATGATATTATTGCTGAGATTTAACGTGTGGAGATTATCACAAAACGTGAGTTGATAGGGAATTTCCTTAATGCTGCATCCTGATGCAGACATTTCCGTGATTTGAGGAGAAGAACATTTGACACAAAAGTCCAGGAAATTGAGATAAGGATTATTGTCCACTGATATTTTTTTCAGTGATTTTGCATCTTTTATCCATTCGGGAAAAACGGTCAAGTTGTTATCATCCAGTATCAGTTCTTCACATTGAAGAATCCGTTCTTTTTCTGATTCGGGGATGGAAGTAAGTTGCTGACCGGAGAGGTCAACTGTTTTTTCGTTTGATGATGATTGAGGTTTTACATCATTTTGATTTTGGCTGACTGTCTTCGCAAATAAAAGCAAAGTTATGGCAGGCAGCAGGAAGGTGATTCGCATCTTCATACATAAAGCGTTTTTAAAGTATAACAATATGGAGGCTGAAATGTTACAGCTATTTCAGCCCGAGGAAATTTTTAAGGTCGTCAGGATCTTTCACTTTTTTGGTGATGTCTTGCATGGCAAAAGTATATTCACCGCTTTTGCTGATGTTCATTTTTTTGTATTCTTCTTCCGTAAGCGCATATAGTTTTTTGTCATTTGTAAACAGCAGCAATACATTTCTTCCCGATTTGCTGCAGGTAAAATACGAAGGATCAAAACTGAAAGCACCATTGAATTTGAGATCGATCATGGAAAGAATGTGGCCTTCTTCAATTTTTTTTCCTTTTTCGTTCACATAACTGGCTTTTACCATCAGCTGATCGGGAACACGGTAAATCTGGTCGCAGTTAAACACCCCGAACGTTTCGCATTGTAATCCTCTCACGAGATTGGGATAACTGTGTCCCGGATCGCTGCCTGGAATCATTGCACCGGTTGTGCGATTGCCATTATCCTTTCTTATTGAACTATTGGTAGTAATGCCGCCTTCAAAATCAACTGTAACATTTACCGGTGCGCCACCATTCATCATTGTATCATTTTCCCACATTCCGCCTTCCTCACGCGTTACTATTCTTTTTATTTCTGTTTCCTTTACTTCCACAATTTTTGAAAAATCTTCATCAACGGTATAATTGCTTTCAAACGAATCAAGTCCTCTTTTTTCTTTTTTCATAAACATCATTCTTACCCGTTTGGAGAGCGGAAGTTCTTCTTTTCTTTTTTTCCGCGCTTTCATTTTCACATCCAGTTTGGTAACGGTATTTTCGCTGATGTTAATTTTTTCAACCCTTATTTTGTAATACCCGCTGCAGGTAATTTCGGCAGAATAAATCCCGGGCTCTATCTGTTCGATTACATAACCGGTATCAACAGGAATAGTTGTATAATCCACTTTTGCATCACGGCTGTTTCCCTCTCCGCGGAACAAATTCATTTTTACTCCATCCATTTCTTTTCCTGTAGCAGCATCACTCACCTGCCCTTTCAGCATTCCCACATACACTTTGTTGCTCACTTTGTCAATAATGGTATCGGTCACCATTTTACCTTTTATCCATCTTTTACGCACCCATCCGTGAGTAACGGTAACCTGTGGGTCGTTTACATTATTCTGATTTTTGAATTCGAGATTTTCTCTTTTCTCCCATTTATTGGTTTTATCGTTCAGTGCAAAAAAATAACAACTGTCGAGTTTTTCGGTTACATTATAATCCACCGTAAATGATGCGCCTTGTTTAATTTTCAATTCATCTTTTCCCCGGAAAGCACGTATCTCAAACATCCCGGCCGAGTTAAAATTGTATTCCTGCCCTTTTTCATAATACACCATAGGTATTCCTGAAAAAGCGGTTTGCGCGGCATTCCGGTATTCGCGGTACATGATTTTTACTTTTCCTTTCACCGGAAAACCATCTTTATCAACAATAATATTAGCAGGAATATGCACAAATGATTTTGAATCGTTCGTTTGAAAGGTAATTCCCTGTTCTGCGTCCATTGTTTCGGTTTCATACACCATAAGAAAATGGTGTTGTGGCACTTTTGTTTCACCCGGGCTGCTTACAAATCCTGCAGGGAGAGATTTTTTTACAGGAATTGTTTTTTTCGCCACCGGATTTGCCTCTTCTTCCGGTTTTGATTCATTTTCTTTCTGATCCTGTGGCAAAGGTGTGGAAGAAGTAAAAGAAGTGTGCTGTGAAACTAACGGTTTTTGGGTTTCCGTTGACGGAGTTTTTTCTTCATTGTTTGTGTTGTCAAAAAATCCAAAGTAATACGTGGCGGAGAAAGTTATTCCCAACACCAATAAAGCAAGAAAAGAATTAAGGTAAATCCCTTTGCTCCACCACGTACTTTTACCACTACTTGCCAGACCACTATGAAAAGCTATCATTTCATTTTTGAATGCGTTGAGTTTTAACCGCTCCATGATCTGCTGCTGCAATACCACATCCTGGGCCAGGTTATCATCCGCTTTCATCTTCGACTCGAACGACAGGCGCTGCTCTGCATTCATATTGCCGGTGAGATAATTCTCAATTTCTTCGATATGTTTCAGCTCATTTCTCATAACTCTTCGTTTATGGATGAAAGTTTCACTTCACCTGCCATTGCTTTGGCCCGCTCCATGCATTTGTACTTCTGTGTTTTTACCGTGTCGACATTTTTGTATTGCAGTTTTTCGGCAATTTCTTCCATTGTCATTTTTTTGTAATAAAAGAGTTGCAAAATCTCACTGCATTTGTCGCCCAGTTTGTCGAGGATTTTGTCAATCCACCGCATTTTTATTTCTTCTTCCTTATAAGTAACGGCTTCTTCGGGCACGTCACTTACTTCGAAAGAAACCATACGGTTTTTCTTTTTCAGCTCGTCTTTCCAGATGTACTTACTCACACTGAACAAATAAGTGCCCAGTGAAGCGGTTAATGAGAAATTTTCCTTTTGTACATTCCTGTAAAAAACAAGCAGGCATTCCTGGAATACATCGCGGGCATCGTCATCGTTACCGCCATGCGTTTTTATAAAATGCCGCACCATGGGAAACGACTTATACATCTCCTGCAGGGCTTCTTTATTATTGCCCGATCGCAGTTGCTGTATGAGTTTTTCGTTTTCCACTTGAGTGCTTTTACAAGGTTAATGGTGGAAGGTTCAAAAGGTAACCTAAAAGATACGGAAAAAACCTCACCCCCCGGCCCCCTCTCCCCAAGAGAGGGGGAGAAAATGCAGGAAATTGTTGAGATAAAGGGAGTTTGGGCAGGGGTGGGCCTCTCCCTGACCCCGACCGGCTATCACCAATCGGGGTCTGTCCCTCCCCTTTTTCACGCAAAACGTGACAAGCCGGGGAGGGAAGTAAATAGCGAAGTGTTTTTTAGCTCTGCTGGGATTCGGGACTTTGTCCCTTCCCCGAGGTCTACTATACTACAATATTTACAATTCTCTTTGGCACTACGATTACCTTTTTGGGTGATTTTCCTTCGAGGTATTTGGCGGTTTGTTCGTGGGCCATTACTTCTTTTTCGATTTCGGCAGAGGTTAGTGAGGCGGCCAACTCGATATTGAAACGAAGTTTTCCGTTGAACTGAACCGGGTAAGTAATATTGTCTTCAACAAGATACAACTCGTTCAACTCAGGCCATTGTGCGTGGGTGATGCTGGTAGTGTGTCCGAGTTTTTGCCACAGCTCTTCAGCAATGTGTGGTGCATAGGGCGAAATAAGCACAACTAACGGTTCGAGGATTGCTTTTTTATGGCATTTCAAGTCCGTCAGTTCGTTAACGCAGATCATGAACGTGGAAACGACTGTATTGAACGAATATCTTTCAAGATCTTCGTTGACGCGTTTGATGCATTTGTGGAGGGATTTGAACTCCGCGGGTGTGGCCTCATCCCCCGGCCCCTTCTCCCGTGGAGAAGGGGAGTTATGAGAAGAACCGTTATTCTCTTGTGGAGAAAAGGAGTCGTACAATCTCCAGAGTTTTTTCAGGAACCGGAAGGTTCCTTCAATGCCTTTTGTATCCCATGGTTTATGGTCGGTTAAGGGGCCGAGGAACATTTCGTAGCAGCGCAAGGTGTCGGCTCCGTATTTTTCGCAGAGGTCATCGGGGTTTACTACGTTCCATTTGGATTTGGACATTTTTTCGACACTATGTTCACAAATAAAATTTCCATCATCCTCTAAAATAAAAATTGCGTTTTTATATTCTTCACGCCAATTTCTTAGTTTATCAATTATTACAATCCCATCTTTATCAAAATTTATATCCATGTTTAATGAATAAAAATCATTTTCCGCTATTTCAATTTCACCTTTTCTATCAGGATATTTATTTCTTAATGTCTCTGTAATTCTCTTTTTATGATCTATTACTAATTGAATCAGTTTTTTCTTCTCGCTGATTTCAATTTCGGAACACTCTACCCATTTCTTTAACAAAAGATTTGACTTGTTTTTTGAAATAAATATTGGTGGAACTTCATTGGCTGGTAATAATTCTGAATTATCTTTTGGAGATCCAACAAAACTTGCGTGTGTCATCATTCTATTTACAATGCTAGACACCCCCTGAATCATTCCCTGGTTAATTAATTTTTTGGCGGGTTCTTCGATGGAGATGTGGCCGAGGTCTTTTAAGAATTTGGTCCAGAAGCGGAAGTATAAAAGATGTCCCGTTGCATGTTCGGCTCCGCCAACGTAGAGATCAATTTCTTTCCAGTAGTCAAGTTTTTCTTTTGCGGCAATGGCGTGAGCGTTATGAGGATCCATGTAGCGGAGGAAATACCAGCTACTGCCGGCCCAGCCGGGCATGGTGGTGAGTTCTATTGCGTAGGCCTCACCCCCTGACCCCCTCTCCCGTGGAGAGGGGGAAGAAATACCTATTCCGGGAATGTAATACCAGTCTTTTGCTCTTGCCAGTGGTGGTTCTCCGTCTTCGGTGGGCAGATATTTATCTACTTCGGGTAATACGATGGGCAAATCATTTTCTTCTACGGTATAGGGAATTCCGTTTTTGTAATAAACGGGAATAGGTTCTCCCCAATAGCGTTGTCTTCCGAAAACGGCATCGCGGAGGCGGTAATTGGTTTTTCCTTTCCCGATATTTTTCTTTTCCACCTCAGCAATACATTTTTTTATTGCGTCTTTTACCTCCAGTCCGTTGAGAAAATCAGAGTTGATCACTTTTCCCGATTTTTCTTCCCAGGCTGCGGCATTAAGGTCGAAACCGTTAGGTGTTTCCACCACTTGTTTGATGGGTAATCCGAAATGTTTGGCAAAAGCATGGTCGCGCGAATCGTGAGCGGGAACGGCCATCACGGCACCGGTTCCGTATCCGGCCAGTACATAATCACCCACCCACACCGGAATTTTTTCACCGGTAAAAGGATGAATGGCATAAGCGCCTGTAAATTCTCCGGTAATATTTTTCACGTCCGCCTGGCGTTCCCTTTCACTGCGATTCTTCGCCCAGGCAACATAAGCTTCTACTTTTTCTTTTTGTTCGGGAGTCGTAATTTCCATTATCATATCCAATTCAGGAGCAAGCGTCAAATAACTAACTCCGAATAAAGTATCGGGCCTTGTTGTGAAAACCTCGATGGCCTCACCCCCTGGCCCCCTCTCCCGTGGAGAGGGGGAAAGATTCGTTGTGTTGTCGTTCTCCAGTGGAGAGGGGGAAAGATTCGTTGTGTTGTCGTTCTCCAGTGGAGAGGGGGAAATTTGAGAAAATTCTTTATGGTCCTTTGAAGAGAGCGAAAGATTTGTATTTGATTTTTTGTATTTAAATGAAACATCCTCTGATAATGTATCGGAATTTTCTTCAGAAAATCCCTTACTAAAGGAATATTCTTCTCCGTCTTCGTTTACAATATTTACATCGTTTTCCGGTTTTGTGTTTTCCTCAATTTCTGAAACAACCTGTTTTATTTTTTTAACTACATCTTCCGTATGATTTATCACTTCTTCGTTTCTAAAGCGAATCACTTTAAATCCACAATTATTCAGATAAAATGTTCTTGCCTCATCTTCTTCTTTTTGAAAATCATGAATATCTCCATCTATTTCAATCACCAACTGCCTCGACAAACAAACAAAATCGACAATGTATTTATCAATAATATGTTGCCGCCTGAATTTATAGCCAATTAATTTATTCCTTAATTCTTCCCATATGACCGATTCTGCTTTGGTAGGAT
Source organism: Bacteroidota bacterium (assembly GCA_049322335.1). Classification (GTDB taxonomy): domain Bacteria; phylum Bacteroidota; class Bacteroidia; order Flavobacteriales_D; family UBA2798; genus JBMORL01. The sequence goes on from JBMORL010000020.1 coordinate 126,352, forward strand.
TGGAGCGCATAGATTTTGCACGATCAATGAGCAGCCTGAATGATTTATAGTCAGAAGTGAAATACCCGGGATTCATATATCCATAGGTTTTATCTCCCTTCTCCACGGGAGAAGGGCCGGGGATGAGGCCAAACCGTATCGAACACCCTTCGCTTTTACCTATCCAGTTCCTTTGTGCTTCTTTAATACTGTCACTCCAGTCTATTTCATTTAATCCATCTAACAGTCGCTGGGCATACGCAGTAATGCGCAGGCTCCATTGTTTCATCAGTTTTCTTTCTACAGGATGGCCACCGCGTTCGCTTACACCATCTTTTACTTCATCATTGGCTAATACAGTTCCCAGTGCGGGACACCAGTTTACATACGCTTCACTCAAATAAGCGAGGCGAAAATGCATGAGAATTTCCTGTTGCTTTTTCTCTTCGTGATTTTTCCATTCTTCAGCAGTGAAGGGATGCAAATCTTTTTCTATATCTCCGGTTAAAACTCCTTGTTCTTCTCCTTTAAATCCTTCTTTTTCAAAAATGGAAACCAGCGTTTCGATGCTTTCTGCTTTATTGTTTTTCGGGTTGTACCACGACTTGAAAAGCTGAATAAAGATCCACTGCGTCCATTTATAGTATTTCGGATCGCTGGTGCGCACCTCGCGGTCCCAGTCGAATGAAAAACCGATTCGGTCGAGTTGCTCGCGGTAACGTGCAATATTTTTTTCGGTGGTGACAGCAGGATGTTGCCCGGTTTGAATGGCGTATTGTTCTGCGGGTAATCCGAAAGAATCATAACCCATCGGGTGAAGCACATTGAATCCTTTTAATCTTTTGTAGCGGGCAATGATATCAGAAGCAATATAACCGAGAGGATGTCCTACATGCAAACCTGCTCCGCTGGGATAAGGGAACATATCCAGCACATAATATTTCGGTTTGGCAGAATTATCTTCAGCACGGAAAGGTTTTTCATTTTTCCATTTTTCCTGCCATTTTTTTTCAATTTCAACGGGATTGTATTCCATCTGCTGTCAACGGGTTCAGTTAAGTATGCGAAGTTAGAAAAAATGCGCGATGGCAACCTAAACCGGTTCGTGGCGTCTTTTATAAAATCATTGCTATGAAAAAGGTTTTTACAATTCTTCTTGCTGCTATTTCGATTAACGCAATGGCAGACTGTCCGGGTCTGTCGGTCATCATTAATCCAACCCCGATTACCTGTTCAGGATCCTGCAACGGAGGTGCCTCCGCAGGTGTTTCGGGTGGAAGCGGAAACTATAATATCAATTATTATGATAACAGCTTTAACCTGTTGGGCAGCGGAGTCAGTATTAATAATTTATGTGCCGGAACCTATAATGTGGTAGTGGAAGATATTACTGCTTCCTGTTTTGATACCACCCAGTTTATTCTTAACAATCCTCCTCCGCTTACTGCAGTTCCTTCTTCTGTAAATACTACCTGTAACGGTGGATGCGATGGATCGGCCATAATTAATGTAACAGGCGGAACGGCTCCCTATGCGTTTATGTGGACGGGGCCCAACGGATTTAGTTCCACTGCTCCCATGGTTAACGGGCTATGCGCAGGGACTTATATTTGTTATATAACGGATGCCAACGGATGTTCTACTGTGGTAACAACCGTTGTTTCTCAACCTTCTCCTGTTGTAGTTTCTGTTACTTCCACTGCGGCCACCTGCGGATCGTGTGATGGAACGGCAACTGCCAGTGCAACAGGTGGTGCCGGTTCATACGTGTATAGCTGGTCAAACGGCCAAACAGGAAATCCTGCCGGTGCATTGTGTGCGGGAAATTATTCAGTAACGGTAGTTGATGCCAATGGATGTAGCGGAACCGGATATGTAAATGTGAGTAGCAGTGGTATGGCCGCTTCCGCTACTAATGTAGTGATGACTACCTGTAATCAGTGCAACGGAAGCGCAGATATTGTGGTAACAGGAGGCACTTCTCCCTATACTTACCTGCTGGACAGCGTTCAAACCTCTGACGGTATTTATACCAATCTTTGTCCGGGGGTGCATATTGCCACTGTAACTGACAGCGCAGGATGTACAACTTATTACACGTTAACAATCGGAAGTACTCAAACAGGAAGTTTAACCTCTACTTCTTCCGTAATTAATGAAACCGGTTTTAATCTGAATGATGGTTCGATTGATCTTACGGTAAGTGGCGGAACCGGACCCTACACTTATCAATGGAATAATGGCGCTACTACAGAAGATATTTATTCTCTTGCCGGTGGATTATACAGCGTATGGGTCACTGATCAAAACGGTGATTGCAATTATTTCCAGGTAACAGTGAACACTACTCAAAGTTTCGGAGTGATTACGGGAATTCTTTATGCCGATAATAATCAGAATTGTGTTTTTGATACCGGTGATACCCTCTTATCGGGACAATGGGTACATGCCAATGGGTTTTGGGGCTACACCAATGCATCAGGACAATACTCCATCACTGTTCCTGCCGGAAACTACATTGTTCAGCCTGCCCAGGTTTCGCAGGTTACTTCCGGTTGTCCTTCTTCCCAAAGTGTAACCGTAACTAACGGAGGTACCGTTAATGCAGATTTTTCAATAAACATTATTCCCTTTTACAATGTTTGCACGTATGCTTACAGCCTGGGGATTGTTCCCGGTTTTGCAGGAAATTATTACATCTATATTCAAAATACCGGAAATATGACTGCTTCCGGAGATTTATGTTTTATTCTTCCTGCCGATCTTAACTATACAGGAAGTTCTCCGGCAGGAGCAACTGTAAATGGTGATACCATTTGCTGGACCTATACCAATCTTGCTGTGGGAGCATATATGTGGTTTAACGTTTCTTTTCTCACTCCCGCTTCACTTCCCTTAGGAACCAACGAAACTGCCTGCTTCAGTACTACTATCACTAATGGATCACCTTCCAATCCTTCCTGCGGACAAGGTTGTTATTCACGTTTGGTGACCGGTTCATTTGATCCCAATGACAAATCGGTTTCTCCTGCGGGTGAAGGGCCCGCAGGTGATATTGGTCTTACCGAAGATGAACTGGTATACCTTGTACAGTTTCAGAATACGGGAACAGGCCCCGCGGTAAATATTACCATTACGGATACCCTCAGTCCGTTATTGGATCTTACCACGTTCGAAATGCTGAATGCAAGTCATAATTACAGCGTGGATTTCTTCAACGGAAATATTATACGCTGGAAATTTAATAACATCAATCTTCCCGACAGCGGAAGCAACGAACCGGCCAGCCATGGCTTTGTGCAATTCAGAATTCGTACGCTGAATGCCCCGCAAGCCGGGCAAGTGGTGAACAACAGCGCCAATATTTATTTCGATTTCAATGCACCGGTGATTACGAATACTACGGTTAACACTTATGTGATCCCGGGCGGAATCAGCGAACTGAACGGAATTTCCATGCTGAGTGTTTTCCCGAATCCTTCTTCCTCACTGATCACTATCCGCATCAATGATAATAGCGGAAATATTCCGGCAAACATTCATGATGTGGCGGGAAGAAAAGTGCGCACCCTTTGGACGCAGGGAGGCACTGCTACCACCGATGTATCAGCACTTGATACGGGTATGTATTTCATCAGTGTAACCATCAATGGAAAACTATATACGCAGCCGGTAATCATCAGCCGCTGATAGTTTTTAACATCACAGTATTAAAGAATCGTAAAGGGATGCCACAGGTATCCCTTTCGTTTTTGATAATTTTACCCCATGAGTAAAATGCAGCGATATATCCGCAGAAGCGAACGCACCTCCTATCTCTCTACTGTAATTGGTATTTCACTGGTGCTTTTTATGCTGGGCATTGTGGGCTGGCTGATTCTAACTTCGAAAAAAGTGACACAAATTGTAAAGGAAAGCATACAGGTAGATGTGTTTTTTAAGGAGGGAACCCGCGAAGCCGATATGCTGCAACTGGAAAAAACGCTTTCTGCAGAACATTATGTAAAATCAGCGCGCTATGTTTCCAAGCAGGAAGCGCTGGAGATTGCGGAAAAACAACTGGGCGATGACAGTATTACAGAACCGATAGATTATTATAACCCGATCCTGGCCTCCATCGAAGTTTTTATAAAAGAAGACTATGCTGCCCTGGACAGTGTAACCAAAATTGAAGCGAACCTGCTGGCAAAATACAATACCATTGAACAGGTGTATTACGATCGCTCCATGTTTTCCACTATTAATGACGGAGCGCGTTCTTTTGCCTGGATTATTCTTGCACTGGCGGCTTTGTTGTTGTTTGTGGCCGTTGCATTGATCAACAATACCATCCGGCTGGCTGTATTTTCCAAACGTTTTCTTATCCGCAGTATGCAGCTGGTGGGAGCTACCGAACGCTTTATCCGCTGGCCGTTTATGTTAAGGGCTTTTTTCCAGGGAATTATTGCCGCATTGATTGCCTTAGCCCTGTTGCTTAGCGCCATGAACCTGGCTATTAACTGGATACCCGGACTGAAAGAGGTGCAGGATATACGTATGATCTTAACACTTTTTAGCGGAATTGCCGCATTGGGCGTTTTAATATCATGGATTTCTACTTACTTTGCACTGCGTAAATATTTACGGATACACTCAGATTATTTATACTGACCATGAGCAAGCAGGCAAAAGAAAAGTCAACGGAAAAAGGATTCTTTTTCGGTAAAGAAAACTACAAACTTCTTATTATCGGGGTTGTGCTGGTTATTCTCGGTTTTATCCTGATGCTGGGCGGAGGTTCTGAAGATCCCACCCAGTTTAACCAGGAAGAGTTATTCAGTTTCCGCAGAATTACTCTCGCCCCTCTATTGGTGATAGCCGGCTACGGTGTGGTTACCTGGGCTATTCTTAAAAAACCTAAAAACGAAGCTTAATACGCATGGAGTTTCTTCATGCCGTTATCCTTGCCATTGTAGAAGGACTTACTGAATTTCTTCCCGTGTCTTCAACGGGACACATGATCATTGCCGAAAGTTTTATGGGAATGACCAGCACCGGTTTCACCAAAGCTTTTATCGTAAACATACAATTTGGCGCCATTCTTTCGGTTTTGGTTTTATACTGGAAACGTTTTTTCCAGTCGATCGATATTTATGTCAAACTTTTTGTTGCTTTTTTACCGGCTGCCGTTATCGGTTTTCTTGCCGGTGACCTGATTGATTCAATGCTGGAAAATATAACGGTTGTCGCCTTATCGTTGTTTGCCGGTGGAATTATTTTCCTGTTTATTGATAAATGGACCGAAGGCAGGGAAGAAGAAAAAAAATCCAACACTTCGCAAATTTCGTATCTGCAGGCGCTGGTTATCGGATTGTTTCAATGTGTTGCCATGGTGCCGGGAGTATCACGCTCTGCCGCTACCATCATTGGAGGAATGTTCCAGGGATTGAATCGCAAAGCAGCAGCCGAGTTTTCTTTTTTACTGGCTGTGCCTACCATGTTTGCCGCTTCTGCCTACAAATTGCTGAAAGATGCAGAACATTTTACCAGTGAAAACATGTCGGTGTTGCTGGTGGGAAATCTTGTGGCTTTTGTGGTAGCTATACTTGCCATAAAACTATTTATTGCTTTTCTAACGAAGTACGGATTTAAGCCATTTGGATATTACCGGATTGCTTTGGGCGGATTGCTGCTGGCATTGATGTGGATGGGATATGAGATGGAGGTGGTTTGAGTGATGAGTGATGAGTGATGAGTGATGAGTGATGAGTGATGAGTGATGAGTGATGAGTTTAAGGGTGACGAAAACATAAGAGAGTTATTGTTCCATTTTGGATTTTTTTAACCAATTTAAATAGTTAAACTATTTTTCACTCACCATTCATCACTATAAATGGATATCGATTTTGAAAATGGCATGATACTTCCCGTAGACAAACCCTACGAATGGACTTCTTTTGACGTGATCCGTAAGATGAAATATGCTATTGCCCATTCTTCGGGAATCAAAAAATTCAAGATCGGGCATGCGGGAACACTGGATCCCCTGGCCACCGGGCTGCTGATTGTTTGTCTCGGAAAAGCCACCAAAAAAATTTCTGAAATACAAAATGGCATTAAGGAATATACCGGTGAATTTTTTCTGGGCGCCACTACTCCATCGTATGATATGGAGACAGAAGTAAACGAGACATTTTCCACGGCACATATTTCTCCCGAAAAAATTCTTTCCACTGCAAAAACCATGACTGGTTTACAAATGCAAACGGCTCCTGTTTATTCTGCCAAATCGGTTGACGGAAAAAAATTATATGAACTCGCCCGCAAAAACAAAACGGCCGACATCAAACAACATGAAATAGAAATTTTAAATTTCGAGATTTTGAAAATTAATTTGCCGCTGGTGGAATTCAGGATTACCTGCAGCAAAGGAACCTACATCCGTTCCATCGCCCATGACTTTGGAAAAAAACTGGATTCAGGAGCTTATCTTCATTCCCTGCGCAGAACAAAAAGCGGTGATTTTTCTGTTGAAAATGCAAAAACACTTTCGCAATGGATAAAAGAAATTTCGGGAGAAGATTTGGATGAAAGCTCAAAAAGAAAATTTCACCGGGATGGGAGGAAGTAGTCAATAGTCATGAGTCAGTGGTCATTGGTCATTGGTTTGTTTACACCCCTCACCAATGACCAATGACTAAAAATTACTTCAAAGTAAACGTAGTCTTTCCAATCTTTGCTTTCTCGCAAAATAATTCAACGTTATATACTCCTTTGGGAAGCTCGATGTCTTTTACTTCGGCATACATACAGAGATCCATCTGCGCATTCTGATAATCGATTTCGCGCAATAAGCTGAACTGGCTTTCTCCGCCCGCCCATTTAAAGCGTGCATTGGGATCAGGAGCCAATACCGTTCCGTCAGGCATCATCACCACCATATACACTCCTTTGGTTCCTGCTTTGGCAATGGGATTTTCAAGAATAGAACAACATGCCTTTATCATATCCGCTCTTCCTGCTCTTGTGGTAGCCACCTGGTTTCCGTTTCCTCTTACGTGAATAGCTCCTGCCGTTAGATTGGACGTTTGCAATACCGAACCTTTTTCCACTTTTGCGTTAAGGTCTTTATTTTTATTTTTTACATCTTCGTTTTCAGCAGTTACTTCATTAATTTTATTGTCTTTCACTTTTATCTCCGCACGCAATTCCTGGTTGGCGGTGTTCAGCGAATCGATGGTATGCACATACCCGACCATGATCCTGCGAAGGGTTTCTGCTTCTTTATTCAGCTTGTAAATCACATAAGCGTTGCCTTTATTTTTTTCAGCTTCCACTTTCAGCGAATCGATAACGTGAATCTGGCGTGCAATACTATCCTGTAAACCGACATTGGAAGTTTCCAGTCCTTCAAATTCTTCCAGCAGTATTTCGAGATTAGCTTTCAGGTCGGCACCCATTTCATCCAGTTTTCCGCTGCTTTTTAAAAGTTCGTTCAGCCCTTCAATATCTTTTTCCATCTGCGCGGTATTGGTGGCACAGGTCTCCAGGTCTTTTTTATACCCATCCATTTTAAAATACATGAAACCTGTTCCTGCCATCAGCAACAAAATGATAATGATATAAAACACATCGCGCGATTTTCCTGATTTTTTACCGGAATCTTCCATGGTTATGAATTTTTTGCAAAGTTACCGATTTGTACGTGTAACCACGTAATTGGTTCATTTTTATTGAACATATCGTTGTTATACACTGGTGTTTTTTGTTATTTAGCGCCTGTATGAAGATGCTGGCTGACGCTTTTTCGCTGTTTTTTCCCAATAATTGTGCGGGATGCGGAGAACCTTTGTTAAAAAATGAAAAAACTATCTGCACCTTCTGCCTGGCCGACCTTCCCTACACCGGTTTTCACCGTGAAAAAGGAAATGCCGTTGAAAAATTGTTCTGGGGGAAAGTACCCCTGGAAGCTGCCTTTGCCCTTTGTTTTTTCTCCAAATCCACACGTGTTCAGCATTTACTGCACGAACTAAAATACAAAGGCAATCAACCCGTAGGCGAATTATTGGGAAAAGAACTGGGAAAACAAATAAAAGAAAACGAACGGTTTGGCGCTATTGATGCTGTAGTCCCTGTTCCGTTACATCCCAAAAAAGAAAAAAAGCGCGGCTATAACCAAAGTGCCGTGATCGCTGACGGCATTTGCAGCATCCTGGAAAAGGAACCCATGAAACATATCGTGGTAAGAACCCGTGAAACAACCACGCAAACCCGGAAATCACGATTTGCACGATGGGAAAATGTGGATTCTATTTTTACCGTTACCGATAAAAAACAACTGGAAGGAAAACATATTTTGATTGTGGATGATGTAGTAACCACCGGCTCCACGCTCGAATCGATGATACAGGAAATTTTAAAAGTAAAAGGAACAAAAGTGAGTGTGGCTGCGATTGCGTGTGCTTAGATTCACTTCCCCTTAAAATACCTCCTCGTCAGCACTTTTTTCATTTCCCTGCGCAGAATAAGATCGGTGATGATATGGCTGAGCGATAATTGGGGAAATTTTTGCGAATGAAGTTTTATTTCTTTTTCGGCTACATCAATGCGATATAATATGGAATGTAAAAGTGAAGTATTTTTCTCCAGCAGAAGAGCGATAACCGGTTCGGCCTGTGAAAATAATTCGGCATAAGGTGTTTTTCCTTTTCCCGTGAAGGTGATCTCAAATGAAAATTCAGAAAAATCCTTGATCAGCTGTGCAGCGGTTTCTTCAATCACTTCCCGGTGATCAAGATAGTTTTCGATGTTAATGTTTTGTGAAAAAAGGTCTGGCATCCCTTTATAAATTATTTTATTCTTGTAAGGTACAAATTTTTTCGGTAATCCCGGTTCTTCATTCAACCCCTGCGGGGTTGTAATCAAGCCGGTGTTCTTTTCCCCGCGCGACTGCGCGGGGTTATTTATTTTGAACCACCTTCGGGGTTCATGTTGCCGTTATTAGCAGACCATTTTTGTTCAATTATTGATACATTTGATCATGTCAAAAGAAAAAATACTGATAACAGGCGGTTCGGGACTGGTGGGAACCCATCTAACGAAATTATTACTGAATGAAGGTTATGAGGTGGTACATGTATCGCGTGTAAAAAATTCAAAATGCGGGGTAAAGGTTTTTGAATGGAATGTTTCAAAAAATTATCTTGAAAAAGGTGCGCTGGAAAATGTACAGCACATTATTCACCTGGCGGGAGAACCGATAGTAGCAAAAAAATGGACAGAAGAACAAAAAGCAAAAATCATAAAAAGCCGCTCAGCCACCCCCGCATTTTTGCTGAAAAAAATAAAAGAAGAGAATATTCCGCTCAAAACATTTGTTTCTGCTTCGGGTATTAACTATTACGGAACCGAAACAAGCGAACATATTTTCACCGAAGCCGATCCTCCCGGAAAAGGATTTGTAAGTGACTGCACCGTGGAATGGGAAAATGCAGCTGATCTTTTTCAATCCGTTTGCCGTGTGGTAAAATTCCGCATCAGCATGGTGCTGGATAAAAATGAAGGCGCATTACCTCAACTGGCCTCTCCTGTGCAATTATGTTTTGGCGCTGCTTTGGGAAGCGGAAAACAATACGTGCCGTGGATTCACATTTATGATTTGTGTAACCTGTTTTTATTTGCGCTGAAAAATGAAAAAATAAATGGCGCTTATAATGCGGTGGCTCCGGAACATGTAAACAACAAAACTTTTACCAAAACTCTCGCGCTTATTTTAAAAAAACCATTATGGCTTCCCAACATTCCTCAATTTATTTTAAAAATAATACTCGGAAACAGAAGTGAACTTGTACTGAAGGGCAGCCGCGCTTCGTGTGAAAAAATTATGAAAGAAGGATTTGAATTCAGGTTTGGAGAATTGGAAAAAGCTTTGGGTAACTTATACAGCCACAGATTACACTGATTTACACAGATTGATGCGGCCACAGATTATACTGATTTACACAGATTAATACAGCCACTGATTACACTGATTTGCACAGATTAATTCTGCCACTGATTGCACAGATTAATGCGATTATCGATTTGAGAATAGATTTTAAAAGCAAGCGAAGCGCGCTTCATCTGTGAAAATCTGTGGCTCTAGAAGTTTAAAACTACCTGCATCGCCCATGTACGCGGTGGTTGCACATCACCGGGGCGGCCCATGTATTCTACATTGAACACATTATTTACGATCAGCGCCACTCTTGCGTTCTCATTCAGGTTGACACCAAAACGATAATCAAAAATAATATATCCTTTGTTATGTTCTTTCCTGTATTGGGTTAACCCGGGAAGAATCAACGCATCACCTAAATCAATATATGTCAATCCATACGGAATGAGCATATGTTCGAATGTTCTGTCGATGTTGGGCATTTTACTGGTATACCTGGCACTTATTCCGGTGGTTATTTTTTTATAATCAAACTGGATATCTGCTTTTACCAGGTGTTTATAACGGTATTTTAGAATATTTGTGGAAGAATCAGAAAAAGAAGCAAGATAAGCGGAATCTTTATTCAATGTAATTGGATTCATATAGGTATAGCCCGCGAACACCGACATGTCTATTTTTTTACCAATTTTTCCTTTTCCAATGATAGAAAAATCCACTCCGTTAATTCTTGCACTTTCTGCATTTTGAGCACGGAAGCCCATCCATTTTGACGGATAACCCGGTGCAAACGGATTAAATGGTTCGATAGGAATAGAATCGGGAACATAAGACCCGAAAGCAAATTCCATCATGTTTTTATATTCTGTCCAGAAAAACGCGACATCTGCATAGCCCATCCATTTTTTAATTTTTATTCCTTGTTTCAAACCTATTTCCGCACTCCATCCACGCTCTGGACCAAGATCCGGATTGGGATAAATGGTAAGTCCGCCAACCGTAGTGCTCACAAATTTTTCGGCCACACTCGGAAAGCGATAACCCTGCCCGAAAGATGCACGCAAATAGGTTTCATCTGCCAGGCGGTAACTCATCCCTGTGCGGAAAACCGGCTGAAACGGAAGTGTAGTTGTATCCTCTCCTCTTATTATACGCAATGTAGAAACCGATTCTGCCGTGTCCACTTTAAAATATTCACAACGCAATCCCAAAGAGAGATTTAATCTTCCGAATTTTTTATCTGCCTGCGCAAATACCGCAAGGTTTTTTCCATAGTGAACGCCATAAGTGGAATCACCTTCTTTGATCAACGGAAGGTTTTTGTCTTTATATCCGCCATATAATTGCGAAACAATTCCGGAATAGTAACCCGCAATTCCCGTTGATAAATTTAGTTCGTTTTTAAATGTTTTCTGAAACTGGTATTCTCCGTAATATAAAATTGCATTGGAACTCTGATTGGTATTATTTTCATTTCTCACCCAATAAACCCGTGTGCGTAAAGAGTGGCGATCGCCTTTTTTGGTAAAGTAGGTGAGATAAGGATCAATGTTTACCCTTCTTCCGAAATTGTATGAAAGTGATGATCCGGCCTGTGACGTGTCTCCTCCGTATGGCCGGTATACGTTATTTGCATCCTGCCAGATAAGAAAAACACCTCCGCGACTAGCCTGAAAATTACCATTCAGTCCGAAAGATAATCCTTCTGTTTTTTTTGAGCGGTAGCGTGTGTTGAAATTAAACCGGGCCCTGTGTTCATCTTCTCCCAACCGGTAGCCCACATCACTAAATCCGGCTCCGCCCACTACCATATCAAATTGTCCGAATTTTTGCGCATGGAAAAAATTTACTCCGGTATAAAACGGGTTTTGGTCCCACCAAATGATGGAATCGCGTTTGGGATTATCATACACTCCATGGGTGAGGCTTACTTTGGTGATGGGTTTATCTTTGGCATAACCGGTTCGGATATTAATAATTCCGTTAAGCGCGGATGAACCGAACAAAACAGAAGAAGCTCCTTTTATTACTTCAATCTGTTCGATATTTTCAACCGGAAGTGTATTCCATTTTACATCACCGGCATCAGCAGAAAGCAATGGCAATTCATCCACCATCATCAACACACGGCTTCCGGCACCATAGGCAAAACCGCTTCCTCCCCGAATGGAAACCTGCCCGTCCTGTATCGATACGCCCGGCACCTGTTCGAGAATAGTTTCGCAGTTGAGTGTGTTTTTGTTTTCGATCAGTGCAGGTTTTAAAACCGCTATGGTTACTGTAATATCTTCTATTTTCTGTTCATAACGGCCTGCGGATACCACCACCGTTTCCAGCTCAGTATTGGCTTCCGAAAGAGAAACATCCAGCACTTTTACCTGTCCCGCTGTAAGCGTAATCTTTTCTGTTTTGGAAACGTAACCTACATAACGAAACGTAATCGAATAATTTCCCGGCTCCAGTGAAAGCTGGTAGTTACCATCCAGGTCGGTTACCACACCCGTGCCGTTTTGTGTAATAATATTTACACCAATAAGTGTTTCGCTGGTAGATGCATCCACCACTTTTCCTTTCAGTGTTGCGTTTTGCGAAAAAATTACAACAGAAAAAAAACTAAAAAATATGGTCAAAATATTTTTCATGCGTGTTTTTTTATTTCACCTTAACATTAACTTTACGAAATATATAAAAAATTAATTGAAACTGAACCGTGTTAGACGAAGACCTGAAATTTGCCATCGGATTGACCCTAATTGAAGGTGTAGGCCCGGTAACCGCAAAGAAGCTGATTGCCTACTGTGGCAGTGCAGAGGCGGTGTTTGGAGAGAAAAAAAACAAGCTCGTTAAAATTCCCGATGTCGGAGAATATACTGCCCGCAATGTGGTGAAAGCCGATGTGCTGGACAGGGCGGAAAAAGAGCTGGCTTTTATCCGGAAAAATAAAATTGACACCCATTTTTACCTTGAAGATTCCTACCCGCAAAGGCTGAAGTACTGCGAAGATGGCCCGCTGGTATTGTTTTCGCTGGGAAAAATGAACATGAATGAAAACAAAACCGTGAGTATTGTAGGAACCCGCAGGCCTACCGGATACGGAAAAAGTTTTTGTGAAAAACTCGTGGGTGAATTAGCTGAACACGGGATAACGGTAGTCAGCGGACTGGCTTATGGCATCGATATTTCTGCTCACCGTGCCTGTGTGCAACATAACATTCAAACTATTGGAGTACTGGCCCACGGACTGGATATGATCTATCCTTCTGCACACCGCCAAACGGCAAAAAAAATGCTGGAAAATGGCGGACTCCTCACCGAGTTTTTAAGTCATACCAATCCCGATAAAGAAAATTTTCCTAAACGCAATCGAATCGTGGCAGGAATGACAGATGCAACTATTGTGATTGAAACAGGAAAAAAAGGAGGGTCGGTGATCACCGCTAACCTGGCCAATGATTACAACCGCGATGTGTTTGCTTTACCGGGACGAGCCGGGGATGAATTTTCGGAAGGATGCAACTTTCTTATCAAATCCAACCGTGCCGCTTTGTTCGAGTCGGCTGAAGATATATTGAAACTGATGGGATGGGAAAAGAAAGCAGAAAAACAAAAAGAACAGGTGCAGCAAAAATTACTGATTGCACTCGATGAAAATGAAAAAACCATCGTGGATCTTTTGAAAGAAAAAGGCGAAACACAACTCGACTTTATTGCCCTGGCCACCGAATCGCCTGTAAGTAAAATATCTTCTCTCCTTCTCACCCTTGAGTTTAAAGGAATTGTAAGGTCAATGCCCGGAAAGAAATATTCGCTGGCTTGAAATTTTGGATTCGGAAGAGTAACGTTTTGCCCGCTCCGGGGCAAGTACTGTTTTTTGCAGATTGTTTTAAAAACGTTTGGCACCGCTGGTGCCGTTGATACGGAAAATTTTTGTTTAGCCATCTATCGGCAGCAAAGCATCGTATTTGCTTTCCGTGGCCACAGAGTGGCCAAATATTTTTAACAAAATACCTCACCACTTCCATTTGCCCCAAAGCGGGCAAAACGTTGTTTTGGTGATTTTGAAATGAAAAAATGCCAGATATAACAGCTATTCAGTATAATAAAACTGATTTTTATTAATAGTTCCAAAAAACGGATTGGAATAATGTTTCCCGAGTTTAAGTCTTAATTCTGTTTTAAAATCGCCTTCGAATTTACGAACCGATGTGATTACAATTTCGTTGGGTGGTAGAATAATACTGTTTAGGCCGACCCCACACATATAAACGTATTGTTCTTCGATAAGATTCCAATTCCCGCTTTCATCTTTCGCTTCAAGAATAATGGGTATATGCTCACCATATCCAATAATGACTGTATCGGATGAAACATTTTTTAAAAAAACCGGATAAGATGCAATACAATATAAAGTGTCTGGATTAAATCCATCAAAAATATTAGCAATTATTTGTGTAGTATCAACAGCTAAGGATAAATCGACCGAATCCCGGTGCTTATATTTTTCGCAAAACAACCAATGGCTGAAATAATTTCTGTATTCAGGAACAGAACAATAAAGTAAGGCTTCACCAGTTGGTTGTTCCACTCTTGATGGTTTATCCAATGACAACAATTCAGATGGCATTATTCCTGAATGTATGCCGTGTTTTATATATATTGTGTCAGTTTCTTTGCCGAAATACAAAGGATTATAGTTTGCCACTATTTTTCTATCAGCTTCCATAAACGACAACTCGTGACGAATGGTGTCCATAACTACCGGAAACTTTCTTTTCGGTCTTTCAGATACAGAAGACTTCGTCTTTTCTGTGCAACCAATAAAAACGGATATTGAAAAAAATAAAGTTATTGTTATTAATATCCAACTCCCATATTTCTTAATCATAGGTGATAATAACGCTTTCTTATTCATTTTATTATCCGAAATAAACTTGCTTTAGTAAAAATATTAATAAGTCCTTGAATTACATTTTGCCCACTCCGGGGCAAGTACTGTTTTTTGCAGATCGTTTTAAAAACGTTTGGCACCGCTGGTGCCGTTGATACGGAAAATTTTGTTTAGCCATCTATCGGCAGCAAAGCATCGTATTTGCTTTCCGTGGCCACAGAGTGGCCAAACATTTTTAACAAAATACCCCACCACTTCCATTTGCCCCAAAGCGGGCAAAACGTTGTTTTGGTGATTTTGAAATGAAAACTTTCTGTTTAAGTCTTCACTCATGCAAATGAAAAACCAGTTCAAAAGCAACTCCTTTTTCGCTTTTCAGCACAAACAATTCTCCTTTCAGCTGAACAGCCAGCAATTGCACCAGTTCCATTCCCAATGAATTGAGTTTGTTGATATCAAAGTCAGCCGGTAATCCTTTTCCGTTATCCATATAGTGAAACCTGAATTTTCCCGGGGAGATTTCTTCCAGCTCCAGTGTTATCTCTCCGTTGGATTTTCCGGTAAAAGCATATTTAACGGAATTCGTCACCAGCTCGTTGATAACAAGCCCGAGGGGAATTACTGTTTCAATTCCGAATTCAATGTTATTGGCTTTTACTGTTACATTTACCGGAGTTGCGCTTTCATTAAACGAGCGAACGATCATCTCACTCAGCCGCGTGATGTAAATATCCATGTTGATTCGTTCCAGGTTTTCGGCTTTGTAAATGAACTCGTGCACCAGCGCCATGGAAAGAATCCTGCTTTTGCTGTTGTTGAGTGCTGCTACTGCATTTTCATCTTCTATCATCGATCCCTGCAGGTTGATGAGGCTGGAGATAAGTTGAAAATTATTTTTCACCCGGTGATGCACTTCTTTCAGCAGCACTTCTTTTTCGTGCAGTGATTTGCGCAATAAAACAGATGACTTCCGGTTTTTTAAAAAAAGATATACCAACACAAACAAAAGCGGGATCATAATGATAATTACCACGGTAAATACCCGGTTCACCGTTGCTTCTTTCTCAGACTTTATTTTTTCAATATCGTTCTGGAATTTTAATTCACTTATAGTTCGCGCATCTTTTTCTTTTTCATAGCGAACACGTAATTCCTGTGCTGTAAAAAGATTTTCATTTTTATACAGCGAATCCTGTAGCAGGGCATATTCTTTTATCGCCTGGTAAGACTCATTGGCGCGTCCTAACCGGTGCAATGCTTCTGCTTTCGAAAAAACAGAACGTTTCAGTTCGTTTTTGGCATTAATTTTTTTGGAAAGGTCAATAGCCAGTTCGGAATATACCAGCGCATCTTTATTTCGTTTTCGCTGCAGGTAAATATCCGCCAGTCCGTTATATATTTCGGTACGTTGAATAAGATAATCTTCTCCTTCACTTTTTTCCAGCGCCAGCAGCCAGCTTTTTTCTGCTTCCTCAATCATTCCGAATTCACCCTGTGAAGCCGCCAGTGAAACCAGTGCGTTAATGATAATGTATTTGTTTTCGAGTGATTCGCCAATAGATAACGCCAGCGAATAGGATTGCATGGCTTTTTCTTTTTCTTTTTTTCGTGTGAGCATATTTCCCACATTCATGTAGCTGGTAGCCATCCCGGATGAATCGTTCATCAGGATGCGGATATTCAGTCCGTCATTGTAATACGCCAGCGCGTTGGAATAATCGCCCATCATTTCGAAACTGCTTCCTATGCTGTTGATGAGCCTTCCTTTGGAAATAGTGTCTTTAAATTCTTCGGCTACTTTTAATCCTTTGTGGTATTCGATAATGGATTTGGTGTATTGTCCCTGGTCGAAATAACACAATCCCAATCCCCTGTATGCTTCAGCCAGTTCGTTGTTGCGGCTGTATTTTTCATATATTTCGATGGAACGGTTGTAATAGGCCATGGCATTTTCGTAATCGCTGCGCAAAAAACTTTGTGCTCCTGCCGCACGATAGCAGGCTGCTTCTCCTGAGAACAAACGACAGTCATGCGCTTCTTTTGCACCTGCCAGAAGATAATGAATAGATGAATCGGTATTTTCCGGATAATAAGTGGCGGCCAGTTGCTGATAAACCTGCGGGTTACAACGGTTCATTTTGTTTTTCAGAATAAACAATAACGAGTCGCGCGTATGAGCAGAAAACAAAACAGCGGGAAGGAAAAACAAAAAGAAAAATGCCGCAATGTGTTTTTGTTTTTTTGTCATAACGGCTAAAGATAACAAAAAAGAAAAAAGTGCGAAGGACTAAAGTTTAGATGGTATAATTGGCTGATGGTAAGGGATAACCCTGATACTAAAAACGGACACCTATATTTACTCCAGCCCTTAACCCCCATTTTTGATTTCTTTCTGTTGCAGTAAATATAACTCCGTTATGATTCAAAACACGGGAAGAATAAATAAATCTGTATTTAGGACCACCAAAAAACTCAGCAAAACATTTTTTACCTACTGGCAAACATTTACCAATCAAAATTCCCGGGTTAATCAATTGTCCCGTGGAAGAAACAGTAAATACAACAGGTTTTTCGGAATAATCTCCACTGCCAATCGATTTTTTGTTTGTGAATTCAGAAAAAATTCCCAGGAAATATTTTTTATTAGCGGGGTTTTCTTTGTTCCAATGAAAATAGTATCGTACTTCAGGTATTAATGACGAATAAAAACTGGCGTCACCATCTGTATTGCGCAAATCCCAACCGGAATTGTTATACGTAAGTTGCATGGAAAAATGATGATCAAAATGTTTTTCTACTCCTATCCCCGCAGAAAATAATTCAAGCCTGAAGTTTGCAGCAACATGGCCTTTGACAGCAACAGATTGTGAAACTCCTTCTGATATAATCGCCAGAAAAGTAATCGCGGTTAAATATATTTTTGAAATTTTCATAAACTTTCAACCTTATAACCTTCAACTTAAAAAGAAACCACGAGATACCAGTGACTGATAACAGATTACAATACCAATTAAACTATTGCGCGTTCACTCCCCAACTTTGAACTATCGTACTAAGGTCACATGTCCGTATTTCTTCGTTACCTCATCCTCGTTAAGGTAATCAGAATATTTTATTTTCCACACATACACGTCCACCGGGCATTTGGCACCTTTATAGGTTCCGTCCCAACCGGCCTCGGTATCGGTGGTATGAAAGATCAGTTCTCCCCAACGGTTGAAAATATAGAACTCGTAATAGCTCAGGTTTCTTACAATGGGCTTAAAAATTTCGTTTGGCCCGTGTCCGTTAGGTGTAAAGGCATTGGGAATAAACACAGACGGAGTAACCAAAACGATCAGCGAATCGGTGTAGGTGCAACCGTAAAGATCTGTAAACGTAAGATAATAGGTGGTAGAAGTTTCGGGAGTAGCAACGGGGTTGGCGCAATTTGTGCAACTTAATCCGTAGGGTGGCGACCAGTAAAAAGTTCCGTTGGTGGGAATGGTGGGAGTTAATACAGGTGTATCACCCACGTCAAGTAGTTGATCAGGGCCGGCATCAATACTGGCGGGAGGATACACATCCACCTGTACATATCCTGTATCTGCACAACCATTGGAATCAATAGCAATCACCTGGAAGTTAGTAGATGCGCCCGGACTTAAATTCGGGTTGGGGCTTGAGGGATCATCCACCCAAACCGAAGGCGACCACGAGTAACTTACTCCTCCGCTGGCACTGGCAGGAGTGCTTTGTCCCACACAAATCGTATCTCCTCCCGAAACCGTAATGCTGGCCGGAGGAGGAAGGAAAATATCCACCGCAACCGTATCAGAAAAATTACAGGAATTGGAATCAATTGCAATTAATGTAATAGTGTATGTCCCCGAAACGTTATACGTGTATTGTGCATCGGTTTGTGTGGATCCTGCTCCTCCGTCATCAAAATCCCAGATATAATTCACTCCGTTGGTGCTCCCGTTCAGAAAATCTACGGTAACGGGAATCGAGCAGGGTGTGAAATTGGGAGTAAAATTTGCACTTACAAAAGGCAAAACTTCTACCAAAACAGAAGCGGTATCAGCACAACCGTTGGTATCAATAGCAATTACTGTATACAACGTAGAAGAAGGCGGATTAGCGAATGGATTGGCAACGGTGGTGCTTGACAATCCTGTAGCAGGCGACCATTGATAACTCTGTCCTCCTGCTGCCGTTACACTGATCTGCGTGGTATCACCCTGGCAAATGGTATCGAAAGGAGAAATAGTTACAGATAATGGGCCGGGAATAAAAATATCAATGTAAGCAGTATCAGCTCCGTTACACGTATTGGAGTCTAACGCAACAAGAGCTACCTGGTAAGTGCCCGGATTCTGGAAAACGTGGGTCGGGTTTTCAAGCGTTGAGGTGTCCCCGTCATCAAAATCCCAGTAATAACTGATAGCTCCCACACTTTGATTGTCGAAACTAACGGTTACAGGCAATGCGCAGATATTGGATTGAAAAACAAAATCTGCTTCGGCAATAATCTCTTTCAGGTCGATTTTAAATACTGCGAGATTACAATTGGAACTGTTATTGGTTTGCGACCATGCACCCGGAGTAGTAGGAAAATTAGAAGTTCCGCCACATCCGCCACAAACAGCCTGGTAAACCACACCGTCTTTATCAAATCGCGATGTGCCTCCATCCACATGTTCGTTGGCAGAACCGGCACCACCGAAAAATGTAGCATACAACAATTGCTGGGCATCTTCACTTAATATCATCAGGTAAAAATCGCTTCCGTCAGAATTCAGCTGTATGGCATCGGGAGTAACCGGCATGCCCAGTGTTGAACTCGATAATGCCTGGTAAGGAAACAATCCGTTCAATGACCCGCCCCAGCCCGAAATATAAATATGCCCGCATTTATTTACCAAAAACGCACAGGGAGAAATATCCACGCTTCCCATGCTTCTGCCGATTGTGGTTGACATCACTGTAGCAGTAAACGTATTATTTACCTGGTGAACAAACTGCCCGCTGTTGAAATTATTATAAACGCCTGCTGTCACCGCATAACCTCCCGTGGATTGCCCCAGCACATATACATCATCCTGCTGGTCGAGCTGCACGAAATACGTCTGGTCGTAGGCGGGAGTACCGATATAGGTACAGGCAAGAATAGAGTTTCCGTTGGAGCTATAGCGCACAATATATCCGTCTACCGATCCGCTGAAAGCAGGGCCGATTACACCGGGTGATACTAACAGGTTGGGGCTTTGTGTTCCACCGGAAACGTAAATATCGCCATTGGAATCGGTTTGCACACTATAGGAAGCATCCGGCTGGTTACCTCCGAAGTAGGTACTCCACAGCAGCGAAGTGAGACTGGGATTAAGGCGGCACACCACGCCATCAGAAGCTCCTCCTCCAAAAACCGGTTGCGGGGCATTTCCTGAAAGCGGAAAATCGGCAGAAGAAGTAGTAGATGCTAAAATACAATCCCCGTTAGGTTCGGCAATAATTTCACCGCGAAATACATCTCCGTAGTTATAAGTAAGTGTTCCGGCCATGTTTAATCCGTCATTTCCTGTTCCGCCAATATAAGTGGAGCCGGCCAGCGCTGTTCCGGTGGGATTGAATTTGGTAACAAAAATATCACTTCCCGTAGTATAATTTGTTCCCGAGGCAGGAGGAGCTACGGCAATCCCTCCCCCGTAAGTATTGTCGTAACAACCTGCAGTAACAGGAAAATTGGAAGAACCGGTGGAGCCCAGTACAAATAAATCGTCATTGGCATCAACCACAAGGCTGTGCGGGGCATCGGTATTATCGCCTCCGAGATAAGTGGAAAACATCAGGGCTGATCCTGCCACGTTGAATTTGCTGATAGCCGCATCCACTGTTCCTCCGCCATAAGCCGGTTGAAAAGCACCTGCAGTAGTAGGATACACTCCCAGTGAAAAAACAATTCCTCCTGCATACGTATCTTTCTGGCTGTCGTAGGTGGCGGTAAAACCAAAATTATCGGCTGTAGAACCGGTGAAAGAAGAAAATATCAATACCGGATCGATTACAAGATCATAAGCTGTATTATAGCCACCGGGAAATTCAAACACCACATCTCCCTGCTGAATAGCAAAACGACAGTTCACCGGTTTTTTCTTTCCGTTGATGATCTGCCACGCCACCGGTTTTTTTTCAATCACTGTTCCCAGCGGAGTTTTTATATGGAGATCGCCATTGCTGATAAATACTTTTTCGGCCCCGGTATAACGGTGCCGGATAAGCGCAGGATTTCCGCCCGGATGAACGATGTAATCATATTTCAGTTCTTCTTTATCTGTTCCATAGAAGCGGATATCGGTGTGCGGATAAATATCTTTTTTCGTGATGTCGTAAGCTGAAAAAATTCCGCTTTTCCATTTGGCCGGATCTTTACCGAGGAAAAAATTGTAATAGAAATCCGTTTTATCGCCTTCCGTTACTTTAGCCCCGGCATTGGCGTCCACATATTCCATTTTCAGGGCGTGAAATTGTGCCTGCTGGATATTCTCACCATGCCCGCCATGCATCTCCAGGTCGGTAAACAGCCAGGTAAGCCCTGTTTTTTCAAAATACATGTTTCCGTAATTCAGTTTCAGCACATGTTGCACCCGGGAATCCCACTGGCCGTGGTTAGGAATAAAAAAAACATTATCATGCCTTGCCCTGAGGGGCAAAGCGGTTGTTAATAAAACCATCAGGCCTAAAACGATTCGTATCTGCACTGTTCTTTTCGGATAACCAAGTTACTACGAAAATATAGACGTACAAATTATACATATGTTGCCCTTATTTAATAACAGGATTCCTATGCGTTGTTAAAATTGGCTTAACTTTGCACCTCCAGAGCAAAAACCCATGAGCGAAAGCATAAAGCACGAATGCGGAATTGTCGTTTTACGCCTCTTACAACCCCTTGAATATTATATAGAAAAATATGGTACAGCCTTCTACGGGCTCAATAAGCTGTACCTGCTGATGGAAAAGCAGCACAACCGGGGACAAGACGGGGCCGGGGTAGCCAATATAAAATTTGATGTCGCCCCCGGGCAGCGCTATATCAGCCGTAAAAGGTCGGTTAATCCGAATGCTATCCAGGAGATTTTCTCTGATATTTTCACCAAATTTCACTCTTTGGAGGCCAAACACCCCGAAAAACTGAAAAATATCCCCTACCTGAAGGAAAACTACGGGTTTACCGGGGAGCTTTTCCTGGGACACCTCCGCTATGGTACTTTCGGGAAAAACAGCATCGAAAACTGTCACCCTTTCCTGAGACAAAACAACTGGATGACCCGCAACCTCGTAGTAGCCGGAAATTTTAATCTTACCAATGTAGAAGAATTGTTTTCCCAACTGGTAGAACTGGGCCAACATCCCAAAGAAATGTCAGATACCGTTACCGTAATGGAGAAAATCGGGCATTTCCTGGATGTGGAAAACGAACGCCTGTTCAGAATATACAAAGCTCTTGGCTACAACAATACACAAATTTCCGATCTCATTGGCGCCAATCTCGATATTCAGCAAATACTGGTGAACGCAGCCGAAAAATGGGATGGCGGATATACTATGGCCGGGCTACTGGGACATGGCGATGCTTTTGTACTGCGCGATCCTAACGGTATACGGCCTGCTTTTTATTATTACGACAATGAAGTGGCTGTAGTAACATCAGAAAGGCCGGTGATACAAACCGCTTTCAACGTTCCCCTCGAAGCTATCCGCGAACTTACACCGGGACACGCCATTGTGATAAAAAAAGACGGAAAAATAAGTGAGGTACAGGTACGTGAAGCCATGCCAAAAACGCCCTGTTCGTTCGAGCGGATTTATTTTTCACGCGGAAGTGATGCAGATATTTACCGCGAGCGAATGATGCTGGGACGACAAGTAGTGCCACAAATTCTCGAAGCCGTTGACCACGACCTGAAAAATACCATCTTCTCCTACATTCCCAATACAGCCGAAACTGCATTCTACGGAATGATAAAAGGAGTGGAAGATCATATCGACACCATCAAGAAAAAAAATATTCTCGCCAAAGGAAATGCACTTTCTGAAAAAGAACTGGATGAAATTTTATCACTCAGGCCCCGCGTGGATAAACTTGCTATAAAAGATGCCAAGCTCCGCACATTCATCACCAGCGATAATACGCGTGACGATATGGTGGCGCACGTGTATGATGTGACTTATGGAACCGTTGTAAAGGGGAAAGATCATATTGTGGTAATTGATGATTCCATTGTGCGCGGAACCACACTGAAAAAAAGCATTATCAAAATGCTGGATCGCCTGGGTCCGAAAAAAATTATCATTGTTTCTTCCGCCCCGCAAATACGTTTTCCCGATTGCTATGGCATCGACATGGCCATTATGGGCGACTTTATCGCTTTCCAGGCGGCTGTTGCATTGCTGAAAGAACGAAAAAAAGAAAATCTTCTTGATGAAGTCTATGCACTGGCCAAAGAACAAATGGAATTGCCTATCGAGCAAATGAAAAACGTGGTGAAGAAAATTTATGAGCCGTTCAGCAATGAAGAAATCTCAGCCAAAATTTCCCAGCTTGTTACTCCCGAAAAAACAAAATCAAAAGTAGAAATCATCTACCAATCCATCGAAGGGCTTCACAAAGCTTGTCCCCGGCATCATGGCGACTGGTATTTCAGCGGCAACTATCCAACTCCCGGGGGAAACAAAGTGGTAAACCGTGCGTTTATTAACTTTATGGAAGGGAAGAAGGTTAGGGCTTATTGAGTGAGTCATTGATCATTGGTAAGTGAGTCAGTGGTCATTAGGCAGGGATTGCTGATGTGATTTGTTTCTTAAATCAAAAATCATTTAATCATTAATCGTTTGATCTGCATTTCATACTTCCGGCTTCGATCATTCAACATACTCAGAAGCAACCCGCATTCCTTCCCCACAGATCACCCGGTGCCTTTTACATTTAGCTTCTTTATTCGTTATTCTTTTATTCGTACTTCTACATTATTTTAGCTCTGTAATGCAATTATTTTCTTCCGTCTTTCTCTCCAATACCAGTCCGTGATATCGCTGAAAATAGGCATGTAGTTTCCAGTCGCCATATTGTTTATCGTCCACACAAAGTGACGAACCGTAAGGAAGAAGATCACGAAATTCCTGTGCCCTGTTTATAATTTCCCTGTCTCTTGAAACTTTTCCCGTATAGGCAGCTGCATAAATCAATCCTGTTACTGTCAGCAGGCGAAGAATCCATTTTGCATTACGTGTATTTATTTTTACAGAGATAGAATCCCAGTTTTCGCGAAAATAAAAAAACACGGCCAGAACAAAATACGGCATAGCGGGAGCAATATACATTTCGCGTTGTTTGGGACTGATAAGCACCGGCAGGCTGGCTGATAATGAAACCAAAAGAAAAAACCAAACCGGTTTTCCGGGTTTTTTCCATTTTACATTTTTCCATTGACGGAAAATGAGAATAAAAATCAGTGAATAAAATAAGGGAAAGAAAAAATTAAAAAGAACATCGGTAAATGTTTTAAAGCGGAAAGAAGCGTTTTCCCGTTCACCCGATAAACTTTTTTCCACCTGCCCGGAAAAATAACGGGTAAAATATTCGCGGAAGTCGTCATTTAAATAAATCATGAGGGAAAGCAGGAACAAAAAAACAGCTGCAACAACATAGAATACCAGGACTTTTTTGATTCCTTCATTTCGTTTCAGCAATATATAAATAGCCGGAACAGCCAGTGGAAATAATCCCACAGGGCCTTTGGTGAGGCAGGCGCAAAAAATAAAAAATGAATATCCAAAGATACACGCCACTCCCAAAATCACACCCTGGGAAAATAACATACGTGCAAAACAGAGTAATGACAATAACGTGAATGTAGTAAGTAAAATCTCCAGCACATTGTTTTTGTAGATCCAGAAAGTAATCGGCACCAGCAGCCACAACAAAACCACCGGCCAGGAAGAAATGATTTTTCCATAAAAGTGTTTTTGAAACATGGCCGAAACGTTTACCAGTAAAATGGCATTGATCAGAAAAAATACCGCACAAAATAATTTCTCCACCCACCAATGGTCGCCCAATGCGGAAAAGAAAAAAGACTGTATCCAGAAAAAAAGCGGGGGATGATCATAAAACACTTCCGAATGCGCGCGGGTATAATACAAATGAAAAAAATCTCCGTCACCCACCGACAAGTTCCGTGAAATGGAAGCATACGTCAGCCCGTCAAAAAACATTCCGTGTGAAAGCAAAGAGGGGGCGATGATCACCAGGAAAGCAATCAGCGGAAGAAGATACGGGGATTTGTTGTGGGAGAGATTCAAGATGGCGAAAGATTTGAGATTTGAGAAATCTTATGGATTTTTGAAAAAGTATATAATGTTGAAATCTTTTATCAAAATTTTTCTTTATAATTCCCCCGGTTTTTTTCTCATCAATGCTTTTGCGAAAGTGAGCATTACGAGCAGAATGGAAACGAATCCCGCTGTGCGGCCGATGATATCGCCTGTTTTTGAATACAGGGTAAGTTCATCGTTGGCGTTAATAGTTTGCCTGATGACTGCGGGTTCCCACCAGGTAGTTTTTTCTATCACATCTCCGCGCTGGTTAATAAAACATGAAACTCCCGTATTGGCACAACGCGCTATGCTTCTCCTGTTTTCAATGGCCCGTATCCTGGCATAAGCCATGTGTTGTTTATGTCCGGGTGTGTTATCCCACCAGCCGTCATTGGTAATGATAAAAATCAGTGTAGCACCTTTTTGCACATATTTCGTTATATATTCACCATAAATAGATTCATAGCAAATAGCAGGAGCTATAACGTGTTGGGGATTTAAGTCAGATGTAAAAACAGAAGGTTCTTCCTGTACGCCCAGGCTTCCCACTGTGCCACCCAAATCGAGAGCCAGTTTTTCAAGGAAAGGAAACCAACCGGCAAAAGGAACTTTTTCAACCGCCAGCACCAGTTTTGATTTGTGGTAAATCTGGATCGGTTCATTTTTCACCATTTGGAAAGCCGCATTATACGAATCGTATACGTATTCTTCCGCACCTTCCACCGGCCGCGCTGTTTCCGAGTCGGTTTCTTCTTTTTTAAATACACGATAGCTCGACATGCCGGTGATGAAACGTGTACCAGGATAATCCTGCATAAAAGTGCGCAGTTGTTTTATTTCACGAACGCTGTCAATAAAATTTTCGAGTACCGAAAACGGCAATTGAGTTTCTGGCCCGACAAGGAAATCCACCTTGTCATCCATTTTCTGTTTTGCAAGCGACAGAAACTTTTCCATTTGCTGGTCACCTGTGCCGTTAACAAATTTTTCGTTATAGGGATCGATATTAGGCTGCACCAAAACAATATCTGCAGGATTGGATGTTTCTTCGTAGTTCAGATACATCACATAACCGAAAATGCAGGGAAGCAGAATAACCGACAGCGCAAAAACCGTTTTCCGGTTCTGTGTTTTCCAGGTTTCAGTTTTCAGCCAATAAATATTTCTTATGATGATAAACCACAAAACATTGACTAGAATAATCCACAAAGTTCCGCCTGCCGTTCCGCTGTATTCATACCACTGGATGAATTCCACGTCATTGGCAAAAACATTTCCGAATGTCAGCCAGGGCCAGGAAAGTTCCCATGAATAATGCAGGTATTCGAAACAAAGCCAGTAAATAAAAAGAGAAATATAACCTTCCTTTTTACCTACTTTCTTTTTGGTAAAATGAAAGAACCAGAAAACAATTGCCATAAAAAGTGAATTGAGAATAATGGCCAGTGCCATTCCCACATCCGTACTGAACCAAATCCACCAGGTCGTGCAGGTATTAAAAACAAAAAATGAAAGCCAGGCTGAAAAAAACACTTTCCTGCCACGATACTTTTTTTGGAACACGTGGTCTTCAATGATCAGCAACGGAACCAAAGCCACAAAAATGAGCGGGGAAAGCGACCCGATATGCGGCCAGGCCACTGACAGTAGCAGTCCTGATAACAGGCTGAGCCAGAAGAAAGGGCTTTTTTGGAAAAATTTCATCGGGGATAAAGATAGATAATATTTGGAGCTGAGAGAAAGCCGTTAGTTACAGGGCAAGAAGCAAAAGGGTTAGGCGCATTTACCCCATAGCTTACGGCTTCCGCCCCTCTGAAAAATTTTTACCGGTAATAAAATAATACTAACTTGTTGCCATGAAATACCCCCTGATCATCCTCTTTGCGTTTTCTGTCCTATTACTGAATGCGCAAACCGAAAAAAAGAAAATAGACCACACCGTTTACGACCAGTGGAAAGCTATGAAAAATGCACAGATTTCAGATGACGGAAAGTTGGTTACGTTTGAGATCAATCCGCAGGCAGGCGATGGAAAATTATTGATATTTATTCCTGAAAAAAATCAGTACGATACCATTGACCGCGGATATGATGCGGGGATATGCGGAAAATACATCATCTGTAAAATAAAACCACAGCACGAAAAAACGCGACAGGCCAAACTGGCAAAGAAAAAAGACGATGAGCTTCCCAAAGATTCTCTTGTTATTTTTGATACGGAACAAAGAAAAGTGGTGGGAACAGAACCCGATATCAAAGATTTTTCCACCCGGCAGGAAATGAAACACCTTGTCTTCCTTCACGCCAAACTGAAAGAGCTTCCGCCAAAAAAGAAAAAAAAGAAAAAGAAAAAATCGCCTGAGATCAAATCAGACGGCACATTATTAACTTTCACCCACCAGCTCGAAATCCCCTCTCTTATCAGGAAAAAAGGAAAATTTTCTTTTTCTGTTCCTTATGTTACAGAATATCATGTCTCCAAAAAAGGTGATCTTATTGTTTACATACAGCAATTCAAAAAAAATAAAACCGACTCGGCTTATGTGTATGCATTTGAGATCGGTTCATGGAAAAATGCACCCAAACGGATTCATGCCGTGCAGGGATTTTGTAAAGCGGCAAAAACAGACGATGCAGGAACGCAGGTGGTTTTTCTTTCTTCCACAGATACTTCAAAAAGCAAAGTGTATGACCTGTGGTATTGGAATACCGGGAATACTACTTCAAGCCTGATAGCCGAAGCCGGCAATTCTGCTTTTCCGGACGGCTGGTGTGTAAGCGAACATTCCAAACTTTTCTTTTCGGAAAACGGGAAAAAATTATTCTTCGGTACGGCCAAAAAACCTGAAAAAGAAATAAAAGACACTCTTACCGAAGACGAAAAATATAAAGTGGATATATGGAACTGGAATGACAGCCGCCTGCAACCCGAACAACTGAAAAACCTGGAAAGTGAGAAAAAGAAAAATTTTCTTGCCGTATATCATATTCCCGAAAACAAACTGGTACAACTGTGCCATACTGATATGGACGAATACCGGCTGGTGTTAGGCGGAGACATGGATATGATGCTGGGAATATCCTCATTCCGTTATGACAAGGAACGTTCGTGGGAATCACCCTGGCGTTCGGATTTTTATTATGTGGATTTAAAAACAGGTGAGAAAAAAATGATCAGGGAAGGACATAAATTCAACGCCTCGCTTTCTGCCAGCGGAAAATATTTTATTTACTACGAGAGAAAAGACGACAACTGGTATGCGTTTGAAATTTTATCGGGAAAAACACTGAATCTTACCGAACAAATTTCGGAAGATTTTTTTGAAGAAGATAACGGAACACCCGAAGAAGAATCAGGCATCGGGATAATGGGATGGAGTGAAAATGATCAGCATGTTTATATTTATTCACGGTATGATATCTGGAAAATTGATATGGCATTTGCACAAAAACCTGTTTGCCTGACGCGGAATTTCGGGAAAGAAAGCAAAACCAAACTGAGAAACGTATCACTCGACAAAGAGAAAAAATTTATTGATGACAAATTTCTTTTGCTTCACTCCTTCAACGAAGCCACCAAACAGTCGGGATTTTATAAGATAGATGCTTCCGCCAAATCACAACTGCCTGTAAAACTGGCAGAGGGCGGATATAAATTTTCTTTCCTGCAAAAATCAAAAAACAGCGACCGTGTTTTATTCACCCGCCAGAATTTTGTGGAGTATCCCGACCTGTGGACAGCCGATGTGAATTTTTATAAAAGTGAAAAAATATCGGATGCCAATCCTCAACAAAAAGAGTATAACTGGGGAAGTGTGGAACTGGTACACTGGCGTTCTCCCAAAGGAAAAGAACTAGACGGACTGATCTACAAACCCGAAAATTTCGACAGCACAAAAAAATATCCGCTGCTGATCTATTATTACGAAAAATATGCTGATGACATGCACTCACATTATGTGCCTAAACCATCTGCTTCCATTATCAATCCTGCTGAATATTGCAGCAACGGTTATGTGGTTTTCTTTCCTGATATCCACTATGACGAAGGTTCACCGGGCGAGAATGCATACGATTGTATCATGAGCGGAATGGAATTTGTGGTGGCCAAAGGATATATTAATAAAGAAAGAATGGGACTGCAGGGACAAAGCTGGGGCGGATATCAAACCGCATACATGGTTACACAAACTAACGTGTTTCGGGCTGCTATGGCTGGTGCACCGGTAAGCAATATGACCAGCGCCTACGGTGGAATAAGATGGGAAAGCGGGTTGAGCCGTATGTTCCAGTATGAAAAAACGCAAAGCCGCCTGGGTGTTACGCTGTGGGAAGACCGTGATCGTTATATCAAAAATTCTCCTGTGTTTTTTGCCGACAGGGTAGAAACTCCGTTGCTGATTATGCATAATGATAAAGATGGCGCAGTTCCGTGGTACCAGGGAATTGAATATTTTGTCGCTTTGCGAAGGCTTGACAAACTGTGCTGGATGCTTAATTATAACGATGACGGACACAACCTCACCCGAAGAGCCAACCAAAAAGATTTAAGTATCCGCATGCGCCAGTTTTTCGACCATTATCTCCTCGACCAACCCATGCCCGAATGGATGAAATCAGGATTACCCGCTATTGACAAGGGGAAAAAAACGGGATATGAGTTGAAAAGATAGAGAGAAAAAGCGGCAGAGGACAGTGGCAGGAGGCAGGGAGGAGAGTTAATCCGTAAAAATCTTCTTCCTCTCCGTGGCATTTTCTCCGTGTCCCCCGTGTTTTTTTGCGCCTTTGCGTTTCCTTTGCGTCTTTGCGGTTAAAAACATTCGGAAAGTAAATTTCGATTTAAAAAATCTGATTTATAAAATGTAAACCAACTTTTCTTTTTTGGAAACGAACTTTCCAATGAGGAATAATTCTTCTTTCGCCAGCATTTTTTTCAGCTCGTCTGCTTTTTGTTCATCAGCAGCAATCATCAACCCTCCATTGGTTTGCGGATCGCAAAGTGTTAACAACGATTCTGCCCCGATACCTTCCGTAGTTTTTTCATAGTAACTCCAGTTGCGCATGGTGTTGTCGGGATAAACAAACTGCGCAGCATATTCTTTTGCAGCGGGCATGACAGGAACATTTGAATAATTTATTTCAGCCGATAACCCGCTTCCTTTCGCCATTTCAGTAAGATGACCAAGCAGTCCGAAACCCGTTATATCAGTCATGGCATGTACAAAAGATAATTTCCCCAGCTCTTCCCCTGCTTTGTTCAGTTTCATCATTTCTGCAGCAGCTATTCCTTCGTGTTCCGGTTTCAGTATTCCTCTTTTTTCAGCAGTAGTTAAAATTCCTGTACCGATAGGTTTGGTGATAAAAATAAGGTCTCCCGGTTTTGCGGTATTGTTTCTTTTAAGATGTCCTGCCTTTATCAAACCATTCACACATAACCCAAATACCGGTTCGGGAGAATCAATGCTATGTCCGCCCGCCAATACTATTCCTGCTTCGGAACAGACTACCCGCGCCCCATTCAAAACTTTTTTTGCTTCTTCTACCGGAATTTTTTCCACCGGCCATCCCAGTACAGCAAGGGCAAGAATAGGTTTTCCACCCATCGCATACACATCACTGATGGCGTTCGCGGCAGCAATTTTTCCGAATGTTTCAGGGTCATTCACCACCGGGGTAAAAAAATCGGTGGTACTGATAAGATAGTTTCCGTCACCCAGGTCATACACCGCTGCATCGTCTGAAGATTCATTTCCCACAATTAATTTTTTATCGGCAGGATATGCATTATCAGACTGAAGGAGTTCTTCCAAAACAGCTGGCGCGATCTTACATCCACATCCCGCACCTTTGCTGAATTGGGTGAGTTTTATTTTTTCCATCAGGAACAAAGATAGGAAATGGAATGTGAAGCAAAATTGAAGACATGTATAATGTCTTCCTCCGGGGGTTGCACTTAACCCGCTTTCGGATCAGCAATTTATAAATAACGGATCAAACCCTACAGGAGTGATATAACTATGCACATTTTTACTTTCCCCGTCACTTCATAAAATTTCCTAAATAAAAATACGTTGTTCACCCTATTTACAACCATTTCATTTACCTTTACCTTTGAATAATAAATCCGGAGTTATGAATGCCAAAAAAAATTTCACCTCTTTTTTCCCGTTTGTTTTTTTACTTATGCTAATGGCTTTTTTAGTTACTTCCTGCGGTTCTGCCAAAAAATATAAATCGCTTGGCAAAAAATGTTCTTCGGTAAAGATTTCCGATCCGGGTGAAATTTATTCTACCTACCTGATTAATGATGCTGAAAAAAAATTCCTGAAAGAGGAGGGGTTTACGGATGACCAGATAAAAACCATTCAGGAAAAAGGAAATGAATCAGCCTGGCCCGCATCACTGAATAATTTCACTTCACGCATTGCCAATCCCGACAAAATAAAAGCCCTCAAAGCCTATAAGCTGGCTACGCTCGAAGATCCTGTAGCCAAAACCGATAAAAAAATTATTCTTGTTATTCCTGCTGAAAAAAATAAGGATGCAGAAGACGGCTGGGCACCTTCTGAAGACATTTTTCTAATAATAGGCCCCGGTGGGGTAAGTGAATAGTTGTTTTGCGTTATCCCGCTGATATACGCTTTTTTACATAGAAAAATAAGAGCGTTTTTTTCCTGTTATTCCCTTTATCATTGCTATGTTTGTTTTCATAACGAAAAACGGTGATTTTGTCTGTTTGCGACATCGCAGAGTGGTAATCAGACGTTAAAAAAGATAAAACCGGAACCTATGAAAAAGATATTTACCCTCCTGCTGATGATTATACAAACCGCAGTGTTTGCAAACAGCTGTATATCATTTATGGCCCCTCCTGCCACCGACTATTATTCCATTAAAAATGGTTCGCTGACAGCTACAACCGACTGGTCGACAGTAAGCCACGTTTCTCCTTCGTGTACCTGTGCCCCTACATGTAATATTCCATCCAATTCGGTGGTTTACATTAAACACATCATTACCGTTTCATGCGACATTGAAATAGGTAGTAATTCAACCATTATTGTGGAATCGGGGGGCGCACTGATTGTAACCGGAGACGGAAGCATCACAGGAACAGGAAACCTGCAGGTAGATGCCGGTGGCTCCATGAGCGTGAGCGGCAACCTCAACCTCAGTGGAAACGGTGAAGCTATCATTAACGGAACACTGGATGTAACAGGAAATATTACCTTCAGCGGATCAGCTACTTTATGCGGAACAGGAACAATAAACCTGGGTGGAAATTTTGAAGGAGGTGCTCCATGCGGCACACTAACCCTGCCGGTAGAACTGATTTTCTTTAATGCTGTGGCCAACGATGAAGAAGTAGAAATAAACTGGCAAACCGCTTCCGAACTCAATAACGATTATTTTGCCATCGAACGTTCTTCCAACGGAAAAGAATTTGAGGAAATTATGCGCGTGGATGGTGCAGGAACCACCAATCAAACTATCGATTATTTTGAGAGAGATTACCAGCCACTTCCCGGAACCTCTTATTATCGCCTGCGCCAGGTGGATTTTGACGGAACTCCAACCCTTTCAAATACAGTGGCTGTAAAGCGAGACAATACTCTTGCCGAGTTCTCCGTATACCCAAACCCCGTTAATGAGGGCGACCCTTTTAACCTGATGTTTACAGGCTTTGGAGATGAGGAGGTTTTAGTGGTGGTTCGCGATATTTCGGGACGTGAATTTTACTCAAAAGTGATTATTACTGCTGCTGACCACCAGATAATTGCCTTCGATCCGGAACAACGCATTCCGGCCGGAACCTATCTTGTGATCGCTTCGTCCGATGATAAACTGTATACCCAGAAACTGATTGTTAAATAACCCAATAAGAATTTAACAACCGTATTAACAGTGTACAAATTTATTGTTTATACAACTCACCCATGCATTTTCTACGTCTTTATACGTAGATGCACTACCTGCTAAATTTTACTGCCAGGAGATTATTAATGGCTCTCCTGTTTTTCTTACCCTATAATTTTTCATTTGGGGTTAGCAGTATTTTTCATTTCATCTCACCCCCAGCCCCGCCTGAAACTTTTTATTATTCCACGGCAAATGGTGATATGACCACCAATATATGGTCTAATATCAGCCACACCGGAGCAAGTTGCGGATGTGCCCCTTGTGTATGTGCCCCGTGTAGTATTCCTTCCAATTCTGTAGTAAGAATATCACATATCATTACCCTGAGCTGTGATATGGTAATAGGAAGCAATTCAACTATTATTATTGAATCGGGAGGCGCCCTGGTTGTTACCGGAAACGGTAGTGTTTCGGGTACAGGAGATTTCCAGGTCGATGCCGGTGGATCGGTAGACATTTCGGGAAACCTGAATCTTTCGGGTTCTGGAGATATTACCATCAATGGCGATCTGTCGGTAGGCGGAAATCTTACCATCAATGGCGGAGCCACTTTTTGCGGGAGCGGAACGGTTAGTGTGTCAGGAAGCGTTTCCGGTTCACCTGATCCTTGTTTTACCGGAACATTACCCATAGAACTTATTTCGTTCAATGCCATTTCAAATGAAAACAAGGTGGAAATAACCTGGAGTACCGCTTCAGAACTCAATAACGACTATTTTACCATCGAACGTTCCCATAACGGCTCCAGCTTCGAAGAAATAGTGCGGGTTGACGGTGCGGGCACCTCCACTATGCAAATCGATTATTTCGAAACCGATTTTTCTCCCCTGCCCGGGATTTCCTATTACCGCCTTAAACAAACCGATTATAATGGCGACTACACCTATTCGCAGGTAGTAGCTGTAAAACGTGAGGTACATACAGGAGAGTTTGGTTTGTATCCTAATCCGGTTAATGCTGACGAGGCCTTTTTTACCACGTTTGCCGGTTTTGGAGATGAAGAAGTGCTGGTGGTTTTGCGCGATATGTCTGGCAAGGAATACTATTCGAAAGTAGTGGTGCTGACCGATAATCACCAGATCGTGGCGTTTGACCCCGACCAGCGAATCCCGGCCGGAACCTACCTGGTGATCGCTACTTCCAAAGACGAATTATATACCCAAAAACTGGTGGTAAAGTAAATTTTGTACTTTCATCACACTAATGATTGAAGTACAGCATCTCCAAAAATCTTTCGGAACACACACAGCGGTGAACGATGTTTCCTTTTCGGTAAGAAAAGGAGAATTTTACAGTTTACTGGGGCCTAATGGAGCCGGTAAAACCACTACCATCAGCATGCTGTCATCACTGCTGAAATGCGACAAGGGTGAGTTAACCGTAAACGGAACGAGTGTAACGCAATCACCCGAAGAAGTAAAAAAAAATATAGGCGTGGTGCCGCAGGAAATTTCATTGTATGATGATTTTTCAGCGCTTGATAACCTTTATTTCTGGGGAAGCCTGTATCGTGTTCAGAAAAATGACCTGAAAAAACGGGCAGAATCATTACTAACTGACTTCGGGTTGCTGGAAAGAGCAAAGGATAAAGTAAAAACCTATAGTGGCGGAATGAAAAGGAGAATCAACATCGCCTGTGCCCTCCTGCATAATCCGCCAGTTGTTTTTATGGATGAGCCCACAGTGGGAATCGATCCCCAAAGCAGAAACAATATCTATGAAGCCATAGATAAAATGAAAAAAGAAGGAAAAACCATTCTTTATACCACGCATTACATGGAAGAAGCCGAACGATTCTCCGACCGCATCGGTATTATGGATAACGGAAAAATAATTGCCGAAGGAACTCTCGAAGACCTGAAAAAAACCGGCAATGTACGCGAGACCATTTCGCTGGAATGCGCTTCCACTCCTTCAAAAAAAGATTTTTTATCTGAATTTGATTTTTCGGTAAACGAAAACATTTTACGCTTCACGGTAGATTCGGTAAAAAAAGATTTGCCGAAAATTCTCGGAAAATGTTTTGAGAACGGGGTAGATGTAACACATATTGATATTTCACGCTCCAACCTCGAATCGGTTTTTCTTCAGCTTACCGGTAAAAAACTACGCGACTGATGTTCCAGGTAGCACAAAAAGAAATAAAATTGTTTTTCGGGGATAAAAAAGCCATGATGCTGGCTTTTTTACTTCCCATAGCGCTTATCACTCTTTTTACTTTTATGTTTGGAGGTGCCACGAAAAACAACGACATGTCGCCATTCACTATTCTTGTATGTGATGAAGCCAAAACCAAAAACTCTGAGCAACTTATTGCCGATATCGACAGCCTCCCTTCATTAAAAGTGGAAATTTTTGAAAAAGAAGAAGCTATCGGAGAAGTAAAAAAAGGAGATGAACTGGCAGCTCTTATCATTTACGACAATTACGAAACCCTTATCGAAGAAAATAAAAACGGGTTTGAACTTTACCTGGATAACACCCGTCCCACCGAATGCGAAATACTGCAGGGCGTTTTAATGTCCGTGCTGGTACGATCGGGGGGGAAAGCGATGATCAAAAACAAAGTGATAGAAAAAATAGCAGAAGATTTTTCTCCCGAAGACTCTGTGAATACCGAAGCTATCGAAACTTTTATTGATGAAATGATGTCTTCCTCCGCTGAAACTTCGCAAGACAAGTCAGAAAAAACCACGATGGACTCGATGATGGAAGACATGGTAAAAATTACCACCGTTCAAACCAACGAAGAAGTGAGTCCTGCCCTGGTGCATTCCGTGTCGGGCACTGCCGTTATGATGTTATTATTTTCTGTAGCCGGAATGGGCGCATCATTGCTGGAAGAAAAAGAAAAAGGCACATTAAAAAGATTACTCACCTCTCCCCTGTCGCCCTCCCATATTCTTTTCGGAAAACTGGCAGCTGCTGTTTTTATTTCGCTTTTACAGTTGATAGCCATGTTTGTTTTTGCGCAAGTGGTTTTTGGACTTGATTTGTTTTTCAATCTTCCCGCATTACTCATCACCCTTACCTTAACTGCATTCACCTGCGGGAGTTTCGGTATTTTTATTGCATCCATTTCCACTTCCCGCAAACAGGTGGAAGGATTATCCACTATTGTTGTTTTGCTGATGAGTGCCATCGGGGGAAGTATGGTGCCCAGTTTTGTAATGCCTGAATTTATGCAGAAATTGGGAGTGATTTCGGTAAACTACTGGTCCATACAATCAGTATACGACATCTATCTCCGTGAATTCTCCTGGGGTACTTTTGCTATTAAATCAGGGGTGCTTTTTACATTTGGTTCGGTATTACTGATGGTTAGCCTTCCTTTCTACCGGAAAAATATTCTGAAAATTACCTGAACTATTTTTTCATTCGTTTGTTTTTTATCAGGCAGCCATGAAAACCTATTCCATCCGCGATATTGAAAAACTGACAGGCATCAGCGTGCACACCCTGCGGGCATGGGAAAAAAGGTATTGTATCACTTCCCCGTCCCGGACTCCAACCAATATCCGTTGTTATTGTGATCACGACCTTAAACGAATATTAAACATTTCGCTGCTGCTGAAAAACGGTTACAAAATTTCGAAGGTAGCCTGCCTCGAAAATGAAATACTGCACGGGATGATCCTGGAAATGGAAAAGCAGAACAAGGATGAACATGTATATATTTCCCGGTTAATAGAAGCCATGACTGAAGTGGATGAAGAAAAATTCAACCGGGTGTTTGACGACAGCCTGGAAGAACACGGATTTGAAAAAACCATGGTGCAGGTAGTTTATCCCTTTCTGCAAAAAACCGGCATCCTCTGGCAAACCGGAAACGTACATCCCGCACAGGAACATTTTGTTGAACATCTTATCCGTGAAAAACTCATCAGTGCTTCTGTCTCACTGGAAAAACCAAAAAAATACAAGGGCACATTTTTACTTTTTCTTCCCGTTCACGAAACACGCGAAACAGGCTTGTTATTCTACAATTACCTGTTACGCAAAAAGGGGTATCGCGTAATTTACCTTGGAACTTCTGTACCTTTCGATTCACTTATGGCTGCTGAAAAAGCCCGTCCGGCTGATTACCTGCTCACATTCTTCGAATCGCCCATAACAGATAACGAACTTCAGCACTATGTGGAAAAACTGAAAAAAGCTTTTCCCAAAAAAAATATTTTTATATCGGGAAACTGTTTTCTTAATGCCTCAGAAGTAAAACTCCCAAAACATTTTCAAAAAATTTCCTGTGCAGGAAGTTTTTCAGAGTTGCTGAAAAGATTGTAATCGTAGTTTATATAACGAATCGAATACTATGTTTTGTCCCGCTGGGGCAAATGGATAATACCGGAAGTTTTTGTTAAAAATGTTAGGTGCCGCTGTCACCTGGAAAATATTTTAAACCAGATTAGTCTATACACCGGCACCAGAGGTACCAAACATTTTTAAAAAAACAAGTTGCAAAATTCTTCTTGCCCCGCCAGAGGCGAGGCAAAACGGTATTTTTTACAGATTGATCTCAATAAACCTGGCTACATCTTTGGATGTTCCAAACACAATCAATGTGTCGGTATCATAAACGATAGTTTCAGAATTGGGTACGCCAAGAATATGATTCTCTTTTACTGTTTCTTTTCCTTCCTTTTCATCGAAGGCGCGTTTGATAGTAATGAGAGTGAGATGATATTTATTTCTCAAACCGATATCGGCTAAAGTACGATTGACTGTATTTTTTGGAGCTTTAATTTCAGCTATCTCATAATCATCCGGGAGTTGGAGAAAAGAAAGAATACTTGGGTTTAACAGTCTTTCGGCCACTACATGTGCAATTTCATCTTCAGGCAACAGCACTTCTTTTATCCCGATTTTTTCGAGAATCATTTTTTGCTGGGGACCATGCGCACGGGCGATCACACGTTTCACTCCCAGGTCAAGCAGGTGCACTGCTGTCAGAACAGTAGCTTCAAAATTTTCACCTATTGCTACCACGGCAGCATCCACATCTGCCACATTTTGTGAAATGAGAGCTTTTACATCCGTTGTGTCGAGAGTAACAGCATAAGCCACTTCTTCCTTGATGTTATCAATTTTCTCTTCATCCATGTCAAACACAAACACCTCTGCACCTTTTTGTGCGAGGCTTTTGGCAATGATGGAACCATAACGTCCCACACCGATAACCGCAAATTTATTTCCCTGTGCCGGCATATTAATTTTATTTTGGTTTAACCTAAAGCTTGTTTTAAATCATTGATGAGATCTTCAATATCTTCCACTCCTACACTAAGGCGAAGCAGGTTATCCACCACTCCCACTCTTTCGCGTTCTGTTTTGGGAATAGAGGCATGTGTCATCGTGGCCGGGTGATTGATAAGCGACTCCACTCCGCCCAGCGATTCGGCCAGTGAAAAAACATGAAAAGAAGACGCCAGTTTAAATGTTTCCTCCAGGTTTCCTTTATAAACAAAAGAAATCATTCCCCCGAATCCCCGCATCTGTTTTTTAGCAATAATATGGTTGGGGTGATCTTCAAATCCGGGCCAGTATACTTTTTCTATTTTCGGGTGGTGACGAAGAAAATCAGCTACCTGTTTTCCGTTTTCACAATGCCGTTCCATGCGGAGATGAAGTGTTTTTATTCCCCGGATAACGAGAAAACAATCCATAGGGCCGGGATTGGCGCCACAGGAGTTGAGAATAAATGCCAGTTTTTCGTATAGGCGATCATCGTTAGTACACAACGCACCCATTACCACATCCGAATGCCCGCCCAGGTATTTGGTCACCGAATGCATCACGATATCCGCCCCCAGATCAATGGGGTTTTGCAAATAAGGTGAAGCAAATGTATTGTCAACAGCCAGAATAATATTTTTCTCTTTCGCGATCTTTGCACACGCAGCTATATCAATAATCTGCATTGTTGGATTGGTAGGTGTTTCCACCCAGATGAGTTTTGTTTTTTCGCTGACGTATTTTTTTATGTTGCCGGCATCCGAAAGATTAATGAAATGAAATTTAATGCCCAGTGGCTCATAAATTTTGGTGAACATACGGTAAGAACCTCCGTAAAGATCGTCACCGGTAATTACTTCATCACCCGGCTGCAATAATTTTATTACTGCATCGGTAGCGCCCATTCCGCTGGAAAAACACAAACCATATTTTGCATTTTCGAGAGCGGCTATATTTTTTTCGAGAGCGGTACGGGTAGGATTTTTTCCGCGGGCATATCCATACCCTTTATGTTTTCCGGGCGATTCCTGGACGTAGGTGGAAGTCTGAAAAACGGGAGTCATAATTGCCCCTGTGGAGGGATCGGGATCCATTCCTGCGTGAATGGCTTTTGTAGCAAACTTCATCGGTTGAAAATTACGGGGTAAAGGTATAGTTAATTACATCCTTTCAGAAGGAAAATCGTAATTATTTACGGTGTTTCCCCAGCCAGCCGGGAAGCACAATGGCGCCTATGAGCAGGTAGGGATAATAGCTTATCAACCGCCACAATACGGCTAAAATTCCCACCAGCCCGAAAGCAATAAATTCTTCCAGGAAACCCGAAAAAACAAACTCGGCAATACCGCTTCCTCCGGGGGTAGGACTGATAATCAGAATCACCCACATCGACAACTGGCGGGCAAAAATGGTAAACTGATCGGCCCAGGGTGAAAAAGCCATAATGATAAAATTAATCACCAGGAACCGGCCTGTCCACGACAATGCGGTAGCGATAAAAGCTTTTGTCCAGAACGAAGCTGGTTTTCCTTTAAGTTCTTTTGAGGTGACGATAATATCATCACCAGTTTTTTCTGCTTTTTGGCGCAACCGTTTTAAAAAAGGAAGGCGGCAAAAGAATAAAAGAACCGATTTAAAAGTTTTTGGTGAAATAAAAACCCCGGTAAACAACAGCAAGGTGATGAACGTTATAATTCCAAACCCAAGCCAGAATAATCCCTGGATATGGAATTCGGTTCCGAAAAGATTTTTGGTAAGATCAACGGGAAATAACTGCGATGTGCCAACAATGAGCAACATTACGGGAACAGCAATGATATAGAATAATTCATCCAGCAGGGCAGTGATCATCACCAGCGCTGTGGATTTCCCCATGTTAATTTTTTCGCGGTTCAGTATAAACATCGCCACTGCGGCTCCTCCCACCACACCGGGTGTCATGGCAGAAGCAAATTCCCAGATCATAATCACGTTAAACGATTGCCGCCACGAAAGCTGATTATCTGTAAGAATTTTTATACGCCACATATACATGGCATCACGCACTATCATCATCAGTAAAGCCATAAAAATGCAGAAAGTAGAAAACCAGGTCCAGTTCACTTCTCCTGCGGCTTCCGAAAACGATTGTTTTTTATATTCACCTGATTTCGGATCAGCAATAAATTCTTCTTCGCTGGTAAAATCAACTATTCCATTGTTATTGGCATCTTTCCAGCTATACTCACCTTGTCCTTTTTCTGTTTTAATAAATTCTACCTGTGTAACTGCTCCGTAAATAAAATAAACAGCCACGCCAAGACCGATCAACACAGGTATCAGTACCCTCCACCTGCTGAATGATTTTTTTATTTCGGATTCGTTTACCAACTGTTTTTCTGTTTTAATTTCATTTAAGTACAGCCTGTCCTGGCCGACCCTGCGGGTGTTAGGATTGAATTATATGATATTTTTGGTTTTATTTCGTGTTCATTCAAAGTGTGCGTAACTTTACCAGCCTTCCAGGCATCACC
Source organism: Bacteroidota bacterium (assembly GCA_049322335.1). Taxonomy (GTDB): domain Bacteria; phylum Bacteroidota; class Bacteroidia; order Flavobacteriales_D; family UBA2798; genus JBMORL01. The sequence goes on from JBMORL010000020.1 coordinate 167,159, forward strand.
AAATTTTCCCGAAAGATGAAAAAAATTTATCACTTATCCTCCTGCTCCACCTGCCAGCGCATTCTTAATGAAATAAAACCCGGAAAAGACGTTGTGTTGCAGGATATAAAAACCGAAAAAATAACTCCCGCGCAACTTGATGAAATGAAAAACCGGGCAGGAAGTTATGAGGCTCTTTTTAGCCGTGTGGCATTGAAATACCGCGCACTGGGGCTCAACAAAATGAAACTCACTGAAAAAGATTACCGGAAATACATCCTGGAAGAATACACTTTTTTAAGACGGCCGGTAGCCGTTATCGGTAACGAAATTTTTATAGGAAATGCTCCAAAAACCACCGAAGCTTTGAAGAGAGTTATAAAGTTGAAGGTTAAAAGTTGAAGGTTATTTTAAAAAACTTTCAACTTTACAACCTTCAACCTCCACCACCCCATGCCTAAACATCTTTTTGCACATATTTCAGTTTTTTTGGCCAATGTTATTTATGGCATCAATTACACTGTGGCAAAAAAGGTGATGCCTGAATACATCCGTCCGTTTGGTTTTATTGTTATTCGTGCAGGCGGAGCATTGATTCTCATTTTTTTGGTTTGGCTGGTTTTGTTCAGGGAAAAAATTGACAAAAAAGATATCGGGCTGTTGTTTTTGGGAGGATTGTTCGGTGTAGCTATAAACCAGTGTTTGTTTTTCTGGGGATTAAACCTCACTTCTCCTATCAATTCCAGCATTATTATGGTCACCAATCCTATTCTTGTATTACTGATTGCATGGATATGGCTGAAAGATCCTGTTTCACCGCTTCGTTTTACGGGAATTCTGATTGGTTTGGCAGGCGCCTCAACACTGTTGTTTTTAAAACCTGTAAATCAAAAAATTTCAGGTGATCTTTTTGGTGATGTGCTCACTTTTATTAATGCATTGAGTTATGCCATCTACCTTGTAATTATTAAACCGCTGATGGGAAAATATAACCCGGTAACGGTGATGATGTGGGTTTTTGCTTTCGGGTGGGTGATGGTGATACCGGTGGGATGGACAGAATTTAATGAAATACAATGGCAGCAGTTTGACGGATTCATCTGGGGATCGGTTGTTTTTGTGGTAGTGGGCTCCACCTTTTTTGCCTACCTGCTTAATATGTACGGCCTTCAACGGCTTAGTCCTTCGGTGGTAAGTGCATATATTTACCTTCAGCCGGTATTATCAACAACTGTTGCCATGATGGCCGGGGAGGACCACCCCGACTGGATAAAAATAATCAGTACCCTTACCATTTTTGCAGGGGTTTACATGGTAAGCTTGCCCAATGAAAAGCGTCTTTGGCGATAATGATTACCTTTACCTAAATTAGCCATATGATTCAATCGATGACCGGTTTCGGAAAAGCTTCCGGAACTTATGGAAATAAAAAAATCACCGTGGAAGTGCGGTCAGTTAACAGCAAACAGCTGGACATGAGTCTCCGTATTCCGTCAGCATTTCGCGACAAGGAAATGGAACTGAAAAATGCAGCGGCACAAAAAATTGAACGCGGGAAAACCGATATCAGTATTTATTACGAAAACCTCGGGGAAGAAAAATTATTTTCCCTGAATAAAGATGTTGCCAAAGCGTATATCAGCGAGATCAAACAAATGGGAGAAGAGTTGGATATAACGGTCACCGAACAAACGCTGGCTGCCGTATTACGCATGCCCGAAGTGGTAACCAGTGAAAAAAAGGAGGCTGATGAAAACGAATGGAAAACCATTCTTCAGCTGGTGAATGAAGCCCTGAATGCTTTCTCCGGGTTCAGAAAATCGGAAGGTGAAAAACTTGAAAAAGACCTGAACAACCGTGTAGCGTCTATACTTGATTGCCTCAAAAAGACTGAAGTATATGATCAACAACGTATATCCGCAGTGCGTGATAAAATACAAAAATCGCTGAATGAATGGCTGCAACAGGAAAACATTGATAAAAACCGGTTTGAACAGGAGCTGATTTATTACATCGAAAAGCTGGATGTAAGCGAAGAAAAACTAAGGCTTAAAACCCACTGCGATTATTTTACCGATACTATGAAAAATGAGACCAATGCAGGAAGAAAACTGGGATTTATTTCACAGGAAATGGGACGTGAGATCAATACGCTGGGGTCGAAAGCCAGCCATGCTGAAATGCAGAAACTGGTAGTGTTAATGAAAGATGAGCTGGAGAAGATAAAAGAACAGGTGTTGAATATATTGTGAGGCTGAAGATTAAATCATTTATTAAAGATTAATGGATAACAGGATGGTTTCCGGTAAATGTGTAATTTTCTCCGCTCCATCAGGCGCAGGAAAAACAACCATTGTACATCATTTGCTGGAAAAATTTCCATCGCTTGAGTTTTCAGTTTCGGCCTGCAGCAGGAGCATTCGCCCGAATGAAAAAGAAGGGGAAGATTATTATTTTCTTACTGTGGATCAATTCAGAAAAAAAATAGCCGCAGGTGAATTCCTGGAATGGGAAGAAGTGTATAAAGACAATTTTTACGGCACATTAAAATCAGAGATTGAACGAATATGGAAAGCAGGTAAACATGTGATATTTGATGTGGACGTGGTAGGCGGAATGAATTTAAAAAAGATTTTTGAGGATAAAGCTTTATCGGTTTTTGTAAAAGCGCCCAGCATAAAACACCTTGAAGAAAGATTAAAACAACGCCACACCGAAACACCCGAAAGCATTGCACGCAGAATAGGAAAAGCAGAAAAAGAAATGTTGTTTGCGGATAAATTTGATTATGTTTTGCTGAACGAAAAACTGGAAACCGCATTTGCTGAAGCGGATAAAGTAGTAAAAAAATTTCTGGACTCTTAAAATTTCAACCTTCCAAAATCCAAATTCTTAAAATGAAAATAGGTTTGTATTTCGGCACATTTAATCCCATTCACGTTGGCCACCTCATCATTGCCAACTACATGGCCGATTATACAGAACTGGATAAAGTGTGGCTGGTGGTTACACCCCAAAATCCGCTGAAAGATAAAAATTCGCTGCTGGCCGATTATCACAGGCTAAACCTGGTGAGAAGAGGAATTGAAGACAACAATAAATTACAGGTTTCGGATATTGAGTTTCATCTTGACAAACCTTCCTACACCGTTAACACATTAGCACACCTGAAAGAAAAATATCCGCAGCATGAATTTTCCCTTATCATGGGAGAAGATAACCTCCGTTCATTTCACAAATGGAAAAATCATGAGCAGATTATTTTGCATCACAAACTTTTTGTTTACCCGCGCGTGTATACCGAACAGGAAAAAGAAGAAATGAAAGATCATCCCAGGGAAAGTCAATATGAAAACCACCCTCAGGTTGTTCACTGTGACGCACCGGTAATGAAAGTGTCATCGAGTTTTATCCGCAAAGCCATAAAAGAAAAAAAAGATGTGCGTTATCTTTTAACCGATCCGGTATATCAATACATCGAAGAAATGCATTTTTATGAGTAAAGAATAGCTGTTTTTTCTTGTCGAAAATACTTTGACTGATAAACAAAAATCCCCGTCACTTTTCAGTAACGGGGACTTTTAAGATTATATTTTTCTTAAATAATATCTAATACTCTCAGCAGGGCAAGCACAACGGCCACTCCCCATAAGCCCCATAATCCACCGTAAATACCTATTCCGAATCCACCTGCCAGTAAACAAAGGACAAGAGTTATCCAGAACATCCCGGAAGCCTGTTCTTTCAGATATACAGCCAGTGGGGGAAGAAAAAATGCAAAAATAATCATCAGGATAAACATGGTGTCTGCGTCTGCATTTGCAGCCTGTTCGTCTTTTGTGTCGTCTGTAGTTTCATTTTCAGCAACGGATACAGAACCGTTTTCTGCTTCCTCTGTTTTTATTTCATCCACAGTTGTTTTTTCTGTCAAAACATTTTCGGAAACTGTGTTTTCAGTTTTTTTCTCTTCTTCTATAACGGGATTGGGGTAAACGGCAGGTTTCTCAGGTTTCCTTAACTGGATTTTCTGCACCGGCTCTTCTTTTACATCATCTGTTTTTCCCGTTTCATTTACAACAGCCTCTTCATTTTTTTCACTTCCCACCCACACCCAGTCGCGGTGTTTGTAATGTGATTTGCCGAATTTTGATGTTCCGCAGCTTTGCAAAATAAAAACCGCCAGCAATGATCCGATAAAAAATTTGAAAATTGGTTTCATGGTTTCAGATTTAAGGTTTGAAGTTTCAGGTTCAGAATTTAAAGTTTGTTTGGTTTGCAGTTATTCTATATTCGTAATTCGTAACTCTTAATTCGTAATTCTCTCAGCTCATTACCATACTCACAATCGATTGAAAAATATGTTTCCCATCGGTATTTCCCAGTTCTGTATCCGAAGCCCTTTCAGGATGCGGCATCATTCCGAAAACGTTTTTGCGTTCATTACACACTCCTGCAATATTTTCCATCGAACCATTGGGATTGGCTTCGGGAGTTACTTCACCATTCTCATTACAATAGCGGAAAAGTATCTGTCCGTTCTTTTTCATTTTTTTCAGCGTATCGGCATCAGTATAATAATTTCCTTCTCCGTGTGCAATTGGAATTTTGTATCCCCTGTTCATCTCCAGTCCCGAAGTAATTAATGTGTCGGTGGTTTCGGGTTTTATAAATACATTTTTACAAATAAATTTTCTTTCGGTATTGTGCAGCAATGCCCCGGGCACAAGCTGTGCTTCGGTAAGCACCTGGAACCCGTTGCAAACACCAAATAAATATCCGCCTTTTTGGGCATGGGTAATTACTTTCTCCATAATAGGTGAAAACCGCGCAATGGCTCCCGAACGAAGATAGTCGCCATAAGAAAATCCACCGGGAAGCACAATAAAATCACAGCCCTTCAGGTCTTTGTCTTTGTGCCATAGCCGTTCTGTTTTTTGCCCCATGATGTGTTGTAATACATACACCATGTCTTCATCACAATTGGAGCCGGGAAAAATAACCACACCAAATTTCATCGCTATAATTTTACAAGGCAAAGTTACAAAAAGAGGAACGACAGGTCAATTAATTTTCCGTTAATAGCCACACTTGTTACTAACAACAGGCAAAAAATATAGAATAATCCGTCAGCTATCCATCCCACTTTTGAATGAACCAACCAGGAAGATATAAATACAGAAAAAGGAACAATTAGCATAATGCATGAAAAAGTGTTTCCGGTGAACCACCCTGCCAGTGCCGAACAGACGCCAAAAACAAAATACAGCAACAACACCTGTCGCTGCCTGCGTGTTTTCATTACTGTACCCGACATACGCGCCAGCCACGAACCCAAAGACGCCAGCAACAGGAACGAAAAAAGCACCAGCATCATGGCATGGATTTCATTTTGAAATAAAAAAGGAAACTCTCCGGGCGATACATGTATAAATGTGCGTATTTTAATTGCTGTTTCACCCGTAAATGCATAGCGAAACGACATAAGAAAAAACAATGGCAGCAACGTTCCCGCCAGTGCCAGAATCCACTCTCTCCAGTTAGATCGTTTTAGCACACTGATAGCTATCCAGATAAATAAAATAAACAGTAGTGCCGGAACAAAAAACAAAACAGCCACACCTGCCCACAAGCCTGCAATAAACGCTTCGTGTTTGGAGGAAACCTGCCGGTAAACAGAAAGTACTTTATCCAACGAAAAAAGCAAAAAAGTGATGGACAATAGCAGCCCGGTGAGCATTCCGTTTACCGAAAGAGCCGATGACATTACCACATAAACAAATGAGGGAATGAACGTGATTTTATCAAATACTTCCTGTTCGGAAATAATGCGGTTAAAGTAGAGGGCCTGGAAAATCACCAGTAATAGGGCAACCGCCTGGCTTACAAAAGGCCAGTTGGACAAAAAAGGGCCATCGAGGGAAGGGATTATTGCCGATCCTGAATACTGAAAACCAGAATAATTACCGGCAAAATAGAGAATCATGGCAAAAAGGGCGGCCACCGGCACCGAAAAGGCGATAACCGGCTGATTACTGCGGTAAAATCTCAGGATCACCTGACAAAGATAGGGGCAAAAAAACGATGACAGCAAATATCATTTTGCCGGTTGGCGCAAACCTTTATATTTGCGGTATAAAATCATTTTTTATGGATTGGATAGCATACCCCCTCGGAGACCTTTTTTTGTGGACCTTCGGAATACTGGAGTTCTTTGGAAATATGGCCGTAAATCCAAATGTTATTTTTATTGTTATCGGGTTTTTAGGATTGTTTTACTGGCTGAATGAACAACGCAAGTATAATAAAGCAGCCGCTGAAAATCCCAACCAGCTGAAATAATTTTTCTGAAAAAATAGTGAACCGCCCCGGTAGCTAAGCCTGCTGGGGCATTTTTATTAAATCCTGCCCGATATCTTTCCGGAAATATTTTTTATCAAATGAAACAGCTCCTGCATTGGCCAGCGATTTTTCCAGTGCCGATTCGATATCTTTTCCGTAGGATGTAACTGCTAAAACCCGTCCACCGTTAGTAACCGTTTTTCCTCCTTTTTCTGCGGTGCCCGCATGAAACACTATGGAATCGCTCACTGTTTCGAGGCCGGAAATGGTTTTTCCTTTTTCATACTCCTCGGGATAACCACCTGATACGAGCACAACCGTAACCGCTGTTTTTTCATCAAACTGTATATCACGTTCAGATAACGTTCCCGTGGCTACTCCTTCAAACAGGTCAAGAAGGTCGGATTTAATCCTGGGGATCACTACTTCGGTTTCAGGATCGCCCATGCGGCAGTTGTATTCTATCACATAGGGTTCTCCATTTACATTCATCAGCCCGATGAAAATAAATCCCTTGTAGGAAATATTTTCGCTTTGTAATCCTTTAATAGTGGGAATAATGATTCTGTTATCCACTTTATCCATGAATTCGCGGTCGGCAAACGGTACGGGAGAAACGGCTCCCATTCCACCGGTGTTCAATCCTTTATCACCTTCGCCAATACGTTTGTAATCTTTCGCTTCGGGAAGAATTTTGTAGGAATGTCCGTCTGTGAGAACAAAAACAGAAACTTCTATGCCTTTCAAAAATTGTTCGATCACCACTTTTTTTCCGGCTTCACCAAATTTTCCACCGAGCATGCTTTTCAATTCTTTTTTTGCGGCTTTAAGATCATCGAGGATCAAAACTCCTTTTCCGGCAGCCAGTCCATCGGCTTTTAACACATAAGGCGGTTTTAATCCATCGAGAAAAGCTTCACCTTCTTTTAACTCATCTGCAGTAAAACCGGAGTATTTTGCAGTGGGAATATCGTGTCGCTGCATGAATGCCTTGGCAAAGGCTTTACTTCCTTCCAGTTGGGCCCCTTCTTTTGACGGGCCTATGAGCGAAGTATTTTTGAGTTCTTCATCACCGGCAAAAAAATCGTAAATACCATTTACCAGCGGGTCTTCAGGGCCTACGATCACAAGCTGAATATTGTTTTCGAGTACAAATTTTTTGATGCCCTTAAAATCATTTACTGCCAGGTTAACGTTAACAGCATGCTGTGAAGTACCTGCGTTTCCGGGGGCGATAAACAGTTTTTCGAGTTGTGAGCTTTGTGCGATTTTCCAGGCAAAAGCATGTTCGCGCCCGCCCGACCCCAAAATAAGAACATTCATTGCTGCTAAATTTTATGCAAAGGAATGGATTTGCTTCCAGCCACAGAAAGAATTTTTTCAACGGGTGTTGATAGCGGAGGGGAGATGTTATACCGAAGTGAAATTCATCATGGTCTGTTTTTTTGAAGAATTTCATTCGGCATAATACCAGTTATTGGCCTATTTAATAAATCAGTTTGGTATTAGGCGGGAGACTTGCCGCGCGCTTTCTTCGCTTTTGCATAGCTTACGCTGAAGCTTCAGCGCAGGCGCACAGCGAAGCAAAGGTCGTGGTGGTAGACGGGGAGATGCCAGATGGAGAGATGTTAAGCGGGGAAATGACAAACTAAGAGATGTAAGACAAAGAGAGATAAGACGAGGAATATTGCCCAAATATTCTTTGAATAAATTATTTATTTATCATTTTTTTAATCTTTTCATCAATAAAACTCCTCAATCATAATCTTCTCCAAATACTCATCCGGAATCGACCGGGTGGAAACTGTTTTCATCTGCAATGATCTTCCGTTTTC
>JBMORL010000021.1:0-28213 GCA_049322335.1 Bacteroidota bacterium
CCTGGCGGTAATTTCAATAGTTCCTTCAAAATATCTTTTTCCCGGTTTAAACACATACCGCCCCCGGTCGCTTTCCCTCAGCTTGTCTTCTTCTTTTAGCTCTTCCAGTATTTCCTGGACCATAACACGCATTTCGATATCAGAAATGGTAAGAGCCGAAGAAATCTGCTTGTAATTAAACGACCGGTCGGGGTTTTCACTGAAAAAAACAAGGATATCCCTGCGGAGATCCTGTCTTAGTTTTTTAAGACTTTTATGTGGATTACTTTTACTCATTCATCTTTTTAAGAAAAGCTAAAGGTAGTATGTTTAAACCGCGAAAAAGCAAGCCCTGAAAAAGTTTATTACCAACCGGTGTTGATAGGAATATGAAAGGAAAATCACTGCAACTTCTCATAGACGAGCTGAATAAAGCCGAGCGCCACCAGGTGCTTAATTCCTGTAAACGGTCGGGAGACAAACGGCACCTCGCCCTTTATGAACTGATGAAGTCTTCGTATGCGGGAAAAAAAGAATTTTCAGAATACCTCGATAAATGTTCGAAACGATTATATGATAAAAAATACAACGCTGCCGAGCAGGATAAAATTCAGCGCAGGTTCATTGATTTTTCGGTAAAGGAAATTGAGAACATCAAAATAAAGAATTTCCTTTCGGTAAATTTGGCCGAAAGAAATCATCTGTTATCAGAAATTTATAACCATTCTTCACCTGAAATACTTTTCCGGTATGTGCAAAAGAGCGCAGAGCTTTCCAAAAACAGCAACAGAAGTATTTATGCAGAAGCCATCGACAGGGAGATTCAGCTGAGGTCATACACCCACACCAAAAAAGAAATAACACAGCTGCGGCAGTTGCTGGTAATTAAAAACGGCTTGATTCAAAAAAATTATCACGGAGAATTATCAAGAATATATGAATTGCTTTCGCTGCTGGAATTTGAAGACCGTGAGTTAACGCAGGAGCTGGGTGCACTTATTTTGCATGAAGAAGAAGCGGAGGCGCTTATTGGCCTGTCGGCCGGAATGCCCGAAGAAGCCGAATACCTGGTGGCCCGGGCAAGATTTGTTTTTTATGAAAGGGAAAAATTCAACGCTGTTTTGCAACGCGCAAAAGAATCGGTAAGAAAAATAAAATCCATTCCTGATCACAAAAAGCTGAATGAAAAAGTAGTTTTTATTGATGTTTTACATCATTTTCATTTCGGTTTTCCTGCCGGTGAACTGGCAGAAAAAGCAAAGCCACTGATTTCTTCTTCTGACGAACTCCATGTGTTTTACTCCCATTTTTTCCGGTTACTGGCCCAGGCAGAAAAAGACCGGATGAAATGTGATGTGAAAGAGATCCAGAAAATAAAATTTTCAGAGCAAAATGAATTCAGAAAAGATTTTCTTCTGGCACTGGCAGCTTTTGCAAAGAAAGATCATGCGGTGGCGATTAAAAAACTGGCCGGCCTTACCTACCACGATAATCACCAGCTATCACTTTGGGCAAGGGTAATGGAAATAACCATACATCTCGAAAAAGGCAACGACCAGCTTTGCGAAAGTCTCTTAAACCGGTTCAAAAGAACCGTTATATCATCAAAAACAAGGCTTTTTACACATAATTCAGCTGTTTTTTCACTGAAAATCCTTCAGAATGCCCTAAGGGGGAAAAAAGCCGAAAAACCCATTTCCGGGCTAACCTGTTTGCATACTTTCCTGCTGCCCCTTGATAATACCCGGAAAAGCAACTAAATTTGTGAAAGAGGCGTCATGTTAATAAGCCTTCGCCCAATGAAAAATGGCATTTTTTTACTGGTTCTATTGATGTCGCTGGTTATCAACCGGTCTGTGGCCTGCCCAACTATTGACTCTATTAACGTTACCCCGGCCACCTGCCTGAATACTGCAGACGGAATGATCGTTATTAACATTTCCGGGGGAACCGCTCCTTTTCAGTTCAGTATTGATGGGGGCACGACTTTCAACGCGTCCAATACCTATACTAACCTGGCGCCCGGCACCTATATCATTGTTGTGCAATCAGCAGCTCCCTGCAGCGTTATTGATACAGTTACCGTAGGAGCCTCTTCCTTTTTATCGGCCTCTCTTTCTGTATCAACCATCAGCGGTTTTTTTCCGCTTACGGTTGATTTTTCCAATTCCTCTTTCAGCTTTTCTTCCTCTCAATGGGATTTTGGAGACGGCACCCCGGTAGTTAGCGTTACAGATACTTCTCATACGTTCACATCGGCAGGAACATATACCACCACCCTTACTGTAACCGATGGCGCCTGCACAAGTACGGCCACCGTTATTATTACCGTAGGAGGAACATCTTCGCTTACTATTCCCAATGTATTTTCACCCAATCTTGATGATATAAACGATATATTTCAGCCTGCGGGAGTAGGAATAAAAATCATGACCGCCACTATTTATAACCGCTACGGGGAAATTGTGCATGTATGGAACGGACCCAATGGTTTTTGGGACGGATTTACCTTTCCCTCGGGAATAAAATGCTCCGAAGGAACGTATTATTATGAGATCTATGCCGAAGGATATGATGGCGTAGTATATGACGAAAAAGGAATTCTTACCTTATTAAGATAAATTATGAAAAAGTTTTTCTTTATTTTATTCAGCGTACTAACGCTGAATGGATTTGCGCAAATACCGGTTACTGCTTTGATAGATGACCGGAAAGACCTTGTGGCTAAAACCACTACCGGAAGCAAAGCAGAATTTATTCTGTTTGCCGGGGAAGAGCAAATGAATTTTGTGAAAGCAGAAGCTGAAAAATACGCAGCATACATGAAGCTTACCACAAAAGATGTGTCGTTTATGGTTGACAGCGCATACGAAGGGGCGTGGGAATGTACACTCGATTTTACACACGAAGTGCAGGTAATCTATATTCATAAAATGCTGCTTACTTTCGGCACCGAAAAATTTATTTACAAAGGGCAAACCTATCCTATCAATGAATTAATGAATGTGGTAAAAAAATAAAAATATGAAAAAATATATTCTTTTATTCTTTTCCGTTTTCTCATTTGTCCTTTCGCGGGCACAAATTTCTGCAGGGCCCGATGATACCATTTGCGGGGGATCCACTACACTTACCGCAACACTAACCAGCGTATCTCCCACCAACCTTACACTTTCAGACGACCAGTTTTCAGGAATTATCAATATTGGTTTTCCATTTACTTTTTACGGCAACACTTATACCCAATGCCTGATCTCTTCCAACAACTATATTTCATTCGATCTAACCAATGCCGGAGGATATTCTCCCTGGGCCATCAACAATCCCGTCCCAAATGCGGGTAATCCGCTCAATACAACAATGGGCCCCTGGCAGGACATTAACCCGGGAATAGGCGGAACAGTTAGGTATGCGCTTACAGGAACAGCACCCAACCGGATTTTTGTTGTGGAATATTGTAATGTTCCCATGTTCAGTTGCACCAATCTCAATTTCTCCAGCCAGATTCAACTGCATGAAAGCGGCAACATGGTGGAAACACATATCATCAACAAACCTCTTTGTGCAGGATGGAACGGAGGAAGAGCTATACATGCCATGCATAACTCCAACGGGACATTAGCAGATGTAAATGCCGGAAGAAACTCACCGGTTCAGTGGACAGCTAACCTGGAAGGAACCAATTTTACACCCAACGGAATAAACGCATATACTATTACCAATATTCCGTTTAATCCGGTTGTGCTGGGCGCTTCGGGAACCATCACATGGACTGATCTTGCCGGAAACCCTGTGGGTACAGGAGCTTCGGTTTCTGTTTCACCTACCGTAACCACCGATTATATTGCCTCCATCCAGGATTTGTGCAGCGGGCAGATATTCAGGGATACTGTTCGTGTAGTGGTAAATCCCCCATTTAATTTTGCAGGATCCACAACGGTTAATACATCCTGCTCCGGCCCTACCGGAACAGCTACCGCATTGGTAAACGGGGGCTCCGGAAATTACTCCTGGCAATGGGATGCGGCAGCCGGAAATCAAACTACGCAAACAGCCACATCGTTAGGTGTTGGAAGTTATACGGTAACCGTTACTGATCTTACCCTGGGATGCTCCAACGATACTACATTTGTAATTGTTGACAACAACAACATGAATGTAAGTATTGGTTCGTTTCAGAATATTTCATGCAACGGAGCTAATGACGGAAGCGCGTCTGTAAGTTTTACAGGAGGACTGGGGCCCTATACCTTTTCATGGTCGCCATCTTCTTCCACCGATTCTACGGCAACAGGATTAACGCCCGGAACGCACACTGTAGTGGTTACCGATTCAGACGGATGCCAGGACAACGCCAGCGTAAATCTTACCGAACCTAACCCGGTAACCGTTAGTTTTATTAATGTGAATGATGTATTGTGTTTTGGAGGAAATAACGGATCCGCTACCGCAGTGGCAACAGGTGGCAACGGAAGTACCTATACTTTCAACTGGACACCCACCGCACAAAACACCTCAACAGCCACCAATCTTACGGCCGATACATACACCGTTACCGCTACCGATTCACTGGGGTGTACCGGAACAGACTCAGTAACCATTAATGAACCCGCCACAGGATTATCTTCAGCCATTTCCGTGAATGATGTTTCGTGCAACGGAGGAACAGACGGAAACGCTACTGCAACACCATCAGGAGGAACATCACCCTATACCTATTCATGGACTAACGGTGGAGGAACTTCAGCTACTACAAACAATGTAGGAGCAGGAACATACATTGTTACTATTACCGACACCAATAACTGTACAACTACTGATACAGCAATAATCAGTGAACCAACCGCCATTTCTTTAATCACTTCTTCCACCGATGCCATTTGTGGAATGACAGACGGAACAGCTACTGTTACTCCTTCAGGAGGAACCGGGCCTTATACTTATCAATGGAATGCAGCAGCCGGAAGCCAGACAACAGCCACCGCTGCCAATATCGGATCAGGAAATTATTCTGTAACCGTTACCGATGCCAACGGGTGCACAGCTAACGGAAGTGTAACGGTTGGCCAGATCAACAACATGCTGGCGGGAATGACGGCCAACCCCACCAGTGGCGTATATCCGCTGCCCGTTACCTTTACCAATACCAGCCAAAACACCAGTAATTTTTTCTGGGATTTTGGGGATGGAAACACAGCTGTTACCAATGATGTGTCGTCTGTAAGCAATAATTATATCGCTCCCGGAGTTTATACCGTTACACTGATAGCCGTGAATGCGGGCGGATGCAGCGATACGGCTTATTTAACGATAAACGTGCTGGAAGAATCCATGCTCATTGTTCCCAACGTTTTTTCACCTAACGGGGATGGCGTAAACGATGAGTTTATTACGGATAATCTTTATATCACTCAATTTGATTGTGTCGTTTTCAACCGCTGGGGACAAGAGATGTGGCGCACTACGGATGTAACACAAGGATGGAATGGAAAAAAACAGGGCGGAGATGATGTTCCCGAAGGAACGTATTACTATATTATAAAAGCTACCGGTATTGATAATAAAGAATATGATCTTAACGGATCGGTGACGTTGTTCAGACAATAACCGAAACGGCATGAAAAGCTTTTTATACATTTTATTATTTCTCTTTTTATCGTTTCCCGCAAACAGCACTCATTTACTGGGAGGAACTATCACCTACAAATATTTGGGTGGTAATTCTTATGCGCTGAACCTGATTATATATCATAATGGATCGCTATGTGAATTTCCCACACCCATTCAGCCAGCGATGATGTACGCGGTGGAATTATACGATTCTTCAGGAACCTATTTTACTTCTTATATTTTGAACCGGATCAGTATTATCCCTATTCAACCTTACCAGGGTCCCTGCGTAATCGACAGTTGTTATTGGCTGAATAAAGTGCTGTATTCCGATACTGTAAACATCCCATATATTCCCGGAGGATATCATCTTTACCTGGAAACCTGTTGCCGGTATAATGGAATTCAAAGCATCAACCAACCCACAACTGTTGGAGAAGGATTTTATACGTTTATTCCCGATAAAAATGTTTATGGAAATAATAATTCTCCTGAATGGAACATTGATCCCCCGCTGTATTTTTGTTTGGGATATGATGTAAACTATAACTGTTCTGCTTATGATACAGATGGCGACAGCTTGGCTTATTCATTTTATCACCCGTTTAATGATATTGATTACACAACCCCTAACGATCTGAGTTTTTCAGGGGGGCAGCCGGTTTTTTCACTTGTTCCTTTTATTTCGCCCTATCATTCAGAAAATGTTTTGAACCTGAACGGAACCGATTCGCTTCGTATCAATTCATCCGGCATCATTCACGGTATTCCGGATAATCTCGGTTATTTTACCGGTGGAATAAGATGTGATGAATACAGGAACGGAATAAAAATCGGGACTATCTATCGCGACATGAGATTGGTTGTGATCAATTGTCCGCCAATGCCGGTAGCTGATTTTGTTTCAGTCGTAGATTGTGCATCCGGTAATGTGCAGTTTACCAATACCGGAACAGGAGATTTTTACTTTTGGGATTTTGATACGTCACTTTTTTCAAACGACACCAGTAATTTGTTCTCGCCATCTTATAATTATTCCGTTGACGGATGCTATGATGTTTTGTTAACAGCCAGCGATTCATCCGGTTGTTTAAGCACAACAGTAAACGAAGTTTGTGCGGGAATTACTTATGCAGAGTTTTATGTAAGCGACACAGTTTGTACCAACACTATTATATCACCCATAAATCAAAGCACGTTTCCCACTGGAAGCCAGATTAATTATTCATGGACAACTTCATATGGCGACACATCCCTGTTGCCGTCCCCATCTTTTACTTTTCCTTCTGCAGGAACAGTAATGATTGATCTGTTAGTTGAAAACGCAAACGGATGTACCGATTCGGTTACCCATATTTTATATGCAGAAAACTGTCTTTCGGTTGACGAAATAGATCGCCCTGCAGAAATTATTTTATATCCCAATCCTGCCAATGAATACATTGATATAAATATTTTCCGGATCAAATATCCAAATGGAAAAACCACATATAATATTTTTAATCCTGTCGGAAAATTAATGAAAGAAGGATCAATCGAAAAAAATGAAACCAGGATATTGTTACCCGGTTTTCCTGATGGAAATTATATTATTACAGTCGAAGAAGAAGGCAGGTTGTTCGGGAAAATAATTTTTACAGTCATAAACAATCGTTAAAAACAGGGATTGCACTTTACTGAAATCCTTCGCAGCGTTTTGGAATTTTTGAGGCCATAGCCTGAAAAAGAATACGTGTTTTTACTGTATTGCCAATAAAAAATTTCGTATCTATTTTTGCCAGACGATGTCAGACAGCCGCACATGTGCGGCTGTGCGGGATTTCAGCGAAGCGCAATCCCGCACCACGTCACCCGGGATTTATAATCCCGCAAAACGAAAAGCAAAAAATGAAAGACTATTCCCGTTTCACCGGATTACGATATAATATCCGCACAGAAAAAACCTATTTCCTTACCTGCACGGTTATCGATCACGTTGATGTATTTACCCGATCCAATCACAAATTTTTATTGGTTGATTCATTAAAATATTGTCAGCAAAACAAAGGACTTGAAATATTCGCATGGTGCCTTATGTCGAATCATCTTCACATGATAGTTAATTGCAGGCAGGGATACAAATTATCCGACACTATTCGTGATTTCAAAAAATTCACGTCTAAAAAACTGGTAGAGCAGATTATGTTTCAACCGGAAAGCAGAAGGGAATGGATGTTAAACCGGTTTTATTATGCGGGCAAATACAATAAAAAAATAAGAGATTACAAATTCTGGCAGGACGGAAATCATGCTATTGAGGTTTATTCACCTGAGGTTACCTGGCAAAAGATCAATTACATTCATCAGAATCCGGTTAGGGCGATGATAGTTGAAAAGGAAGAGGATTATTTATTCAGCTCGGCAAGGAATTATAAGGGAGAAAATGGATTGCTGGATGTAGAGATTATTTCGCCTGTTCTGCAAAAAATAAAAAGTATAACTAAACTTTCCTGAAAACGTCAACTGTATTTCCGGGGATTGCAAATCCCCGGTGATGTGGTGTGGGATTGTGCTTCGCTCAAATCCCACACAGCTTTTGGGCGAGGTCCAAAAGCTTAGTTGAGCTCCATGAGTTTTTCCTTGTACTCATTCAGCTCTTCGCGGTTATACGTGTTGTCGTATGCACAAACCAGTTGCATAAAATATTCAAATGGATTTCCCCCTTCTTCCGGATCAAAGTCTTCGAGCACGAGATCGAATTCACCATTATTTTCCAGGTGTTCGTAGGTAAGGCGCACGATCTTGGTAAGGGTGGGATCTTTTATTTCAATAAAGTAATTGCGAAGTGTTTTAAGATCATTGATCACTTTTTCGCTGGCCCCGTTTTTTACATATTCCTGGCCAATGTTGTGGGCCAGTCGTTCAGCTTCTTTTCTTTCCATGACGTGGTGTTTAGATATCAAATTTTATTCCTTGTGCCAAAGGTAATTCATTTCCGTAATTTATGGTATTGGTTTGCCTGCGCATATATATTTTCCAGGCGTCCGACCCCGATTCTCTTCCTCCCCCGGTTTCTTTTTCACCTCCGAATGCGCCTCCTATCTCAGCCCCTGATGTGCCGATATTTACATTGGCGATACCACAATCCGATCCGGCACAGGAAAGGAATTTTTCGGCCTCACGCAAATGGTTGGTCATAATAGCTGACGACAGTCCCTGGACCACACCGTTCTGCATTTCTATAGCTTCTTCGGTGGTTTTGTAAGGCATAATATAAAGGATAGGCGCAAATGTTTCTTCCTGAACAATTTTATAGTGATTTTTAGCTTCGATGATGGCGGGTTTTACATAGCATCCTGATTCGTAGCCGGCACCGGAAAGAACGCCACCTTCTACCACTGTTTTTCCCCCTTCTTTTTTCGCTTCTGCCAGTGCTTTTTCATACATCGTTACAGCCGCTTTGTCAATCAGGGGCCCAACGTGGTTATTTTGATCCAAAGGATTGCCGATTTTCAGTTGCGAATAGGCGGCAACGAGCTTAGACTTTACTATTTCGTATACCGATTCGTGGATGATAAGTCTTCGTGTGGAGGTACAACGCTGACCAGCTGTTCCTACAGCGCCAAAAACAACAGCGCGGATAGCGATATTCATATCGGCATTTTCGGTAATGATGATAGCATTGTTTCCCCCCAGTTCCAGCAGTGATTTTCCGAGGCGGGCACCTACGGAAGCCCCAACTGCTTTTCCCATTCGTGTAGAACCTGTTGCAGAGATAAGCGGAACACGTTTATCACCCGAAAGCAGCTCTCCTATTTTGTAGTCACCGATTACGAGACAGGAAACGCCTTCGGGGACATTATTTTTTTTAAATACTTCGGCAGTAATATTCTGGCAGGCCACGGCACAGAGAGGAGTTTTTTCTGAAGGTTTCCAGATACAAACATCTCCGCACACCCAGGCAAGAGCGGTGTTCCACGACCAAACGGCTACCGGAAAATTAAAAGCAGAAATAATTCCTACTATTCCCAGCGGATGATATTGTTCATACATACGGTGAAGCGGACGCTCGCTGTGCATGGTAAGCCCATTTAGCTGGCGCGATAATCCTACGGCAAAGTCGCAGATATCGATCATTTCCTGTACTTCACCCAGTCCTTCCTGCAATGATTTTCCCATTTCCCACGAAACCAGCTTTCCGAGATCGTTTTTGTGTTTACGCAGTTCTTCACCCAGTTGACGGATTACTTCTCCTCTTTTTGGGGCGGGAACATTTCGCCATATTTTAAAAGCCTCACCGGCTTTCAGAACGGCAGCTTCGTAGTCTACTTCAGAAGCCGACAAAATGGAGCCGATATATGAACCATCAACAGGAGAAAATGATTTTATTTCTTCCCCGCGGGTAGAAAACCAGTAAGAACCGGTGGACGCACCGCTGTTTTTTTCTTTGATACCCAGTTGATCTAAAACGGATGAAATTCCGCTGGGAGATGCTACTTCTGCCATAAGTATGAATTTATGGCAAATTTAGGAAATAGTTGGCAGGTATTTAAGAAAAAGGGAGACAGAGAAAAACCGGATAAACCCGGAATGAGCATAAAACATTTTATTGCGGAATTTGGGAGAAAAAACCACGGAGGAAAATTCACACGGAGCCGGAGAGGATTTTGGAAAGAATTTTAAGCCGGAAGAAACATTCAAAATTTATTGCAGAATTTGGGAAAAATCAACCCGATTCCATCCATTCCCCCTGCTCCTCTATACCTTAGTAGTTCTGTTCCCGGCTCAATTCTTCACCATCAGTCCCAGTGAAGTTTTGATTTTCTCATTCATTTGTATGGCCAGGGGATAGAAGTAATCATTTCTGATTTTGCTGAGGTCGTAGATGCCCACGGGCATCATCCCGGTTACAGCACCGGAAGAAAGTTTTTTGCCATTTAAATCAAAAAACGAATAATGAACCTTTATGCGCACCTGCCGGGTGGATTCGGAGGAAAAAATAATATCCAGCTGGTTAATGAAAAGAAAATGATCGGCATTGTAGTATTTGTTCAGCTCGTTGAAAAGATTTTTATTCAGAACGGTTACATCCATGAATTTTTCACGGTTGTCTTCTGAAGAAACGATCTGCCCGTTTTCTATACGTGTTCCGGGATCGGGTGTTTGTGTTTTGTTTTCTGCGTTTTGTGGCTCGCGCTTAAGGGTAATTTTTCCGAAAGGTTTTTTATTTTCTTCTTTTGTTTTCGTTTTATCTTCTGTAGTTTTTTCTTTCGGTTCGGCAGGGAGGGGTTCGTAAACATATTCTACCGATGAATACACATAATGTAATTCTTTTTTGATGCTATCGATGCGGGTGGAATAAAGGCAATACGAGTCGAGGGTTTCATCTGTACGAAAGGCCACCGATTCTACCAGGTTTTGTCTCATTTTTTCGTTCACCTGTTCAAATGTAAGCCCGTTATAAGCACCCACTTCCTTATCGATCTGGCTCATATACATTTTGGGCTCGAAAGGAATAACGAGAATAGTTTTTCCCCGCTGCGGCAAGGTGTCTTCCGTTATATTCACCTTTTCCTTTTCAATAAAGGTGTTGTTTTGCGCGGTTGATAAAAGCGGCAGGCACAGGAAGGATAAAAGCAGTTTTCGCATAAGGTAAAGGTTAATACCCAAAATTAAAGCGAATAGCGGGCCTTATTTTTCCCTTCCGGGGCAATGAATGAACAGGGAAAAGTTAATTAAACAGCTTTACGATATCGTTTCCGTTGGCATACAGCAGCAATCCCAGCAGGAAAATCATGCCAATCATCTGAGCCACTTCCAGCACTTTTTGAGAAGGTGCTTTTCCGCGTATCATTTCAATAATAAGAAACAACACGTGTCCGCCATCAAGAGCCGGGATAGGTAAAAGATTCATAAAAGCCAGTATAATGGAAATAAACGCGGTGAGTTTCCAGAACTGGTGCCAGTCCCAGGAGGAAGGAAACAACCCGCCAATGGAACCAAATCCACCGATACTTTTAGCTCCTGCCGAAGAGAATAAAAAGCGAAGGGAAAAGACGTAATCGCGCAACGTTTGTGCGCCATCCGTTATACCGGCAGGAATGGCAGCAAAAAATCCGTATTCAATATGGTTGAAATGATAAATATCTTTTGGTTTTTTCGGGGCTATGCCAATGGTTCCGTTTTCGGTAGTGGTTACTTTTAAAGTAAGCAATTCATTTCCGCGGTATAGGTCGATAGTGATTTCTTTGTTTTTTTCGCTGTTGATGGACAGGGCCACATCGGTAAAAAAACGGGTGGGTTTTCCATTGATGGCAATAATACTGTCCCCTGTTTTTATTCCTGCTTTTTCTGCCGGTTCGCCTGCCACTACAGAATCAATAACAGAAGGAACAGGAGCAAAAAACAAGCCCTTCGTTCCGCTTTCTATCATTTCATAAACGATGTCATCAGGAAGCGTGATGGTTTGCCTCGATCCATTGCGTTCAACTTCAATGGCGCGCGCATCATTCAGCAGAATTTCGCGGTTAATCCCCTGGAAATCTTCGGGCACCTCACCTTCTATTGAAATAATTTTATCGCCATGCTGAAAACCATATTTCATGGCCAGCGAATCACACTCCACCCCGTATTTCATTTCCGAAAGCGGAAGTTGATCTTTTCCCCACGTGAAAAGAATAAAAATGTAAATAATGAACCCGAGGATGAGGTTTACAGTAACGCCACCAATCATGATAATGAGGCGCTGCCACGCTGGTTTGGCACGAAATTCCCAGGGCTGCGGGGGAAGTTTCATCTGTTCCTTGTCCATGCTTTCATCAATCATCCCTGCGATCTTCACATATCCTCCCAGCGGAAGCCAGCCAAGGCCCCACTCTGTTTCGCCCTTTTTAAACTTAAACAGCGAAAACCATGGATTGAAAAACAGGTAAAATTTTTCGACACGGGTTTTAAATAAACGCGCGGGAATAAAATGGCCCAGCTCGTGCAACACAATGAGTATTGACAAACTAAGTATTAATTGTCCCGCTTTTATCCAAAAATCCATGTGAAAATAAGTAAGGCTGCAAAAGTAACAAAATAAGCCAAGTCATAGCGGGAGAATGCAGAAACGGTTTTCTTTGCGGGCAAAAGGACAAATACGGTAATCAACCTATAACTTTAAGCCCGCTTCAGCGTTTCATACTCATCAACACAAAAACCCATGAAAAAACTATTGTTCCTGCTTCCCGCCCTGCTGTTTGTCAATCGTTTATTGGCCGATTCTCCGCTAACATCCACTGATTTTTATGCCGTCTACAATGATGTACCGGTTGTAAACAAGGCTTCCGAAGGCAAATTTGATAAGGAAACCATTGCTTTTTTTGACGGGGCACACCCGATCGACCAGAAAATAGCAGTGGTAAACGCCCTTTCCTGGGGAAAAACAGAACATATTACAGCCTATATCGCACATCTTAAAACAAAATACAATCTCACCCAGGCCTTTTTCGATTCGGTGTTTGTATTCAGGGGCGATGAACCCGAAATGTATCCGGGCACAGAAAAACTTACCACCGATGAAATGCTGGTGTTGGGCTATATGCAGGCGATGAGCGATTATTTCCAGCCGCTGAAAGGATATTCGCTGGCGTTTCATTCTTACCTGAAAGAAAAAACAAGAACACATGCTGTAGTGCTGGGATTAATTGTTTCGCAATACGCAATGGATTCTGACTGGTGTATGGTTTACCAGGTGATGCATTCCATGCGCGAAGCAGAAGAAATTACCATCAATAATTTCAGGGAAGAGGCCCTGCAGATTATTTTTGATTATATCGGCATGTATGAATCATCCTGCTATGAAGGAACAGATGAATATGAAACAGAAGAAACTTCACTTATCCAGGAGCCGGTGTATTATAATAAACCGGAAAAAAAACAGGAAAACAAGGGCAAAAAAAATCATGCCGACCTGGTGATTGAAAAAGTAATGATGCCCGACTACGTGGATGAAATTGCCGGAACACGTGTGCTGGTAATTATACGAAACAAAGGATCGGTGCAAAGCGTGGAAACCAATGCTAAAATGACAGACGTGGATCTTAACCGCACACAGGCGGCTGCGGAGGGGTTGAAAGGATACGAACTGGATATTGCAGACGAAAGCTATTATGAAAAAGATCCCTCTGCCAACGATGCTTATTTTGAAAGCTGGGCAGTGATTCCTGCGCTTGCCCCGGGAGAGTTATATGTGATAGAATTAAAAGTTTTTAACTACTGGATATATGATCCGAACTGTGAAATAAAAATAACACTTGATGTTGATGACAATATCACCGAGCCCGATGAAAAAAACAATGCGAAGATTTTTGTGATGGGAGGATAGAAGACAACGGCTGATGCCACTTAACAGGCTAGACAAAAGCCAATGCTTTTTTCCTTGTTTCATTGTCGCTTTGCACATAATCCTCATAAGACGGATGCGCAATATGATGATACTTTTCCAGTGAATTTTCGTTCAGGCGGAAAATATCAGTAAATGAAATTTTTTCTTCGAGAAATAACTGAACAGCAACTTCGTTTGAAGCGTTCAGCACACAGGGTGCGTTGCCTCCTTTTTCGAGGGCGGCATAAGCCAGTGAAAGATTCCTGAAATTTTCCGTATCAGGTTTTTCGAAAGTAAGCGAAGGATATTTTAAAAAGTCGAATCGTTGATATGAATTGGCCATTCTTTTCGGATAACCCAGTGCATACTGGATAGGAAGGCGCATATCAGGCAGCCCCATTTGTGCTTTCATGCTTCCATCGGCAAACTGAACCATGCTGTGTATAACGGACTGCGGATGAACGATAACATCAATTTGTTCTTTTTTTAATCCGAATAGCCATTTGGCTTCAATTACTTCCAGGCCCTTGTTCATCATGGTGGCCGAATCAATGGTGATTTTAGCGCCCATATTCCAGTTGGGGTGTTTAAGGGCCTGCTCACGCGTCACTTTTTCAAGTTGTTCCTTTTTCATTCCCCTGAACGGGCCGCCCGAAGCGGTGAGATAAATTTTTTCAACAGGATTTTGAAATTCTCCTGCCAGGCATTGAAAAATAGCCGAGTGTTCCGAGTCCACCGGATAAATATTTACGCCATTTTCTTTACAAAGTTTTGTGATAAGTTCACCGGCCACCACAAGGGTTTCTTTGTTGGCCAGCGCAATATTTTTCCCGGCTTTAACAGCAGCAATCGTAGGCTGCAATCCCGAATAGCCTACCATAGCGGTCAGCACAATATCAACAGAAGAAAATTGCACACACTGGCAGATGGAGGAAATACCGGCATAAACTTTTATCTCTTCATTTTTTAACGCGTCTTTAACGAAAGCGTATTGCGATTCATCAGCAATTACTATCACGTCAGGTTTGAATTTTTTGGCCTGTTCAATTAACAGTGCTGCGTTTTTATTGGCGGTAAGCAGTTCAACAGAAAAAAAATCAGGATTTTTTTCGATCACATCCAGCGCCTGTGTTCCGATAGAACCGGTTGATCCCAGTATGGCAACACCTTTTTTCATATTCTTACTCCCATTAAACATACATCGTCAATGAGAGACGAAAGCAATCTTAAATTGCTTTGTCTCCATCGTGACTTTGCGTTATTTAGATTTTGTTTCATATACGAATTCCTATCACGCAAACATCATCAATTTGTTCAAGATCGGTGATATTTTCTGAATTGTTTTTCCACTTTCTCCAGTGTTCAAAAGCGTTATCTAATATTTTCTTTTGTTCGTTCATAGGAAAATTAACGGAAGCAAGAATGATTTCTTTCAATTGGGCATATTTGAATTTTTTTCCTGCAGGCCCGCCAAACTGGTCTGCGTATCCATCACTGAAAAGATACAATGCGTCACCTGGTTTCAGTTCCATAGCGTGCTGAGAAAACGGTTTTCTGTCTTCAAATAATCCGATGGGCTGTTTGTCGGGCTTGATTTCTTTGAGACAAAAGTCATGAGCCGCCAGGGATAAGGTGGATTCTGATTTTGAGGTTTTATTACTTGTCTCCTGCCCCTTGTCCCCTTGTCCCTTTCGTACTATCCATAACGGGTTATTTGCACCCGCCCATTGCAGCAAATTCTTTTCTGTATCCAGCACGCAGAGAGAAATATCCATGCCGTCACGTATCTCTTTGTTTTCATTTTGACGAAAACTTTCTTCCACCAGTTCTGATATTTTATCCAGTATCAGTGCGGGATCCGTTAGTTTGAATTCCTTTACCGCACGGTTAAGGGCATTATGGGCCACAATGCTTACAAACCCTCCCGGAACCCCATGGCCGGTACAATCCACCACGGCAAACAGAATTTTTTTATTTATCTGTTCAAACCAGTAAAAATCACCACTTACAATGTCTTTGGGTTTATACAGAATAAAATAATCGGAAAAAGCAGCATTCATTTTTTCGGAAGGAGGAAGAATAGCATCCTGTAATCGTTTCGCGTATTGAATACTGTCGGTAATGTCTTTGTTTTTTTCTTCAATGACGTGTTTTTGTGCCGAGATTTCTGCGTTTTGCCTGCTTATTACTGTATTTCGTTCGGTAAGTGCCGTGTTGGCTCTTTTCTTTTCGCGGTAATTTTTAAGCACAACAAAAACAACAATAAGCAAACTGCAAATTCCGGAAATAAAAAGAATATTGATAAACCGCTGGCGTTGCTTTTCAGTTTCCCGTTTAAGTTTTTCCTGTTCTTCTTTTTGTATTTGTTCAAGTTCTATTTTGTGTTGCTGGTCGCGAAATTCTGCTTCCATTTCTTTTCTTACCATCAATTCATGGTCTTTCTTGTTACTTATGCTGTCAACAATTTCATGGTGACGTTCCAGGAATTTCAATGCTGATTTATAATCGCCTTTTAGTTCGTATACCTGGGAAGCGGTCATGTAAAGTTTTTCAATCCTCACATAAGTATATTCCCTGGAAACTTTAATTCCTTCATTCAGAAATTTTTCAGCATTAACAACATCTTTTTTGCGGATATAAATAGAGGCAAGCGTATTGGCTAATTCTATTTTGTTGGCGGGATCATCCTGTTGTGCGGCCATCGCAAATCCATCCAGCGAAATTTTTTCTGCCTGTTCGAGGCTGTCGGTTTTCATATAGCAAAGCCCGAGATTTTGCATAGACATGGTGATGCCCACGTTGTCGCCAATAATTTTTTTCTTTTCCAGCGATTTTTTATGCCAGGCAATGGCCTCGTCCCATTTTTGAAGATCCATCATGGCCGAACCAATGTTGTTGTATCCCATGGCAAGATCCTGTGGGTGGCCCATTTTTTCATAAATTTCCTGTGCTTCCAGCTGTATCTGCAGCTCTTTTTGATATTCACCCTGCGCCTGGTACACCAGTCCGATATTGGTTTTTACTCCGGCAAGCCCCAACTCGTTACCCAGGTAAGAAGCTACTTCCATGGAAGAAAAAAGAAATTTTATAGCGTTGTTGAAATCACCTTTGAAGTAGTATACCAAACCGATATTACTTAATGAGGTCTGACATCCCGAAAGATTGTTTTCTGATTTGCGAATAGACAAACTTTTAAAATGATGTTCAAGCGATTTGTCGTATTCGCCCAGGTAATCATACGCAATTCCTGTATTATGGTATATAATGGCCAGTGTTTGGCGGTCATCCGAATCGCCAAATATTTTTTTTGCTTCCAGCTGGCATTCGAGGGCTTTTTTGAAATCACCGGTGTAATTGTGAGCTAATCCGGTGTAGGAAAGAATTTTCGCTTTTTCTTCTTTTGTTCCCGCGTGTTGAAGAGCTTCTTTTCCGTAATAAATAGCTGAATCAGGTTTATATCCTGTATAAAAATCCATCAGTTCCGCATACGCCTTGAGCTTTATCCGGCTATCGGGTGATTTTATTTTTTCCAGGTAAGTATGCAGGAGATTATCCTGTGCCGCTGTTGTAAGCGAAAGGAGGAAAAAAACGATATAGGAAGAAATACGAATAGCAATAATTTTCCACGAAGATAAAAGAATTGGGCGAAACGGATTATATACGTATACCAATTAACAAAATGTCATCCACCTGCTTTAATTCTCCTTTCCATTTCTCAAATTCCTGTTCAATGCGGCTTTTTTGATCTTTCATGGGCAACGGCTGGATATCCACCAACAGTTGTTTGAGATTTTTTTTCATAAATTTTTTTCCCAGGGGTCCGCCAAACTGGTCAAGCAACCCGTCTGTACACATATATAACGCATCTCCTTTTTGCAACTGAATGGCGTGTGAAAAGAATCGTTTTTCATCATATTGATATCCGCCTATGGATTCTTTCAGTGGTTCCAGCTCGGTGATTTCATTATTTCGAAGAAGATACAGGGGAATATTGGCGCCTGAAAATTGTGCCTCCATGGTTTCGGTATCAATAGCACAAAAAGCAACATCCATTCCGTCTTTTGCTTCTTTGTTGTCGCCTTCCTGATGCAGCGCGGCCATCACCTGGCGGTCGAGCAAATGCAACACCTGTTCGGCCCTCGACACATTTTTGTTGTTTACAATCTGGTGCAGGTATTCGTTTCCAATCATACTCATAAATGCCCCCGGAACACCATGACCCGTACAATCAGATACCGCAAACACAAACATTTTATTCACTTTGCTGAACCAATAGAAATCTCCGCTTACAATGTCTCTTGGTTTATACAGGATAAATGATTCAGGGAAAGATTCGTTCAACTTATTCACAGGAGGAAAAATAGCTTCCTGAATTCTGCGGGCATAACGTACGCTGTCAAGAAAATCTTTATTGGATTGTTCCAGCGCCAGCTCGGCATTTTTGCGGTCGGTGATATCCGTATAAATGGCAACAATTTTTTGCAAACCGTTTTGATCGTAAATAGGAGCCAGCGATCCGCGCGTCCATACCAGCGTTCCTGTTTTGGATGTGTGTGTAGAATCATAAACGATGGGCTCGTTATGCGTTTTAAGTTTTTCAAGAAAGAAGGGCATATCTGCTCTTGAACTTAACTCCACCAGTGTTTTGCATTTTCCATATTGGCTTTTTTCAAATTCTTCCTTGTTATATCCCGAAAGGCGGTAGAACGCGTGGTTAAACCATTCGATATTTCCTTCACGATCGCAAATTAATACACCGTCATGCATGCGTGAGGCAACGATAGATAATTTTTGCAATTCGGTTTTTTGTTCATTCAGTTCAGCGGTTCTTATTCTTACTTTTTCTTCGAGTTTGCGTTTGGCCAGCCTCAGGCGCCTGGTGCGGACAACGATAAATCCATAAACAAAAACAACAATGGAAGAAGAAAGCAAAAGAAAAAACCAGTTGCTTTTCCAAAACGGGGAAGAAATAGAAAAGGAATAAGAGATGGCATCACTCCAGTGGCCGTCACCATTTCCCGCCCTTACCCTGAATGTATATTTACCCGGTGGAAGATTAGAGTAAGTGGCAAAATTTTCATACGATTCGGGCGACCACCCGTCATCGAAGCCTTCCAGCATAAACTGGTATTTTATCCTTTCAGGGTTTTTATAATCAAAGGCAATAAAATCAAAAGTAAGGTGATTGTCATTATAGCGAAGCCTGAGTTTTTCCGGAACCAGGTAATAATTTCCCGTCTCCGGATAGTTTTTTCTCCAGTCAACCGGTTGATACAGCAGCCTGATGCCCGTTAGTACCACCTGCGGTGGATTTTTGCTGACGGGAGCATCGGTTGGAGTATAGCGGGTTAATCCTTTTATGGTGCCAAACCAAAGATTTCCTTTTTCATCAGCGAGCCCGGCATTAATATTGCATTCAATTCCCGTAAACCCGTCTCCCTTGCCAAAGTGACGTACAGAAGTTAATTCGCCTTTTTCTGAAAGTGAAATTTTATCAATACCATTATCTGAGCCCACCCACAACGCATTGTCATAATAAATCATGGTGTAAAGATTATCGGAAGACAAACCTTCCTGCGTCCGTATATGGTCGTAACTGTTATCAGAACGCAACACAGAAATACTGTTATTGGTAAGAAACCACCGGTTGCCTCTTGAATCATCATAGAAATCATATACTTCTTTGCTCCCGTATTCATCCGCTATTTTGTAGTGCATAAGCTCATCGCCATTCACTACGCTGTAACCGCGGGCGGAGCAGATAATTATTTTTCCCCGGACATCCTGCCTGATAGTATACACCGGTATGCCCGAAAAAACCTCTTCATGAAAAGGGAAAAAATTAGTTCCGTCATATTTCCACACGCCCTTTAACGTTCCCAGCCACATAGCGCGAGATTTATCCTGGAAAAAACAAAAAGTAACAGAGGGAACAGCTTCTCCGAAACATTCTTTTTTATTATCCGAAAAACGACTTACCCCGCCACTGGTGGAGGTCCAGATGTTTCCTGCCACATCTTCGTATATGGCCAGAACGTTATTGTCACACAGGTGACCGGATTCCGAGGTGTAATACGAAAATGTTTTTCCGTTATGGCACACCAGGCCATTTTCTGTACCTATCCATATATTGGAAAGAACATCCTGCATCACGTCTTTAACCATGTTACCGGGCAACCCCGAATATTTATTAAAATGTACAAACGATTCCCCTCCGAAACGCGAAATTCCAGAACCGTCTGTTCCTATCCATAAATTTCCTCCGCTGTCTTCAAATAACGCCAGGAGATAGTTAGTGGGCAGCCCGTTATCTTCATTGAACCATGTTAGCTTTTCATTTGTGCCTATTCTCCATAATCCTTTTCCTGCCGCAGCAATCCAGAAATTTTTCTGTTTGTCTTTTATCACTTGTGTAATATCAAGCGGGGGAAGCTGTGTATTATAGGGCTTGAATTCATCACCCGATAAATAAAAGACTCCGTTATCGGTAAATACCAGGAGATTTCCCCCGTGATCTTCGGTGATATCATAAATGGTTTTGGAAGGAAGGCCAAATTTTTCGGTGACATTAATTACTTTTCCGTTTTCATGATAGGCAATACCATATTCAAGTGATCCTACCCACATTTTTCCGTCACGGCTTTCAAACAAAGAGTTTACTTTACTAAAACCCAATCCATCGTTGATAGAATATTTTTCAAATTGACGGCCATTATATACAATTACGCCACTCTGCCGGGTTCCGACCCATATTCGTCCTTGCGAATCTTCTTTTAGCTCCAAAATACCGTCATCGCGAACACCCTCATAACCATTAAATTTTTCAAACTTTCCCCCCGAAAAACGGTTTAAACCCGAATATGTTCCCACCCACAAATTGCCTTTTGAATCACAGAGAACGGAATAAACAACATTATGATTCAGGCCATTTTCTTTTTTATAAACCCTGAATGTCTTTCCGTTGAAACAGTTCAGCCCCCCTCCTTGTGTGGCAATCCATAAAAATCCCTGCTGATCTTGTGTAAGTGCATAAACCTGCGATTGCGAAAGCCCCTCATCCAGGCTATAGTTTTTAAAATTATAAACCTGTGCACGAACCGAAAGACAACAGAAGAGAATAAAAACAGTATAGAAAAAAATTTTCCGCATCCGACCAAGATACTAAATTTCTATTTAGCATGGCGGATAAAAAAGCGAATCATTTTATCGCTGGTTTTTTCCCAGAAAAAGTAGTCGTGGCCACCATCAGGATCAGAAAAAAATTCAACCGCTGTTTTACCTGTGGAAACGAGTTTTTTATAAAAACTTTCTGATTGACTGAAGGGACAAACAGCATCTTTTTTTCCATGAGCAATGAATATGGGCACCCTGAATTCACCGGCCCGGTTATAAATATTATCCCGCCCGGCCCAGCGTTTGGGAAATTTTTTAAAACTTCCGTAATATCCGTTGTTGATAGGCTCATCCGGAATTTTTGTTTGATCGAAATCAGCCGAAAGAGCAGCGCAGGCGTTGAAAATTTCAGGGTTTTCGAGCGCAAATAAAGAAGCTCCCCTTCCCCCTGTGGAAATACCGGCAACAAAGTTATTTTGGCCGGATTGTAACACTGAAAAATTATTCTGCAAATGTGTAAGCAGTGTATCATACATCCACTTGCGCGTTGGCCATATCCTGTATTTGGAAATAGTTTCAGGATATTGTTCATAATGATAAGTGGTTTTTCCCAATGAAGGGATGATAAGTACAAATCCCGAATCAAGAGCGGTTTTACAAAACCCGGTTTTTTCACACCATTGCTGCGGGGGAAGATTCCAGCCGTGCAGTAACAAAAGGTTTCCCCTGGCCTCAGCCGAAGGATAACGAACAGAAACGACAACCGGGTTTTTCTGAAAGTATAAAGTAAAGGACGTGTCTTTTGAATTTCCGCAGCAGTAGTTGAAGCAACTGCTACACAAATAATACAATGTTGTGAATACAAACACAAAAACTTTCATGGTAATAAATATACAACAAATATTCCCGGCCATT
The DNA here is from genome assembly GCA_049322335.1 of Bacteroidota bacterium. Lineage (GTDB taxonomy): Bacteria > Bacteroidota > Bacteroidia > Flavobacteriales_D > UBA2798 > JBMORL01. The sequence continues at coordinate 21,965 of JBMORL010000021.1, forward strand.
CATTTGCGGCTGAAATTTTTTGACCACGATATTCATAATGCTTTTCTGTCCCGGAAATAAATTCAGATAATAGTAAAGTAGTTTGCAGACAAAATGTGGCGCATTAACCGGATCATTTAACTAACGTTCACCGTATTAGTGTTGTTTTACAGGTGTTGAAAAATAGTTGTATGGCCATGCCGGTATATGTGATAAAAGCCCGCTGAAACCCTTGAAAACACTGTGTTTTTTAAACCCTTTGTTGTAAATTTAACAAAAAGAAATATGCAGAGCCGGAAAGATTGTAATTAGAAATCAAAGAGTTATTAACTGCTGACGGATGTTTCCAAATTCAGGTTGTCTTTTGGGTTGTATATCTGGTAAATAATTATTAAACTTCGGGATATCTTTAAAACCAACGGCCCATGAAAAAAGCCTTACGTTCTGCCTCCGCGCTTTTTTTCCTTCTTTTTTCTTTCACCGCTTTTTCCCAGCAATGGGTAGAGATGATGAAAAATCCTGATGTTAACTTTTATGAAACACAGGAAGAGTTTAACAGCTATTGGGCCAACCGTCCTTATGAAAGAGGAAAAGGATACAAGGTTTTTCGCAGATGGGAAAATTTTGTTGAACCCCGTGTTTTTCCAAAAGGAGATGTAAAAGACGCATATCGCGCCAAAGACGAATACCAGAAATGGGCGCAACAGCATCCCGATTTACTGGCCAATGAAAGAGCGGCTAACTGGACGCCTCTTGGTCCCACCGGTGCTCCCATTGGCGGAGGGGCAGGAAGAATTAACGCTGTTCGTTTTATGCCGGGAACACCCACTACAATTTTTGCCTGCGCACCCGCAGGAGGATTGTGGGTGTCTACCAATAACGGTGCTTCGTGGTCTACCAATACCGATCAGCTGGCGGTAATCGGCTGCACCGATATTGCCATCGATCCCACCAACACTCAAATCAGGTACCTGGCTACCGGTGATGGTGACGCAGGAGATACTTACAGTATAGGCGTGCTCAAATCAACCGATGGAGGAGTTACATGGAATACCACCGGTTTATCATGGACCGTAAACCAGGGAAGAACGATTTCGCGCCTTTTGATTAATCCATCTAACCCCCAGGTGCTTTTAGCAGCAACCAGCAATGGTATTTACAGAACAGCCAACGGGGGAACCAGCTGGGCACAGGTACAAACCGGAAACTTTATGGATATGGAATTCCGGCCCACCGATCCCAATACTGTTTATGCCTGCGGAACGACTTTCTGGAAATCCACCAACGGGGGAACCAGTTTTGCACAGATAACAGCAGGTGTTCCGGCAACTAACGTTGGCCGGCTTGCTATTGCTACTACTGATGCCAATACCGCGTATGTGTATATGATTGCCGCCAATTCCACGAACTATGGGTTTATTGGTGTCTACCGGTCTGTTGATAACGGAACCACGTTTACCACACGGTCTACTTCTCCTAACCTCTTAGGCTGGTCGTCTACAGGTGGTGATACGGGCGGACAGGGTTGGTATGATCTTGCCATTGCCGCTTCTCCTACCAACCAGGATGTAGTTATTGTTGGCGGGATCAATATCTGGAGATCCACCAACGGAGGAACCAACTGGACACTCAACGGCCACTGGACCGGAACAGGCGCTCCTTATGTTCACGCAGATATTCACGATCTTATTTTCCTTCCCGGAAACGGAACCACTTACCTCTCGGGGAATGACGGAGGTGTTTTCAGAACCACCAATAGTGGTGGTGCATGGAGCGATATCAGTACCGGAATGCAAATAGCACAACAATATGAAATAGGATTATCCACATCTAACGCTACGCTCCTTTTAGCAGGGCACCAGGATAACGGAACCAACCGTATGAATGGCGTCACGTGGACTGAAGTATACGGAGGAGATGGCATGCAATGTTTTATAGACCGAACCAACAATAACACGTATTACGCTGCTTATGTAAATGGAGATTTTCAGCGTTCTACCAATGGTGGAGGAGCCTGGACAAATATCATTACCGGTTTAACCGGAACAGCAGCGTGGGAAGCGCCCTGGCACCAGGATCCCACTACCGCAAATACACTTTATGCCGGATACCAGCAAATGTTCCGTTCCACCAACCAGGGAACCAACTGGGCACAGGTAGGAACGCTTACCGGAACCAACACCGTGGTTGAATTTGATATTGCCCCTTCCAATAACCAGATTCTTTACACGGTAAAATCAAATGCCGTTTTCAAAACAACCAATGGCGGAACCAACTGGACAAATATTACCGGAACACTTCCGGTGGGCAGCGCTGCATTGACATACGTGGAAATAAGCCCCACTGATCCCAACCGTGTGTATGTAACGTTCTCCGGATATTCGTCAGGGAATAAAGTTTTCTTATCTACCAATGGAGGAACAACATGGACCAATTATTCCACCGGTTTACCTAATCTTCCTGTCAACTGTATTGTTTATCAAAACGGATCGGGTGACGGAGTGTATGTTGGAACAGATGTGGGAGTGTATTATCGTGATGGTTCGCTCACCACATGGCAACCCTATCTCACCGGACTCCCCAATGTAATTGTAAGAGATCTTGAAATTTATTATGCTACAGGAAAAATAAGAGCAGGAACATTTGGAAGAGGAACGTGGGAGTCGGATCTGTATTCGCCCGGGACTAATCCTCCTGTTGCAGATTTTACAGCCGACAGAACTTCAGTATGTGTCGGGCAAACAGTAAACTTCACGGATATTTCCACCTACTCACCCACCAGCTGGAGCTGGACTTTCGGTGGAGGCGGAACACCCAATACTTCCACAGCACAAAACCCCTCTATTGTATGGAATACTCCGGGAACATATACAGTTACACTTACGGCCACCAATGCCAACGGAAGTGATACTGAAACCAAAACGGCCTACATCACCGTATCTACACCAACGGCATTACCGTTAGTTGAAGGATTTGAAGCAGCAGCTTTTGCCCCTGCAGGATGGGCCATTGTAGACGTTAACCTTAATGCGCTTACATGGGAACGTAACGGAACTTTAGGCGCTTATGGAACGAGTACCGCCTGTGCGATGTTCAATAACTACAACTATGATGACGGAGGAGCGCGCGATATGATGTGGACGCCAAAATACAGTTTCAGCGGACTAACGAGTGCCACACTTACGTTTGATGTGGCTTATGCAAGATATGACGCTACCTACAGTGATACGCTTTCCGTTCTTGTATCTACTGATTGCGGCCAGACATTTACCCAGGTTTTCATTAAAGGCGGAACAACACTGGCCACCAACGGGGGAGCAAATGTTACCGCTTCCATTTTTACACCAACTACAACGCAGTGGAGAAACGAAACGGTAAGTCTGAATACCTACGTGGGACAACCCAATGTGATGATCGCTTTCCGCAACCACGGAAGATACGGACAGGCGCTTTATATTGACAACGTAAATATCACCGGTGTAGGAGGAGGCTCCCCGCCTGTAGCCTCATTTACCGGATCTCCGACAACAATATGCGCAGGGCAATCGGTAACATTCACAGACAATTCTACCAATACACCCACCAGCTGGAGCTGGACTTTCCCCGGAGGCACACCCGCGACCTCTACTTTGCAAAATCCAACAGTTACCTATAACACTCCGGGAACATATAACGTTACTCTCACTGCTACCAACGCAAGCGGAAGCAATACCCTTACACAAAACAATTACATAACGGTAAATGCTGTTCCTGCTGCTACAGCTGGCAGCAATTCACCGGTTTGTACAGGAAATACAATTAACCTTACCGCTAATACCGTAGCAGGAGCCACTTATTCCTGGACCGGCCCGGGAGGTTTTACCTCTACACTGGAAGATCCAACCCGTCCTTCCGCCACAACAGCAATGGCGGGAACGTATACCGTAACCATAACGGCCAACGGATGTACGTCAGCAGCATCCTCTGCCAACGTTGTGGTAAATACAACACCAACAGCAACAGCCGGAAGTAATTCACCGGTATGTACCGGCAATCCCATTAACCTGACGGGAAATACAGTAGCAGGAGCGACTTATTCCTGGACCGGCCCGAATGGGTTTACTTCCACCCTCGAAGATCCAACCATTGCTTCTGCGGGAACCGTGAACGCGGGAACCTATACACTCACTATAACGTCCAACGGATGTACGTCAGTCGCTTCCACTACCAATGTGGTTGTAAATACAACACCAACAGCAACAGCCGGAAGTAATTCTCCGGTATGTACAGGAGCAACAATTAACCTTACGGGAAATACAGTTGCCGGTGCCACCTATTCCTGGACGGGTCCCGGTGGATTTACTTCTACACTTGAAGACCCCACAAGGCCATCAGCTACAACAGCAATGGCGGGAACCTATTCACTTACTATAACGGCCAGCGGATGTACGTCAGCAGCATCTGCCACCAACGTTGTGGTGAATACAACGCCAACAGCAACAGCCGGAAGTAATTCACCGGTATGTACGGGAAGCCCGATAAATTTAACCGGAAATACGGTTGCCGGAGCCACCTATTCCTGGACCGGCCCCAATGGATTTACTTCCACCCTCGAAGATCCAACCATTGCTTCAGCCGCAACTGTAAACGCAGGAACATACTCACTTACTATAACGGCTAGCGGATGTGCGTCAACGGCATCTGCCACCAATGTAGTGGTAAATACAGCACCAACAGCAACAGCCGGAAGTAATTCACCGGTATGTACAGGAAACCCGATAAACTTAACCGGAAATACGGTTGCCGGAGCCACCTATTCCTGGACCGGCCCCAATGGATTTACTTCCACTCTTGAAGACCCGACTATTGCGTCTGCGGGAACAGTGAATGCCGGAACGTATACTCTGACTATAACGGCCGGTGGATGTACGTCAGTAGCTTCCACTACCACTGTGGTTGTAAATACAACACCGACAGCAACAGCCGGAAGCAACTCACCGGTATGTTCGGGAACAACACTTAACTTAACAGCAAATACGGTTGCCGGTGCCACTTATTCCTGGACAGGGCCGGGTGGATACACCTCTGCAGTTGAAGATCCTTCACGACCATCAGCCACAACCGCCATGAGCGGAAATTATACGGTTACCATTACCGCAAATGGTTGTTCAGCTTCTTCTACGGTAGCAGTTACTGTTAATAATGCACCGACAGCTACAGCGGGAAGTAATTCACCGGTTTGTTCCGGTAATCCGATAAACCTTACAGCAAACACAGTTGCGGGCGCCACGTATTCGTGGACCGGACCTAACGGTTTCACCTCTTCAGCAGAAGATCCGACTATTGCTTCTTCGACTACTGCGATGAGCGGAACTTATACAGTTGTAATTACTGTAGGAACATGTACGGCTACTTCTTCTGTCAATGTAACGGTAAATACTTCGCCAACAGCAACAGCAGGAAGTAACTCTCCTGTTTGCGCAGGAACAACATTAAATTTAACCGCGAACACCGTTGCTGGTGCCACTTATGCATGGACCGGCCCCGGAGGATACACCTCTTCACTCGAAGATCCTACACGTCCCTCAGCCACTACTGCTATGAGTGGTAATTACACAGTAACGATTACACTTGGAAGTTGTTCTGCTACTTCTACGGTTGCGGTTACAGTGAGCAATGCGCCCACAGCCACAGCAGGAAGCAATTCTCCCGTTTGTTCAGGAAACCCGATAAACCTTACCGCTAATACTGTAGCAGGAGCCACTTATTCCTGGACGGGGCCTAACGGTTTCACCTCTTCAGCAGAAGACCCAACCATTGCTTCTTCTACCACAGCGATGTCGGGAACGTATACGGTAACCATTACGGTTGGAAGTTGTTCTTCCACCAATAGCACCAACGTTACAGTCAACACTTCGCCCACAGCAACAGCCGGAAGTAATTCTCCTGTTTGCGCAGGCACAACATTAAATTTAACCGCGAACGCCGTTGCTGGCGCCACTTATGCCTGGACCGGCCCGGGAGGATACACCTCTTCACTTGAAGATCCATCACGTCCTTCTTCTACCACGGCTATGAGTGGTAATTACACGGTAACGATTACACTTGGAAGTTGTTCTGCTACTTCTACGGTTGCGGTTACAGTGAGCAATGCGCCCACGGCTACAGCAGGAAGCAATTCACCGGTATGTACCGGCAACCCGATAAATCTTACCGCCAACACAGTAGCGGGAGCCACTTATTCCTGGACCGGACCTAACGGTTTCACCTCTTCAGCAGAAGATCCAACCA